>NZ_JBFTHF010000001.1:0-767746 GCF_056394105.1 Arthrobacter sp. 10T419 | reverse complement strand
CCTGTGTGGTGCATCCGATTGCCTCCCTTGGCATGACGTACTTATCCAGTCTATTCCTGAAGGTAGCGCACGTTAATGGCTGGCAGCGCGGCGGCCGATCTTGGTGTTCGGGTCGCTGATCATTTCACGCCACTGGGCAATCCAGCCCGGCAGGCGGCCGATCGCGAACAGCACGGTGAACATCTTCTCCGGGAAGCCCATGGCCTTGTAGATCAGGCCGGTGTAGAAGTCCACGTTCGGGTAGAGCTTGCGCTCGATGAAGTAGTCATCCTGCAGCGCCTTCTCTTCGAGGCGGAGCGCGATCTCCAGCAGCTCGTCGTTGCCGCCGAGCTTGCTGAGGATCTCGTGGGCGGTGGCCTTGACGATCTTGGCGCGCGGGTCGTAGTTCTTGTAGACCCGGTGCCCGAAGCCCATCAGGCGGACGCCGTCTTCCTTGTTCTTGACCTTCTCCATGTAGTCCTCGGGCTTGATGCCGTCGGCCTGGATCTGGCGGAGCATCTTGAGCACGGCCTCGTTGGCGCCGCCATGGGCGGGGCCGAAGAGCGCGTTGATGCCGGCGGAGACGGAGGCGAAGAGGTTGGCGTTGGAGGAGCCGACCAGGCGGACCGTGGAGGTGGAGCAGTTCTGCTCGTGGTCCGCGTGCAGGATCAGCAGCAGGTCCAGTGCCTTGGCGACCACCGGGTCCACCTCGTACTGCTCGGCCGGGAGGCCGAAGCTCAGGCGCAGGAAGTTCTCCACGAGGTTGTGGGAGTTGTCCGGGTACAGCATGGGCTGGCCGACGGACTTCTTCAGGGCATAGGCAGCGATGACCGGCATCTTGGCCAGCAGCCGGTAGGTGGAAACCTCAACCTGCTCGGCGTTGAACGGGTCCAGCGAGTCCTGGTAGAAGGTGGACAGCGCGGACACGGCGGAGGACAGCACCGGCATCGGGTGGGCGTCGCGCGGGAAGCCGCTGAAGAAGCCCTTGAGCTCCTCGTGCAGCAGGGTGTGGTGGCGGATCCGCTGGTCGAACGCTTCCAGCTCGGCCGGCGTCGGCAGGTTGCCGTAGATCAGCAGGTAGGAAACTTCCAGGAAGCTGGAGTGCTGGGCGAGCTGCTCGATCGGGTAGCCCCGGTAGCGCAGGATGCCGGCGTCACCGTCAATGTAGGTGATGGCCGAGGTGGTGGCCGCGGTGTTCATGAAACCGGGGTCGAAGGCAACGGCGCCGGTCTGCTTCAGCAGCTTGGAAACGTCGTAGCCTTCGTTTCCTTCAACAACCTTGATGCGCGGGAGCTCGAGCTCGCCGCCCGCGTGACGCAGGGTTGCGCTGGTGGTCTCAGTCATGGATTCTCCTCATGAGGCGTCTGGGCCCCTGTTGAAAGCTTGATCCAACATCTGGTGAAGCCGCCCACGGAACCTGTATCTGGACACGGATTCCAACGGCTGCGCTGCCTTCTTGTGGAAAGCCACCATTGATAGTCAGTTAAAAACTACCGTCAGTTCGCGGGTGGCACTAATCCGAGGCGATTCCAAGGCGACCAAATCCCGCATCTTGTGGCCCTCCTCACAGCATTGTTACGGTCCCGTAGCCAGCCGCTCGACGGCGGCGTCGATCCGCTCGTCACTGGCAGTGAGCGCCACCCGGATGAAGCCGTTGCCGGCGTCCCCGTAGAAGACACCGGGACCGACGACGATTCCACGGTCGGCGAGCCTGCCCACGGTGTCCCAGGTCGCCTCGCCCGCCGTGGCCCAGAGGTACAGTCCGGCGCGGGATTCACGGATGTCCAGCCCGAAACGCTCCAGTGCCGGGACGATCCGTTCGCGCCGGCCGCGGTACAGGTCCTTTTGCGCCGCCACGTGGGCGTCGTCGCCGAGGGC
Source organism: Arthrobacter sp. 10T419 (assembly GCF_056394105.1). Lineage (NCBI taxonomy): Bacteria > Bacillati > Actinomycetota > Actinomycetes > Micrococcales > Micrococcaceae > Arthrobacter > Arthrobacter sp. 10T419. The sequence goes on along the minus strand of NZ_JBFTHF010000001.1, from coordinate 765,889 downwards.
CACCCGCATGGCCTCCTGGACCGGGTACGGCACGATCATGCCCGCGTGTTTGCGGCTGTTCACCAGGTTGGCCATGATCGCGCCGTCGCCGGCCACGAAAGCGGCGCGGTAGCCGGCGAGGTTGGACTGTTTGCTCAGCGAGTAGACCGCCAGGAGGCCCTCATGGGAGTCCCCGGCCACCCGGGGGTCAAGGATGCTGGGGACCGGCTCGCCGCCGCGCTGGACGTCCCATTCGCCCCAGCCAAGTTCGGCGTAGCACTCGTCGGAGGCGACCACGGCACCAAGTTCCCGCGCCTGGCCGACGATCCGCTGCAGCGACGCGACGTCGCGGACGCTGCCGGTTGGATTGGCCGGGGAGTTAATCCAGACGAGCCGGACGCGCGAGCGGGTGTCGGCGTCGAGTTCGTCGAGGTCGTCCGCGGCCACGTGCTCCGCGCCGGCGAAGGTGGCCCCGATGTCGTAGGTGGGGTACGCGACGGTCGGGCGGACCACGACGTCGCCGGCCCTGAGCCCGAGCAGGAACGGCAGCCAGGCCACGAGCTCCTTGGACCCGACGGTGGGCATCACGTTCTGCGGGTCCAGTCCGGGGACGCCGCGGCGCCGGTCGAACCAGGCAGCGATCGCTTCCCGGAGCGCCTGGGTGCCGTGCACCGTCGGGTAGCCGGGCGCATTGGCGGCCGCCCGGAGCGCCTCCTGCACCAGGGCCGGCGTGTCATCCACCGGGGTGCCGATCGAGAGGTTGGCTACGCCCCCCGGGTGCGCCGCGGCCCGCGCGAGATACGGGGCCATGGCTTCCCACGGGTAGTCGGGCAGGCTGAGGCCGAAGCTGCGCACCGCAGAAGTCACCGGAGCGCCGTCCTAGTTGTCTTGGTTCTGCGGGGGCAGGGCGGCGATCATCGGGTGGTCCGTGTGGGTGTTGCCGATCTTGGCGGCGCCACCCGGCGAACCGAGCACGTCGAAGAACTCAACGTTGGCCTTGTAGTAGTCGGCCCACTCCTCGGGGGTGTCGTCCTCGTAGTAGATGGCTTCGACGGGGCAGACCGGCTCGCAGGCACCGCAGTCCACGCACTCGTCCGGGTGGATGTACAGGGAGCGCTCACCCTCGTAGATGCAATCGACGGGGCACTCTTCAATACATGCCTTATCTTTGACATCTACACACGGCTGCGCGATTACGTACGTCACGTCCCTGGCCTCTCCACGTTGGTTCCGGCGTCCCGCCGGATCTTGCTCCCGGCCTGAGCGCCGGGCTACTGACTTCCGAGCCTATTATCTCCCAGTCTGATCCCGCGAACCTAGCCGGGCGTCACAGAGCCCGCGCGTCCTACTATGAACGGGTGAGTTCACCGATCCCCCAGCCGCAGCAGTTCCTCTCCGATGCACCCCTGGGCACCCGCGTGGTGGTGCGGTACCGGATCGAGGGAGGCCTCACGGACGCGATCGGCGACCTCGTGGGGAAGGCCGACGGCGGCTGCACCGTCCGCACCCGGCGCGCCGACGTCGTCATCCCGCTCCGGCTCGTCGTGGCGGCCAAGGAAGTCCCGCCCGCCCCGCCCCGCCGGCCCCGGGGACACGCCCAACCGTAGCCCCGGCCGCCGGACATGCCCACCCCCTGCCCGCGCCGCCGGACATGCCCACCGCCTGCACTGAGCAATGGACATAACACGTATACGTCCATCCCTGACGGGAAGCGGGGAGCATGCCCGTTGCGAGCCCACCCGCCCCCCGCGGAACATGCCCACCCCTAGCTTCGAGCAATGGACATACTGCCCATGTGTCCAGCCTTGGCCGGGAGCGGGGAGCACGCTCATTCTCCGCGGTCGCCGACGGACATGTCCTCGCCTAGAGCCGGGCAATGGACATATTGTCCATATGTCCATTGCCGGCCGCGCGCACGGAGCATGTCCGTCCCGCGCCCGACCGAGCGCGGAACATGTCCATCGACGATGCTGCAACGCGGACAAGTCCAGTGCCGGCAGGGGATGCACACACCCTGCGATCTGCTTTGCTCGGCCCGGACGACCGGCGTCAAGCGGCCGCTGAGAGCCGGTTCAACGCCTCACGGACCATGGCTATGAATTCCTGAGGACGATATTTGAGCAGAGGGTAGGTCACGACCAGGGTGGGTACGCCCAACCGGACAGTGACATTCCACCGCCGTCGGTCTTCTTCGAAACTTGCGCGGTCCATGTGAAACCCGGCACCGTCGGTCTCAATCCCGAGCCGGCCGTCCACCATGAGGTCCAGGTGGCCCATTCCGGGGATGTTCACCTGCGACTCAACATGAAAGCCCGCCCGTCGCAGGAGGAACCGCGCCATGCACTCGATGACCGACTGCGACTGCGGAACGATAGCCGCAGCAATTCTGCGCTCCCGGGCGTCGCTCCGGCCGGCCAGCCGCTGTCGGAGCGCTGATAGCGGAAGGCCCTTGAGGACGACGGCGGATTCGGCGAGTGCCAGGCCGTCCAGTTCCGGCAGGCAGCGCAGGCTTTGGACCACGGTGTCCAGCAGTGTCGGCGGTGCCGCAGACCGGTGGCAGACAAAGCCCGGGTAACTGCGGCTGTGGGGCAGCGCTACATGCGGATGCTTGGGCGTTTCGAGCACCCAAAGTCCACTAAAGTGCGCGGCACTGACACAGGCGGGCTCGGCGGGCAGGGAACGGATGGCGACCAGTTGCGGATCCGCGCCCGGTATTGCGTATACCCCGCGGGCGACCCGGGCGACACTTCCGTTGGCGAGGGCGGCGTTGAGCTGGAAGCTGGATATTCCGGCCGCCGCGAGATGCTTGGCGCGGGCCACGCCGTCGTGCTTGGACATGACTTCACTGACTTTGACCATGGGCCCATGATCTCTATGCCGACCGCCCCGGAGCAGCCCCTTTTTCCGGTATGTGCACAAGTGCATGTCCGTGGGTAGGCGCCGCCGTTGGGCATGTACACCGGCGGGATCGGGACATGTCCGTTTGGCAGGTCCCGGACTGGGCATGTCCATTGCTCAGAACGGGACATGTCCGCTGCCGGGCCCGAGCGGTGGACATAGTGCGAATATGTCCACCCCAGCGGCCGAAGGATGGGCATGTCCCAAGGGGGCAGGTGCGGAGGATGGGCATGTCCACCCCGGGGAGCGGAGGATGGGCATGTCCACCGTGGGTCCGGCTCCGCTACCCCGCGCGCCGTGCGTAGCGGCGGCACCAGACGAGCATGCCCACTGTGACCGCGCCCGCGCCGAAGATCCAGAGATTCCCGGCGAGGTCCCCGATGATCAGCCGCTTGCCTACCTCGAGGGTGGACCACCAGCCTGTCAGCGCGTAGCATCCCGCACCGCAGACCGCCGTCGGGACGAGGGAACGGAAGGCGGTCCCGAGCAGCAGCTCCACGGACGCCAGCAGGACCAGCGCGGCGACAGCGCCCCAGGGAAGGTCGACGCCGGCCACTGCCAGATGCTGCCGGTGCAGCGCGGTGCCGGCCAGGGCAACAAAAAGAGCTGCCGGAAGGGCGGCGGCAATACCGCCTGCCCTTCCGGCAGCTCTCTTAGTCACGTCTCAGCCGAAGCCGGGAGACCGGGATTAGACCTTGGCGCGGGCGCGGTTGGACTTGGCCCGCTCGTTGGTGTCGAGGATGACCTTGCGGATGCGGATCGACTCCGGGGTGACCTCGACGCACTCGTCTTCGCGGGCGAATTCGAGGGACTCTTCGAGGGTCAGGTCGCGCGGCGGCGTCAGGTTCTCGAAGGTGTCCGAGGAAGCGGCACGCATGTTGGTGAGCTTCTTTTCCTTGGTGATGTTGACGTCCATGTCATCGGCGCGGGAGTTCTCGCCGACGATCATGCCCTCATAGACCTCGGAGGTGGGCTTGACGAAGAAGGAGCCACGCTCCTGCAGGTTGATCATGGCGAACGGGGTCACAACACCGGCGCGGTCGGCGATCATCGAACCGTTGGTGCGGTACTCGATCGGGCCGGCCCACGGCTCGTAGCCTTCGGAGATGGAGGCGGCGATGCCGGCGCCTCGGGTGTCCGTGAGGAACTTGGTGCGGAAGCCGATCAGGCCACGGGCCGGAACGATGAATTCCATGCGGCACCAGCCGGTGCCGTGGTTGGCCATGTTGGTCATGCGGCCCTTGCGGGCTGCCATGAGCTGGGTGACGGCGCCGAGGTACTCCTCCGGCACGTCGATGGTCATGTGCTCCATCGGCTCGTGGATCTTGCCGTCGATGGTCTTGGTGACAACCTGCGGCTTGCCCACAGTCAGCTCGAAGCCTTCGCGGCGCATCTGCTCGACCAGGATGGCCAGCGCGAGCTCGCCACGGCCCTGGACTTCCCAGGCATCCGGACGCTCGGTGGGGAGCACCTTGATCGAGACGTTACCGATCAGTTCCTTATCGAGGCGATCCTTGACCTGGCGTGCGGTGACCTTCGCGCCCTTGACCTTGCCGGCCAGCGGCGAAGTGTTGATACCGATGGTCATGGAGATGGCGGGGTCATCCACCGTGATCAGCGGCAGCGGCTGCGGGTTCTCGGCGTCGGTCAGGGTCTCACCGATGGTGATTTCCTCGATGCCGGCGACGGCGACAATCTCGCCCGGGCCCGCGGACTCGGCCGGGACGCGGTCCAGTGCCTTGGTGGCGAGCAACTCGGTGATCTTGACGTTCTTCAGCTCACCGTTGGCGCGAGCCCAGGCCACGGTCTGGCCCTTGCGCAGGGTGCCGTTGTAGATACGCAGCAGGGCGAGGCGGCCAAGGAACGGGGAGGCGTCAAGGTTGGTGACGTGCGCCTGCAGCACACCGTTCGGGTTGTAGGTCGGCGCCGGGATGTGGTCGATGATGGTCTGGAACAGCGGCTCCAGGTCCTCGTTCTCCGGAGCGGTGCCGTCAGCGGGCTGCTCGAGCGAAGCGCGGCCGACCTTGGCGGCGGCGTAGACGACCGGAACGTTGAGGATCTTGTCCAGGTCCAGGTCCGGAACTTCGTCGGCGAGGTCGGAGGCCAGGCCAAGGAGCAGGTCCATGGACTCGTGGACGACTTCCTCGATCCGGGCGTCGGGGCGGTCGGTCTTGTTGACCAACAGGATCACCGGGAGGTGCGCGGCGAGGGCCTTGCGCAGCACGAAGCGGGTCTGGGGCAGTGGGCCCTCAGAGGCGTCGACGAGGAGGACGACGCCGTCGACCATCGACAGGCCGCGCTCGACCTCACCGCCGAAGTCGGCGTGGCCGGGGGTGTCGATCACGTTGATCGTGATGGTCTCACCGTGCGAGGACGGACCGTTGTAGGCCACCGTGGTGTTCTTGGCCAGGATGGTGATGCCCTTTTCGCGTTCCAGGTCACCGGAGTCCATGACACGGTCTTCGAGGTGGTTGTGCTCGGCAAAGGAGTTGGTCTGCTTGAGCATGGCGTCGACCAGAGTGGTCTTGCCGTGGTCAACGTGGGCCACGATCGCGACGTTGCGCAGGTCACTGCGCGATGCAGTGGCTACCGCAGTGTTGGTGGTGGTTTCAGACATGCGTTATTGCTCGATTCAGTGGTGAAGTCAGCTGTTGTATCGCGACATTTCCAACCGGAACGCACGACAGGTACGGCCCTTTGACACAGGGCGCCTTCATCCATTCTAGACGCTAGGGCATTTATTGGCCTAAAATCCCAAAGCGCCCCTCCCCCGGCCTGTTACCGAATCGTGAGTCCCCCACGCTGTCAGGTGACCAAAGTCACTGGTGTTCGGGCCGGGCATGCCGCATTATTGCTGGAGTAACTACGAACGCGGGGGAAGTCCGACATGCCAAGCGTCCAGAGGATGGCCCGTATCATCCCGCCATTTCTCGCCGCAGCCCTCTTCCTTGGCGGCTGTGCCCCGGCGCCCGACGCAGCCGAGTTGCCCAAAACCTCAGACCGCGTGAAGGAGCTTCCGGTGGCCGCGGCGGCCGGCCCGGGACAGCCCGCGGCAGCAGGTTCCGTCCGCAAGAAGACCGCAGCGGTGAATCCGGACAGCCTGCCCCCGGGCTCGATCTACCGGAACCCTGCGAACGGCAGGGACGAAGTCATCGTCGAGGACATTTCGAGCACCGCCGTCTTGATCGGCGATTCCCAGTCCGAGCCTTCGGAGAGCTGGCCCCGGCTTGCCCTCGGGAACCTCGGCTACGACGTGGTGTTCGGCGGCGGAAGCGGCACCGGGTTCGTGGCCGGCAACGGCACCCGCGGAAACTACATCGACGGCCTCGAGAACGGGGACTGGCGCCTGCCCTACGGCGCGCCACCGCTGGTCGTCATCGAAGGCGGCGGAAACGACGCCGCCAGAGGCGCCTCAAATGTCGACATTGCTGAGCACGCCGAGCGCCTGATCCAGGCCATCGAGGACCGCTACCCCGCCGCCGAGGTGGTGCTGGTCGGGACCCTGGCGCGGGGCGCCCAGGCCGGCGGCGGGCGCCGGACACAGGTGGACACCCTGCTGGGCGCGGTTGCCAAGGAGTACGGTCTCTCCTTCGTCAGCGTCGGCGACTGGCTGACCCGTTACGGTCTCGCCCGGTACCTGGCTGACGACCGCCACCTGAATGCAGAAGGGCACAGGCTCGCGGGGGCCCTGCTAACCAAGCGGCTTGAGGCCCTCGACCTGTAAGGACTGACACGGGCCCACGCCGGCCAGGACCGTCAGCCACCAACCAGAAAACAACCAAGAAACAACCAGCCAACGCAAGAGCCGGCGCCCACCCTGGGGTGGACGCCGGCTCTTGTGTTTTAAGGCTTGCTCTTGCCGCAGCCTATGGCTAGGCCGTTGCCACCTCGGGCGGCAGCATGAGCTTGGCGCCGGGAATCGCGTTGAGCAGGGCCTTGGTGTAGTCCTGCTGCGGCGAGTCGAACACGTCGTCGGTGGAACCGGTTTCGACCAGCTTGCCCTTCTCCATCACGCACACGTGGTCGGCGATCTGCCGGACCACCGCAAGGTCATGGGTGATGAACAGGTAGGTCAGGCCCAGCCGGGACTGCAGGTCTGCAAGCAGGTTCAACACCTGCGCCTGCACCAGCACGTCGAGCGCCGAAACGGCCTCGTCGCAGATGATCACCTCGGGGTCGAGGGCCAGGGCGCGTGCGATTGCCACGCGCTGGCGCTGGCCGCCGGAGAGCTCGTTCGGGTACCGCTGCATGGTGGACTGCGGCAGCGCCACCTGGTCCAGCAGTTCCCGGACCTTCTTCTCGCGGCTGGCCTTGTCCCCGATCTTGTGGGTCCGCAGCGGTTCCTCGATGGTCCGGAAGATGTTGTACATCGGATCGAGGGAACCGTAGGGGTCCTGGAAGATCGGCTGCACGCGGCGGCGGAAGGCGAAGATCTCCTTGCTGTTCAGCGTGGAGGTGTCGACGCCGTCGAACACGATCTTGCCCGAGGTGGGCTGGAGCAGGTTCAGCACCATCTGCGCCACCGTGGACTTGCCGGAACCCGACTCCCCCACGATCGCCGTCGTGGTTCCGCGCTTGACGCTGAAGGAGACGTCGTCCACCGCGGTGAAGTCGGTGGCCCGGCCGAAGCCGGAGCGCAGCTTGAAGACCTTGCTCAGGTTCTCAATCTGGAGCACCTCGTCGGGCATGCTCGACGCGACGACGACGTCCTCGGCCGGCGCCAGCAGGTCCTCCGATTCGACGCCCAGTTCCTTGGCGGCCTGGATGCGTCGTGACGCCAGCGACGGCGCCGAGGCGACGAGCCGCTGGGTGTACGGGTGCTGCGGGTTCTGCAGCAGCTCCAGCGAGGGACCGGATTCAACGACCTGCCCGCGGTACATCACCACGACCTTGTCGGCACGTTCGGCAGCAAGGCCCAGATCGTGCGTGATCAGCAGGACGGCCGTTCCGAGCTCGGTGGTCATCTTGTCCAGGTGGTCCAGGATCTGGCGCTGCACGGTCACATCCAGGGCCGACGTCGGCTCATCGGCGATGAGCAAGCGCGGCTGACAGGACAGGCCGATGGCGATCAGGGCACGCTGGCGCATGCCGCCGGAAAACTCGTGCGGATACTGGTTGGCGCGGCGCGCAGCATCCGGCAGGCCGGCCTCGGAAAGCACCTTCGCGACGTCGTCCGGGCCGCTGGGCAGCCCGTTCGCCTTGAGTGTTTCCCGGACCTGGTAACCGATCTTCCAGACCGGGTTGAGGTTGGACATCGGATCCTGCGGCACCATGCCGATGCTGTTGCCGCGCAGCTCGATCATGCGCTTCTCCGAGGCGTGGGCGATGTCCTCGCCGTCGAAGATGACTTGTCCGGCAGCCACCCGGCCGTTGCCCGGAAGCAGGCCGATGGCGGCCAGCGCCGTCGTCGACTTGCCGGAACCGGATTCGCCGACGATCGCGACGGTTTCGCCGGGCATCACGGTGAGGTGGGCGTTGCGGACGGCGTTGACCTCGCCGTTGCTGGTGGTGAAGCTGATTGCCAGGTCCTTGATTTCAAGGAGCGGGCGCCCGGCCGCCGCGCCGGCTTCGTGGATTTCGACAGAGGCGTTCATGGCGTCCCCTTTCATCGCTTGCGCGCTTTGGGATCGAGCGCATCACGCAGGGCGTCGCCCAGCATGATGAAGCTCAGGACGGTGATGGACAGCGCGATAGCCGGCCAGAGCAGCGGCATCGGGTTGGACCGCAGGGACGCCTGCGCCGCCTGGATGTCATTGCCCCAGGACATGACGCTCGGCGGGAGGCCGATGCCGAGGAACGACAGGGTGGATTCCGCGACGATGAAGGTGCCCAGCGAAATGGTGGCCACGACGATGATCGGCGCGAGCGAGTTCGGCATGACGTGGCGCATCAGCGCGCCGAACTTGGAGACACCCAGGGAACGGGCGGCAGTCACGAAGTCCGCGTTGCGGACCTCGATGACGGCGCCGCGGGTGATGCGCGCGATCTGCGGCCAGCCGAAGGTGACCAGGATCAGCACGAGCGTCCAGGCCGTGCGGTTGGCACGGAACACCGGCAGCTGCATCATCACAATGGCGCCGAGGATCAGCGGCAGGGCGAAGAAGATGTCGTTGATGCGGGCCAGGATGGAGTCCACCCAGCCCCCGTAGTAGCCGGCGAGGGCCCCCATGATGCCGCCGATGAGGAGGACGCCGAGGGTGGTGAAGAGGCCCACGGTCACCGAGGAGCGCGTGCCGAAAATGACGCGCGCATACACGTCGCAGCCTTGCTGGGTGAAGCCCAGCGGGTGCCCGGCCGCCGGTCCGGCGTCGGAATTGGCCAGCTGGCATGCCTCGGAGGCCGGATCAATACCGGAAAAGAGCGAGGGGAAGAGTGACACGGCGACGACGACGAGGATCAGGAACGCGGAGATCAGGAAGAGCGGCTGCCTGCGCAGGTTCTTCCAGGCCTCGCCCCAAAGGCTCAGCGGGGCCTGGTCTTCCTTGACCTTGTCGGTTGCCTGCAGCGGTGTTTCGGCAAAGTCGGCGACGAAGTGTTCGACGTGCCGCTTCGCCGGCGCCGCAGGGCGCAGGTCTGGGGTCATGTTCTCAGGCGTCATAGCGGATCCTTGGGTCAAGCCAGGCGTACAGCAGGTCTACAAGCAGGTTGGACACGACGTAGATCAACACGAGCACCGTGACGATCGAGACGACCGTGGGGCCCTCACCCTGCGTAACGGCGCGGTAGAGCCGGTTGCCGACACCGGGGACGTTGAAGATGCCTTCGGTGACGATGGCTCCGCCCATCAGGGCGCCCAGGTCGGCGCCGAGGAAGGTGATCACCGGGATCAGCGAGTTGCGCAGAATGTGCACGCGGACCACACGGAAGCGGGACAGGCCCTTGGCGGTGGCGGTGCGCACATAGTCGGCGTTCATGTTTTCGATGACGGATGTCCGGGTGAGGCGCAGGACGTAGGCGAATGAGCCCAGGCCGAGGACGATCGCCGGCAGGATCAGGTCCTGCACATTGGCGGCCGAGCTGACGGTGGGCTTGGCCCAGCCGAGCTGGACGCCGATGGTGAACTGCAGCAGGAAGCCGAGCACGAAGATCGGGATGCCGATCACGATCAGGGAGGCGATCAGGACCGTTGCGTCGAAGAACTTGCCCTTCCGGAGGCCGGCGATCAGACCGAAGATGATGCCGAAGACGGCTTCGAAGATCAGCGCCATGACGGCCAGCCGGGCCGTGACCGGGAAGACCTCGCCCAGCACGGCGGCGATCGGGCGGCCGGAGAAGTCCTGGCCAAGGTCGAAGGTGAAGATCCCCTTGAGATACAGCAGGTATTGGATCCAGAACGGCTGGTCCAGGTGGTACTGCTCGCGGAGCTGGGCCGCGACGGCCTGGTTGACCGGCTTGTCGCCGAAGAGTGCCACGATAGGGTCGCCAGGCAGGCTGAAGACCAGGAAGTAGACAAGCAGCGTGGCGCCCAGGAAGACCGGGATCAGCTGCAGGAAACGCTTAAGGATGTAGGTCGCCATCAGCGAAGGACACCCCCGTCAGCAGGCATCCTGTCCAAGGATGCGGCGGAGTTGTTCATCAAAGAACCTTTTCACTATGGGTGCAGCCGTCGCCGGTGCGGTCACGGCGGGCCGGCTGCGAAGACACCGGCCGAAGGCTGGTGCTTAGAAATTGGGGTGGAAGCAAAACAACGGCGGAGGCCCCAATCCAGGCAGCCCCCGCCGTTGTTCAGTTGTTACTTGCCAGTGATGTTGTAGTACAGCGGGACGCCGTCCCAGCCGTAGTCAACGTTGGTGACCTTGTCGCTCCAGCCGCCCTGGGCAACCTGGTACCACAGGGGGATGGCCGGAAGGTCGGTCAGGAGGGTTTCCTGGGCCTTGTTCATGGCCTTGTTGCCTTCGCTGACCGAGGAAGCGGCGAGACCTTCAGAGATGGCCTTGTCGAACTCCTTGTTGGCGTAGCGGGCGTCGTTCGAGCCTGCACCGGTCTTGTAGATCGGTCCGAGGAAGTTGTACAGCGACGGGTAGTCGGCCTGCCAGCCGGCGCGGATCGCACCGGTCAGCGTGCCTGCGGTGGCGTCGTTGCGGGCTTCCTTGAAGGTCGCGTACGGCTTGCCCTCAACCTTGATGCCCAGGGTGTTCTTGAGCTGGTTCACAACAGCCTCGACCCATGCCTTGTGGCCGCCCTTGTCGGCGTTGTAGGCGATGGTGAAGGTCTTGTTGGCGTCCCACTTCTGGATGGCGTCAGCCTTGGCCCAAGCGGCCTTGGCCTTGTCGGCGTCGAACTTCAGGTTCTCGGAACCCGGGATCGAGTCGCTGTAACCGTCCAGGACGGGGGCGGTGAAGTCCTTGGCGGGCTGGCGTGCGCCGCTGAAGATGACCTTGGTGATTTCATCGCGGTTGATGGCCATGGAGATGGCCTGGCGGCGAAGCTTGCCGGCTTCCCCGCTCCACTCCGGCAGGTATTCCGGAATCGCGATGGTCTGGTTGCCGGCGTACGGCTTGTTGATGGTGCGGTCGCCCAGGTCGGTCTTGAAGTTCTTCAAGGCGCTCGTGGGGATGGTCTGCAGGATGTCCAGGTTGTTGGACAGCAGGTCCTGGTACGCGGCGTCGTCGTTCTGGAAGATCTTGAACGTCACGCCGGCGTTCTTGGCCTTGCGGGGGCCGTTGTAGTCCGGGTTCGGGACGAGCTGGATCTGCACGTTGTGCTGCCAGCCGCCGTCGGCCAGCTTGTACGGGCCGTTGCCGACCGGCTTCTCGCCGAAGCCCTTCGGGTCCTTCAGCGCACCGGAGGGAACCGGAACGAAGGCGGTGTAGCCGAGACGCAGCGGCCAGTCGGATTCCGGCTGCTTGAGTTCGACGGTGAAGGTCTGGTCGTCGACGACCTTCAGGCCGGACATGGTCTCGACCTTGGAGCCTTCGGCGCTGGCCTCGTCGTAACCCTTGATGCTTTCGAAGAAGGCGCCGCTGAGCTGGGCGTTCTTAGCGGCCGCACCGAAGTTCCAGGAGTCGACGAACGACTTGGCGGTGATGGCCTCGCCGTTCGTGAACTTCTGGTCCTTCTTGATCTTGATGGTGAAGTGCTGGCCGTCCTTGCCTTCGATGGACTCGGCCAGTTCGTTCACGGGCTTGCCGCTGGGGTCATAGCTGACCAGGCCGGCGAAGATCATGTCGATGACCTTGCCGCCGCCAACTTCGTTGGTGTCGGCCGGCATCAGCGGGCGCTGCGGCTCCGAGCCGTCGGCGATGATGACCTTGCTGGCGTTGCCGCCGGTGCTGCCGCCGGCGGTGTTAGAACCGCCGCCGCCGCAACCGGTAAGGGCCAAAGCGGCGATAGCCACCATGCCCAGTGCTTTGGAAGTGCGCGAAAAACGCATTCCGCCTCCTAAGAGTTGTGGGAGTTCGTGCGGGAGAGACTTGTGCTTCCCGGCAGGCCCGGGCACAGAGATATCCTGTGACGTGGCCTACATATGGAAGTAGCCTAACCGCAAAAAGTCCGAATGGTGGAACTCCGTTGCCAAACCGTGACTCGACAACGTCGTGACGGCTAGCGTCAATCGCAACGTATTTCAAGTCACACATTACTGGCTGGTACCATTCGCTCCCGGCGGCTCCTGGTTATGGCCCGTTAACCGAAAATCTCCCGCGGAACCCCTTAGCTGGCGCCCGAGAGCAGCTGGGCGCGCAGCTCCCGCCGCTCGCGCTGCTTCTCCGGATCCGGCAGCGGCACAGCGGCCAGGAGCCGCTGGGTGTAGGCCTCCTGAGGGTTCCGGAGGATCTGGTMGCGGGTGCCCTGTTMGACGATCCGTCCGCGCTGCATCACGCAGATCCTGTCGGCCAGGACGTCGACGACGGCCAGGTCGTGAGTGACGAACAGGCAGGCGAAGCCAAGTTCCTTCTGCAGGTTCTGGAAGAGTTCGAGCACCTTGGCCTGGACGGACACGTCAAGGGCCGAGGTAGGTTCGTCGGCCACCATCAGCTTCGGCTTCAGCGACAGGGCCCGGGCGATGCCCACGCGCTGCTTCTGGCCGCCGGAGAGCTCGTGCGGGTACCGGTTGCGGTAGTCGCGCGGCAGTTCCACATGGTCCAGCAGCGCCTCGATCCGGGACTGCAGCGCGGCGCCCTTGGCGACGCCGGCGAGGAACATCGGTTCGCCGATGCTTTCGCCGATGGGCAGCCGCGGGTTCAGCGAGGATGACGGGTCCTGGAAGACCATGCCGACGTGCCGGCGCATTTCGTGCAGCTGGCGGCCGTTCTTCTTGGCGGCGGAGATGTCCTGCCCCACGACCTTCATGGTGCCCGCCGCCACGGGGAGCAGGCCGACGGCGGCACGCCCGATCGTTGTCTTGCCGGATCCGGACTCCCCCACCAGGCCGACCACCTGGCCGGGGTAGATCGCGAGGTTGGCGCCCTCGACGGCGCGGAAGGCCGGCACGCGCCCCTGCTTGGGGTACTCGATGGCGACGTCGGTGAGTTCCAGCACCGGTTCGCCCTGCGGCTTCACCGTCGAGGCGGCGGACAGCGCGGCGGCGTTTTCGCGCTCGCGGCGGAGCAGCTCCGAACGCGGGACCGCCTCAAGGTCGGCGTGCGTCGCCGCCGCGAGGGCCGCGGTCACGTCAACCTCGTCGTCGCTCGCCGCACCGCCCTGCCCGAGGTGCGGGACGGCGGCCAGGAGGGCCTTGGTGTACTCATGCTGCGGGTTGTGGAAGATCTGCTCCGCGGTGCCGGTCTCGACGATCAGCCCCCGGCGCATGACGGCGATCCGGTCCGCGAGGTCCGCCACGACGCCCATGTCGTGGGTGATCAGCACAATCGCACTGTCCAGCTTGTTGCGCAGGTTGCGCATGAGGTCCAGGATTTCCGCCTGGACGGTGACGTCCAGCGCGGTGGTGGGCTCGTCCGCGATCAGCAGCTTCGGGTCGCAGGAGAGCGACTGGGCGATCATGGCGCGCTGCCGCTGACCGCCGGAGAGCTGGTGCGGGTAGGACTTGAAGGCCTTTTCCGGGTCCGGCAGCTCCACGAGGTCGAGCATCCGCAGGGCACGCTCCTTTGCCTGGTCGGGCGAGACCTCATTGTGCAGCCGGATGGTCTCCACGATCTGCGCGCCCACGGTGTACACCGGGTTCAGGGCCGTCATGGGCTCCTGGAAGATGACTGCGACATCCTTGCCGCGGACCGCGCGGATGTTGGCCTCGTTCCCGCCGAGCAATTCCTTGCCGCCAAGTTTCACGCTGCCGCTGACCCGGCTGTTGCTCGGCAGCAGTCCCAGCAGTGCCATCGAGCTGGCGCTCTTGCCGGAGCCGGACTCCCCCACGATCGCCAGGACCTCACCGGCCCGAACCTCGTAGTTCAAGCCGATCGCCGCGGGAACCCACTTCTTGTCCACGCCGAAGTCGACGCTGAGGTCCCGGACCTCCAGGACGGTGTCACCTTTTCCGGGCGCGGGAGCCGGGGCGGGATCCAGGGTGATGAAGTCAGTCATGATGGGTTTTTCCTTCCACCCGAGCCGCCGTCGCACCGGTGATTAGTGCTGGAACTCGGAATACTGAATTATGGGGGGCATGAGCACTGTGCCCGCTGCCGGAAACGTTGAAATCTTCAAGGCCAGGACCAACAAGTGGTTCGCCTGGCTGGCCTGGACCGTGGCGGTCGTCGGCCTGGTGGTCACGGTCGCCTCGGCCGGCCCCGCGGCACTCCCCACCACCGCGCCGCTGCTGCTGATCGCGCTGCTGGGCTGGCAGTTCTTCTGGATGCCCGCCGTCGTGGTGCACGACGGCGGCGTCACCCTGGAGAACCCGTTCCGCTCGGTCCTGGTGCCGTGGGCGGCCCTGGTGCACGTGGACACCCGCTACGCCCTGACGCTGGTGACGGCACAGAAGGGCTACGCCGCCTGGGCGGCGCCGGCCCCGGGCATCTGGGGCGGACGCAATGCCCGCCCCGAGGACCTGCAGGGCCTGCCGGACACCAGCTACGGCCCGGGGAAGTCGGTGCGGCCGGGCGACCTCAAATCCACCGACTCCGGCCAGGCCGCCCGCCTGGTGCGCACGCGCTGGCGGGACCTGGTGGAAAGCGGCGCCCTCGCCGCAGGCGACGCCGACACGGCTGTGACCGTCACGCTGCGCTGGGCGGCCATCGGCGGCGTCGTGCTGCTGCTGGCGGCCAGCTACTGGGCGGTTGCCGCCCGGTAGCTGGCCGCTGCCGGCGGCGTGGCTGCAGCGCATCTAGTGGTCCTTGGGTCCATCAAATGCGGTGACCGGGGCGGCCTCCGGAACCCGGCTGCCCGTTTCCCGCGCCTTCTTAGCGTTGAACTTCTTCTGCCGCGGGTCGAACGCGTCGCGCAGCCCGTCGCCGATGAAGTTGATGCTCAGGCAGATCAGCACGATGAACAGGCCGGGGAACCAGAACAGCCAGGGACGGGTGGCGAACGCCTGCTGGTTCTGCGAGATGAGCAGGCCCAGCGAGGTATCCGGAGCCTTGACGCCGACGCCGAGGAAGCTCAGCGCCGTCTCGGTGAGGATCGCGGCGGACATGGTCAGCGTGACGTTCACGATCAGCACGCCGACGGCGTTGGGCAGGATGTGCTTGAAAATGATCCGCGCGTTGCTGGCGCCGGAGATCCTGGCCGCGTCGACAAATTCCCGCTCGCGCAGGGTCAGGAATTCGCCGCGCATCAGGCGGGCCAGGCTCACCCAGCTGATCAGGCCGAGGAAGATGCCCAGGGCCAGGACGCCGTTGGTGCTGGCGAAGGCGGCGAACCAGCTTCCCGAGTCCCGCCGTCCGGCCATCTGCGCCATCACGGCGGCGAGCAGCAGCGCCGGAACGATGATGATCACGTCGGTCAGCCGCATCAGGATTGCTTCGGCCCAGCCGCGGAAGTAGCCCGAGACCGCTCCGACGACGACGCCGATCAGCCCCGCGATGATGCCGATGACGAACATGACCGTGATGGACTGCTGCGCCCCGCGCATGGTCATGGCGAACAGGTCGCGGCCGATCCGGTCCTGGCCGAACGGGTGCTCGCCCCAGGCCAGCGGCCAGAGCGAGGAGGTCGGCGCGCCGTCGTTGACCAGCGGCGAAACCTGCTCGTGGTTGTACTTCCACCAGCCGGGGATGCCCCAGTACCCGACCGAGGTGAAGGCGACGATGAAGATGAGCGCAAAAACCACCAGGCCGATGATGGCACCGGAGTGGCCGAGGAAGCGCTTGCGGACAATCTGGCCCTGGCTCAGGCCCTTCGCTTCGAGGACGGGCTCGATGCCGGCCGCCGGCGTGGGCTGCAATGCGGCTTCTTCGGCCATGATTTCGTCTTGCTGGCTTGGCTGGCTCATGCTTTTACCCTTACGCGCGGATCAAGTGCGGAGTAGGCGAGGTCCGCGATGAGGTTGAACACCATGGCAGTGATGGCTACACACAGGAAGACACCCATGACCGGGTTGGGGTCAACGTGCGAGATGCCGTCCAGGAAGAGGAAGCCCATGCCGCGGACGGAGAAGACCGATTCGGTGATGACGGCGCCGCCGATCAGGCCGCCAATGTCGAAGGCCACGATGGTGGCGATCGGGATCAGCGCGTTGCGGAAGGCGTGGCGCATCACCACGGTCCGTTCCGACAGGCCCTTGGCCCGGGCGGTCCGGATGTAGTCCATGTTCATGATCTCCAGCATCGAGGCCCGGGTGAACCGGGTGTAGCTGGCGAGGGAGATCAGGATCAGCGCCATCGTCGGCAGGATCAGGTGGGTGAAGGAGTCCAGGCCCAGGACCCAGAAGTCGCCTTCGATGTTGGGGGTGGTCGCCCCGATGGTCGCGATGGGGCGGCCACGCACCCGGCTGTTGTTGAAGTACGTGGGCCACGCCTGCATGAAACGGTCCAGCAGGATCATGAATCCCACCAGGAACGAGGTGATGGCGGCCGCGCGCATCGACTGCCCCCGGTCGTAGCCGCCGACCAGGTAACCGATGCCCAAGCCGACCAGGACGGCGGCGATGGCCAGCAGCACGATCATGACGAAGGTGGCCTGGTCCAGCAGGGGCTGGACCAGGAAGTACAGGACCACGCCGACGCCGACGGCGATCAGTGCGGATTGCAGGGCCTTGCGGTTTTTCAGGCCGGCGGTGAGCAGGGTGACGGCGAAGGCGATGCCGACGCCGGCAATGGCGATCAGCACCGGGCCCAGGCCCGGGGCCTTGAACCATTCGGTGGCGGAGAAGTAGATGAGGATGGCCGTGACGAAGAGGAAAACGACGCCGCCGGAAAGCACCCTGCGCTTCAGCTCGCCGCCTATCGCCACCGCGATCAGCGCACCGAAGGCGATGCCGATGGCGATGGCGGTCGGTATCGGGATCTCCGGGTTCCTCAGGAAGTTGTTGAAGCCGATGGCGCCGAATTCCTTGAGCAGGACGGCGACCCAGAAGATTGGGAKGGAGAAGAACAGGAAGGCCATGAAGGTCACGCCGTAATCCAGCGCGCTGTACTGGCGCAGGGCGGTGATGATGCCCAGGGTGATGCCGACCAGGATGGCCAGCACCGTGGCACCGGTGACCAGGGTCAGGGTCTGGATGAGGGCATGGCCCAAGGCGTCGGTGACGGGCTGGCCCACGATGTTCTTGCCCAGGTCACAGGAGTTGGCGAAGGGCACGAGGCACTGGGCGGCGCCGCCGAGCCACTTGAAGTAGCGCAGCGGCGGCGGGACGTCCAGCTGCAGGAGTTCGGTGCGGGCGTCCATCAGTTGCTGCTTGTTGGCCGCGCTGATGGCGCGGTATTCCTCGAGGGGGTCGCCTGACGCCGCTGTCAGGAGATACACCAGGAAGGATGCGCCGAGAAGAATGAGGGCGGCAGTCATGAGCCGCCGGACTATGTAGGTCACCATGGGGAATAGAACCTCGGTATTCGGGCCCAGGGATCGCCCGGACCGGTCTCAGAGTTAGGCCGGATGCCCCGGACGATGCGGCCGCGCCAGTTCATCGCCGGGGTCGCTAGAAAGGCGTCGGGACCGTAAAGCCGTGGTCCCGACGCCTTTAGCTAGCAAGTGTCACTTGAGGCTGCGGGCTACTTCTGCGCCCACTCCCAGAAGTTCCACCAGACACCGGTCTGGTTCGGCATGTACTTCACGCCGGTGACGCGGTCGCTGTATGCGTCCACGCCGACGGACTGGAACAGCGGCAGGCCGTAGCTGGAAGCCCAGATCTTCTTGTCGATCTGCTGGACCAGGTCATCCTGCTTGGCCTTGTCGGTGGTGACGATCAGTTCGTCCATCAGCTTGTCGGCGTCGGGATCGGTGAACTTGTTGAAGTTCGAGCCGTTTCCGGACTTGAAGATCTGCGGGACGCCGGAGACGCCGACACCCGAGTTGCTCCAGCCAAAGATGGTGGCATCGTAGCTGCCGTTGCCGAGGGCCGCGCCCCAGTCCGACTTGCCGAGGCCGCCGTCGACGACCTTGAAGCCTGCCTTGGCGGCGGACTCGCGGATCAGGGAGAAGGAGTCCACCCGGTTGGGGTTGTCCTTGTTGTACATGATGCGGACCGTGGGGGTGGCGCCGTTCAGCAGCTTCTTCGCACCTTCGATGTCAACATCCTGGTAGGCGGAGGAGCCGTTGTCCTTGACGGAGTCGGCGTACTTGGCCTGGTCCGGGACGAAGAGCTGGGAATCCAGCGGAGCGGACTTGTCATCGAGCTTCTTGACGATCTTGTCGACGATGTCCTTGCGCGGAACCGTCTTCATGAAGGCTTCGCGGACATTCTTGTCGGCGAACGGGCCGCTGTAGTTCAGGTCGAGGTGGTCGTAGGCCAGCTGGTGGCCCACCTCCACCGTGACGCCCTGGCTTTCGAGGGCCTTGAGCTGCTCCACCGTGTCGGCGGAAGCCTGCGGGGCGATGATGTCGGCCTCGCCGTTCTTCAGCGCCTGGACCTGGGCCGGGGCTTCGCCGATGTAGCGGACGGTGATTTCATCCAGCTTGGGCTCCGGGCCCCAGTTGTAGTCCTTGTTCCTGACCATGGTCAGGGACTGGTCCTGGTTGACGGCCTTGACGACGAAGGGGCCGTTGGAGAGGTAGAGGCTCGGGTCGGCCGGCAGCGTCTTGGTGTCGAAGCCGGTGTTCCACATGTCGGCCATGGCCTTGAGCTGCTTGTTCGCGGGCTTGGGGTTCTTAGCGTCGCCGCGCGGCATGCCCTTGACCAGGTCAACGAAGGCCTTGGCGTCCGCCAGGCCGGCCTTCTTCGCAAGGACGTGGGCCGGAATGTCGATGCCGGGGCCGCCGAGGGCGATTTCCCAGTCAGCGAAGGGCTTGGAGTACTTGAGGGTCATCGAGCGGTTGTCGTCGCCGAGTTCCGGGAAATCGGTCAGCGCCAGGCCGGTCGGATCTCCCGCGTAGTCGAAGTACGAGGTGCCCTTCTTGCCATCCGCGTCAGCATCGTTGTAGTAGCCGGAGAATGCTGCCCACTGAAGCACCAGGTCGGCTGCCGTGACGGGAGTGCCGTCAGACCACTTGACGCCGTCGTTGATGGTGTACTTCACGGTGAGCGGGTTGTCTGAGACCTTTTCCATCTTGCCGAACTTTTCGTTGCGTACAACGTTCAGCTTGTTATCGACGTAGAAGAACCCGGAGTGGGTGGCGTAGCTGATCTTGGAGTTGATATCAGTGTTGCCTTCAGCGGTGTTGGGGTTGAACGTATTGAACGCGTTCACCTCTACGACCGTTGCCGATCCGCCTGTCTTGGCTGCTGCCGCGGCCGACGACGGGGTTGTCCCGCCGCTGTTGCCTGCGCAAGCGCTCAGTGCGAGTGCTGCTGCTGCCGCGACCCCCACTGCTTTGGAAATACGACCGAATCGCATTCCGCCTCCTTGTTTCTGTGGTGTGGATGAGACCGGCGCCGTAGGCACCAGACAGACGTCCACACTCCCCCAGCGGCAGTGTGGCGCGTCTCACATGGGATGAAGCGTAAACCCATGACAGGGCAGAACGGCATGAAAGTTGACCGCGGGTATAGTTCGTTATCGAGCTGCAACAATTGACGGCGCCGTTAACTGAATTTTGTCGAAATTCATTGACGGATGCGGAACCCCAAGATAAAAGCCGATTGCTGCAAAAAGCCCGGATTCATGCAAATCGGGGCTTTACGAGTTAATCTTCCATTACTGGCCCCGACGGGGCCCAACCTGCGAAGCTGCCCTCCGCCACGTCTTCGTTGGCAGCGCGACCGCCCGATCGCCATGTACTTTCCGCTGCTCCGACGCTAACGGTTCTGGCCGATTGCCAAGGTGCCGGAATTGCAGGCCAGTTGAAGTCCGCCGCCGACCGGGTCGAGCCTGCAGTTCTGGTCCTTTACCCGCGGCCAGCCGGCGAGCTCGGGCGCGCTGCGGCTCCACCGGTAGTGGGTGTCGTCGTGCCGCACGTAGATGTCGACTGCCTCGCCGTCGAACTGATCCTGGGTGATGAGCACCGACTGGCCGTCAGCGGCTTCAAGCCTCACATAGTCAGCAGACATCCCAGCCGTGAGGAAGGCGAAGAACAACAAGAGCGCAAGGTAGGGCACCGCAGCGGCCGCAGCCAGACCTGCGGTCCACGCGGCTGCAAGCCGTAGCTTGCGGCGGCGGATCCTTCTGATGAGCGGCGGCACCAAAAGGCTCGCCGCGGCGACCGCCGCCATTAGCGCAATAGCCCGGAGCCCTGCGCCAATACATTCGGCCGGCACAGCGAAAAAGAGAAGTAGATGCGAACCGGCGGCAACCCTGGCGGCCTCAGACACTGCACTTCCGCCCCACCCGACCAGCGCTGCCGCCACCAGGACCGCAGCGCCCCAGCCCTCGCGTCGGCTCAGGGGTCCACATCCCACCTCTACACTCTGTCGGCTTCGAGGACGAAGAAGATGAAGGACAGGAACGCTGTCTTCTCGCCAGTGAGGATGCGCGGGGGGAGGAGTTCGTGCGGTGTATCTGGAGATGGGGCTGGTTCGCTTACGGCGGCTACACGGTACCCGGCCGAGATGAAGGCGTTGATCATCGCGTGAAGGGGCCGGTGCCAGAAGGTCAGGACCGCAGGCTCGCCGTCGAACTCGTAGTCCTCCGAGTACTCCCGGACGGCGAAGTAGTCCTCGGTTGGCTGGGTGACCACGCTGACCGTGGGGTGGTTGACCGACAGGATCAGGCGGCCGCCCGGCTTGAGCACGCGCCGTAGTTCGGCAAGCGGTGCCGACCAGTCCTCAAGGTAGTGCAGGACCAGGGACGCGACGACGTCGTCGAAGGAGTCATCGGCGAAAGGGAGCGGCCTGCTGAGGTCGGCCAGGTGGAGGTCTGCGCTCTCCCCCAGTCGCTGTCGTGCCAATTCGAGCATGGCAGGACTGGAATCGAAGCCGGTCACGACCGCGCCCTTGGCGCTCAGTGCCGCGGACAGGGGCCCGGAGCCGCACCCGGCGTCGAGAATCCGGCGGCCGGCCACCTCGCCGGCGAGGCCTAGCATCGCCGGCCGCTCGTAGTAGGCGTTGAGGAGGCTGGACTCGTTCTCCGCCGAGTAGCTCTCAGCGAAACTGTCGTAGTGGTCGGCTCGCACGGATCCCCGCTCTCAGGTTGACGCTGATGGTCAGGTCGGTCGGCCCGATCCTACAACTTTTCAGGGGTCCTGTGCGGGGCACCGCAGGACTTCACAAATGCTGATCACCCATCACCCAAACTTCTTCCATCGTCCTTCGGAAACCACCTCGACGGAGCCGTCGACGACCTTGATGGCTGTCTGTTCATCGATGGCGTAGGCAGGAACATCTATGTCGGCGGCCCACCGCTCTGCGTGGGCCAGGGTGTTGCCCGGGAAAGCGTCCAGGTGAGGAAAGATCGAAAAATCCACCACCCCCAGAGTCTGGTCATCCGGAGCGGACGGCCACTCGACGAAGTAATCCCCGATCCGGGGCGTCATCACCATGCTTCCGGCACTCACCCCCACCCACACCGTGTCGGGAAGTGAGGGCAGCAGCTCGGCCAGCCCGGACTCCCGCATCCAATGGGACAGGTACGTCGCGTCGCCGCCGTCGACCAGGAGCACGTCGGCCGCCCGAAGCCAAGGGACCCACCGATCTGCGCCGATGGTGGGCAGCGCGGTCAGCTCGAGAACACCGAGCGACGCCCAGCCCAGGCCGGACAAGTGAAGGTGGTTTGGGTCGGCGGCCAGTAGGCCCCGTACAGATGCCGGTCCGCACATGGGGTGACCCCACTGCGCCGTCGGGACGACCAGGGCGTGGCATTGGGCGACCGGTTTGTTGAGAAGCTGCACGAGCGCCGAGTGGATGCTCGGGTTCGTCACGCCGCCTGACGTCAGCAAGAGTTTCACACGTGCCCCCAAAGTTCGCGCGCGGATGGTGGATGTGCCTGAACGCGGGAAACGGGCTGGAACCCACCGGCCGATCCGGTAAGCATGCCCGTCTGGCGCTCGGCCCTTCAATAGGTACACACCCAGCAAATCTTTGTCCATGGTCCGGCATGGATGCAGACACCACTCAGGTGGTGGACGCGCGACCCGGTCCGGTTCACACCGCCGTCGAGCGGGTGGCTAGGCTGGGTGGATGGCGACAGTTATCCTCGTGCGGCACGGCCGCACCACAGCCAATGCCACTGGACTGCTGGCCGGCCGGGCAGCCGGCGTCAGCCTGGACCAGACCGGGCGGGAGCAAGCGGCTCTGACCGGAGACCGGCTCGCGACCGTGCCCTTGGTCGGGGTGGTGTCGAGCCCCCTTGAGCGTTGCCGGCAGACCGCCCAGCTCATCCTCGATCGCCAGGCGGGCGCGCCGTACGCGCCGGTCGATCTCGATCTCACCGAGTGCGATTACGGCCAGTGGCAGGGCCGCACGCTCAGTGATCTCGCGGCCGAGGATTTGTGGCCGGTTGTGCAGTCGCAACCGTCCGCCGTCGTCTTTCCCGGCGGTGAATCCATGGCCGCGATGCAGGCTCGGTCGGTGGCAGCGGTTCGACGCCACGACGCAGCTTTTGAAGCCGAGTACGGGCCAGGGGCCGTGTGGGTGGCGGTGAGTCACGGTGACATCATCAAGTCAATCCTCGCCGACGCGCTCGGCATGCACCTTGACCTGTTCCAGCGTATTAACGTGGGCCCCGCGTCCGTATCGATCGTCCGCTACGGCGCCAGTCGGCCGAGCGTCTACGCGACCAACACCGACGCGGGTGATCTGTCGTGGCTGTCGAACGGCATCCATTCTGGCGATGCGCCGGTGGGCGGCGGTGCAGGGCAACCGGCGCCATGACACTCATGTGCCTAAAATACTGACATGCCTTCACGTGTTCACGAGTTTGCCTGGCCCGATCGGGTCATCGTCGGCACCATCGGCGTTCCAGGGGCGCGCACGTTCTACCTGCAGGTGCGCGCAGGGAAGCAGCTCGTGAGTGTTGCCATGGAAAAGCAGCAGGCAGCTCTGCTCGCGGAGAAGGTCGACGAAATTCTCGACCAGCTCATCACCGTCGAGGGCAACCCGTTCAGCGTTCCCACGGGTACTCCCCTTGAACTTGTCGACAATGACCAGCTCGAGGCCGTTCAGGAACAGTTTCGCACCGGCGCCATGACCTTAGGGTGGGATCCAACCACGGCCCAGGTCGTCATAGAGGCCTATCCCGTCACCGATGCCGATGCCGATGCCGATGAGAACGACGAATCGCTTGACGAGGACGGCGCTAACGAGCCCGAAATGCTGCTGGTGCGAATGCCGGTCGGCACCGCCCGCGCATTCGCCAAGCGCACCCGCGAGATCGTGGGCGCCGGGCGTCCGACGTGCCCGCTCTGCGGTTACCCCATGGACGCCGACGGGCACATCTGCACCCTTCCCGAGATCTGATGCCAGCGCCCGACCTAGTGAACACCGAGCTGACCCTCACCGGCCGCATCACGACGGCATCAAACGCTACGTTTCTGGGCAGCATCGGCGACGTGATGGTCGTCTATAAGCCGATAGCCGGCGAAAGCCCGCTGTGGGACTTTCCCCACGGCACCCTGGCTCACCGGGAGGTGGCCGCCTACCTGGTCTCGCAGGCCTTCGGCTGGGACGTCGTGCCGCGCACCTGGCTGCGCGATGGTCCGATGGGCGAAGGAATGGTGCAGCTCTGGCAGGAGCAAAACCACGCCCAAAGCGCCGTCGACCTGGTCGCAACGGACCGCGTGCCGGAGACTGGCTGGAAACACGTCCTTGAGGGACGGGATGAGAACGGACGGATGGTCGCCCTCATTCACGAAGACTCGCCCGCGCTCAGACGCATGGCGGTGTTCGACATCATCGTCAACAACGCAGACCGCAAAGGCGACCACATTCTTGCCATGACGGACGGACACCGGCACGGCGTGGACCATGGGCTCACCTTCCACCCGGACCACAAACTGCGCACGGTGCTGTGGGGATGGCTGGGAGACGCTCTAACCGCCGAGGAACGTGACGGCATCGATCGCGTCAGCGAGGGACTGAACGGCGGACTGGGCCGAAACCTGGCGGATTTGCTCAGTGCCGAAGAAATCGCAGCGCTCGCCGCGCGCTGCGCCCGGTTGCGCTTGGCAGGGCGGTTTCCGGCTCCGCGCGGTGAGATGCCGGCGGTACCCTGGCCGCTGTTCTAAGGAACGACGGCGACGGCTTCGCCGGCTGTGCCGCGTTGAGTCGTCCTCTGCGGACGCGCCCGCAGAGCGGATCCAACGCCAGGCAAGGTCGGCGCCTTGACCACTTCACTCGTAGATGGTCGGGATAGCCGGACCGCCGGCCTGCAGCCGGTCCACGACCCGGGGCAACTCCGCCATGGAGGCCGCGTGCCGGTCCCGCGCCCGACCCACCGCGCCCGGCCCGGTCCACCCGGGCAGGAGCTCGCCGCCTCTCATGAACTGCTGCAGGAGCGGCCGGCAGTTCTTGCCATCGGCCGGCAGATGCTCCACGCCGAGGACCTCATGGGTGGCGGTGCCGCGGCCATCCAGGCGGCGCACCGCGAACTTGCGGCCGCCCACGTTGATCTTGTCCTTCGAGGTCTTCGCGACGGCGACGAGCCCGCCTGAGTCGCCGGCGCGGCTTACCAACTTGTAGACCATGCCGGCGGTGGGCGCCCCGGAACCCGTCACCAGCGACGTGCCGATCCCGTAGGAATCGGCCGGCGCTGACCCTAGCGCGGCGACGGAAAACTCGTCCAGGTCCGAGGTCACCACGATTTTGGTGTGCACGTTGCCCAGGCTGTCCAGGAGTTCGCGGACCCAGCGCGCCTGGGCCACGAGGTCTCCGGAGTCCAGCCGGATGGCCCCGAGCTTGTCTCCGGCAAGGTCGACGGCGGTGCGGACAGCCGCTTCGACGTCGTACGTGTCCACGAGCAGTGTGGTGCCCGCCCCCAGCGAGGCAAGTTGCGCCGCGAAGGCGTCGCGCTCGGAGTCGTGGACCAGCGTGAAGGAGTGTGCCGCGGTGCCGACGGTCCGGAGGCCGTAGCGCCGGCCGGCGGCCAGGTTGGACGTGCCGGAAAAGCCGGCGATCACGGCCGCGCGGGCCGCCGCCGCGGCCGCTTCCTCGTGCGTACGGCGGGAACCCATCTCAATACAGGGCCTGCCGCCGGCGGCACTGGTCATTCGGGAGGCGGCCGAGGCGATGGCACTGTCGTGGTTCAGCACCGACAGGACGTAGGTCTCCAGGACGCAGGCCTCGGCGAAGGTCGATTCCACGATCAAGATTGGGGAATGCGGAAAGTAAGCCTCGCCCTCCGGATATCCCCAGATGTCACCGGAGAACCGGAAGGCGGACAGGTGTTCCAGCGTGTCTTGATTAACCACCCCGGAACCGGCCAGGAAATCGAGGTCGTCCTGGCTAAAGCGGAAGTCCGCGATGCCTTCAAGGAGCCGGCCGGTGCCAGCCACGATCCCGTACCGGCGCCCGGCCGGGAGTCCGCGGGCAAAGGCCTGGAAGACGGACCGGCGGTGTGCGGCCCCGGAGTAGAGCGCCGCCTGGTACATGGTCAGCTCATAGTGATCGGTAAACAGTGAGGTCCGGGATCCGTCCGGTGCGGCAGATGTGCCCATGACTCACTCTAGGGCGGGGCCGCGCGGAAAGGGAGGCCGCTGGCCGCTGGTGCCGGCTGGCGTGCTGTACCGTCTCCGGGCCGCACTTAGCCAGTGCATGGAGCTTGCCGGATCCGAGCCGGCCCACGAACTGCTCACGCTCGTCAGCGCCGAACTGGAACGCCGCGAAAGCCCGGAGCATCCGCACCCGCGGTTCCCACCACGGTGAGGGACCAAAGACCCCACGCCGCCTCGGCGGCCTGGCTGCTGGCCCACCGCAAGGACCTTCGCCCCTACTCAGGGAACTCATACAAGCGATTAATGAGGGCTAGAGCGTGCGCTAAAGAGGAGAGGGATCATGGGAACATGCGATGTTTGCGGTAACCCCGACGGAAGGACGTTCACCGTCTCCATGGGAAACCAGAGTGGAACTTTCGACAGCTTCGAATGCGCCATACAAATGATGGCTCCGGCGTGCGAACACTGCGGCTGCCGGATCATCGGACATCCGGTGGAGAGCGAATCGGGCGTGTACTGCTGCCTCCACTGTGCCAAGGAAGCAGGAAACCCGCACAAGCCCGCCAAGGAACAACCTTCCGGCCTCGCCGTTCCGGTCCAAGACCCGTCCTCCCCCCGCTGAGTGCTTCCGCGGTGAACCGCCACCTCGGACTGGGCGGTTCACCGCGGAGATGGGGTGAGCGCGGTGGGAGATAGGGGCCGCTGTGGGCGAACCACGCGTCGACCATGTCGGATTACGTGGGCCAGGGAAAGTGCGTGGCCGGGCACTAAATAGGGGAAGCCCCACCAGCAATGCTGAAGGGGCTTCGACTGTTTTGATTCCGTTATGACGAACATCATCTCCCGAACTTGCGGGAATCCTAGCGCTTCCTGCCTCGTCACCGGCAGACCACGGAGGATTAGATCCACCATGCGTTCAAGGGTTCCCCTGTTGTTCGTTCCCGTCCTTCTTTCGAAGAACGTATTAACAGTGATACGCCTAGTTTTTCGATGGCGCAAGAGCCAATGCTCCCCGCGTCGGCGGGGCTTTTTCCGAGCGGTGTCGGTGGATCAAGGTGACTGTAGGAGACTGCAGCTTGGATCCAGGGCCACAGCACCGCCGCAGAGGCCAGTTCCTGACGCCCGAACTGAACCTGAATCGAAAAGCCATCCGCCACGGGATCCGATAGCAACGCTAGGCTGTCATCGTGTTTGCCAGCTCGTGCTTCTCCGGGGTGACTTCCACCAGCAGGTTTGGCCTGACATTGTTGTCGAACCATGCATCGTGCTGCGCGGCCTCCTCCCAAATTTCCACGACAGTCATTCCGCCTACGCTCTCATAGGCGTAATGGGCGTTGAATCCTGGCGTGGCCATGAGCTTGTCCCTGAGAGCGGCGGCGATGCCTTCGTACTGTTCCCGGGTCAGGCCGGGCACAAGGTTTTGGACCAGAACAGTCATGGCGGACTCCTTTATAACCGAACGGCCAGCCGGGCGGACGGAACCCGCGGACAGGGCCGGCACAGCCGAAGCCTACGCCGGTAACGGCGGCCGCGACATAGCTGGGTGCTACCCCGTGGGGCTGGGACGGACCCCAAGACGGGGCGTTTGCGTGGCGAGCCTCGACACGTTGGATTCGTGCCGGGAACACGCGCCCGGCCAGGGGGCCAGTCGGCGATGTGTACGTTGGGTTGGCCGCGTCCGGCCCTGTTAAGGTTGGCGCTCCGGCCGGGCACTCAGTGCCGGGTCTCGTACCTGGTGAGGACCACACCGCCCGGAAAGGTCCGGGTCTCCACCAAGCTCAGGTTCACCCAGTTGTCCAGGGCTGTGAAGAACGGCGTGCCGCCGCCCAACAGCACCGGATGGGTGACGATCGCGTACTCGTCGATCAGTCCGGCCCGCATGGCTGCCGCGGCGAGCGTGGCACCGCCGATGTCCATGGAGGCGCCGTCGTCCGCCTTGAGCCGGGTGATCTCCGTGACCGCGTCGCCGGTGACCAGGCGGGTGTTGCCGTCGACCGTGCGGGTCGTCGAGGAGAACACCACCTTTGGCAAGTCCCGCCAGCGGCGGGCGAACTCGATCTGCGCCGGTGTGGCGCCAGGCTGCTGGTCGGCAGTCGGCCAGTGGGAGCTCATCCTCTCCCACAGTTTGCGCCCGTACAGCGCCAGCCCGGTCGCCGCCACCCGGTCGGACCACCATTGGAACAGCTCGTCGCTCGGTGCGCTCCAGCCGAGGTCATCGCCGGGGGCAGCGATGTAGCCGTCCAGGCTCAGGTTCATACCGAAGGTCAATTTGCGCATGGCGTCAGTCTCCCGTGAGGGGGTATTCCTTGTACAGAGTTGAACAGACCCGGAACGCCGACGCGTGACTAACCGTTCATATCGATCGCCGGTCAAGCGGGCCGCAGAAGTTCACTGCACCGCCGAGGCTTCGCCGTCACAAACGGGACAGCAGGTGATGGACGCTATGTGTGTGAAGTCCCGCCAGCCAGCATGGCCGGCGGGACCTTTCAAGTTAGCTCTCGCCGCACCCTGCTTGACAGAAAGAGAAACTAAGCAAGCTTATCATCCTGACGCTTCTCCACCTGCTGGTAGGCAGAGGCCCGGCGGCGGTCATCCTCCGGCTACCCTGAGTCATGACCGACCACCCAAAGACCTGGCACGACGGGCACAAAGCCACCCTCACTAGAGGGCAGCGCGCCGCAGACATCATGCGAAACGGAATGGGAAGTTGGCCATTCGTGGGCGGCTTCATCACTTTCATGCTCATCTGGGCCGCCATAAACACCTGGGCCCTGGCCACCAACTCCTGGGATCCGTACCCCTACATCCTTCTCAACCTCCTGCTCTCGATGCTGGCCGGACTCCAAGGGGCCATCCTGTTGATCGCCGCCAAAAGGCAGGATGCCATCGCCGCCGCCATGGCTCAACACGACTACGACACCAATGTAAAGGCCAAGGAAGAGATTGAGCTGCTTATGGCAATCAACAGCCAACAGTTGGAGATCCTCAAGGAGCTGAAGGAACTGGCGACCATTGAACGCCATGGCGTCATCGATCCTGCCGGCATCTGACCTGCACCCGGTGCCCGGACTAGGCCAGGCCAGTAGGCCCTCCTGGGCCCCCGGCTCCTTCTCCTGGGAAGCGCTGAGGCGGTGCAGTCAGCGCTGCAAGCCACCTGTAGGGTCGGAGCATGATCCAGACTGTCGCAGCGCCAATCTTGTCGTCCTATCACTGGCTTGGCATCCCGATCGCCGTCGCCGGAGCGATTCTGCTGGCCCTGGGCACCCTCTTCCAGCACAAAGCCGTAGACGAGCAGGCGCCCGCACCGGGGCGCGGCGCCGGGAGCATGGGAGGGGGCCGGCTGCAGGCCCTCCTGGGCAAACCGGCGTGGCTCGCCGGCACAGCCATGCTGGGAGCAGCAATACTCCTGCAGCTCACAAGTCTGAGATTCTCACCCCTGATCGTTGTGCAGCCCATCGGCGCAGTCGCCCTTGTGGTCACGGCCCTGGCGACCGCCAAAATGACCCGGAGGCCGCCGGGCCGCCGAGCGCTCACATCCGTGGCCCTGTGTATTGCCGGTGTCGGGGTGTTTGTTGCAGTCGCTGCAGTTTCCGCGCGCGACGTTGCAATCACCGACCGGCAACTCATCACAATTCTGATACTGCTCGGCGCTGTCCTCGCCGCGCTCGGCACGGGTTTCGGCCTTTGGCGCCACAGCTGGAGCGCCGTCGTGTTCACCGCCGGAGCCGGGACACTCTTCGGGTTCGTCGCGGCGCTGGCTAAAACCGTCATTGCCCGACTCTTCCAGGGCGACTTCGAATGGCTATCCCTGACCTGTCTGGCAGGGCTCATCATCGCAGCCCTGTTCGGGACGTTTTTGGTCCAAAACGCCCACACCCGAGGGACACCCGAACTCGTCGTCGCGGGCCTGACAGTAATTGATCCGCTCGTCGCCGTCACCATAGGCATTACCGTCCTCGGGGAGGCTGACACAGCCCCGGCAGAAGCATTCATCGCATTCCTCCTCGCCGGCGCAACAGCCGTCGCCGGAGTCGTCCTGCTGGCCACCGTCAAAAAGGCACCGGTCAGCACTACGGCCGCATAGTCCGTAGCACAGCAGCCTCCTCCGTCCTGACCGCGACAGCTGCCCCTACGGCCGCATCCGTCTCCCCCGCAGCTCTGCCCCGACCAGTGCGCGGCAGCCAACACTAGCCACCGCTGTACTCTTCAATTCGCCGCGCAATATGGCAACCGCGGAAGGCGTCACCGCCATGGTCGCGATTGACGTCTGCATTCCTAGACAGACCTTATTCCGTGAGACGCGTCGACCCGGCCCTTTTGCGCGTGCGAAGAAGCTCTGGCGGTCGTGGCACCATGCAGGGCTATTTCCGCAAAAGCGGCCGCCAGGAACATGTGTTCTTGGCGGTCATCGCAAAAGGGCTCAGGGACTACACGTTGAAGCGGAACTCCCCCACGTTCCGTCACGGAATAAACTTTGCTCCACCACGATGGACCCGAAGACGAGTTCGCGGCCGATCCAGAGCACCCGCGCACTCCCGGACCTGCTCGAGAGGACCTCATGAAGTTGCGCGCGGCACTCCGGAAGGTTCAGCGCCTGGACGGACCGGACATCACCGGCGGGTTCCTCACCCTCGTTGAAGAGGAACGTCGTCGTCGTAGGACGGCGCGGAAAATCCACATCTCCGGGCCCGCCCGGGCACGTCGACGCCCGCCCCGCACCGGACCCGGCACCGACCCCGCACCGAAGTGAGCGCGGTCGGTGACCTGTGCTGCGCTGACAGAAAAGACACGGGCCACGACCTCGTTTTCGCCACCTCCACCCGGACGTAGCCGCCGACTGACCTGCAACCGGGAAGGACCCTGTGACGCCCTCGAATCAGACCAGGCCGGGCACAGTCCCGTGTCCCGGTTCAATGGCAAGGAGAGCGCCCATGCCGGGCGCCGGCTCTGAATCCCGGGACTCGAGCCAGGAGTCCAGCTCCTCAGCGGACACCGGACTGGACATGAAGAAGCCCTGGGCGAGGTCGCACCCATAGTCACTGAGCGCCCGGTAGGCCCGTTCGTCTTCAACGCCCTCCGCCGTCATTTCAAAGCCCAAGCTGTGGGCCAAGTCGATGGTCGAGACCACCAAAGCGGTAGCGCGGGCATCATCCATCATCGAAAGAACAAAGGACTTGTCGAGCTTGAGCTCATCGATGGGAAGCTCCCGCAGGTAGGACAGCGAACTGTACCCCTTTCCAAAGTCGTCGACGGCGATCCTGACCCCCATCTCCCGCAGGGCCGCCAGCACAGCACAGGCACGCTCACGGTCAGCAACCAGCACGTCCTCCGTGATCTCCACGACCAGCACAGAAGGAGATAACCCCCGGGCGGCGGCCATGGCGGCAACCTGTTCTGGCAGCCGCGCGTCCATAATCGACCCCGCGGACAAATTAACCGCAACAGAAATCAACCGTCCCTGCCTCGTCCACCGAGCCGCCTGATCCAAGGCCTTGACCAGCACCACGCCCGTCAGGGCCCGCATGAGACCGGCCTCCTCAAAGCGATTGAGGAAAGCATCGGGCTGCAATAACCCCAGGCTCGGGTGGGTCCAGCGAACGAGCGCTTCTACGCCGCGGACCTCGCCCGTCCCCAGCTCAAGCTTCGGCTGGAAATGCAGAACAAGCTGATCTTCGGCCAGGGCTGCATTCAATGCCTGCACGCTGTGGAAGTGCGTGTGACCAGAGGCGCCCACTGTCTCCATGTAGAGAGCGTGGCCGCTGCGGTTGGACTTCGCCGAGTACATAGCCATGTCCGCTTTGCGCAATAGCAAACTCAGGTCCCGGCCTTGCTCCGGAAAACACGAAATGCCAATGCTGGCGTTGACCTGCACCGTGACCCCGCCCAAGTCATAAGCGCTCCCCAAAACCTCCCGAAGCTTCAGGGCCACCGCCTCCGCTTCCTTCGGCGAACAGTCGGCGACATGAACGACAAACTCATCCCCGCCCATCCGGGTCAATAGATCGGCGTCACGGAGGTTTCCGGACAATCGTGCGGCGACCTGCCTGAGGAGCTCATCCCCCACATCGTGGCCCAACCCGTCGTTGATCTCCTTGAACTTATCCAAATCCAGTAACAGGACTGCGCTGGCCCGGCGGGCGTCGGCCAGCCGTAGCGGCAGATCAGCGTACAGGGCGCGCCTGTTCGGAAGACCGGTGAGCTCGTCGGTCCTGGCCTGCCGGTTGGCATCAGCCAGCCGGATCCTCTGCCGAAACACCAACGGCAACACGGCCAACGCCAAGGTAAGTCCCGCCAGCACAACCGCCAGCAGCATCACGCGTTGTTGGGTGGCCAGGATTAGGACACCAAGTCCTGCAACCGTTGCTAGTGCCGGGACGGCCTGAACCGGGATATCAGGACGCCTTGCCCGGGCCGACGACTGCCCGGCATCTTCCTGAACTACCGCCCAACAACCGATCAAGGCAGTCCCCAGCGCCCACGCCGTATCCAGCGGAGTTCCCACGACATAAAGATCGTGGAGTTCCAGCAGCGCATACACGATGTCCGCCCCGGTAAACGTGAGCAATCCAGCCACCAGCAGGACCCACCCACGTCCCAACCCGCCGCCAGGGGTGGCTGCGATTCCCATGACCGTAGCGACCAACAACAGATCCAGCAGAGGATAGGCGGCGCCAACCGCTGCCGCCACCGAATGCGACCCCCCAAAAGCAGACCCAAAAACCGGCCCCAGGACCACGGTCAGAGCTGCTGCAGCCCCAAGGCCTCCCACAACACTGTCCAGGACGACCGGCCAGGTCATGTCGCGCAGCCGCCCCCTGACGACCACCAGCAACGCCGCGAGCATCAGGATGTAGAAGCCGACATACCCAATATCCGCGGGCGAAGGCAGGGGAACATTTCCACCGCTGGCCGACTGTACAGCATAGTAGGTGTCGCCCGCGGCCTGGCACGACACAGCAGCTGCCACCAAAGCGATGTCCGGTCTGCGGGAGCGCGCTCGTCCGACCACAAGCCAACAGACAACCGCAGGCAGCCAAACCGTCAGGAGCGACAAGAATCCATCGACAAGGGGACTGAAAGCATCCGAATCACGGCACAAGACGCCGACCGCATACAGGACCGCGGCAGCGATCATGCCACCGGAACACACCCAGATAAAACGCCTCCACGAGTGGACTCCGGCGCCCGCCACGTCCTGTCCCGCCATCAGCCCTCACCCCAGCAACGGGCCACAGGGGCGATCCGCAGAGCAACGCCGCGCTTGGCTTTCGAAAAGTCACCAATTAGGGCAAAGACGTCGACAACATTGCAGATCATGATGCTCCTCCGCGGAAACCTTCCGCTACATACTCAGCTATCGACCTACAAACGCGCCCGGTAACGATATCCCGCCCATAAGGAAGTCCTCCGAAGCTCTGGTACTGGCGTCGACCCAGCTGCAACGAACCTCAGTCGAATCCGGGAAGGATAAGGGGGTCCAATCTTTCGGGGCCGGAGCCGGTTGCCTCAGGATGCAAAGTCCGGGCGGCATCATTTCGCCTTGGCAACCGGTGGCAAAACGCGCATGGCCGCTAAGAACACAAGTTCTTGGCGGCCATCGCAAAACGTCTCAGAGGATCAGGAACTACACGTTGAAACGGAACTCCACCACGTTCCGTCACGGAATAACCTCTACATAGCGGTCGTAGGCCGACGGCTGCTCATCGCCGTGTACAGCCCCGTGGAGCAGAGACGCGAAACCAGACTTCTCAGGGGGAGACGGTGGTTAGCGGCCGTTGTACTCGTCGTCTGTGATGTGCTCACCCCAGGTCGTGGTGGTGGCGGGGTCTTCGCCGTTCTGGAGCATGGCGATGTGTTCCATGAAGCAGCCGGGGGCGGCGGCATGCCAGTGTTCCTCGCCGGGTGCGGTGTAAAGAGTCTGGCCCGGGTGGACTTCAATGGTCTTGCCGTCGCGGCCGCCGAAGCGGGCAACCCCTTGGGTGACCCGAAGGTACTGGCCGTGCTCGTGGGAGTGCCAGGCGGTGCGGGCTCCGGGGGCGAAGCGGACGGTGGCGACGACCATCGTCTGGCCGGGCTCATGGGGCAGGGCGATCGGGTCGAGCCAAACGTCGCCGGCAAACTGCGCGGATGGGTTTTTCGTTGTCGGCACGGCGGGTTCGATGTTCATGTTTTTCCTACTTGTTGTCGGTGAATAGTTGTTTGGCGACGCGCATCGCGGCCATGCCCTTGGGCCAGCCGGCGTAGAGCGTGATGTGGGTGATGGCTTCGATGAGCTCTTCCTGCGTCACGCCGTTCTCCAGAGCGCGGCCGAGGTGGAAGCCCAACTGCTCTGTGTTCCCGCCCGCGGTGAGCACGGCCACGGTGATGAGGCTGCGGTCCCGCGCGGGGAGTTCAGGCGGGTTCCAAACGTGCTCGAAAAAGCACGTCGTCGGTGAGCTCGGCAAGCTTGG
The DNA here is from genome assembly GCF_056394105.1 of Arthrobacter sp. 10T419. NCBI lineage: Bacteria > Bacillati > Actinomycetota > Actinomycetes > Micrococcales > Micrococcaceae > Arthrobacter > Arthrobacter sp. 10T419. Next base: position 731,552 of record NZ_JBFTHF010000001.1, on the reverse strand, counting down.
GTGCAAAGTCGCCGAACATTCTCCGGCCGCCGCCGATCTGCTTGGGCTGATCAGTCATAATGATCCTTCTTTCGATTTGAACTCTGTAGAGTTCGGTTTTTCGCAAGGCTGTCAGTCGATGTCCTGGACGCCGGTGAGACGTTGCTCTTCGACATCAAGCCTGGTTTGCAGTCGCCGGGCGATGGTGTCGTCGACCGTGCCGGCGAGGCGCAGTCCCAGGAGTGCTTCGCGCTTCCGCCCGAGGACGGCTTGGCGGAGCTTTGTTTCTTCATGGCGCGATTGCAGAGTCGCCACCGGATCGGAACCGGCTTTCAGCGCCTGAGTGACCGCTAGGTGGGATCGATACTCGTCGGCGAGGCGGTCGCGGAGCTCTGTGGTGGTGCCCAGTTCGTGCGCGAGCTCGTCGACGGCCGTGACGGCGGCGGAGGCGATGGCCAGCTCGGCGAGGCGGAGTTCTTCCTCCTCGGGCTCCTCCGGAAGCCGGGCCCACCTTACAACCGCGGGAAGCAACGGGCCTTGGACAAGCATGGTCAGCAAGATAACGCCGGCGGTGATGAGGATGATGTCGTCGCGGCCGGGGAGAGGGCTGCCGTCAGTGAGCGCCGACGGCACGGACAGAGCTATGGCGAGGGAGACTGCTCCGCGGAAGCCGGCGATGGAGCTGACGATCCGTGCCCGGTAAGTCATCCTGCGCCCACGTTGGGTGGGGCGGCGATCCAGGACCCGGATGACCGCGACGCTCACGGTTTGGAACAGGAACCGGACGATGACGAGGGTCAGCCACACGGCAAATGTGGACAGCAGAAGCCGGCCCAGATCGCCGGTCGCGATTTCGTGCATGGCGGTCTGCACTTGGAGGCCGATGAGGACGAATAGGGCGCCGTTGAGGAGGTAGGAGCCAAGGGGCCATGCCGACTCGGTCTGGCGGCGCGATGCTGCGGTGCTGATCCGGCTGGAGGTGAAGGAGATGATCAGTCCGGCGGCTACAACGGCCAGCACTCCGGAAGCGTGAACCGCTTCGGCGAGGAGGAAGGCAGCAAACGGGGTGATCAGCAACGCGATGTTGATTATCAGCGGGTCGCGTACCCGGACCAGGAGCAGGAAGGCCCCGGCCGCGACCAGGGTGCCGGCGACCGCCCCGCCGACGTAAGAGAGCGCGAACAGGCCGGCGATGTTCAGTGGCGTGTAGTTGCCCCCCAGTGCCGCGCCTACAGCGATCGCGTACAGCACCAGGGCTGTGCCGTCATTAGTCAGGCTCTCGGCTTTGAGCAGCATAAAGTTCCGGCGCGGCAACATCCGGCCCAAAGCCGCAACCGCCGTCGCGTCCGGCGGAGCCAGGGCAGCGCCGAGAATAAGCGCGGTGTTCCATGGCAGGCCAAGGAGGTGTCCCACTGCCGCGACGGCTAACGCAGAGCCAAAGACCAGCAGAGTGCTGAGCAAAACGATGCCGCGCAGATCCCTCCTGATCGACCGGAGCGACGTGGTTAAGCTCTCCCAGAACAGCATCACCGGCAGGAAGATCAGCAGCACGGTCTCCGGGGGAAGCTGGATCTGCCGCAGCTGCGGAACCAGGCCAAGGAAAAGTCCGAAGACCAGCAGCAGCAACGGCGCGGCGACCCGGAGCCGGGGAGCCAGGATGGCTCCGGCCAGTAAGGCCAGACCCAGCAGCACGACGGTTTCCAGGCCTTCCATGGCATGTCCTTTCAATCTGTTTGTTCTATTGCCCCCGCCTCACGGACGGGCCGCCGGGCCGGTGGTTACCAGGTTGACGCGACCGTGCGTGAAATGACCCAGTCGTCTCCGCGCCGTTCGAACCGGGAGCGCAACGTCAGGCGCCACGTGGCCCTCGAGCCCCAGATCGTTGCGTCGGTAAGTGTTCGGGCGGTCAGCTCTGGCATTGTGGCGTCCATGCCGTGGGTGGCCTCCACGGTTTCCATCCGGTGGTACTGCATCTCGCCGGCCTCAATGGCCTCAAGCCATTCCGACCTTGACTGCACGTATCCGGTCATATGCGTCAGGGTAAATCCGTCGGCGAGGATGCTGTCCAGTGCCGCAACTTCGCCGGCCACCATCGCCTCGCACAGGGTTACATGGAGCGCTTTTACTGCCGCTGCGGTCACGTCTGTCACCGCCGTCTTGCCTGCGCTGCGAGTTCGTGGGCGCCGTAGCTGTTGTCGTCGGGGTTGACGGTTACGCCGGGTGCGACGATCTTGTCGATGCGGTCAAGCACATCGGTGCTCAGTTTGATGTCTGCGGCCGGGAGGTAGGACTCGAGTTGTTCGATGGTGCGCGGTCCGACGATGGCGGACGTGACGCCGGGGTGGTTGATCACGAACGCGATGGCCAGCTCGATGAGGCTCAGCCCGGCCTCTTCGGCCAGCTGGGCGAGTTTTTCGACGATGTCGAGTTTGCGCTGGTTGGCCGGGCTGCTCATATCGAACCGGGCGTTCGGGCGGGCACTCGAGGTGGGTGCGGACGCTGCATCTTTGCGCCAGCGCCCTGAAAGCCACCCGCCGCTGAGCGGGCTGTAGGTGAGCGTACCCATCCCGTGGCGCTGAACGGTGGGCAGGATGTCCTCCTCGATGCCGCGGACCAGGATCGAGTATGGCGGCTGTTCGGTGACGAACCGTTCCAGGTGCCGTTCACGGGACGCCCACTGGGCTTCGACGATCTGGGATCCGGAGTAGGACGAGGACCCGATGTACCGGACCTTGCCCTGGCGGACGAGGTCGGTGAGGGCGCCGAGGGTTTCCTCCACGTCCGTGTCCGGGCTCGGCCGGTGCACCTGGTAGAGGTCGAGGTAGTCGGTCTTCAGCCGGCGCAGTGAGTTCTCGACCTCGCGGATGATCCAGCGGCGGGATCCGCCGCGCTGGTTGGGGTCCTCGCTCATGGGCATGAAGAACTTCGTGGCGAGGAAGACATCGTCGCGCCGGCCTTCCAGGGCCTGTCCGATGATTTCCTCGGACACCCCGCCGGAGTAGACGTCGGCGGTGTCGATGAAGTTGATCCCTGCTTCGAGGGCGCGGTGGATGATGCGGTGCGCATCGGCGCGGTCGTCGTTGCCCCAGGGGCCGAACATCATCGCGCCCAGGCAGAGCGGGCTGACCTGCACGCCGGTGCGGCCAAGGGAACGGTGTTCCATGGGTTCTGTCCCTCCGTCTCAGGCTTCGGGGATGGCCATGGCGAAGCGGTCTTCGCGGGCCACATCGGGGTCCGGTCCGTTGCGCACGCCGGTGTCGAGGGCGTCGATGGCGGCGAGATCGTCTGGGCTGAGTTCGAAGTCGAAGACGTCGAAGTTCTGAGCGATACGTGCCGGGTTGGTCGACTTGGGGATGGCGGAGCGGCCCTGCTGGAGGTGCCAGCGGAGCATGACCTGGGCGGGGCTCTTGCCGCGCGTCTGCGCGATGGCGGCGATCGTAGGGTCTTCCATCACGTTCCGGCGGTTCTCGCCCCAGCCGGGGTAGAAGGTGATGCCGCCGATCGGTGACCAGGCCTGGGTCAGGATGCCGTGCCGTGCGTCGGCGGCCTGTACGTCAGGCTGAGCGAAGTAGGGGTGCAGCTCGATCTGGTTTACCGACGGGACGACGTCGATTGCCGCGAGCAGCTGCGCGAGGTGGTGCGGCATGAAGTTGCTGACACCGATCGCCCGCACCCGCCCGTCAGCAAGCAGAACCTCCAGGGCCTTGTACGCGGCGACGGTCTTCTCAAACCGGTCGGGGGCGGGCTGGTGCAGGATGAACAGGTCGAGGTAGTCGACGCCCAGCTTGCCGGTCGCCTTGTCCCACGCGTGCAGCGTCTCCTCGTAGCCGTAGTCGCTGACCCAGACCTTGGTCTCGATGAAAACCTCCGAACGGTCCAGACCGGAGCGGCGGATGCCCTCACCGACTTCGCGCTCATTGCCGTACGCGGCGGCGGTGTCGACGTGCCGGTAGCCGGTTGCCAGCGCGGCCTCGACCGCCGCCGTCGTCTCTTCCGGCGGGCTTTGGAAAACGCCGAGTCCGAGGGCGGGCATCGTGATTCCGTTGTTAAGCGTGATGTTCATGATTTTCCTGACTGTGTGGTTGCGGGCGGACGAGTACTTTGAGGGCTTCTCGGTCGGCCATTGCCTTGTAGCCGGCGGGAACGTCGTCGATGCCGATGGTGCGGTCGAAGACCTTGCCGGGTTCTATGGTTCCGTCGAGCACGAGGGGCAGCAGTTCCTCGATGTACGCGCGGGCCGGTGCGACACCTCCGGTGAGGGTGATGTTGCGCATGAACTCGGGGAACCCGAGCGGAACTTCGGAGAACTGGGGTGCGCCGACGCGGCTGATGACGCCGCCGTCGCGAACCACACCGATCGCCATTTCGATCGCCGGCTTGAGCCCGACGGCTTCGAGTACGACGTGGGTGCCGTCGCCGTTGGTGAGTTCCCGGACTTTGGCGATGCCCTCGTCGCCGCGTTCGGCGACGACGTCGGTGGCGCCGAACTCCCGGCCGAGGTCGGTGCGGGCCTCGTGGCGGCCCATGAGGATGATTCGTGAGGCGCCCATGAGCTTGGCGGAAAGGACGGCGGAGAGTCCGACGGCGCCGTCGCCGATCACGGTGACGCTCTGGCCGGGTTTGATGTTGGCCTTCTTGGCCGCGTGGTATCCGGTCGACATGACATCGGAGAGGCTGAGCAGCGACGGGATCAGCTTCTCATCGAAGCCGGCGGGGACGACGACGAGGGTGCCGGATGCCTGCGGGACCCGGGCGAATTCGCCCTGGCCGCCGTCGTCGTGACCGCCCCAGTGGGCGCCGTGGCGGCAGGAAGTCTGCAGGCCTTCCTTGCAGAAGTCGCAGGTGCCGTCGGAGGCGACGAAGGGCGCGATGACAAAGTCACCGATCGCCAGGCCGGTCACCTCGGAGCCGAGTTCTTCGACGATGCCGACGAATTCGTGGCCCATGCGGGATCCTTCGGCGGACTCGGGCCTGGAGGCGTAGGGCCACAGGTCGCTGCCGCAGATGCAGCCGGCGACGATGCGCACGATCGCGTCAGTCGGTTCCTGAATGGTGGGGTTGGGGACGGTTTCGACGCGCACGTCGCCGGCGCCGTACATCAGTGTTGCTCGCATGTTGGGATTCCTTAGTAAGTTGTGGGCCGATTTCCAGTCAACACCGGTCACGGACCGCGTGGGAGTGCATGTCAGTACCCCCATGAAGGGGGGGACGGTGGGTCAGCGGGCCGGTTCGGGTTCCGGTGCGGGCACTGCCGCCCGGAGTGTCGTGGGTCGCCGTGAAGCGAGGTCTGCGGGCAGGATGAGCGCCGCGGTGACGGCCAGCGCCATGAGCAGCAGGACGCTGCCGACGGTGAGGGCGGCGCTGACCTGCGCCGCCAAATGGGCGGTGGCCGGGCTGGCGGGTACGGAGGCGGCCGCGGCCACCGCGACAGCAAGTCCCAGGCAGGTGCCGATCTGGTGGAAGGTATTCAGCAGGCCGGATGCGGCGCCAGCGTCGGCGGCGGGTGCGCCGATGATCCCGAACGACGTCAGCGGCGCGAACGCCAGGCCCTGGCCCGCGCCGATGAGGACCATGGGCAGGGCCACGTCGGCCAGGTAGGACGAGTTCGTTCCGGCGAGGCTGAGCCAGAACATCCCCACCAGCGAGAGCAGGATCCCGGCCATCAGCAGAACGGAGCCGGGCATCCGCCGGGCGAGCCTTGGGTTGGCCATGGCGACGGCGAAGTTGACCGCGGTCATGGGCAGGAACCCGATGCCTGCCTGCAGCGGATCGAAGCCGAGGACTTCCTGCATGAACTGGGTGGTAAAGAAAAAGAACCCGATCATCGCACCCAGGTACAGGAAGCGGGCAAAGTAGGCACCTGTGCGGCGGCGGCTCGCGAAAAGCCGCAGCGGCATGATGGGCTGGGCGGCCTTGCGTTCGATCAGCACGAACGCGACGAGGATCACGACGCCGGCGCTGACGGCCGTGATGGTGACCGGGGAAGTCCATCCCGCATCGGCGGTGTTGATGATGCCGAACACCAGGGCGCCGGCGCCCAGGGTGGCGCTGAGTGCTCCGGCCACGTCGAACCGTCCACTGGCACGTCCGGATTCGGGGAGAAATCGCGGCGCGAGGATGATCATGGCGGCGCCGATGGGCACGTTGACAAAGAAACCGGCCCGCCAGGAGATCCAGTGCGCCAGGGCGCCGCCGATGACCAGGCCCAGGCTGGCGCCGATCCCTGCCGTGGCACCGTACAGAGCCACCGCGCGGGTGCGCTCACGGCCCTCCGGGAAGCTCGCCGTGAGCAGGGACAGCGACGCCGGTGCCACCACAGCCGCGCCGATGCCCTGAACGGCGCGGCCGGCGATGGCCCACCCGGCGGAGGGAGCCAGCCCGATCAGCAAGGACGCGGTCGAGAACACCACCAGCCCGAAGACGAAGACCCGCCGGCGGCCCAGCAGGTCGCCGGCGCGGGCGCCGAGAAGCAGCAGGCCGCCGAAGACCAGGACGTAGGCGTCCTGTATCCACGAAAGCTCGCCGGTGCTCAGCCGCAGATCGGCCTGCAGGCTCGGCAGCGCGGTGAAGATCACCGAATTGTCCAGCAGGATCATGAAGTAGCTGGCGAGGATGATCGTCAGGATCGCCGCTGGATGGACAGCAGGTGTGGATGCACGTTTCATGCTTTCCATGCAACCGTGATTCCTCACGCGCCGGGAGTCACTGTCGTACAGGGTACTGACAGTCCCTCCCTCAAGCACTAGCCTCCGCGTAGCGTGGATGCCATGACACACAGCGATGACGTGCGGAAGTTCCTGACTTCCCGGCGAGCAAGGATCACGCCGGATGAGGCCGGCCTGCCGGTCTATGGCGGCAACCGTCGCGTTACCGGCCTGCGCCGCGAGGAAGTCGCGATGCTCGCCGGGATGAGCATCGATTACTACGTCCGTCTGGAGCGCGGAAACCTCTCCGGCGCCTCCGACAGCGTCCTCGAAGCACTCGCCCGGGCCCTGAAGCTCGACGAGGCCGAAACGGCCCACCTCTTTGACCTCGCCCGCGCCGCCACAGCTTCTCCCCGGGTGCGGCGCAAGCGCAGCCCGCAGACCGTGCGGCCCAGCGTGCAGCGCGTCCTAGACGCGATCACGGCCGCCCCTGCCTGGGTCCGGAACGACCGCGGCGATGTCCTGGCTTCCAACGAATTGGGCCGGGCGCTTTACCTGGACCTGATGGCAGAGCAGACCACCCCGCCGAACAGCGCACGCTTCACGTTCCTGAACCCGAAGGCGCGGGAGTTCTTCGCCGACTGGGAACGCGCGGCGGATGACATCGTCGCCGTCCTGCGCTCCACCGCCGGGAAGAACCCCTACGACAAGGACCTCACGGACCTGATTGGTGAACTCTCAACCCGAAGCGAGGAGTTCCGCACCCGGTGGGCCCGGCACGACGTGAAGTACCACCGGACCGGCCGCAAACGGCTCCACCATCCCATCGTCGGAGACCTGGACCTGAGCTTCGAGGCATTGGAACTACCGGCAGAGCCGGGGCTGCGCATCAATGTCTACACAGCAGATCCCCGGTCACCGTCCGAGGACGCACTCAAAGTCCTCGCCAGCTGGGCAGCCACCCAGCCCACTGCTCCCGAAACTGCCGTTAAGGAGAAGAAATGAACGATCGTCCCTCCACCGTGCTCATTGCCGGTGCCACCGGCAGCATCGGCCGCTACGCTGTAGCCGAGGCCCTAAAACAAGGCTACGCTGTCCGGGCACTCGTACGTGACCAGGCCCGCGCCGCCCGTGTGCTCCCCGACGCGGCCGAGCTCGTCGTCGGTGACCTGACCCGCCCCGAAACCCTCGGCACAGCCGTCGAAGGAGTCGATGCTGTCGTCTTCACCCACGGGTCCACCACCAATGAACGTGACGTGCGGGACAACGACTACGCCGGGGTCGCGAACGTCCTCAAATCCTTGGACGGCTGCCGGATCCGTGTTGCCCTCATGACTGCTATCGGCACCACACGGCCTGGCGTCGCCTACGCCCAGTGGAAGCTGCGCGGCGAGCGGCTCGTCCGCGCTAGCGGCAACCCGTACACGATCGTCCGGCCGGGCTGGTTCGACTACAACGACCCCGACCAGCGGAAAGTCGTCATGCTCCAAGGCGACCGGCGGCAGGCCGGTTCCCCCTCCGACGGCGTTATCGCCCGGGACCAGATCGCCCGCGTCCTCATCGAGAGCCTGCACATAGACGCCGCCGACCACAAGACCTTCGAACTCGTCGCCGAGCACGGTCCCGAACAAACCGACCTCACCCCAATCTTTGGTGCCTTGATGCCGGACCCAGCTGGGTCTCTGGATGCAGTCGAAGACGTGGTCGACCTCCCCACGGAGAGTGAGCCAGAAATGTTCCGTCGTGACCTCGCCTCCATCTCCGCCGGAAACTCCAGGACCGAAGGCTAGCGTCCGGGCTCAAGGCTTCCCCGTGGGTCAGATCCGGTTGCCTCGGGGCCATAGCACCCAGCCGCCAAGCACGTTTCTCTCGGCGACTATCACGGACGGTCCGATCAGGTCGGAAGCTATACGGTCTCCCCCGTCCCGAGTTCGCTGCGGCTTATCAGCCCAGCTGGAAGGAATCCTGGTCGTATCTGGGAAGGATAAGGCTTTATGGGAAGAGGTGCGTCAATCCTTCAGCGGGAAAGCGGTCGCAAAAGCATGGCCGCCAAGAACATGTTCTTGGCGGCCATGCAAGTCCTCAGAGAGGTCAAATCTAGACATTAAATCTAAATTCAACCACGTCGCCGTCGGCCATGACGTATTCCTTGCCTTCAATGCGGACCTTGCCACGGGCCTTCGCTTCGGCCATCGAGCCGGCCTCGATGAGGTCGTCGAAGGACACAACTTCGGCCTTGATGAAGCCGCGCTGGAAATCGGAGTGGATCACGCCGGCGGCCTGCGGTGCCGTGTCGCCCTGGTGGATGGTCCAGGCCCGGGTCTCTTTGGGACCGGCGGTGAGGTAGGTCTGCAGCCCCAGCGTATGGAAGCCGACGCGCGCCAGCTGGTCGAGGCCGGACTCGTCCTGGCCGTTCATTTCCAGCATTTCGCGGGCTTCTTCCTCGTCCAGTTCGACGAGGTCGGACTCGAGCTTGGCGTCGAGGAAGATGCAGTCGGCCGGGGCCACCATGGCGCGCAGCTCTTCCTGCTTCTCCGGACTGCCAAGGATTCCCTCATCCGCGTTGAAGACGTAGATGAACGGCTTGGCCGTGAGCAGGCCCAGCTCCTTGAGGTGTTCCATCTCGAGCTTGTCGCTCTTGATCGAGGAGAAGATGGTGTCGCCGCGTTCCAGCACAGCCTGGGCGGCCTTGACGGCGGCAAGCTCGGCGGCTTCGCGCTTTTTGATCTTTACTTCTTTTTCGATCCGGGGGACGGCCTTCTCGATGGTCTGCAGGTCCGCCAGGATCAGCTCGGTGTTGATGGTCTCCATGTCCGAGCGGGGATCAACCTTGCCGTCGACGTGGATGACGTCTGGGTCATCGAACACGCGGACGACCTGCGCGATGGCCTCGGCCTCACGGATATTCGCGAGGAACTGGTTGCCCAGGCCCTCACCTTCGGAGGCGCCCTTGACGATGCCGGCGATGTCCACGAAGGACACGGCGGCCGGGAGCAGGCGTGCGGAGCCGAAGATGGCCGCCAGCTTCTCGAGCCGCGGGTCCGGCAGGTTCACGACCCCGACGTTGGGCTCGATCGTGGCGAACGGGTAGTTCGCTGCGAGCACCTGGTTGCGGGTCAGTGCGTTGAAAAGAGTTGATTTGCCGACGTTGGGCAGTCCGACGATGCCAATAGTAAGAGCCACGAGTATTGATTCTACCGGTAAACGGGCCGGTCCCCTGCGGCGGCGGGGCGCCGTTCGCCGTCGGCGTCGCTCCTGGCTGCCTCAGACCGTGAGGGCCCGTGCGTCATTGGCTAAAAGTGTCAGGGGTGCGTGCCAGAGTGAAGGCATGGACGCTTTCGCACTCATTCTCGCCCTGCTGATGTTGCTGATCGGAGCCGTCGCCGGCGCCGCCTTCACCTTCGTGGTGTTGCGGCGTCGCAGCGCCGGCCTTGAACAGGACTTCGACGGCGTCTCCGCGCGCCTTTCCGAGGTCAGCGCCCAGTTCGCCGCCGCCGACGCCGAACGCCGCCTGCTGGCGGCCCAGAACCGGGAGCTGGGCGACGCCAGAACGCAGGACGGCAGCGTGCTGCGTGCACTGGCCCCCGTAGCGGAAAAGCTCACCGCGGTTCAGCAGCAGGTCTCGCTGCTGGAGCGGGACCGGCTGGAACAGTACGGCCAGCTCGCCCAGCAGCTGCAGGAGGCGAGGCTGTCTGACGAGCAGCTGCTGCGCTCAACGCATGCGCTCGAATCCGCCCTGCGCTCCAACAGCGCGCGCGGCCAGTGGGGCGAAGTGCAGCTGCGCCGCGTGGTCGAGGCGGCCGGGATGCTCCGTCACGTGGACTTCCACGAGCAGCTTCACAGCTCCGGTTCCGGATCAGAGAACACCGTCCGGCCCGACCTCGTGGTGCAGCTCCCGGGCGACAAGCAGCTCGTGGTGGACGCCAAGGTGCCGCTGACGGCCTACCTTGAGGCGCAGGAACTCGGCGCCACCGCCGGAAGCCGGGCCGCCGGGGCGGGAACGCTGAACGGTCAGCAGGCCCTGCTGACCACCCACGCGAAGGCCCTGAAGGCCCACGTGGACGCCCTGAGCAACAAGAAGTACTGGGACATCCCCGGCAATGCCCCGGAACTGGTGGTCTGCTTCCTGCCCGCGGAGTCGATCCTGGCCGCGGCACTCACTGCGGATCCGGCCCTGCTGGACTACGCGCTGTCCAAGAACGTCGTCCTCGCCTCTCCCGGGACGCTGCTGGCGGTCCTTAAATCGGTGGCGTTCACCTGGCGGCAGGACGTGCTGACGGACAGCGCGCGGGAGCTTTTCGAACTGGCGCAGCAGCTCTATGAGCGGATGGGAACCCTGGGCGACAACGTCTCCAAGCTTGGCTCATCGCTGAAGACCTCGGTGGACCGCTACAACTCCCTGGTCGGCACACTGGAGGCCAGGGTGCTGCCCACCGCACGGAAGCTCAACGCCCTGGACGGCGCGGGCCTGGCGACTCCGGTCACCGTCGAGGTGACACCGCGCTCGGTGGCGGCACCGGAACTCCAGCAGGAAATTGGCGTACGGGACGTCGTCGGCGACCGGGCCGACGACGTCGAGCGGCGCAACGACGCCGGCACCTCGGAAGAGTCAGCCGCGTAGGACTACTCTCCGGGCGAGGACTGTTCCGGGCGAGGACTGTGCCCCGGGCTAGGACTCTTTGGCGGCGCGGGTGCCGCGGCCGCCAAGGGCTCGGGTGACGTCCCCGGCCTGCTTCAGCGTGGCCCGGAGTTCCTTTGGCAGCGAGAACAGCAGGTCCTCCTCCGCTGTGACGACTTCCTCGACGGAACCGTAGCCGTAGTCGGCCAGGAGCCGCAGTACGTCCTTCACCAGGACCTCGGGCACGGACGCCCCCGAGGTCACGCCTACCGTGGCCACGCCCTCGAACCAGGACTCGTCCACCTCGTTGGCGAAATCCACCCGGTAGGAGGCCTTCGCCCCGTATTCAAGTGCCACTTCCACGAGGCGCACGGAGTTCGAGGAGTTGGCCGAGCCAACCACAATCACGAGGTCGGCCTGGGGCGAGATCTTCTTGATGGCCACCTGGCGGTTGGTGGTGGCGTAGCAGATGTCGTCGCTGGGCGGATCCTGCAGCGTGGGGAACCGCTCTTTCAGGAGCCGCACGGTCTCCATGGTTTCGTCCACGCTCAGGGTGGTCTGCGAGAGCCAGATAACCTTTTCCGGGTCGCGGACCGTCACCTTGTCCACCTCGTGCGGGCCGTTGATGATCTGGATGTGCTCGGGGGCCTCGCCGGCGGTGCCTTCGACTTCCTCGTGGCCGTCATGGCCGATCAGCAGGATGTCGAAATCGTCCTTTGCGAAGCGGACAGCCTCTTTGTGCACCTTGGTCACCAGCGGGCAGGTGGCATCGATGGTGCGCAGGCCCCGGTCCTCCGCAGACTGCACAACAGCCGGCGAGACACCGTGCGCCGAGAAGATCACCAGGGCGCCTTCAGGAACCTCGTCGGTTTCGTCAACGAAGATGGCACCCTTTTCCTCGAGGGAGCTGACAACGTGGACGTTGTGCACGATCTGCTTGCGGACGTAGACGGGAGGACCGTAGTGCTCAAGCGCTTTTTCCACCGCAATCACGGCACGGTCGACGCCGGCGCAGTAGCCGCGCGGGGCCGCCAACAGTACCTTCTTCGGTCCGGTCACGGGTGCCGCCGCGAGCACTTCCTCCGGCGAACGCCGCCGGCGCGGAACGGAGGGCATCGGAATGGATACAGCGGTGGAGGTCATGCCCCAATGCTACCGGTGTTCGCTACGGCAGGTTATTTGACGCCGGCCGGCGGGCGCCGACAACACGGAGCACGATGCCGGCGGCCAGCAGCACGCCGCCCGCCAGCAGCGCCGCCACAATCCACTGCCCGAAGCTGGCCGTGGCTGCCGCCACGAATTCACGTTTGAAGATCCCCGCCACGTCGTTGCCGCTCCCGACGCCCTGGACCATCGTTCCTGCCGCGTCCGAGCCAAATTTCCAGACACCGGCCAGGACCAAGGCCCCCAGACCGGTCCCGGCAAGGACCGTCCACTTCCGCCGCGCCGCGACGAACGCCAGGAGGAACGCAATGGCCGAGCCCACAGCCACGGCGGTGCCCATCGGCGCATAGGCCGAGACCCGTTCGATGAGCTGGCGCTGGTCGGACTGGCCGATGCTGATGCGCACCTGCTCCGGCGCCTTAACCGGAACGGGAGAGGCCTCCGAGACGCGCTTGACCACCAACCCGACCAGCGGGGCGACGTCCAGGGTCAGGGAGGTGGTGCCGGCCACTTCCGGCGGAAGCGTGCGGGGATCGGCGAAGCTTAGCCGGTGGCTCCTGCGCAGGGTCTCTGCCCAGGCCTCCGAGTATCCGGGCATGGAGGTCAGTGACTGCGCGGCGTCCGCCAGGATCGGTTTGACCACGGCCTCGAGGGGGGCGGGCAGCTGCTGGCCGCCGAAGGCCATCCCATTCACGGCGGCCGTGGCCAGCCTCTTCTGGAACGCGGGGTCCTTGCCGAGCGGTGCGGTGAGGGCGACGAAACCCTCCTCCTGGACAATGTTCCGGTCCACCCACATGGCCGGGACGGCAACAGCCGCCATGGCGAGGCCGATCAGCACTGCAATGGCCGAGACAAAAGTGCGCACGAAAGTCTCCTAGAAGGTTGGGAGTAGAGCCATCCTACGGTGGCGTCGCCGCGAACCCGAATGCAGGGCACCGTAAAGCGGGGCACCGTATAGCAGCGGCCCAAAACGTCCGGCCCTACTAGTAGAGCTATGGATAGAGTTGAAGCAGCTCCCCTCTTTATCAAAGGACCATGCATGCACCCGCACCTGCACCAGGCACTTCTCGCCGGCGGCCACCGGCATGTCTGAAGACACCGCCGCGGCAACCACCCTGCCGGCGACTGCGGCAGACACCAGCCCGGACAACCCGTGGCCGCTGCAGCTGCTCTCACAAAAACTGAAGATGCACATCGACCGGGCGCCCTCGGCCTGGATCGAGGGCCAAGTCATCGAACTCAACCGGCGCGGCACCAACGCCTACCTCACGCTGCGGGACATCGACGCGGAGATCTCCCTCCCTGCCTCGGTCTGGACCAACGTCCTGGACCGCCAGCCCACGCCGCTGGAGCGCGGTTCCCGGGTGGTGGCGCTGCTCAAAGCCGAGTTCTGGCTGAAGACGGGCCGGCTGAACATGTCGGTCAAGGACATCCGGCCGGTAGGACTCGGCGACCTGCTGGCCAGGATCGAACGTCTGCGCCAGGCCCTCGCGGCAGAGGGGCTGTTCGCCGACTCCCGCAAAAAGCGGCTGCCCCTGCTCCCCCATCGGATCGGCCTGATCACCGGCCGCGACTCGGATGCTAAAAAAGACGTGCTCCGCAACGCGGCGCTGCGCTGGCCCGCCGTCGAATTCGAAATCCGCGAGGTGGCCGTCCAGGGCAACACCGCGGTGGCCCAGGTCATCGGCGCGCTGCAGGAGCTGGACGCCCACCCGGAGGTCGACGTCATCGTCATCGCCCGCGGCGGCGGCGCCCTGGAGGACCTGCTCCCCTTCAGCAGCGAGGAACTCATCCGGGCCGTGGCCGCCGCGGCCACGCCGATCGTCAGTGCGATCGGCCATGAGGCGGACCGTCCCATCCTTGATGACGTCGCCGACCTGCGCGCCTCGACGCCCACCGATGCGGCGAAACGGATTGTGCCCGACGTCGTGGAGGAACTGGCGCGGGTCCGGCAGGCCCGGGAGCAACTGCGCCGCGGCGTCACCCGCCTGGTCGAGCGGGAGACGGACCGGCTGGCCTCGCTTCGCTCCCGACCGGTGCTGGCAGCCCCGGAGGGCATGGTCACCGCCCGGCACGACGACGTCGAACGGCTCAAGGGCCGCTCCCATGCGGCCATCAACACCGCCGTCGTGCGGGCCGCCGACCAGCTGGTCCACCTTAAGGCCCAGGTGCGCGCCCTCTCGCCGCAGAAAACGCTGGACCGCGGCTACGCCGTCGTCCAGCTCGACGATGGCAGCACCGCCCCGGGAACCCGCCACGAAGTGGTGCGACACCCGGACCAAGCACCCGCCGGCACTCCCCTGGCCGTGCGGGTGGCCGGCGGCAGGTTTAAGGCCCAGTCCACCGGCGGTCAGGAGCCCGCCGAGGACTGACCGGCCCATTTCCAAGAACCCAGGCAATCCAGACTTCCCGGACCCCGCGACGGGACCCCGACACGCGGTAGGCACCGGACCCACGCAAGGAGCATCAGCATGGCAGCAGAAAACGCAGCAACCCCGACCCCGAACACCGACATCGACGGCCTCAGCTACGAGGAGGCCCGCGAACAACTCGTGGGCGTGGTGGGCAGGCTGGAGGCCGGCGGCGCCAGTCTCGAGGAATCCCTCGCACTGTGGGAGCGCGGGGAGGCCCTCGCGAAGCGGTGCGAGCAGTGGCTCGAGGGCGCCCGCAAGCGTCTCGCCGCGGCCCGGGACCAGGCCGGCCAGGAAAGCTGACCTACGGCCGGCCGGCTAGGAGCGCCGCACCAGCTCGCGCTCCATGTCGACGTCGATCTCCGGGACCGGCCACTCGAGCGCCAGTCCTTCCAGCGCGTCCAGCAGCAGCTGCTGTACAGCGATCCGGGCATACCACTTCTTGTTGGCAGGGACCACGTGCCAGGGCGCAAGCTCGGAGCTGGTCCGCTCAAAAGCGGCCTGGTAGGCGTCCATGTAGTCGTCCCAGAAGGCCCGTTCCTTGAGGTCGTTGCCGCTGTACTTCCACATTTTCGAGGGGTCTTCCAGCCGTGCGAGCAGCCGTTCCTGCTGCTCGTCGCGGCTGATGTGCAACATGACCTTGACGATCTTCGTCCCGGCGGCCGTCTGCCGGGCCTCGAACTCGTTGATGGCCCGGTAGCGGCGCTCCAGTTCCTCTGCGTCCGCCCAGCGGTGCACCCGGTGGATCAGGACGTCCTCATAGTGGGAACGGTCGAACACGCCCACCATGCCGGCCGCTGGTACTTCCTTCTCGATCCGCCAGAGGAAGTCGTAGGACTGTTCCTCCGGGGTGGGCGCCTTGAACGACTTGAGCTGCACACCCTGCGGATTCATCTGGCCCATGACGTGGTTGACGATGCCGCCCTTGCCCGCGGTGTCCATGGCCTGCAGGACCAGCAGGACGCGCTTCTTTCCGCCGGTCCTGGACTCCGCAAAGAGCTGCTCCTGCAGCTGCGTGAGCTTGCCGTCGAGCTCGCTAAGCAGGGTCTCTCCGGCGGCTTTGTCCCCGGCGTAGCCCGGTGTGGAACCCGGGTCAAGGTCGCGGAGGCTGAACTTCTTGCCTGCCCTCAGGGTCTCGGAGGGATGTTTGTCGAAGTCCACGACATCTGCCATCAAAGCCTCTTTCCGGTTCGGGCAGCCCGCCGGCCGGACGTTCGGCGAGCGGCGCTGCTGTCCCGAATCCTAGTTGCCCTGGTACCGGCTCAGGAAGTCCGCCATGCGGTTGATCGCTTCCTCGAGGTCCTTGACGTTCGGCAGGGTCACCATTCGGAAGTGGTCCGGCCGGACCCAATTGAAGGCGCGGCCGTGGGAGACGAGGATCTTCTGCTGGCGCAGCAGGTCCAGGACGAACTTCTCGTCGTCGCGGATGTGGTAGACCTCGGGGTCCAGGCGCGGGAACAGGTACATCGCCCCGCGGGCCTGCTGCGTGCTGACGCCCGGGATGGCGTTGAGCATGTCGTAGGCCTTGTTCCGCTGCTCCAGCAGACGGCCGCCGGGCAGGATCAGGTCGTTGATGCTCTGGTATCCGCCGAGTGCCGTCTGGATCGCATGCTGCGCCGGCACGTTAGCGCACAGCCGCATGTTGGCGAGCAGGTTGATGCCTTCAAGGTAGTCCGCGGCGTCCTTCTTCGGACCCGAGATGGCCATCCAGCCGGCCCGGTAGCCGCAGACGCGGTAGGCCTTGGACAGCCCGCTGAAGGTCAGGCAGAGCACGTCGTCGCCGGTGAGGCTGGCCATGTTCACGTGGACGGCGTCCTCGTAGAGGATCTTCTCGTAGATCTCGTCGGCGAACAGCACGAGGCCGTGCTTTTCGGCCAGGGCCACGATCTTCTTGAGCGTTTCCTCCGGGTAGACAGCGCCGGTGGGGTTGTTGGGGTTGATCACCACGATGCCCTTGGTGCGCGGCGTGATCTTCGCTTCGAGGTCGTCCAGGTCCGGCTGCCAGCCGGATTCCTCGTCGCAGAGGTAATGCACAGGCTTCCCGCTGGCCAGGGCCACCGACGCCGTCCAGAGCGGATAGTCCGGGGTGGGAATGAGGACCTCGTCGCCGTCGTCCAGCAGGGCCATCAGCGACATGGTGATGAGCTCGCTGACTCCGTTGCCCAGGTAGATGTCGTCGACGTGGATGTTCTGGATGCCGCGGGTCTGGTAGTACTGCGAGACGGCGGTGCGGGCGGAGAAAATGCCTCGGGAATCGCTGTAGCCCTGGGCGTGCGGCAGGTGGCGGATCATGTCCACCAGGATCGCGTCCGGCGCTTCAAACCCGAACGGGGCCGGGTTTCCGATGTTCAGTTTGAGGATGCGGTGACCCTCTGCCTCCATCTGCTGGGCGGCCTGAAGAATCGGTCCACGGATGTCGTAGAGGACATTATGAAGCTTGGTGGACTGCTTGAATTCTGCCATTCATCAAATATGCCATATGGCGGATGTACTTCCCCTGAGACTTGTCTCACAGCGGAAGTCCGCGTCACACGGGCTCCCCGGGGCCGCCTGGCACCGAGCGGCGCAACGACGGCGGCGTAGCGACGGCGGCCGCCGGGTCCGGGGGTGCCGGATCCGGCGGCCGCCGTCGAGCGCTCAAAAGCTCCGGTCTACTTGACCAGGCCCTTGTCCTTGAGCCACGCTGCCGCGGCGTCCTTCGGGTTCTGCTTCTCGCTGCCGCCGACCGCCCGGTTGAGGTTGATCAGGTCCTCAGTGGTGAGCAGCTTGGAGACGGCGTTGAGCGCCTCCTTCGCCTTGTCGGTCATCTTGGCCTTGTTGTACAGCGGCAGGACCTGCTGGGCGATGAAGTTGTTCTTCGGGTCCTCCAGCACCACCAGGTCGTTGTCCGCGATGGCCGGGGTGGTGGTGTAGATGTCGGCCACCTGGACCTGGTCCGAAAGCAGGGCCTTGACCGTGACGGGGCCGCCGCCGTCGCTGAAGGGTTCCAGCTTCTTGGGCTCGCAGTTGTAGTTCTTCTTCAGGCCGGGCAGCCCGTAGGCGCGCTCGGCGAACGTTGCGGGGGCGCCGACCACGATCTCGTTGCAGACCTTGGCCAGGTCCTCGATGGACTTCAGCTTGTACTTCTCGGCGGTGGCCTTGGTGACCACCATGGCATCCTTGTCCTCGGCCTTGGCGGCGTCCAGCACGGCCAGGCCGTCGGGAAGCTTGCCCGGCAGTGCCTTGGCAATGTCGTCGGCGGAGATCTCGGTGGCGTCCTTGTTGACGTGCAGCAGCAGGTTTCCGCTGTAGTCCGGGATCACGTCCACGGAGCCGTCCTGCACGGCCTTGAAGTAGACCTCGCGGGAACCGATGTTCGGCTTGGTGGTGGCGGTGACGCCGGCGGCGTTGAGTGCCCCGGCGTAGAGCTCCGCGATGATCTGGCTCTCGGTGAAGTCGGCCGAACCGATCACGAGGGCGCCGCCGGCTCCCCCGGAGGAACCGCCGCTCGCGGGTGCCGAGGACAGCGGGTTGGACGAGCCTCCGCAGGCGGACAGGGCCAGGGCCAGGCCGACGCCGGCGGCGAGGCCGCCGAATGCGCGCCTGCCGAGGGCTCGTTGGCGGTTTTCTTTCATGACGTACCTCCTTGGACAACAGTCTCCGCCGGTGCGGGGTCTGTGAGATCAACCGCGGCCTGCTGGCTCCGGTTTGGCTTGTTGGCGGCCCCACGGGACAGGAAGAGCCGCTGGAATAGGACGAGGACAAGGTCGACGGCGATGGCGAGTCCCGCGATGAGCAGCGAGCCGCCGAGCATCTGCGGGAAGTCGGAGAGCACCAGGCCGTCGAAGAGGTAGCGGCCCAGGCCGCCCAGGTTGATGTACGCGACCACCGAGACCGTGGCGATCACCTGGAGGACTCCGGTGCGGAACCCGCCGAACATCACCGGAAGCGCGTTGGGGAACTCGGCCCGGAAGAGCACCTGAAGTTCGGTCATGCCCATGGCCCGGGCGGCGTCCACGACGTTCCGGTCCACGCTGGAGATTCCCGCGTAGGTCCCGGCCAGCAACGGCGGCACGGTCAGGATCACCAGCGCCCAGACCGGAGGCATCAGCCCGATCCCGGCCAGCAGGACGAAGAGCGTCAGCAGGCCCAGGGTCGGCAGGGCGCGCAGGGCCCCGGCGAGGGCCACCACGGCCACCCGGCCGCGGCCGGTGTGGCCGACGTAAAGGCCGATCGGGACGGCGATGGCGGTCGCAATCAGCATCACGAGGCCGGTGTACTGCAGGTGCTCGGCCAGGCGAACCGGAATGCCGGTGCTGCCGGACCAGTTGTCCGGGTCGGCGAGCCACGCGGCGGTGTCGGTGATGACGTTGCTCATGCGGACGCCCCAGCCGTGGAATCGGACAGCCGCCGGGCCGCGGCCGGCTCCCCGGGCTTCCCGGTTTTCCCGGCGCCTGCCCGGGTCCACGGGGTCAGGAGGCGTTCGAGCAGGACCAAAACGGAGTCCATCAGCAATGCCAGCACCAGGATCGCAATGATGCCCACCATCACCTCGGTGACGAAGTCGCGCTGCAGCCCGGAGGTGAAGAGCATGCCCAGGTTGCCGATGCCCAGCAGGGCGGCGACGCTGACCAGGGAGATGTTGCTGACCGAGACCACGCGGAGCCCGGCGAACAGCACCGGCAGGGACAGCGGCAGGTCGATCTGCAGGAACCGTGCCAGGGGTTTGAAGCCCATGGCGACGGCGGCCTGCTGCAGGTCCTCGTCCACGGAGTCAAACGCGTCCAGGGCGGCCCGGACCAGGAGCGCGACGGCGTAGATGGTCAGGGCCACCACGACGTTGACCGGGTCCAGGATCCTGGTCCCCAGCACGGTCGGCAGGATGATGAAGAGAGCCAGCGACGGGATGGTGTAAAGCAGCGAGGACGCGGTCAGGACCACGGTGCGCAGGGTCCGGTTCTGCCTGGCAAGCTGGGCCAGCGGGATCGAAATCAGCAGGCCGAAGAGCATCGGCAGGATCGCCAGGACGAGGTGCTGGCCGGCGAGGCTGAAGACCTGCCCGCTGTTGGCCAGGAACCATTGCATCAGCGCACGCCCTGCCGGATCCGGCGGTCCGCTTCGATCACGGCGAGCACTTCTTCCGCCGTGATCACACCGGCCACCCGGCCGTCGGCGTCGACAGCGACGCCGAGTCCGGACGGCGAGGACAGGGCCGCGTCCAGCGCGCGGCGCAGGGTCTCGCCCTTGTGGAAGAGGGAACCGCCCGGGACGGTCGCCGCTCCGGCGCCCGGCGCGCTCCAGCCCAGCGGCCGGTTGTCGGCGTCGACCACGAGCTGCCACTCGCCCGCTCCGGGGCCGCCGTCACGGCCGAGGGCGTCGGCGCGGACGGTGTCGACCGGGTGGATCGTGACGCCGTCGGAGGGGCTGAAGGCGAGGTGCCGGAAGCCCCGGTCGCGGCCCACGAAGGACGCGACGAAGTCGTTCGCCGGGGCCCGCAGGATCTCTTCCGGCGTCGCGTACTGCGCCAGCTTGCCGCCGCCGGCGAAGACGGCCACCTTGTCCCCGAGCACCGTGGCCTCGTCGATGTCGTGGGTGACGAACACGATGGTTTTGGCCAGGTCGCGCTGCAGGCGGAGCAGTTCCTTCTGCAGTTCATCGCGCACCACGGGATCCACCGCGCTGAAAGGTTCGTCCATGAGCAGCACGGGCGGATCTGCGGCGAGGGCACGGGCCACTCCCACGCGCTGTTGCTGGCCGCCCGAAAGCTGTGAGGGGTAGCGGCGGCCGAGGCCGGAGGCGAGGCCGACGACGTCGAGCAGCTCCTCCGCGCGCTTGCGGGATGCCGCCTTGGACACGCCGTTGAGCCGCGGGACGGTGGCGATGTTGTCCAGCACGGACCGGTGCGGCATCAGCCCGGAGGACTGCATGACGTAGCCCATGGAACGTCGCAGCTGCGCGGCGGGCACGGAGGTGACGTCCTGCCCGTTGACGGTGATGGTGCCCGAGGTCGGCTCGACCATGCGGTTGATCATCCGCAGCGAGGTGGTCTTGCCGCAGCCCGAGGGGCCGACGAAGACCGTGATGGCGCCCTTGTCGATAGACATGCTCAGATCGTCGACGGCGGCCTGGCCGCCCTGGTACTGCTTGGTGACGCTCTGGAACTCGATCATGGCCTCTGCCATTCCGGGCTTACCTAACTGTTGGCGGCAACATGGGACGGTCCAGCCAACTGATCATATGCATGCTGATTTTTGGCTGTAAAGCGGGTATGACCCAGCGTAGCTGCCACCGCCGGCGATGTCGGAGCACAGAATCGAAGAAACGGGCCCGATAACGTCGGCGGCGCCGCGGCTACCGTTGGCATTCGGCGCCGGGCGGGATTTGGATGGGCGCGGGTTCAGGCCCGGTCCCGGACCCCGCGCTGGTCCGGGACCGGCACTGTGTCACGTCGCCCGGCCGCTGCCCTTACCGTGGCCTTTTCCGTTGTCTTTTCCCCTGCGGGGATGGTCGTGGCTGAGCCGCTCGGCCGCCCGCTGGCTCCGGCTGGCCACCACCACCTTCTGATGCCACTCCCGCTGGTACGCCCGTCGGGCGGCGGCGTCGTGGCGCCGGGCCAGGGCCGCCACTTCGCGCTGCATCTTGAGGTAGCTTGCCCAGCGGCGCTCGTCCAGGGCACCCTCCGCGAGCGCGGCCTGCACGGCGCAGCCGGGTTCGCGGCCGTGCGCGCAGTCGGTGAACCGGCACCGGGTGAAGACCTCCTCGAGATCGCCGAACATCTCGTCCATGCCGTCCCCGGCATCGAACAGGCCAAAGCCGCGCACCCCGGGCGTGTCCATCAACACCGAGCCGCCGGGCAGTGGCACCAGCTCCCGGGACGTCGTGGTGTGCCGGCCCTTGCCGTCACCGGCCCGGACCGCACCCGTTTCCTGCGCCTCGAACCCGACGAGGGCATTGATCAGGGTGGACTTCCCGGCGCCCGAGGGGCCCAGCAGCACGATGGTCCCGCCGGTCGGCAGATGAGCCAGCAAGTCATCGAGGCCATCGCCCTGCTCGGCGGAGGTGGTGACCACGTCGACGCCGGCGGCCTGCAGCATGACCTGCCCGACGACGTCGTCCGCCACCTCAGCGAGGTCTGCCTTGGTGATCACCACCAGCGGGGTGGCGCCGGAATCCCAGGCCGCGACGAGTGTCCGTTCGAGCCTGTTGTGCGTGAGCGGACGGTCCACCGGCACCACGACGCCGACGATGTCCATGTTGGCGCCGAGCACCTGCGCTTCGGAGGATGCCTCGAAGGCGCGCTTGCGGCTCAGCTCTGAGCGGCGCGGCAGCACGCCCACGATGGCTGGTTCGCCCACCGGGTTGCTGCCGAGCCAGACCCAGTCGCCGGTGGCCGGGATGGGTCCGGTCCGCGGGTAGGGCAGCTGTGCCTGGCCGGCATGGTCCGCGACCAGCACGAGGTTGCGGTCCACCCGGACCACCCGCCCGGCTCTGGTGCCGCCGGGGACGGGATTGGCGGCGAAAAGTTCCGTGACGGCCTCGGTGAAACCGAAACGGGCCGGCCCCTGGAGGCCGGAGTGGTGACTGAACTGAAGATTCAATGGAACCCTTTGATGGGCCCGGCTGCGCATTGCCCGCTGCGGTCTGGAGAGACCGGTCAGCTGTAAGGGCTAGGAGGTGTGGACTGCCGGGGCAGGAATAATGATGGGGCTTTGGGGTGTGCGCTGCGCGCGCAGTTCCGTTGCTTTCATTGCTTCCACCTCCCCGGCTATCTGGCCCACAGCTGGGCTCATCGGGCGGCCTTCCCGGCCGCGGTTTCTCTAGGGTAACCGCCCGGACCGCGGCTGGCTAGGGATTTCTCAGGCGAGCTTTCCGTCCAGCGGTCGCTCGCGGTACAGCCGGAGCGCGGCATCGACCAGTGAGACCCGGTTCAGGCCCGCCACCTCGGCCAGCGGGATCCAGGCCGCGTGCGTGGTGCTGCCGCCTACCTCATGCCGCAGTTCCCCGCCGGTGATGCTCGCTTCATAGACCAGCCGCAGGGACTGGAAGTCGCGGTGGCCGCCGTCGAGCCGGCTCTCGGCGGGCCAATGCCCGACGTCGATCCCCAGCATGGCGCCGATCTCAGCGTGGTAGCCGGTCTCCTCGTAGATCTCCCGGCGGCACCCGTCCACGGGGTGCTCGGCGAGATCCAGACCGCCACCCGGCAGGGTCCAGCCCTCCTTGCCGCCCTGCTTCCAGTACGCGAGCAGGAGGCAGTCATCCCGGAGGATCAGTCCGTAGGCAGCCGGGCGGGTATCGAATGGCAGGGTCATTGCTCCAGCGTAACGGCGCAGCGCGGGCCCTGCCGGATCTCCGGGTTCGGCCCTAAAGTTTGAGTGTGACCAACCTCGAAGTCCTTCCGCCCGAAGAAGTCTGCCCCGCCGCCCACAGCGTGGAGGGGACCGCCAGCGGCCCGTGCCTGCAGTTGTGGCCGGCCAGGGAGGTTCCGCTGGGCGGCGTCCGCGCCATGAACGTCTCGCGGACCCTGCCGCAGCGCGGGCTGCCGACGGTAGGCGCGTGGTGCTTCCTGGACAGCTTCGGACCGGACCGGGTGTCCATGTCCGTGCTGCCGCACCCGCACACGGGGTTGCAGACTGTCACCTGGCCGCTGGCCGGCAACATCCGGCACCGGGACAGCGTGGGCAGCGACGTGATCGTCCGCCCGGGCGAACTGAACATCATGACGGCGGGCCGCGGCGTTTCGCACTCCGAATTCGCGGTGCTCCCCGTAAACGGGGTTCCGGGCGGGCCGACACCGGAACTGCCCGTGCAGCGCGGGCTGCAGTTGTGGGTCGCGCTGCCGGACTCCGAACGGCACCGCGCACCGGCCTTCGAGCAGCACCGCGAGCTGCCCGTGGTCCGCGGCGACGGCTTCAGTGCAACCGTCATGGTGGGGACCCTGGCGGGCACCACCTCGCCGGCCACGATGTACTCCCCGATCGTTGGCGCCGACATCAGCTGCACCGGAGGCATCAGCCTGCCGCTGCGGCCGGAGTTCGAGCACGCCGTGCTGGTGCTCGACGGCGCCTTGGACCTGGACGGCCAGGAGGTGCGGCCGGGCCCGCTGGGCTACCTCGGCTCCGGGCGCAGCCGCCTGGACCTGGACGCCGCTCCGGGCACCCGTTTCCTGTTGCTGGGCGGCGAGCCGTTCGAGGAGGAGCTGCTGATGTGGTGGAACTTCGTCGGCCGCAGCCACGAAGAGGTGGAGCAGTCACGGCTGGACTGGGAAGCCCAGGCCGGGCTCTCCGACGACGACGCGTCGCGGGCACGGTTCGGGCTGGTGCGCGGACATGGTCCCGACGCCGGATCCAAAGCCGGCCGCATCCCGGCGCCGCCGTTGCCGGGGGTGCCGCTGCGGCCGCGACGCCGGCAGTGACTCCGTCCTAGGTTCCCCGATGCGGCTGCCGCTAGCCCTGCTCGGCGACGAGCTGGAGCACCCCGAACACGGGTTCCTGCTGCAGCACCCGGACGTCGGTGATCCCGGCCGCGGCCAGGGCAGCGCGGAACGATTCCTGCAGCCGCGGCACGTTCATGCCGAGCCCGCTGCCCAGGATGACCGGGCCCTCGATGCCGAGCTGCCTCACGGTCTGCTCGGCCATGGCGGCGAGGTCGCGGCCGGCCTGGTCTATCAGCTCCCGGCTCGGCTCATGGCCGGCGTCCGCCGCCGCCACGACGAGCCGGGCGCGCTGGGCCCAGAAGCGGCGTCCGGTCTCGGGTGAGTGGAACAACGCAATGAGTTTGTTCGGGTGGCCCACCCCGCAGGAATCCAGCAGGGCCCTGGTAAGTTCATCCGGTTCCAGCCCCTGGTTCATCCGGCGCAGGCTGTGCCGCACGGCCTCGCGGCCCAGCCAGTAGCCGCTGCCTTCGTCGCCGAGCAGATAGCCCCAGCCGCCGGCCCGGGCTTCCTGTCCGCGGCTGTTCTTGCCCCACGCGGCCGAGCCGGTTCCGGCGATCACGGCGACGCCGGTGCTGGCCCCGCCGGCTGCCAGCAGGAGCCGTGAGTCGTGCACGACGGTGATCTTGGCGCCGGGCACGTGCGGGGCGATCAGCGCGGCGAGGGCCGCGGCGTCGTCGTCGGTGTCGATGCCGCCGGCTCCGGCGTAGACCTGGGCGACGTCACCGCCGCCAATCCGGGCGAAGAGCTCCGCAAGGTTCCGGGCGGCTTCCTCGGGAGTGACGTTCTGGACGTTCGCGCTGCCCACGGACTCGTCGGCCACGGGCGTGCCGGCCTCGAACCGGACGCCGCGGGTCTTGGTGCCGCCGATGTCGAGTCCGATCACGGCGCCGGATGTAGTGGCATGCACGGCGGCGGAAACGGCGTCCGGCGGGGTGGGGATGTCAGAATGAGTCACCGGAACAGCCTACTGAATCACCGACAGGAGCGAGCAATGTCCCGCGATATCTTCGGTACCCGCATTATCGCCGCGCCGATGGCCGGCGGGACTTCAACTCCGGCCTTCGTCACGGCCGTGCACGAGGCCGGCGGTCTGGGCTTCCTGGCCGCGGGCTATAAGAGCGTTGCTGCCATGCTGGCGGACATCCGCGCCGTCCGCGAGTCCGGTGCGCGGTTCGGCATGAATGTCTTCGTCCCGGACCCGGCCCAGCTGGCGCCCTCCGCGGCCACCGTGGCCGAGCTCGAGGCATACCGGCTGCAGCTGCGCGCAGACGCCCTGCGCTACGGTGTGGAGCTCCCGCCTTTGCGGCTCGATGACGACGACGCGTGGCAGGCCAAAGTCGAGGCCCTGCTGGCGGATCCGGTGGAGCTGGTCAGTTTCACCTTCGGCCTCCCCGGCGCGGACGTGGTCCACGCCCTGCAGCGGGCGGGGTCGGCGGTACTGGCCACGGTCACCACCGCGGCCGAGGCCCGGCAGGCGGCCGAACAGGGCGTGGATGCCCTGGTGGTGCAGCATGCGTGCGCCGGGGGCCACAGCGCGGCGTTCCTGCCCGTGTCAGGCGATCCGGGTTCAGCCGTGCCGGGTTCAGCCGCGCCGGCCACGACGGCGGAGCTGATTGCGGCGGTGCGCTCCGCCGTCGCGCTCCCCCTCGTCGCGGCCGGCGGGATCATGGACGCCGCCGGCGTGGACCGGGTGCTGGCCGCGGGCGCACAGGCAGCCCAGCTGGGCACGGCCTTGCTGCTCACGGAGGAGAGCGGCGCCCGGCAGTTGCACAAGGACGCCCTGGCCAGCCCGCACTTCACCCGGACGGCCCTGACCAGGGCTTTCACCGGGCGGCCGGCCCGGGCGCTGGTCAACGAGTTCGTCCGGGACCACCCGGACGCGCCGGAGGCCTACCCGGCGGTGCACCACCTCACCGCCCCGCTTCGCGCGGCCGCCGCCGCCGTCGGGGATGCGGAGCGGCTGAACCTCTGGGCCGGAACCGGCTGGCAGCAGGCGCGCGCCGCCTCCGTCGCGGAGGTCTTGCCGGGCTTGCTGGGCTGAGCGGCGCGGGCGGGCCTGCCCGCTCGCGGCGTCGCTCCGGACTCGCCGTGTGGAAACGTCGAGCCCGGACGGAACCCGCGAGCGAAGAACGGCGACGACGGTGCGTGCGCGGGCCGTCCGGCTCAGGTGCCCGAGCGTCCGCGGACAAAGCCGGCCAGGAGCGCCGGGCCCTCGCTAAGCACCAGCTCGCGGAACAGCCGCACCGGGTCCGGCTCGGCGTCCGCTCCCCCGCGCCGCTCCCGCCAGGCCAGGCCGATCTCCCGGAACGCAAGGCCGGAGTCGAGCGCCAGTTCCACCCAGCCCAGGTCGCCGGACTGCCCCGGGGTGTGGCGTCCGGGGGCCAGTCCGCCGGGCGGCAGGATGCTTACACCCAGCCCCGCCGAGACGAGTCCCCTGGCCGTGTGGGAGTCCTGGCTTTCGAAGGCGATGCGGGGCCTGAATTCGGCTTCCCGGAACAGTGCGTCCGTCAGCGAGCGCATGCCGTAGCCGGGGCCCATCGCCACGAACGGGTCCTGACGGATCTCCGCGAGGCGGGCACGACGACGCCGGGCGAGCGGGTGCCGGTGGTGGACCACCAGCCGCAGCGGTTCCCGGTACAGGGCAGCCGAGGAGATCAGCCGGCTCGGCGCCGCGATCGGAGCGGTGAGTGCCAGGTCCGCGTCCCCGGCGGCCAGTTCGGCCAGGCAGCCGTCCCGCGCGCCCTGGCTGAGGTCGAAGGCCGGCTGCGGATGCCGGCTGCGGAAGGCACTGATCAGCAGCGGCAGCATCGCCTCGCCGAAGGTGTGCTGGAACGACACCGCGATCCGGCCGCGCACCACCTCCGACTCGTGCCGGACCAGGTCCAGCCCGGTCTGAAATTCGCCAAGTGCGGCCTCAATGTGCGGGAGGAGCGCCTTGGCCGCGGGGGTCAGCCGCACGCCGCGTCCGTCCCGGATCAGCAGTTCCGTCCCGATGATGCCGCTGGCCCGCGCAATCCCACGGCTCACCGTTGACTGGGGCAGTCCCAGCACCTCGGCCGTGGCGGTGATGTGCTGGGTCCGCCCCAGCTCGGCCAGCAGGGGCAGCAGCGGCAACAGCTGGACGAGCTGCTTGTGCTCAACGTCCATGGCCAACCCTCTCAATCGTTCCGAATTTGCCATGAATTCTATGAGAAACATGCATTGGAAGCATGTCTTTCCGGGACCTATTCTGGGGACATGCCCCGCCTCCCCCTCCGCAATCCCGCAACCGAGCCCGGTACCCCAGCTGATGCGGGTACCGCAGCTGATGCGGGCACCGCGGCGGACGGCAGCCCCGCAGCCGACGGCCGGGTTACCGCGTGGGCGGGCCATCCCAAAGGCTCGGCGGCTTACCGCCGGATCCTCGCCGGCCTGGCCTTCGCCGGCGTCGCGACCTTCGCCCAGCTCTATTCAACCCAGGCCGTGCTGCCGATCATCGCCGCCGATTTGCAGGTGACGGCCGCCGAGGCGGCCCAGACCATCTCCCTGGCCACCGTTGGCCTGGCCGCAACGGTCCTGCCGTGGTCCTTTTTGGCCGACCGGATCGGCCGGGTGCGTGCCATGGCCTGGGGCATCTCCGCGGCCACCGTCCTGGGGCTGCTGGCCCCGCTGGCACCCAGCTTCCCGGTCCTGCTGGGCCTGCGGATGCTCGAGGGCATGGCACTGGGCGGCATCCCGGCCATCGCCATCGCCTACCTGAACGAGGAAGTGAACAAGGCCCACGCCGCCCTGGCGGCCGGTACCTACGTCGCAGGCACCACCCTCGGCGGGCTGGCGGGCAGGCTCGTGGCCGGTCCGGTGGGCGAGCTGTGGGGCTGGCGGGCCGCAGCACTGGCCGTGTCCGTGATGGCGACGTCCGCCGCCGTCCTGTTCCTGGTGCTGGTGCCGCCGGCACGGAATTTCACCGCCGCGGCCGCCAGCGGCTTCCGCGGCGCCCTCGCAACCCTCGCCGGCCACGGCCGGAACCCGCGGTTGCTGGCCATCTACGTCCAGGCGTTCCTGCTGATGGGCGGCTTTGTGGCGGTCTACAACTACCTCGGTTTCCGGCTGTCCGGCGAACCTTTCAGCCTGCCGGCCACCCTGATCAGCCTGATCTTCCTGGCCTATCTCTCCGGCACCGTCTCCGCCCGCTGGGCCGCCGGGCTGACGCTGCGCTTCGGCCGGCGCAGCGTGCTGGTGGCGGGCACGGTCCTTATGGTCGCCGGGCTCGCACTGACCCTGACCGAGCTCCTGGTCCTGATCCTGGCCGGGCTGTTGCTGTTCACCGGCGGTTTCTTCGCGGCCCACAGCATCGGCTCCGGCTGGACCGGGGTGATCGCGAGCACGGGCCGCGCGCAGGCAGCCTCGCTCTACAACCTCGCCTACTACCTGGGATCCAGCGTCATCGGCTGGGCCGGCGGCCTGCTGTTCCAGTCGTTGGGCTGGACCGCCCTCGCCCTCGCCGTGATGGGCCTGGCCTGCACGACGGCGGTGATCACCGCCGTCGTGCATCCCGCCGGCGCGGGCGGCGCCGTCGCCCCGAGCGCATCCCCAGGGCGGAGCGCGGCGCGCTAGCGGGTCGCCTCGAGGGCCTGCACAAGATCGGCGACAATGTCCGCCGGGTCCTCCAGCCCCACGGAAACCCGGAGCAGGCTGGCGTGCGGCTTGGCCTCCGCGGCGACCGGCCGGTGGGTCAGGCCCGCGGGGTGCTGGATCAGGGTGTCAATGCCGCCCAGCGAGACGGCGTGCGTGATCATGCTGACGGCTGCCGGAATGCGCTCGGCATGTTCGGCGCTGGCCAGCTCGAACGCCAGCAGCGAGCCCGGGCCTGCCATCTGGGTGCCGACCAGGCCGCGCGGATCGCACTCCGGCAGGCCCGGATAGAACACCCGCCGGATCAGCCCGTGCTCCGCCAGGGCGGCCGCGACCTTCTCGGCGCTGGCCTGCTGCGCCCGCACCCGGACCGGCAGGGTCGCCAGGCCCCGGTGCAGCAGGTACGCCGGCCATGGCGTGAGGATGCCGCCGGTGATGGCCCGGATCTGCCGGAGCCGGACGGCCCATTCCGGGGAAACGGCGACGACGCCGCCCATGGCGTCGCCGTGGCCGCCGAAGAACTTAGTGGCGCTGTGCAGCACCATGGCCGCACCGTGCCGGTACGGCTGCTGGAGGACGGGAGTGGCGAAGGTGTTGTCCACCAGCAGCGGCACGCCGTCCGCCGCAGCCGCCGCGGCGGCGATGTCGACGAGCTCCAGGCTCGGGTTCGCCGGCGTCTCCAGGATGACGAGCCCGGTGTCGGGGCGCAGTGCCGCGCCGATGCCGTCGGGCGTGGTGAAAGTGACCTCGGTGCCCAGCACCCCGGAGGCCAGCAGGTGGTCGCTGCCTCCGTAGAGCGGCCGGACCGCCACCACGTGCTTCTTCCCGGTGGCGACGACGGCGAGCAGCACCGCGCTCAGGGCGGCCATGCCGGTGGCGAAGGCGACGGCTTCTTCAGTGGCCTCAAGCAGGGCGACGCCGTCTTCGAAGCGGGCGACGGTCGGGTTCCAGAGCCGCTGGTAGACCGTGCTCTGCCCGTCCAGGTGCGGGCCGCCGGTGGCCATCTGTTCGTAGGCGAGGCCGCCGTCGTGGACGGAGGGCAGCGGCGCCGTGGTGGACAGGTCGATCGGGACGGCGTGGACGCCGAGTTCCGTGAGGCCGTTCCGGCCGGCGTGGACCGCCAGCGAGTCTTGAGAAAGCACCGTTACTCCTTATGAATATTCACCATTGAATGCGGTAAGTATCTGGCAATAATTCGGCGTTTTACAGGGGTTCTGAATGGAACTGTCAGATAGTGGCGTTTATGATGAACTCACAACACATCAAGGAGGATCCGTGAGCAGCACCACGAAGAATGTTCGGCCGGGAGCCGGAGCCGGCGAACCCCTGGACGCCATTGACGAGCGCCTGCTCGCGGCCCTGGTCGCGGATGCCCGGATTTCCAACAAGCAGCTGGCCGAACTGGTGGGGATCGCACCGTCCACGGCACTGATGCGCACCAGGGCCCTGTCCGAGCGCGGGATCATCCAGGGTTTTGAGGCCAAGCTCAGCCTTGCCGCGGTGGGCCGCTCGGTGCAGGCGCTGATTGCCGTCCGGCTGCGCGCCCACGACCGCGAACAGATCGACCGTTTCACGGCCCGGGTCCCCAAGCTGCCCGCCGTGCTGTCCACGTTCCACACCTCGGGTTCGGTGGACTACCTGCTGCATATCGCCGTCGCCACCACGGAGGACCTGCGCGACTGGGTGCTGGACAACCTGGCCACCGACCCGGTCGTAGGCCACACCGAGACCACCCTGGTGTTCGACCACATCCAGGGCAACCACGGGCCGCTGCCGGACTAGGGGTTTCCGCCCGGCTGCGGGCTCAGGCCCGCTGCCGGAGGGCGCTGCGCAGCGTGACGGCCGCCAGACCGAGGGCAACGAGCGCGCACAGCACCACAAAACCGGCCACGGCAGCCTGCAGGCCGAAGTATCCGGCCGCCAGCCCCAGCCCGATCACCGGGAAGGCGCTGCCGAGGTAGGTGATCACGTAGACGGTGCTGATGATCTGGGCGTGGCGCGACGCCTCCACCTTGCCGGCCACATCGTTGAAGACCGTCCGGAACGAGACGCCCTGGCCCAGGCCGGCGGTGATGCTGGCGGCAATCAGCAGCCAAGGACTGCTCCACGCCGCGGCTGCCGCGATCAGCAGCACGGAACCGGCGAGCAGGGACAGACCTACGGGCACCACGAAGCGCCCGCGTACGGCCAGCAGCTGGCTCAGCGCCGACGCCGCCAGGGTCAGTCCCGCGAGCAGACCGATCAGCGGCCGTGAGTCCGCATGGACAATTTGCGCGAAATAGCCGGGAGCCAGCGAGAGGCAGAATCCGAAGACGGCAAAACTGAGGAACCCTACCGCCGAGGCCAGCCAGAACGCGCCCCGCGCCTCCCTCGACACGGAGGGGCGCCGGGGTGCGAGGACCTTCAGCGGCTGGGGACCCGCGACCGAGGTGATGGCGGGCCTGGCCTTGAGCAGGTAGAGCGGCACCAGCAGGGCGGCTAGGACTACGGAGTGCAGGTAATAGGGCGTGGACGTCGGCCCGGGAAGCACGGACAGCACCCCGCCAATGGCCGGCCCCGCCGCCACCCCGCCGGCGGAGGCCAGCAGCGTAAACCGCGAGGCCCACTCGGGCCGGCTGGGCAGCAGCTCGCGCAGGGCCGCGGAACTGGCGCCGGTGGCCAGGGCCACCGCGGCGCCCTGCAGCGCCCGGCCCGCGGACAGCATCAGCAGGCTGTCCGCAGTGGCGAAGACGAAGCCCCCGGCGAGGCCTACCAGCACCGCCAGGACCAGGGCAGCGCGCCGGCCGATGTGATCCGACCAGTGTCCGGCGAGGATGAGGGTGGCCACGAGCGCCAGGACGTAGGCGGAGAAGGCCACCGTGACGTCCAGGGCCGTGATGCCAAGTTTGGCCTGCAGCAGGGGGTACAGCGGTGTCGCCAGGTTGGCGCCGACCAGCAGCGTGAAAATCACGACGCCGGCCATCACCAGCCGTGCGGTGACGGAAGCGTCCCAGCCCCAGCGTTCTGCCGTGGCCGGGCGCATGCGAAGTTCGCTGAAGACGGTCATAGCGGTGCCCCTGCTGCATCGAAGCGGGCCGCACGCGTTCCCTGTGGGGAGGCGCCGGCCCGGTGAAGATTGATATCTACAGAATGCGGCACGAATGACTGTTCCAGCCAAGTTCTGTGCCAAAATTGATCAAAACCGTCAATCACGGACCACAAGTATGAACCGGAGTGATGATTTGAACAGTCTGGACCCCACCGATCTGAAGATTCTGCTCGAACTCATCAAGGACCCGCGGATCCAGATCGGCGAACTCAGCGACGCCCTCGGGATCGCGCGGAACACCGCGCAGTCCCGGGTCCGGCGGATGCTGCGCTCCGGTCTGCTGCACGACGGCGGCCGGGAAATCGACCTGGAGGCGGTGGGGTACGACGTCGTCGCCTTCGTCACGATCGAGGTCAACCACCGCGAACTCGACGGCGTGGTGGGCGCCCTGCGCCTGATCCCCCAGGTCCTGGAGGTCCACGAAATTTCCGGCCGCGGCGATGTCTGGTGCCGGGTGGTGGCGACCGACACGCACAACCTCCAGGCGGCGCTGCGGTCCATCCTGAGGATCAAGGGCGTCATCCGGACCGAGACCGTGCTGGCCCTGCACACCCACATCCCGTACCGGACCGAGCCGCTCATCAGCCGGCTTGCCCAGGGCAGCGCCCTTGCCCCCGGCCGGTCGGCCTCGCGCCGGGCCGGCGCCGCGGACCCACAGCTAAAGACTGGATAATGTCCCCGTGACTATCATTGACAACGCCGTCTACGTTGACGGCGTCCGGCGTGCCGAGCCGCGCAACCTGGAACAGACTTTTGAGACCCTGACCGAACACGGCGGCATGGCCTGGATCGGCCTGTACCGGCCGACGGAAGAGGAAATGGCCGCCGTCGCCGAGGAGTTCGGCCTGCATGGCCTGGCGGTGGAAGACGCGATCTCCGCGCACCAGCGCCCCAAGCTGGAACGCTACGATGACAACCTCTTCACCGTGCTCCGGCCGGCCCGGTACCTCGACGAGACCGAGACCGTGGAGTTCGGTGAGCTGCACGTCTTCACCGGCCGGAACTTCGTGGTGACCGTCCGGCACGCCGAGACGGCGGTCGTGGGCCAGGTCCGGCGCCGGCTGGAGCGGCGCCCGGACCTGCTCTGCCACGGCCCCGAGGCGGTTCTCTACGCCCTGATGGACCAGGTGGTGGATGATTACGTCCCCGTGGTGGCCGGGCTGGAGAACGACATCGACGAGATCGAGGACCAGCTCTTCAGCGGGGATCCGCTGGTTTCCCGGCGCATCTACGAGCTCGCCCGGGAGGTCATCCATTTCCAGCGGGCCATCCACCCGTTGCCGGCCATGATGCAGCAGCTCCGGCGGGGCTTCGAGAAGTATCAGGTGGACACGGAACTGCAGCACAGCCTCCGCGACGTCGAGGACCACGTGGAGCGGCTGATTTCCCGCGCCGATTCCTTCCGCGACCTGCTGCAGAACGCGCTCACCCTGGACGGCACGCTGACGGCGAACCGCCAGAACGAAGCCAGTGCGGAACAAAACGAGCAGGTCAAAAAGATCTCTTCCTGGGCCGCCATCTTCTTCGCGCCGTCCTTTGTCGCCGGTGTGTACGGCATGAACTTCGAACGGATGCCGGAGCTGCATTGGACCTTCGGCTACCCGATGGCGCTCTTCATGATGGCGGGCACGGCGACGCTCATGTACGCCATTTTCAAACGCAAGGGCTGGCTCTAGCCGGCGCGGCGCCAATGTCCTGACGACGCGTAAACGGGCTGACGCGAGGGGTATACCCGCCGCGCCAGCCTTTTTGCGCGTCATGGAATCATTTACGCGTCGGGCCGGCCTCCTGAGCGGCGCTGGCGTGCCTGGGCCACAAGGCGGATGAACGCGAGGACGAAGCAGCTCTCGATCACGGCCATCAGCCCGAGCCACAGCCACTGCCCGTGGCCGATGAAGTAGATCGTCCCGAGAAGGACCAGCACGCTGCCGAGGACAAGGGCATAGACGGCGAAGCCGAAGGCCACGCGTGCGCTGCGCACCCCGGTGCGGAAGCCGAAGCCGTGGGGCTCACCGCCCGGGTAGCCGCCCACGCGGTCCTCCGCGGCCGGCTCGAGCCGGTCGAACTCCTCCCACGGGTCACGGTCCTGTTCCCGTCGCTGCTCGGCCATAGCCCCATTATCCCGCGACGACGGCGCGCCGGCTGCCCCGGGCGGCTGCCCCGGGCGGCTTGACCGCTTAGGCGGCCCGCTGGCCGACTTCGCCGGGCGCGGCTCCGGCTGCGCCGAAGATGAGCTGGCGGGTGGCGATCTTCTCGGTGAAGAACCGGTCATGGCTTACTACCACGACGGCGCCGGGGAAGTGCAGCAGCGCCCGCTCCATGACCTGGGTGCTGGAGAGGTCCAGGTGGTTGGTGGGTTCGTCGAGCAACAGCACCGAGGCGCCGGAGAGAAGGCACTGCGCCATGGCCACACGTGCCTTCTGGCCCCCGGAGAGGTTGCCGATCTTCTGCTTGAGGTCTGCTTCGGAGAACTGGAACATCGCCAGGAAGCGGTTCACGGACTTCTTCGTGGCGCTGAAAGCCAGGCTGTCCGGCAGCGCGTTGACGGCGTGTGAGACGGTGTCCCCGTCGTCGAGGTCTTCCAGCATCCGGTTGTACGAAACGAAGCCGGGGCCCTTCGCCCACGCCACCGCACCGGCGTCGGCGGCCTCTTCGCCGGTCAGGACCTTCAGCAGGGTGGACTTCCCGCTGCCGTTGGCCCCCAGCACCGCGATCCGGTTGCCCCTGCGGATTTCAAAGCTCAAATCGTCGAACAGCACCTTCTCGCCGTAGGACTTGCCCAGCCCCTCCACCCGGCACAGCACGTCCTTCACGTGCAGCCCGCCGTAGATCTCGGTGACAATCTGGTCGACCGGCCGGGGCGTCCGGGATTTCTTGATCTTGGCGAGCTGGTTTCCCAGGCCGCGGCCGGCGGCCTTGGCGGCTTCACGGCGGTCGGCGATCCCTTCGGCCTCGAACGCGAGCAGCTCGGACTCGTGCACGAACTGCTGCTCGAGGGTCTTGAGCCGGAATTGCTTCTGGACCACGTATTCGCCGAAGTTGCCGGGGTATTCGTGCAGGTGGAAGTTCTCCACCTCGATGATGCGGGTCACGACGGCGTCCAGGAACGTCCGGTCGTGCGAGACGATGACCGCAGCACCCTTGAAATCGCGGAACCAGCTTTCCAGCCATTCGACACCGGCGACGTCCAGGAAGTTGGTGGGCTCGTCGAGCAGCAGGACGTCCGGCCCTTCGAGCAGGATCTTCGCCAGCGCGGCACGGTTGCGCCAGCCGCCGGAGAGCGCGTCGATCGCACAATGGCGGTGCGCGTCGTCGAACCCTAGAGTGGTCAGCACCGTATCGATGCGGCGCGGGTAGTCCCAGCCGTCGAGCCGGTCCATTTCCTCGAACAGTCCGGCCTGCCGCCCGATCAGCCGGTCCAGCTCATCTGCCGCGGGATCTTTGGCGATGGCCGCATCAATGGCGGCAAGCTCGGCTTCCACCGCCTTGATCTCGCCGAACAACCCGTCGAGGACTTCGGTGATGGTCGCGTCGCCGTTGAGCTCGGAGAACTGGGAGAAGTACCCCACCCTGGTTCCGAGGTCCACGCTGACCGTGCCGGTGTCCGGGGACACCTGGTCCAGGATCAGCTTCAGGATGGTGGTCTTGCCGGATCCGTTCTTGCCGATCAGGCCGACCCTGTCGCCGGCTTCGAGGCGGAAGAACGCCTCGCGGAGGATCTGGGTGTTGTCGAAGCGGACGCTGACGTCGTGCAGCCGGATCAGGCTCATTGCTGCTGTCCTCTCAAGGGGGTTGGCCCCGGCGATTCCCGGGGGCTGTCCGGGAGGGGGCTGGCCGACGATATCCGCCGCCGACGCCGAAACTGTGGGCGGGCGTCCGTAAGCGGGCCGGGGTTTCAGACTATCCCGAACGGGCGGAGCGGTCGGACACGGAGACAGCAAAGACCCCGCACCGCGATGCGGTACGGGGTCTTTGGACCAATGCTTACTTGTGGTGCTTGCCCGACCCGCTGGGCTTGGCGTGCGCGGCCTTGGGTGCTTCGGCGTGGCCCGGCGCGCGAACGGCTGCGGTGACCGACCCGGATCCGTAGCTCGGAACCGCGGGGGTGGCGGCGTGCTCATTGCGGTGCTCGGCGGCCTTCGCGAGCCCGGCTGCGCGGTGCGCAGCGGCGTTCTGGTGGGCCCAGGCGCTGTTGCCGTGCTCCGAGGACTTCTCGTGCTCGTTTGACTGGTCTTCCCCGGCCTCGTCGGCATCATCGCCGTCGGTCGGCTCCGGGGCGGGAGCGGTCTCAGTCTCGGTCGGCTCGGGGGCCGGAGTAGTCTCGGTCGGCTCGGGGGCAGGAGTAGTCTCCGTCGGTTCCGGGGCGGGAGCGGTCTCAGTCTCCGTCGGCTCCGGGGCCGGAGCGGTCTCGGTCGGCTCCGGGGCGGGAGCGGCCTCCGTCGGCTCAACCGTCGGATCCGCCGTCGGGGTCTCGGTGGCGGTCGGTTCGGGAGAGACGGTGGCGGTCGGGTCCGAGCTGAGTTCCGTTACGGTGGCAGCCATGGCGGCGCCGGCACCACCCGTGACGACGACGGCGGCAACGACGGTGGCCTTGCCTGCAGTACCGAGGGCGCTGAGCCAGGTGAAGATTCCTGCCAAGGGGTGATCCTTCCAGAGTTCGTACGTTGAGGGCGGCTCGCGGTTCCACACCGCCAGCCGCGCGCAACGTTACCGAACAGAAAGCAAGGTCCGGGGCGGGAAAGGAATTCCTGCGGAATTCCTTGGGAAAAACACTGTCAGCCGCGGCTCAAAGGCACTGGTCCGGCGCCTGCCGGGCGCCCGGGGGCCTGGCACCCCCGGGGCTTGGCAGCGGAGGCTGTGCATAACCGTGTCCCGTTTCAGGCCAGGCGGCTGCGGACGATCTCGCTGACGGACTTGCCGTCGAAGCGACCGGCCACCTTGGCGGTGACCGGCTTCATCACCGCGCCGATGGAGCGCATGGAGAGCTCCTGACCGTCGGCCTTAAGCGCAGCGATGGCCTCGTCGACGATCGTTTCCACCTCGTCGCGGGTGAGCGCCTTAGGCAGGTATGCCTCGATGATTTCGGCTTCAGCGACCTCGGCGGCGGCGCGGTCGGTTTCGCCGGCTTCGGTGAAGATGCGGGCGGTGTCGCGACGCTTGGCGGCTTCCTTCTGCAGCAGCGACGTCACCTGGGCGTCGTCTAGCTCAACCGGCGTCTTGCCTGACTTCTCCCGGGTGCTGATCTCGCCCAGGACGTTGCGGACGGTAGTCAGCGCGGTCTTGTTGCCGGCCTTCATGTGGGTGACAACGTCTTCTTTCAGGCGCTCTTTGAGCGTCATGGTGTCCTCTTTCCTAGATCGTTAGCGGGGTGCCCTACAGGCCAGTTTCCCCCAGGAGCGTGCGAATGACGATGCCGGGCCGCCTACGGCCTGCCGTCCACAGGTACAGGCCGTTGTTTCCACCGCTCCCCGCTCAGACTTCGGGCCTGCACGCCCCCTGGCCGAGAACGGACAGGCCTGTGAGGTCCCCGGCCTGGTACGTGGTTACCCCGGGGACGGCCGTGGGGTTCATCAGCTGGGCCGGGTCCTGGACGTGGCCCAGGCCCACGACGTGGCCGAGCTCGTGTTCGATGACCCCGCGGGCGGGCGCCAAGCCGTCCCGGAGGATCAGGGACTGCATTGCGGGCCCGTTCAGTTCCAGCTGGCCGCTGACGTAGGTGACCTCGGTGCCGTCCCGGCTGAGCGCGGCGCTGCCGCCCAGACCCATGACGTTGGTTCCCACGGCGTAGTTGGTGAAGCGGGGCTCCTCGGCTGTGGTCTCCCAGGCGATAAGCACCGGCGCCCAGCGGTCCCCGTACCGCGCCGGCTGGTAGGACTTGTGCTTCGCCGCCGGGGCCTCCGTGGTGGCTCCGTCGTTGATAAACACCAGCCCGGTCGCCCGGGAGACGGCTGCGATGGCCTCCTTGATCAGTCGGGGCCCTTCCGCCGGCTGGTTGGCGGCGCGCGTGACGTAATGGATAGGCCGGCAGGGGTCGTAGGCGGCCGGCCGCTTGTCCTTGCCGGTGGCCGTAAACGCGTAGGAGCGGGATTTGACGGTGACCGGCGCGGGTCGACCCAGCGGGGCGACGGCCTCTTCGCGCCCGGGTGTGGGGTGGTCCGCAGCCGCGCGCGGGGTGGGCGCCGGAGTAACCGCCGCAGGAGCCGCCGCCGGAGTCCGGGGCCTTGCACCGGCGGACGGAGCGGTGCGGTACACCAGGGGGTCGGATGCGCCGGCGGCAGGATCGCCCGCGGGTCCGCCCAGGAACGACGACGGCTTCAGGTCACCTTTGAGGTACAGCAGGAAACCGCACACGAGCGCAATGGCCGTCAGGACGGCGACAGCCTTGAACAACCGTCCCAACATCCTGCCGAGGGCCCGGAGGAGGCGGACCGGCCACGGGGCGCGGCGCGCCCAGACGTCCCGGACGGTCGAGGAGGTGTGGACCTGGCTGGGGTCCCAGCCGGGCAGCAGCGGGGCCGGGTTGCCGCGCCAGCCTTCCGGCGGGGCCTGGCTGCCGGCCGTTTCTTCAAGTTTCCAAAGCGGAATCCGCCTCGGCTCCCCCGGATCACTCATCGGCGCCCCTACCCCCGTCGTCGTCGGCTCCGGTGTCAGCGTAAGGGAATTCGAGGCGCCGCACTACGTCAGGGGCTCCGTTGGCCCGCTGAACGGGCAGAAAGGCGCAGGATGGGGGCATGACTCTCGGGCGGCGCCGCAGGGTCCAGGCCGACCTTGGCCGCCCGGAGCGGCACGATGCGCCGGCGCCGGGCCGCGGGCGAAGTCTGGTTAGCTCTACCGCTTTCTCCCCGGGTCGGGTAGCTTGATGCCCTGTCGCATGCTGGGGGGTGATGGCAGCCGCATTTTCGTCAGTGCGCTGCGCCCATCCACTACTCCAGGCCCCGCCCGGGGCTTCCGCCCCCAACGAAGAGGTTGTCATGCGCTTAGTAACCCGAACCCTTGCCCCGATTGCTCTGTCCCTGGCTTTGCTGGCTCCCGCTGCCGCCGCGACAGCGGACCCCGCCGAATCCGAACGGCATCAGTCCTACAACAGTGGGATCAACACCTGCAACGGTGAATATGTCGAAGTGAAGGGGAGCTTCCACATCGTAACCAAGCTGCAGAAGGACGGCACCTATTTTCACCGCTACGTCTATCAGGGCATTGGCCTTGGTGACCAGGGCAATCGATACGTGATGACGACAACAAATAAGCTCACCTCGTCGAGCAGCGATTTCTCGCAGGACATTCGCGTCATGATGGTCAGCCAGGGATCTGCACCCAACCAAGTGATCATCATCCACTACGGCCCGGGCGGAAGCTCAAGGACGACCACAGACTGCCGGGGCTGAGAGTCGGTTGCCGGACTGGGGGTCTCTGGGCCCTCCCTGGCCGCTTGGCCGCCACGCGTCCTCGCCGGCTGGCCAGGCGGGCGCCGTCGGATTCGCGTGTACAGCTAGGGCCTAAACGAACGTTCTTCCAACGGCGCAGGGATTCAAAAACCCCTGCGAATTGTGGAGCTAAGGAGATTCGAACTCCTGACCTCTTCGATGCGAACGAAGCGCTCTACCAACTGAGCTATAGCCCCGCAGCAACGCCGCTCCCGGAGGAACGGCGTTGTCAACGTTCCTAGGCTACAAACTATCGGCGTGCATTGCCAGCCAGCCCTCGAATGTCTGCGTGCCGTGTCGCTCGCCGGGGGCCAGGTTGAGGCCGGCGCGCAGGTAGTTGCCCATGCCGCCGGGCAGCGGCAGTTCCACTACCCGGCCGCGCGCCCCGGTAGCCTGCCGCCAGCTGTGGGCCAGCTCGCGCATCCCGACGATCTCCGGACCTCCGACGGTCCGGACCCGGTGCTGCACGCCGGACGGCGCCTCCAGCGCCGACTCCAGTAGTTCCGTGGCCACCTCTGCGGGCGCAATCGGCTGGAACCGGGCGCCCTTCACCACTGGGATCAGCCGGATCCTTGCTCCGGCGGCAAACACGCCGGCGAGCAGGGAATGGAACTGCGTGGCCCGAAGCACCAGGGTTTCAAGCCCGGAACGCTCGTAGACCTGCTCTTTGGCCGCCTTCGACTTGTAGTAGCCAAAGCTGCTCCGGTCGCAGTTGACGATCGAGAGCATGACAGCCTTCCTGACGCCGGCGTCCTGGGCGGCAGCGAGCAGCCGCGCTCCGCCGTCGGCGAAGTTCTTCAACGCCCTGCCGGATTGTCCCTCAAGGCAATCGATGACGACATCGGCTCCGGCCAGCGCGGCGGCCAGCCCCTCCCCCGTGGTGACATCCCCACGGAAATACTCTGCGCCGTCGTCCCGGCCGGCCTCCCCCGGCGCGGGCGGACGACGGCTAAGCACGGCGACGCGGTGTCCGCCCTCGACGGCCTGCCGCACCACTTCACGGCCCACCTGGCCGGTTCCCCCCGCAACGCAGATTCTCGTCATGCTCGTCAGGATAACTCCCGCGGGCAACAAAAAGCCCCGGGCGGCCGATGCGTCGGCTGCCCGGGGCGGGAAGTTTGAGTCAGGCGCGTCGGCGCTGCAGGACGTCGTCGAGGTTGCTCAGGGCGCTCTGCCCCTTGCCCATCACCTTCGACTCGGCAGCAGCCGCCTCCGGCTGCCGGACGGTGGCCTGCTTGAGCGAGGGCTTGCCGACGGCTTTCGGGGCTTCCGGCAGGTCCAGAGGCTCCGGGGCGGGGCGTTCCGCCTTGGGCGCCTCCACATACGTCGGCTTGGGGACCTCCACGGGTTCCCAGCTGGAGCCTTCTGCAGAGGACGGGTCGCCGACGCGGCGCACGGACGTATCGCCCGAGGCGGCGGCCTCGGCCAGTGCCGCCTGCCGCAGTTCGTCGGCTGTCAGGGGTGCGGGGGCGGCCTGGGGCTGCGCGGCGCCTGCTTCTGCATCGAAGAGCGGACTCTCCTTGGCGGGCACCGCAGCTTCCCGGACGACGTCGGACTGCGCCGGGGTCTCCTCGGAAGCTCTCCGCGCCGGGGCGCCCATGGCCGAGCGGAACGCGGCGTTCACCTTGCGCCGGCGGTCCCGCACCGCAAGCCTGCGGAGCAACACGACGGCGGCAACGGCCCCGAGCAGGGTGGCGGCGGGCAGCCAGCCCGAGCCGACGCCGAAGAGCCGAAGGGCGGCGGACACGACGCCGGTGAGCAGCGAGAGCAGCCCCAGCACGGCAAGTGCCAGCCGGCCGTAGCGGATCCGGAACGCCGGAGCCGCCGGTTTCCGATCGCCGGGGTTAGTGGAACCCGGGGCTGACTCGGGGCGCTGCGTACTCGTCATCGGTGTCTCCTGCGGGGCAGCCATCTTCATGAGGTTTCCGGCTTGGGGGTCTGCTTTTTCTACATCCACGGCATTCATCAGGAGCTCCCCCGCCGGCTGCAGCTGGGGGCGGCCGTTCCGGAGCATGTAAGGAGCCACCCATACGATCCAGAGCGCAACAGCAATGACAAGGATCACTGAGCTGCTAAGAGGGAAGTCCACAATCAAAACCGTATGAGCAAGACGGCGGAGCGGGCGGCATTGGCAGCGGTGTGTCGCGAGGCAACTGCCAAATCACTGGATATATGACGAAACTGCTGGTCAGGCGGGGGTTTCCGGTGCCTGTGCGGGGCGTGTTTCCAGCCACCGGGCCAGCAGGCCCCCGGGGACTTCCTCGGAGGTCAGGGCGAAGGTGCGGTGGTCCGCCCATGCGCCGTTTATGTGCAGGAAACGCGGCCGGTAGCCCTCGTCGCGGAATCCGAGTTTTTCCACCACCCGCAGGCTCGGACGGTTCTCCGGCCGGATGTTGATTTCCATCCGGTGCAGCCCCAGGGTCCGGAAGCAGTAGTCAGTCGCCATCGCGACGGCGGTGGGGGCTATGCCCTGGCCGGCGCGGTCCTGGTCGACCCAGTAGCCGAGGGTGGCCATCATGGCCGAGCCCCAGACAATCGAGGAGACCGTCAGCTGCCCCACGATCACCGGTTCCTTGAACCCGGGAGTCCAGGCAGCAATGACAAAGGGAAGCGCGGTGGCCTGCGCCGCCTGGGCCTTGAGCGACCGCACCATCTGCCGGTAGTCAGGCAAGCCGCCGCCGGGTACCGGGTTGGACGCTTCCCAGGGGGCCAGCCACGCGTCGTTGCGGGCCCTAAGCTCGCTCCACTCTTTGCGGTCCCGGTACCGGATCGGACGCAGCACAAGATCGCCGCACTCCAGGGTCACCGGCCAGGTGAAGCTGCCCCCCATGGGACTATTTCGTCAGGCTGGAGGCGAAGCCGGGCAGCCATTCGCGCAGACCGGGGCCGAGGTCATCGCTGTCGCAGGCGAGCTGGACGCAGGCCTTGAGGTAGCTCAGCTTGTCGCCCGTGTCATAGCGGCGGCCGCGGAAAATGACGCCGTACACGCCGTAGCCTTCACCTTCGCCGGCGGAAAGTTCCTGCAGGGCGTCGGTGAGCTGGATTTCCCCGCCGCGGCCGGGCTCGGTCCGCTCGAGGACCTCGAAGACCGCGGGGTGCAGCACATAGCGGCCGATGATGGCCAGGTTCGAAGGGGCCTCGTCGACGTCGGGCTTCTCCACCAGCTGCTTGATCCGGACGTACTCCTCGCCCTCAACCGGCTCGACGTCGGCGCAGCCATAGGCGCTGATCTGCGAGGGGTCGACCTCGATCAAAGCCACGACCGAGCCGCCGGTCTTTGCCTGGACCTCGATCATGGTGCTGAGCAGCTCGTCGCGGGCATCGATGAGGTCGTCGCCCAGCAGCACGGCAAAAGGTTCGTAACCGACGTGCTGCTTGGCGCGCAACACGGCGTGCCCGAGGCCCATGGGGTCGCCCTGGCGGACGTAGTGGATATCGCCCAGGTTGCTCGCGGCCTGGATGGACTCCAGCTTGGCGGTGTCGCCCTTGGCCTCCAGCGTCGCTTCCAAGGTGGGCACGCGGTCGAAGTGGTCCTCGAGGGCGCGCTTGTTGCGTCCGGTGATCATCAGGACGTCGTTGAGGCCCACGTTCACGGCTTCCTCGACCACGTACTGGATGGCCGGCTTGTCGACGACCGGCAGCATTTCCTTCGGCATCGCTTTGGTGGCCGGAAGGAAACGGGTGCCGAGGCCCGCAGCAGGGATGACGGCCTTACGGACGGAGGCGTTGGGTGTAATCACTCGACTAATCTAACTGAGGGGGCAAAACATCAGGTAATTGTCCCCACCGGCACGGCAGCCGCGGCAGCCGACATCATCAGGCGCCGCCCGGGCGAGAGGACGCCACCGCATGAGCACCAAGGAAGAGATCCGTTCGCGGCACCGGCTGCGCCGGACAGCGATGTCGCCGGCGGAGCTGGATGCCGCCGGTTCGGCAATCGCCCGGCACGGGCTGGCGTGGGCCTCCGGGCTGGCCGACGGCGGACCACGCACCTTCGCTGCCTACCTCGGCGTCGGTTCCGAGCCGCCCACCCTGCCCCTCTTGGCCGCCCTGCATGATGCCGGCCACCGGGTGCTGCTCCCGGTTTGCGAACCTGGACTGGCGCTGAGCTGGGTGTACTGGACTCCGGCCTCGGAGTTTGTCCGCAGCCGCTATGCACCCATCCAGGAGCCGACCGGTGAACGGCTCGGCACGTCCGTGATGCGGGACGTGGCCGGAATCTTCCTCCCGGCCACGGCCCTGGACCGTTCGGGCAACAGGATCGGGCAGGGCGGCGGCTATTACGACAAGTTCCTTGCGGCCCTCGCCGCCCTGCCGGCGGGCCCTTCCCGGGCTGGCGATGGCCCGCTGCCGACGGCGGCCGTCGTCTACGACGCCGAGGTACTCCCCGCTGGCAGCATCCCGGCGGAGTCCTTCGATCAGAAGGTCGCCGCCGCCCTGACTCCTGGCGGCTTGGTCCGGCTTGCCGGGCTTTCCTAGCCGCAGTCGGCGGGTGATAGAATTGGCACTCAGGCCCTGCGACTGCTAACGCGGTTTCCTCGTCCACCGATTCCGGTGGCGGAAATGCCGCTCCGGCAGCACGGGACCTGCTCGTTTGTCCAAGAGGAGGAACCCCAGTGCCCACGTATGCATATGCCTGCAAGGACTGCAGCCACGCCTTCGAGACCGTGCAGTCGTTTACGGACAGCTCCCTGACGACCTGCCCGGAGTGCCACGGGACGTTGCGCAAGAAGTTCAACAGCGTCGGCGTCGTGTTCAAGGGCTCCGGCTTCTACCGGACCGACTCACGCGACAGCAAGGGCAGCGCCGTCGCCCCCGCTGCCAGCCCGGCTGCGAGCTCCGCACCGGCTTCCGCCGCCGCCAACTAGTACCCGGCAGGCCGGCACCCTCGCGGTTGTCCACATAGCGCCGCCCGGGCCTGACGCCCGCTGGCTTCCCCACCATAACGTGGCGACATGGCCCACCGCAGCCGCCGCACACTCTTTTCCCGATCAGCACCGTCTTACGGGTCGACGCCGCGTTTCAGATCGGCTCCGTCACCGCTTCCGCGCGCTGCCATCCGCCCTGGCGCCCGCCGCAAATTTCCGCCGAGGCGGCGCTTCCGCGGCTGGCTGGGCAGACACCGCCGGCTGGTCATAGCCCTGCTGCTGTGCCTCGCCGCCGGCATGGCCGTGCAGCAGCTGACGCCTGCGCCCGAAGCCACCGTCACCGCGTGGGCCGCGGCCAAGGATCTCCCGGCCGGCCGGGTGCTGGACGCGGCCGACGTCGTCGCCATCCAGATCCCGCCCGGCGTTCTGCCCGCCGGCCCGCTTGACCCTGCCGGACTGGACGGGAAACAGCTCGCCGTGGCCCTGCGCAAGGGCCAGCTACTCTCCGACTCACAGTTCGTCGGCCCCGGGCTGCTTGCCGGCAGTCCGCCGGGTTCGGTGGCCGTGCCACTTCGCATGGCAGACCCTGCCTCGATCCAGCTGGTCTCCCCAGGCCAGCTGGTCAATGTCGTGATGACGAGCGGCGACGGTTATGAAAAGGCAG
The DNA here is from genome assembly GCF_056394105.1 of Arthrobacter sp. 10T419. Lineage (NCBI taxonomy): Bacteria > Bacillati > Actinomycetota > Actinomycetes > Micrococcales > Micrococcaceae > Arthrobacter > Arthrobacter sp. 10T419. The sequence goes on along the minus strand of NZ_JBFTHF010000001.1, from coordinate 686,669 downwards.
CCGCTTCCCGGCTCCTCGCTTCGGCTGTTCCGGTCCTGTGGACCTCAGCGCAGGGCGGCCGGGCCGGCCCATGGCTCGACGCCGGGGCGCCGGACGGCCTGATCGTGGTGGCCGCGGACCCTGACCAGGCCCGCCAACTCGCCGGAGCGTCCACGCAGGGCAAGCTGTTCTTCGTCCTGGTCAGGGCCACGCGCGGATAGCGAAGGCCGCCGGCTGCTTCGCCGGCGTGCGGGTCAGCCCCAGTGCGGCGGCCGCTGCTCCTTGAGCCAGGCATCGTGGTCGTAGCTCCCGGGCTGGTCGCCCCAGCGGCGCGGATCGTCTTCGGCCGCCTTGTTCGGCAGCAGTCCGCCGGAAGCCGCGGCGCCGGCCCCCGGCTGCCCCTGTGGTTTCTGGGCGGGCGCTTCCTGATTCCGTTCAGCGGTGTCCGGGGCAGTCACGTTCGGGTCGCCTGCCTGCTTTGCGTCACCGCTGTCACTGCCGTCACCGTGGTTGTTGTTTTCGTTCTCGCCGTCTGCGCTCATGCCGCCGGCCTCCTTGCTGCAAATAACTGTTCAGTGCCTCCGGGCCTGCCGGTCAGCTGCGGTCAGCTGCGGCCGGAGCGTAGGCATCTTGCCCGTCTTCGACGCTCAGGTTTTCGATGTCGTCGGAGAAACCGGGCGAGGGGCGCACCCGGCTCGGCGCCGCAGGCTTCTCCAGTCCGAGGTAGCCGCCGATCCGGTCCGCACAGGCGGACGGATCGGTGAAGACCTCTATTGTCCATAGTGGCATGTACCGCCAGCCCATGCGCTCCAGCAACTGCGGGCGGAGCCGGCTGCGCTCACGCACTGTCATCCGCCGGTACCGTTCGGTGCCGTCAGACTCGATGGCAACCGGGCGGGGAATCTCGGCGTCGTCCTGGCCGATAGTGTGCATCGGGTCGGCCGCGGCAACCATGTCCAGGACGCCGTCGTACTGGTGCCAGACGCGAGCGCCGCGGGCACGGAGCCGGTCCCCGAGATCGGCCACCAGCGGGTCGGCGCCAAGGGCCTGCTCGCTGGCCGCGGCACGGGATGCCGGGCTCCCCAGGTCGGAGTTGCCGGCGATCTCGCGGTCCAGGAGCTCGTAGAAGTCCACCGCGCCGTGGCTCAGGCGGGTGACGTCCAGGTCCTCGGGCCGGAAGCAGCTCAGCACGTGCAGTGAACGCCGCGCCCGGGTCATCGCCAGGGCGAATTTAGCACGGCCGCCCTCGGCTGAAAGCGGCCCGAGGCTATGCAGCGCACGCCCGTGCGGGGTGCGGCCGTAACCGGGCGAGAAGATCACATGGTCGCGGACCAGCCCCTGGGCCCGTTCGAGGTCCACGACCCGGAAAGATTCGTCGCCGGCGGTGAAGAAACTGCCCAGCACCGGGTAGTTGGGCAGCTGCCGCCGGATGGCCTCGCCGATCCGGGCGGCGTGACGCAGGCTGCCCGTGACAACCGCCAGGGAGGTGCGGGGGCGCAGCCGTGCGTGTTCGAAGACCAGCTCCACCACACGGTTCACTTCGGCCACGACGGATTCGACGCCGTCGTGGTCGGCGCTCGGCAGGCCGGTCCCGTCCGGCAGGTATTCCACTGTCAGGGCCCGGTCCAGGCCCGTGGCCGACTGCCCCTCCGGGAGCCGGCGGAGTCCGCCCTCGTAGAATCCCTTGCTCAACTGCCGGACCAGGTCCTCGTCGACGGCGCGGTAGACGGTCCGCAGTTTCCAGACCGGCAGCACGGCGGCCAGGGCCTGGTAAGCGCTGTCCACCGGCTGGTGCGAGTTCTCACCCGCGGCGAGCCGCTCGACCCCCACGGTGAAGCCGCGCGGGCTGGCGATTTTGTCGTCGCCAAAAGCAATGACCTGCCGGGAGCGCGCCACGGCGGGCAGCACGGCCTGCAGGGACGTCGCCTCGGCGTCGAGGATCACGACCGCGTCGAAGCGCTGTTCGGCCGGCAGCAGGCTGGTCATAAGGTAGGGGCTGACGGACCAGACCGGCACGAGCATGGGCACGAGCTCCGGTGACTGCGCGGTCAGTGCCGCCGGAGTGACCCGCCCGTCCTTGAGCAGGCTGCGCAGCAGGTCGGCCTGGCGGGGGTGCTCGCTGAGGGCGGCGCGCCACCGCTCGGCCAGTTTCCAGCGCAACCGGGCGGCGCCGCTGGCGATGTGCGCGTTGTCCGCGAGGCGGTACTCCGCCTCGAGCTGGCGGAGTGCGTCGCCGTCGGACATGGCGAGATAGTCGTCACCGCTGATCATGGCTTCGAGGGCCGACTGCCACCAGGCCAGCTCAAGCTCCGCGGCCACCGACTCGGCCGGCACCTCGCGCTCGGCGAGGTCCGCGAGCAGCTCGCCCAGGCCGTGCTCGCGCATGTTCTCCACCAGCAAGGTGCGCTCGGGCAGGGTCTCCAGCGTGCCGGTGTCCGCGACGAGGCGTTCCAGGCGCTCCACCAGTTCCTCGTACGGGGTGTCCCGGACCGCTCCGCCGGCAGCCGTATGCCGCACGGCCTCACTCAGCTCGGCCAGCTCGGAATCCAGCTCCCGGTACAGGGCGGTGATCTCGGCCAGCCCGGAGGGAACGGCAGGGTGGCGCTGAGTGGTGGCGTACCCCGACCAGGTGGCCCGCTGCTCCTGGACCAGCACCAGCGAACTGTGAAGGTCCGCGATGTGCACGCCCGGACGGACGTACTCCTTGGCAACGCGGCGCAGGCGTGAGCGTTGCATCGACGCCATTTCGATGTTCCGCTCGCGGCGCCACGAGGACGGGGCGGTGGCCGAAATCAAATCATGGACGGGCCGGTCGAAGATGTCGGGGGTGAACTTGTCCAGGCTTTCCCGGACCGCGACCAGCAGGTCGATCTGGTCCCCCCATTCGGCGAATGTCTCGCCGAGGCGGATCTCTGCGTGTTCGGCGACGCCGTTCATTCGTTCGCGCAGCTGCGGGAGCTTCTCCGCGACAGAGCGGGCCACTTGCTGCGCCTCCTGGGTCTCCTTGCGCGTCAGCAGCCGGGCGCCATGCCAGGGGCTCATGGTCGAGGCGCGGCTGAAGCTGCCCAGCTCGGCCGCCCGTTTGAGCCGTCCGGCCAGTTCCTCACGGTCCCGGATGCTGTCCAGCACGCTGCGCTTGAGCCGGACGGTGGTGGCCGGTGCCGGGTGGATGGCGGTCAGGGCCGCGAGCGACTGCATGGCCTCGTACGGCGAGCAGCCCCAGCGCTGGCGAACGTTGTGCAGGGATGCGACATGGTCCATCAGGGCGTGCCGGTGCTCGGTCAGGGTGGAGTGCAGGTTCTTCAGCTGCGGTTCGAGCGACTTTTCGTTGCGGACAATCGCGCGGACCAGCTGCCCCTTGAGCATCAGGGGCGTGGAGTTGCCGGCGAGCTGCACGAGCAGCGACTCGAGCCCCAACGTCTCCAGCTGTGCGGAAACTTCGCCCAGGCTGGCCCGGCGGTCGCCCACGACCAGGACGCTTTTGCCTTCATCGACCAAGGCGCCGATGGTGTTGATCGCGGTCTGGGTCTGTCCGGTGCCCGGCGGGCTGCTGACCACCAGTGAGTCGCCGGCGCGGACGGCGTCCACGACGTACTGCTGGTCCGTATCGGCGTCAAGCAGCAGGAGTTCGTCGGCGGGGCTGCGCTGGTCCGTGCTGGGAAAGCGCCCCTCTTCGAGGTGGGGAACATCCACCGGGTCGCCGGCCGCGGCACGGCCCAGCGCCGCCACGAGCGCGTTGTTCGGGTTGATCCAGGGGTCATCCAGGTTGCCGGAGAGGTCGGCGAACGTCGAGACGAGCAGGTTGTGCTCGATTTCGGCGCCGTGGATCGGCTGGATCAGGGTGCCGAGGCGGTCCAGCACCGGCTGCGGATCGTACCGGGCCGTGCTGTAGGCCATCCGGGTCACGGCGTTGACGTCGAAGACAATCCCGTGGATGGTCTTCAAGTGCCGGACCAGGGCGGGGTTGATCCGGGCCTGTTCCGTGAGCTGCAGTTCGTAATCGTCCTCGCCGGGGCGCACGGTGAGGGAAATGGCGGTGAGCATGACCGGCGCGGACACGCGCTGCGGCTTGCCCCCGACGGCGGAGGTCCAGACAACGGTGCCGGCCGAGAAGTAGCCGGCGTCGATGCCGCGGTCGTTGGCGAGCTCGAAGATCTTGGAGCGAAGGTTGCGCGAGGCCCGCGCGGCGACGACGTACTGCTGACGGTCACGGATCAGGGTCGACAGGCGGGTCCTGCGGCCGGCCATCAGCTGCGCCAGGCCCGAGGGATGCGCGTGGGTCAGGTCAATGGAGCCCTCGGGCGTTTTCGTAAAGCGCAGCATGGTGTCTGCTCCGGTGACGGGTTTGAGACCCGACAGCCATTTCCTGAACTCCTCGGAGCCCTCGGGGTGGCCTTGACCAACTGACACTGCTGCCTTCTTTTCTGTGCTCACGGTTTCTGTGCTCGCGGTTTCTGAGTTCGCGCGGGACGCCCTGGACCATACCGGCATGCCTTCGAGGTTAGCCCGAATCGGGCGTCAGTGCGGGGCCGCAACACTGGCGTACACCAAATTCGTGGGCAAATTGCTTCGGCGAAAGGGCTGGCCAAAAGAAAATGGCCGGCCTCCGAAGAGGCCGGCCATTCACAACGCTATTCCCACTCGATGGTTCCCGGCGGCTTGCTGGTGACATCCAGTACCACGCGGTTCACGCCGTCCACCTCGTTGGTGATCCGGTTGGAGATCCGGGCGAGCAGCTCGTAGGGCAGCCGCGACCAGTCCGCCGTCATGGCGTCCTCGGAGGACACCGGACGCAGCACGATCGGGTGGCCGTAGGTGCGGCCGTCGCCCTGCACCCCGACGCTGCGGACGTCCGCCAGCAGCACGACCGGCATCTGCCAGACCTCGTTGTCGAGGCCGGCCGCGGTCAGCTCGGCGCGCGCGATGGCGTCGGCCTTGCGCAACAGGTCCAGCCGCTCCTTGGTCACTTCGCCGACGATCCGGATGCCGAGCCCGGGGCCCGGGAAGGGCTGACGGCCCACGATTTCCTGCGGCAGGCCGAGCTGGGCGCCGACGGCGCGGACCTCGTCCTTGAACAGTGCACGCAGCGGTTCCACGAGCTCGAACTGCAGGTCTTCCGGCAGGCCGCCCACGTTGTGGTGGCTCTTGATGTTTGCCGCGCCCTCGCCGCCGCCGGATTCGACGACGTCGGGGTACAGGGTGCCCTGGACCAGGAACTTGATCTTTTCGCCGTGCGCCGCAGCCTCGGCGATGATGGCAAGTTCGGCCTCTTCAAACGCGCGGATGAATTCGCGGCCGATGATCTTGCGCTTGGTTTCCGGGTCGCTGACGCCGGCCAGCGCGGCCTGGAAACGTTCCTGCTCGTTGGCGACGTAGAGCTTGACGCCCGTGGCGGCCACGAAATCGCGTTCCACCTGCTCCGCTTCGCCTTCGCGCAGCAGGCCGTGGTCCACGAAGACACAGGTGAGCTGGTCCCCGACGGCGCGCTGGACGAGGGCTGCGGCCACGGCGGAGTCCACGCCGCCGGAGAGCCCGCAGATCACGCGGGAGTCGCCGATCTGCTCGCGGATCCGCGCCACCTGCTCTTCGAGGATGTTCCCGGTGGTCCAGTTCGGTTCCAGCTTGGCGCCCTTGAAGAGGAAGTTCTCCAGGACCTGCTGACCGTAGGCGGAGTGCTTCACTTCGGGGTGCCACTGCACGCCGTAGAGGCACTTCTCCTCGTTGGCGAAGGCGGCGACGTCGGCGCCCGCCGTCGTCGCGAGGACCTCAAAGCCCTCCGGGGCCTCGTGGACGGAGTCGCCGTGGCTCATCCAGGTGCTCTGGTGCTGCGGCATGCCCTCAAGGATGGAGCGGCCTTCGCCGATGGTGGTGGTCTCGGTGGCGCCGTATTCGCGCAGTCCGGTCTGGGCGACCTTGCCGCCCAGGGCGTTGGCCATGGCCTGGAAGCCGTAGCAAATGCCGAACACCGGGACGCCGGCCTCGAACAGGTCTGCGCCGACGCTCGGGGCACCTTCGGCGTAGACGCTCGCGGGGCCGCCGGAGAGGATGATGGCGGCCGGGTTCTTCGCCAGCAGCTGCTCGGTGCTGTAGGTATGCGGAACGACTTCCGAATACACATTCGCTTCCCGGACGCGGCGGGCAATCAGCTGCGCGTACTGGGCACCGTAGTCAACAACCAGCACAGGCCTTTGGGACGTCTGGGATGCAGTGGGAGTGGTCACCCCACTAGCCTACTTTGCACCGCCGGTCCCCCGCACATTGAGAAGCCCCGGGTAAGCGAACTCACAGGCCGCCGGAGCGTCCGGAGGAGAGCAGGTCAGTAGCGCTGCGGCGCCTGCGGGTTGGCAGCCAGTTCCGCCTCCACCTCTGCGTGGAACCTCTTTTCCCCAAAGAAGGACAGGAACGGCACGACGCCGCCCAGCGCCAGGATGACGAGCTTGGCAAAAGGCCAGCGCATCAGCGACCAGAGTCGGAAGTTGGACATCAGGTAGACGACGTACATCCAGCCGTGCACGATCAGCACCGCCACGGAGACGTTCACTCCCCCGATTACTCCCGGCGGCTCGGCGTCGGCGAACCCGAAGCCGAACGGCTGCCCGGTCACGGCGTTGGTGCCGCCGGCGAAAAGGTAGTGGCCGAAGACGTAGCGGGCGATCAGCTCCGCGCAGAGCAGGAGGAGCATGGAGCCCGTCAGGTAGGCGAGGACCTTGTAGAACTTCAGGGCGGAGCGGATCTGCGCCTCGGTCCCGCCGAAGCGGCGCTTCTTGCCGTTGGCGCTTCCCGTTCCGTTGGACTGCTGCGGCTGGATGGCCGGCTGGGGCTCGATCATGATTGCACTCTCGGATTGGTTGGTTCGGTTGCGGGGGAATCAGTGGGCGGATCGGTGTCGTGGGGTCCGCCGGCGGCGGCCAGCCGGGCGGCCGCCTCGTCCTGGGCGTCTTCGAGGCCGCGGCGGTAGTCGTCCTTGACCAGGCGCCACCAAATAAACAGTGCGAAGCCGGCAAAGACCACCCACTCCGCGGCGTAGAAGAGGTTGAGCCAGTTCACGGTCTGGGCGGGCGGCTGCGGGCCGATATTGAGCGGTTTGACGGAGCCGGCGGCGGCAACGTCCGCACCGCCGGAGCGCTCGGCGCTGGCGGCCACGAACCCGGGATAGCTGCTGACGTCCCAGAGATTAATGAGTTCCGCGACGGAGACGGCGCTTGCCCGCCCGGCGCCGGCGTCGGTGTTGGGCAGCGGCGCTTCGGAGGGGATCAGCCGACCGGTGAGTTCAATAGTGCCCGACGGCGGCGCCGCGGCGTCAGCCGCATCGGCCACCCAGCCCCGGGCCACCGGGATCCAGGTCTGCGGCGATGCGCCGGCGCCGGTCAAGGCGGGAGCGCCCTGCACGGCGAAGGCGGAGACGATCCAGAATCCCTTGGCGCCCTCGTGAATCCGGCCCGGCACCAGGACCTGCTTCCGCGGGTCGTAGCTGCCGGTGGCGGTGACGACCTGGTCGGCCACCGAGCCCGGGAAGAACTGCCCCGGCTTCAGGACCGTGGTCAGCGGGCGGGCGTCCTCGGTTCCTGTGGAAACCGGCGCCTCGGACCGTGTGGAGCGGCCGAACTGCCACTGGCTCAACAGCACAAAGACTCCCGAAATCACGATCGCCAGCACCAGGCCTGCGATCCAGCGGGGTTTGAGGGCGGTTTTCAGCACCCCTTAACCGTACTTCGTCGGCGTGTAGAACAACGAAACGGCTCTGGAGACCAGCCATAGCGTCGGCAGCAGGTGCTAGTGGTCGAAGAACACCAGGCTGGAATTGATCAGTTCGGAGATCACTTCGGGATCATAGGCCCGGCGGAGCGACTCCCGGAAGGACTCCTTGGACAGCGAACGCGCCAGGGTGGCCAGCACCTCCAGGTGGTCCGAGAAGGAACTCGCGGGCGTCGCGATCAGCAGGATAACGGTGGCCGGTCCGTCGGCCGCCCCAAAGTCCAGCGCCTTGCCGTACTTGGTGATGCCGACCGCGATCGAGGTGCGGGAAACAAATTCGCTGCGGGCGTGCGGCAGGCCGACGCCGCCGGGAAGCCCGGTGGCCAGCTGGTGTTCGCGGGCGTTGACGTGGCTGAGGAACCCCTCCAGATCGGAGATCCGGCCGGCGTCGTACATCCGCTGCGCGAGCTGGGCGGCGGCGTCGAACTTGTCCTCCGCGTCCAGCTCCAGGATCACCATCTGCGGCGTGGTGAGGTCGGCATCGTACCGGTCCAGTGGTTCCGCCAAGAGGTGTCCCTTCGAAGTGGCGTCGGTGCACGCCGGCTGGCGGCGCCGTACGGCGTCCCCGGTCAGCGCAGCGGAACGATGTCCTCGACGCCCAGGCGTGCTGCGTCGGCGGATTCGTCGTCCGGCTGCTCCTGGCTCAGCCGTTCCGCGTCGACCCGGGCCAGGTAGTGCTTGATCTCGCTCTCGCGCTGCGCGTCGCTCCAGCCGAGAACCTCACCGATCAGTTTAGCGACTACCGGCGCCGCGGACACACCGCGGTCCCACGCCTCGATGGAAATGCGGGTCCGGCGGGTCAGCACATCCTGGACGTGGCGGGCCCCCTCGTACCTGGCCGCGTAGACGGCCTCGGCTGCGAGGTAGTCGTCCGCGCCCGGCAGCGGCTCGGCCAGCTCGGGGTTCTCCCCGATCAGCGCCAGCACTTCCGGGGCCATCGAACCGTAGCGGTTGAGCAGGTGTTCGATCCGCGCGACGTGCACCCCGGTTTCTTCCGCCATCCGGTTGCGCTTGTTCCAGGCAGCCTTGAAGCCGCTCGCACCGAGCAGCGGGATGGACTCGGTGCAGGACGGCGGGACGCGTTCGTCCATGCTGCGGGTGGCTTCGTCGACGGCGTCCTTGGCCATGACCCGGTAGGTGGTCCACTTGCCGCCGGCCACGACGACGAGGCCGGGCACCGGGTGCGCCACCACGTGTTCGCGGGAGAGTTTGGCCGTTGAGTCGTTCTCCCCGGCCAGCAGCGGGCGCAGTCCCGCATAGACGCCTTCGACGTCCTCGCGGGTCAGCGGCCGCTTGAGGACCTTGTTGACGTGCTCGAGGATGTAGTCGATGTCCTTGCTGGACGCCGCCGGGTGCGCCTTGTCCAGGTGCCAGTCCGTGTCGGTGGTGCCGATGATCCAGTGCCGGCCCCAGGGAATAACGAACAGCACGGACTTCTCGGTCCGCAGGATCAGGCCCACCGTGGACTGGAAGCGGTCGCGCGGCACCACCAGGTGGATGCCCTTGGAGGCGCGGACCTTGAGCTGGCCGCGGTCGGTGACCATGGCCTGGGTTTCATCGGTCCAGACGCCGGTGGCATTGATGACCTGCTTGGCCCGGACGTTGAAGCTGGAACCGTCCTCGTGGTTGACGACCTTGGCCCCGACCACCCGTTCGCCCTCGCGGAGGAAGTCGACAACGGCCATCTGGTTCACCGCGTGCGCGCCGTAGTAGGCGGCGGTGCGGACGAGGTTCGCGACGTACTTCGCGTCGTCAACCTGGCCGTCGTAGTAGCGGATGGACCCGACGAAGGCGTCGTCTTTAAGGCTCGGCGCCGCCCGCAGGGTGCCGCGCCTGCTCAGGTGCTTGTGGAACGGGACGCCGCGGCTGTGGCCGCCGGTGATGGACATGGCGTCGTAGAGCGCGATGCCGGAGCCTACATAGGGCCGTTCCACGAACCGCTTGGTGAGCGGGTAGAGGAATGGGACGGGCCGGGCAAGGTGCGGGGCGAGCACGGAGAGGATCAGCCCGCGCTCGTGCAGGGCCTCCTTGACCAGCGCGAAGTCCAGCATCTCGAGGTACCGCAGGCCGCCGTGGATGAGCTTCGAGGACCGCGACGAGGTGCCCGCAGCCCAGTCGTTGGCCTCGACGATGCCCACACTGAGGCCTCGGGTCACGGCATCGAGGGCGGCGCCGGCGCCGACAATGCCGCCACCGACGATCAGGATGTCGAGTTCCTTGCCGGGCTGGGTGCTGGCTTTGAGCACCGCGAGGGACGCTTCGCGTTCCGCGGGCCCTAGCGCGCCACCGGCCAAGGGAGCACCACCGGGAAAACTGTTCATCTCACGCCTCCATCCGGATCAAACCTCGTAGTGCACCACACTACTTCCAAGTTCTTCGGATGGGCAGGGTCTTGGCCCCGCCGGCGCCGGGCTCAGTTTCCGGCGTACGGGGAGACGACGACGTCGACGCGCTGGAATTCCTTCAGGTCCGAGTAGCCGGTGGTCGCCATTGATCGGCGCAGCGCGCCGATCAGGTTCGAGGTCCCGTTGGTGTGGTGGCCCGGGCCGAACAGGACCTCCTCGAGCGGTCCGACGGTGCCGACGTTGGCCCGGTCGCCGCGGGGCAGTTCGAGGTGGTGGGCTTCCTGGCCCCAGTGCCAGCCCTTGCCTGGAGCCTCTTCGGCGCGGGCCAGGGCGCTGCCGAGCATGACCGCGTCGGCTCCCATGGCGATGGCCTTGACGATGTCGCCCGAGGTGCCCATGCCGCCGTCGGCGATCACATGCACGTAGCGGCCGCCGGATTCATCCATGTAGTCCCGGCGGGCGGCCGCGACGTCGGAGATGGCGGAGGCCATCGGCGAGTGGATGCCCAGGGCGCGGCGGGTGGTGCTCGTCGCTCCCCCGCCGAAGCCGACCAGCACGCCGGCGGCGCCGGTGCGCATCAGGTGCAGAGCCGGGGTGTAGCCGGCCGCCCCGCCGACGATCACCGGGACGTCGAGTTCGTAGATGAACTGCTTGAGGTTCAGCGGCTCGTGGTCCTTGGAGACGTGCTCGGCTGAGACCGTGGTGCCACGGATGACGAAAATGTCAACGCCGGCGGCCACGACGGTCTTGTAGTGCTCCTGGGTGCGCTGCGGCGTCAGGGAGCCGGCCACGGTCACGCCTGCGGCGCGGATTTCGGCGAGCCGCGAGGTGATCAGTTCGGGCTGGATCGGGGCCTGGTAGAGCTCCTGCATCCGGCGGGTGACGGCCGGGCTGTTGGTCTCGTTTTCGAGGGCGGCAATCTGGTCCAGGACCGGCTGCGGGTCCTCGTAACGGGTCCAGAGGCCTTCCAGGTCGAGGACGCCGAGGCCGCCGAGGCGGCCCAGTGCGATGACGGTTTCCGGGGACATCGCGGAATCCATTGGCGCGGCAATGACGGGCATATCGAACTTGTAGGCATCGATCTGCCAGGAGACGGAGACGTCCTTGGGATCGCGGGTACGTCGGTTGGGGACGATCGCAATGTCGTCCAGGGAGTAGGCACGACGCCCACGCTTGCCACGGCCAATCTCAATCTCGTAAGTCACGTCCCCACTTTACTTGACCGGGCCGGGGACCCGGCATTGGCCGCGCCTGCCGGGCTGCGGGCCCGCCCGCGGGGGCACGGCGGCGGCCGCGGCGGCGGCGTTGCCGGGCCGGCCGATAGCGAAGTATGCACCCGGATTAATCGATAGCTCACACTTACTTGACACGATCTGTCAATAGTTTACAAAACCTGAAAATGCCCTTACGTTTACTTTCGGCCGGCCGGGGATTTCGCCGGGGGCCTCCACACCCAGTTCCGGGCATTCCGCAATGCCCGGTTAAAGAAAGCAGAACCCATGGGAAGTGCATCACTCAGGAAGTCCCGCGTCCTGGCCCTGTCGCTGGCCGCCGTCGTCGGAACCATGACCCTCGCCGTCACCCCGGTGCTCGCCGCCCCCGGCACCGGGCCGGTCGCCACCGAAAATGTCCCCGCGCCGGACGTCAACGCCGGCGAGGCGTACACGCAGTTCATCGTCAGTTTCAAGAAGACCCCGGGCAACGCCACCCCCAACGGCCGCGCGAACGCCTGGGGCAAGGCCGCCAAACAGCAGGGGGTGAGCGTACGGGAGCTGCGCGCCCTGGCCACCGGAGCAACCCTGATCGCCTCCGACAAACCCCTGTCCGACCAGGCCGCCACGGACTTCATCGACTCGATCGTCGCTTCCGGCTCCGTCAACGCCGTCGAACCCGACGCCCGCATGACGGCCGTCCTGACGCCGAACGACACCCGCTACGGGGAGCAGTGGGACTTCACCGGCGCCAATGGCATGCGGATCCCCGGCGCCTGGGATGTCTCCACCGGGTCGGGGTCCACCGTTGCCGTGATCGACACCGGCATCACCGCACACCCGGACCTGGACGCCAACGTGCTGCCGGGCTACGACTTCGTCTCCGATGCCACCGCTGGGCGCGACGGCAACGGCCGCGACTCCAACGCCCAGGACCAGGGTGACTGGTACGCCGCCGGCGAGTGCGGGCAGACCACCGCCGGCAACTCCTCCTGGCACGGCACGCACGTCTCCGGCACCATCGCCGCGGTGACGGGTAACTCCACCGGCGTGGCCGGTGTCGCGCCCAACGCCAAGGTCCTGCCGGTCCGGGTCCTCGCCAAGTGCGGCGGCTCCCTCTCCGACATCGCGGACGCCATCATCTGGGCCTCCGGCGGGACTGTCTCCGGGATCCCCGCCAACGCCAATCCGGCCAAGGTCATCAACATGAGCCTGGGCGGCTCCGGCGCCTGCGGCACCACCTACCAGGCCGCCATCGACTCCGCCGTGTCGCGGGGTACGACCGTGGTGGTGGCGGCCGGCAACAGCAACCAGGATGCCTCCGGCTTCCGTCCGGCCAACTGCAACTCGGTGGTGACCGTCGCCGCCAGCAACCCGAGCGGCGCCCTCTCCTACTACTCCAACTACGGCGCCACCGTGGATCTCACCGCTCCGGGCGGCGACACCAGCGTCAGCGGCGGAGGCATCCTCTCCACGCTCAACACCGGAACCACGACGCCGGGTGCGGCCGGCTACGCCAGCTACCAGGGCACGTCGATGGCGACCCCGCACGTCGCCGGGCTCGTCGCCCTGATGAAGTCCAAGTCACCTGCCCTCACCCCTGCCCAGGTCGAGTCCACGCTCCGGCAGGGCACCCGGGCCATGCCCGGCGGTTGCACCAAGGGCTGCGGCGCCGGCCTCTCTGACGCCACGGCTACGATGGGGCTCCTCGGCGGAAGCACCCCGCCGCCGCCGTCGGGCAACCTGCTCCTGAACCCCGGCTTTGAAAGCGGCTCGGCGTCCTGGACCTCCAACCAGTCGGACACCTTCGAGACCGGCACGGCCGCCCGCAGCGGCAGCGGCTTCGCGGGGCTGAACGGCTGGGGCAAGTCGACGTCGTACACGCTGGACCAGGCCTTTTCCATCCCGTCCTCCGTCAGCGGCTCCTCGCTGTCCTTCTACCTGAAGACGCTCTCGGATGAGACCACCACCAGCACCGCATACGACACCCTGAAGGTCCAGGCCATCAGCGGCGGCGTGACCACGACGCTGGCCACCTACTCCAACCTGAACAAGTCCACCGGCTATGTCCTGAAGACGCTGGACCTGTCCTCGTTCAAGGGCAAGACCGTCACGCTGCGGTTCCTCGGCGTGGAGGATTCCTCCCTGGCAACGTACTTCTACCTTGACGACACCTCGGTGACCACCTCGTAGCACCACCGGCCGCTGCTAAGAATGGGCATGCCCTCCCTCCCCGGGAGGACATGCCCATTCTTTGTGCCCCGGAGTGGACATAACACCGCTATGTCCACGGGACGTCGCCGGCAGAGGGCATGTCCGGCGGCTCAGACCCCCTCGGCCTCGTCGACGGCGAGCTGCGATTCGAACATCCGGAAATAGCGGCCGCGCAGTGCCACGAGTTCCTTGTGCGTGCCCTGCTCCACGATCCGGCCGTCCTCGAGCATGTAGACGATGTCCGCCTTCTCGATCGTGGCGAGCCGGTGGCTGATGGCGATGATCGTGCTGCTGCGGTCGGCGAAGAGCCGGGTGAAGATCCGGTGCTCGGCCAGGGCGTCGATTGCCGACGTCGGTTCGTCCATCACCATGAAGGACGCGTCCCGGTAGAAGTTCCGGGCCATGGCCAGGCGCTGCCACTGCCCGCCGGACAGGCCGCTGCCCTTCCGGCCGCGCGGGTCCTCCATCCAGTTGCTGACGTGGTTATCCAGCCCGTTGGGCAGCTTGTTGATGAACTCGAGGGCCTCCGCGTCCGACGCGGCCCGGCGGATCCGGTCGTCGTCGCGCGGCGCATCGACGTCGCCGAAGAAAATGTTCTCCGCCGCGGTGGCGAACTCGTACTTCAGGAACTCCTGGCTGAGCACCGCGAGGTGGCGGTGCCACGACTTCACGTCGACGGCGGCGAGGTCCACGCCGTCGAGCAGCACCTGGCCCGAATCCGGGCGGTAGAGCCCGGCGAGGATCCGGATCAGGGTGGACTTGCCGGCGCCGTTCTCGCCCACTACCGCGATGTGCTGGCCCTGCCGGATGGTCAGCGAGATCCCTTTGATGACCTCCAGCTCGCTGCCGGTGTAGGTGAACCGGATATCCCGCAGTTCCACGGTCCGGGGCGCCTGGAGCAGGGGCGGGGCATGGTCGGAGTGGACGGGCAGCGCCATGAACAGCTCGTAGTCCTTGAGGTTGGCGAGGTCCTCGTCGATGGAACTGAGCGAGGAGACGAGGCTGTTGGCGGTGGACAGGGCGCGGCTGACGATCTGCTGGACGTAGAGGAACTGCCCCACCGGCTGGGCCCGGGCGATGATCTGGCCCACCACCCAGATCAGCGAGACCACCTCCGCGCCGTATTGCAGGGCGTCGGCGGCGAGCTGTTTGGGGATGTAGCGCTTCTGGAAGTCGAGCCGGCGCTTCTCATCCGCGTCCCGGAGCCGGGAGCGGAGCCCCATCAGGTAGCCGACGATCCCGTAGAGCCGCATCTCGGCGATGTGCTGCGGGCGCAGCAGGTTGGTTTCGATCATCCGGCGCTGCCGGCGTGAATCGACCTGCGTGTTCCAGTGCGCGATTTGTTCCCGGGACAGTTTGAACTGCAGGTAGACGCTGGGCACGATCGCGACCAAAACGATCACCGCGATCCACCAGCTGACCAGCAGCAGCGCGCCGATCGCCAGGACCACCGAAACCAGTTGGGTGAAGATGGCGGCGATCCGGTCCAGGACCCGGGCGTAGGAATCGGAGAAGCGCTTCGCCCGGTCGTGCAGGTCCACCGTTTCCTTGTCGTCGTAGCGCCAGAAGTCGAGGGCGAGGAAGCGCTCGTACATCAGGTCCCCGACGATCGCGCCGACCCGGAAGCTCATCAGCTGCTGGATGTAGCGGTCCACGCTGCTGAAGGCTCCCCAGAACAGACCAAGCGCCGCGGTGATGATGACGTAGACGATGGCCTGCTGCCCGGCGGCGGCGTTTCCCGCATAGGCGGCTGCCAGCGCCGTCGTGGTCAGCGCGGCGTAGTAGGTGGTGACGAGGGGCAGCAGCGCCGAGACCAGCGAGCCCACGACTTTCATGACGACGGCGGCGGGCGAGGCGCGGAAGCTGACCCGCAGAACCTGTGCCACGGCCCGGGCGTAGGGCCGCAGCGCCAGTTTCCGCTTCGGCTCGCGTGCGGGCAGGAGTTCGGACATGCCTCCAGCCTAGTTGCGGGCCGCGGCGGCGGAACGCGAAAGGGCCACGGGACGAATCCCGTGGCCCTTCAAGTTGGCGTGGTGGCGGGGGCCGGGTGGGCCCACGGCGCCGGGGACTAGCGCGAACCGTAGTTCGGCGCCTCCACCGTCATCTGGATGTCATGCGGGTGGGATTCCTTCAGCCCGGCCGGGGTGATCCGGACGAACTTGCCACGGGCCTTGAGCTCGGGGACGGTGGGTGCTCCGGTGTAGAACATGGTCTGGCGGAGGCCGCCGACCAGCTGGTAGGCCACGGAGGAGAGCGGGCCGCGGTACGCCACGCGGCCTTCGATGCCCTCCGGGATGAGCTTGTCGTCACCGGAAACGTCGGCCTGGAAGTAGCGGTCCTTGGAGTAGGAGGTGTTCTTGCCGCGGGTCTGCATGGCCCCCAGCGAACCCATCCCCCGGTAGCTCTTGAACTGCTTGCCGTTGACGAAGATCAGGTCGCCCGGGGACTCGTCGCAGCCGGCCAGCAGGGAACCGAGCATGACGGTGTCCGCACCGGCGACCAGGGCCTTGCCGATGTCGCCGGAGTACTGCAGGCCGCCGTCGGCGATCAGCGGCACGCCGGCCGGGATGGCCGCCTTGGCGGACTCGTAGATGGCGGTGATCTGCGGGACGCCGACGCCGGCGACGACGCGGGTGGTGCAGATGGATCCGGGGCCGACGCCGACCTTGATGCCGTCGGCGCCGGCGTCGATCAGGGCCTGGGCGCCTTCGCGGGTGGCCGCCTGGCCGCCGATGATGTCCACGTGCGCTGCCACCGGGTCGGACTTCAGCCGGCGGATCATGTCCAGCACGCCCTGCGAGTGGCCGTTGGCGGTGTCCACGAAGAGGGCGTCCACGCCGGCGTCGATCAGGGCCATGGCCCGCTCCCAGCCGTCACCGAAGAACCCGATGGCGGCACCGACGCGCAGCCGGCCCTCATCGTCCTTGGTGGCCAGCGGGTACTGCTCGGCCTTGGTGAAGTCCTTGGTAGTGATGAGGCCCTTGAGCCGGCCCTGCTCGTCGACGAGCGGGAGCTTCTCGATCTTGTTGGTGGCAAGCTTGTGCGAGGCTTCCTCGCGGCTGATGCCGACGTGACCGGTGACCAGCGGCATCTTGGTCATGACATCGCTGACCAGCCGGATCGGGAAATCCGTCTCCGGCACGAAGCGGGTGTCGCGGTTGGTGACAATGCCCAGCAGCCGCATGCCCTCGTCCACGACCGGCAGGCCGGAGACCCGGTAGTGCGAGCAGATCTCGTCCAACTCGGCCAGCGTGGCCTCGGGGCCGATGGTGAGGGGGTTGGTGATCATGCCGGACTCGCTGCGCTTGACCCGGTCCACCTGGTCGGCCTGGTCGGCGATCGAGAGGTTCCGGTGCACGACGCCAAGGCCGCCCTGGCGGGCCATGGCGATGGCCATCCGCGACTCGGTGACGGTGTCCATCGCGGCGGACAGCAGCGGCGTGTTCACCGTGATGCGCTTCGAGATCCGCGAGGAGGTATCAGCTTCGGAGGGGATGACGTTGGTGTGTCCCGGCAGTAGCAGGACGTCGTCGTAGGTCAGGCCAACAAAGCCGAAAGGGTCGTGTTCGGGCTGGGTCATGAGTGCGCCTCTTACCTTGGGTTTCTGGGTTCACGGGTAGGGGTTGCAGCAGATGACCAGCCCGTCATTACGGGCATGGCCTGTGCAGAAGTGTTGTGTAAATACTAGAACCTTGGCGGCGATCCCCATATTCCGGGACGCGAATGTGAGCAACGGCATCCGACTGGCGGCGCCGGGGCGTCACTTCCAGCCGGTGGCGGCGAGCAGCCGCTTTTCGAACATTGGGATCATGCTCTGGACGTAGGTCTTGGTCAGGTGGTTGTCGTCCTTGTAGACGTACACGTTCCCGACGACGGCGGGGCAGGTCCCGTCGGCGCAGATGAAGTCGCTCATGTCCATCAGGTGCAGGCGGGCAACCTTGCCGCGGTAGTCGTCCAGCGGTGAGGACGCCGCCAGGGATTCCTGCAGCGGGACGTTGCACTCGGCGGCGTCGGGGCCCTTTTTCTGGACGCATTCGGGCATGTTGGTGGTGAACCGCGGGTTGTCGCGGATGCCGACAACCTCGATGCCGGCGTCGGTGAAGGGCTTGATCCCCTCCAGGTACTGCGGCACCTCGGTTTCGAACGGCGCCTCCTTGTGCGTCAGCGACGCGACCGTGAAGACGGCGTCGGGCTTGTGCGACAGGACGTAGTCGGAGCTGGCTTTGTTGAAGGCGTTGCAGTCGGCATCCCGCTCGGGTGACTCTCCCCCGAAGCGGCAGTTTCCCTTGAGCAGGGTGACGACCTCCCAGCCGTGGCTCTTGGCGATGGGGCCCAGCGCGGCCATGTACTGCTGCGCATGCGAGTCGCCGAGCACCACGATTTTCTTGGTGACCTTGTCCGGCCGGCTGTTCTGCAGGCAGCCCTGCAGGAGGGGGTCGCTGGGCACGTTGCCGTCGGTGCAGAGCCCGTCGATGTCGGCCCATTCGTTCTTCATGGCGGCCGGTGCCGGGATGATCTTGGCCTCCGGCGTCGGCTTCCCGGCGTTCTCCGGGGCCAGGGCTGCGGCGCCGGGCGTCAGTTCCTTCGGCTGGGACGCGGCCGCGGCTTCGTCGGCCACAATGTGGCTCTGCCACAAAGTCACCGGGCCGGCCAGCAGGGCCCCGCAGGCGGCGATGACGACGACGGTGCGCCAGGCGCGGCGCTGCGGCCAGTGCCACTCGCGCAGCGGCTTCTCCACGAAGCGGGTGGTGAGCACGGCCAGCACCACGGAGATGGCGACTATCGCGAGCCCCTGCCACAGGTCCGGCGCGCTGACTCCCATCCCGGCCAGGGCCAGCACCAGCAACGGCCAGTGCCAAAGGTAGAGGGCGTAGGAGTTGTCGCCGAGGGCGACGAGCGGCCGCCAGGTCAGGAAACGGTCCACGCCGAACCGGCTGCCGCTCTGCCCCGCCACAATGATGGCGGCGGCAGCCAGCGTCGGCCACAGCGCGATGAATCCGGGGAAGGAACGGTCGACCGTCAGCAGCAGCCCGCAGGAGAGCATCGCCGCCAGTCCCGCCCAGCCCAGCACCAGGCGCAGGATCCTTCCCGGTTTCAGGTACGGCAGGGCCAGCGCCAGCAGCGAGCCCAAAGCGAATTCCCAAAGCCGCGCACGGGTGTCGAAGTAGGCGTAGGCCTGGTTGCTGGCGGTCTGCTCGATCGAGTAAACCAGCGATGCGGCGAAGATGGCGCCGAACGCGAGGGCCAGGAACAGGCGGTAATTCAGCAGTCGTTCGTCCACCCCGGTCCAGCGGCGCAGTCCCTTGTGCAACAGGGCGGCGCCCGCGAACACGAGCGGCCACAACAGGAAGACCTGCCCCTGGATGGACAGCGACCAGAAGTGCTGCAGCGGGCTGGCTCCCGAGTGGTCCTGGGCGTAGTAGTCCACGGCAGAGTCCGCGAGCAGCCAGTTCTGCCGGTACAACAGTGACGCCCAGGCCTGGTCGAGGATGTCCGGCCAGCGGCTCGCCGGCAGGATGGCCCAGGTGCCGGCCAGCACGCCCAGGACCACCACGACGACGGCGGGCAGCAGCCGCTTGAGCAGATGCAGCCAGTGGCTCACCAGGCGGAGCGGCTTACCGCTTTCCACCTTGCGGGCAAAGCTCAGGGTCATCAGGAAGGCCGAGATGAGCAGGAAGATGTCGACGCCACCGGAGACCCGGCCAAGCCACACGTGGTAGGTCACCACCATAAGAACGGCGAGGGCACGCAGGCCCTGCACCTCCGGGCGGTACCCCGATTTTCGGCTCGCGGGAGAACCCGCGGCCGCGTGCTGCGGGCTGGCTATGGTTCGCTCGTTCGTCACGCGGGATCCCTCAGGCTGGCTTCCAAAACATCAATGTTACCGAACCGTAATTTTCATTGCCAACTTCCGGGGCGCCTTCCGCCCGGGATTCCCGGGGCAGGGCTTACCGGCGAGGCTAGGCTGTTACGAGTCGAAGGAGGCCGCGAGTGATCGTGCAGGTGCGGATATGTGTCCCGGAGGAGCTCTCCGGAGCCGTGGTGGAGTGCTGCTCCGGTGAGCTTGGCGTCGCGGAGGTTGCGTTGCACCCCGGCGCCTCGGTGGTGCCGCCGGGCAACGTCATCCTCGTGTTCATGGCACGGGAGTCCGTCGAGTCGCTGATCGAAAAACTCCACGCACTGAACGTCCAGGACGTTGGCTCCATCTCGGTCACCACGCCGGAGCTGGTGCTTTCCGATCGCGCGGACCAGGCGGTCGCTGAGGCGCCCGGCGAAGGCGCGGACGCAATGATCTGGGATGAGGTGTCGCGGCAGACCGGGGAGGATTCCCGGCTGACGTGGAGCTACCTGGCGTTTCTGGTCCTCGCGACGCAGCTGGCCGCGATCGGCATCGTCACCGACTCGACCATCGCGATCGTCGGTGCCATGGCGGTGGGGCCCGAGTTCGGCCCGCTCGCCGCCCTGGCCGTGGCCCTGGTGCGGCGCCAGTGGCGGCTGGGGCGCAGCGCGGCACTGGCACTCGGCGTCGGGTTCCCGGTCGCGATGCTGGCGGCGGCCTTCACGGCCTGGCTCTCCGTACCACTCGGGCTCTTTCCAGCTGACGCCCTGGACCGCGGTTCGGCTGTGGAGTTCATCTATCACCCGGGGCCCTATTCCCTGATTGTCGCCCTGCTGGCAGGGACCGCGGGCATGCTGTCCGTGATCAGCCGGCGCTCGGCGGCCCTCATCGGGGTGTTCATCTCCGTGACCACCGTCCCGGCCGCCGGTTTCGTAGCGGTTTCCCTCGTGCTGGGCGAGTACCAGAAGGCCGCAGGTTCCGCCCTCCAGCTCCTTGTGAACTTGGTCGGGATTATTGTCTCGGCGGTGGCGGTGCTGCTGTTCTACCGGCTAGTCACGAAGCGGCTGCCGCGCGACGCCGCGCGGAAGCTGCGGAGGAACGCCCAGCGCCTGCACCACTGAGCTGCACCGGGCCGGCCCCGGGGAGTCCCCTGCGGGGCCTGCGCGCTACATCCAGCCGGTCGACTCAGCGAGCCGCTGGCCGAACACGGGTGACATCGAGGCCACATACGTGCGGGTCAGGTGGTTGTTGTCCTTGTAGACGAACGTGTTCCCGACCACCCCCGGGCAGGTTTTTCCGTCGCAGATCAGGTCGGTCATGTCAACGAACGACAGTCCTGGCACCCGGCCATGCAACGGAGCCAGAGGGCTCTTCGCGGCGAGCACGTCGCGTTCGGCGCGTTCGCAGTCCGGGCTCTCAATTCCCTTGTTCGCCACGCATTCGGCAATGTTGAAGTTGAAGCGCGGGTTATCGCGGATAGCGACCATCTCGACGTGCTTCCCGGTCCAGAATTTCGCGGTCGCTTCAAGGCCGGGTGACAGCTTTTCCGCCGGGGAAGACACCGCGGCGACGGTGCCCACGGTGATGATGGCGTCCGGCGGATTGTCGGTGACCTCTTCCGTGACGGCAGCGTTGAAGGTGTCACAGGGAATGGACCGCCCCTGGGCGGCAATGGTGTACCGGCAGCCGGCCCGGAGGATGGAATAGACGCGCCAACCGTTCTTCTTGCCGACGGCATCGATAGCGGCCAGCCACTGTTGCGCGTGGGAATCCCCCAGCACGAGGACGGTCTTGGCGGGCTTGTCCGGAGCCGTGTTCTGCGAGCAACTGCTCCTCAGCGAACGGTCCTCGGGTTCAAGGTCGCCGGAGCACCGGTTGCCCAGGCTGGACCAGTCGTTCTTGAGCTGTTCGGGCAGGGGCAGGATCGGGGCGTCGCTGTCCGCCGCGCTGACGAAACCGGGCACCAGGGCCAGGGCGCCGGGGTTGTTCCGCTGTGACTCTGCCATCACAGCCTGTGCTTGGAAGTGCTGCTGAAGCTGCACCGCGGTGAGCGGCACCGCGACCACTGCGAGGCAGAGCGCCACGGCGAGGGCAGCGCGCCGACGTCGGACTTCCGGCCATGCCCAGGATCGCCACGGCTTCTCGACGAATCGGGTGGTCAGGAAGGCGAGCCCCAGTGAGACGGCGATGATGAGGCTGCCCGATAGCCATCCCGCGTGCTCCTTGCCGCTCCAAGCCAGGGCAAGCACCAGGACGGGCCAGTGCCAGAGGTAGAGGGCGTAGGAATTATCTCCGAGCCTTACGAGGGGGCCAGCGCTGAGGATGCGGTCCACTCCCCAGCGGCTGTTGGTCTGCCCTGCCAGGATGACGCAGCTGGCGGCCAGGGTGGGCCAGAGCGCCACGAACCCGGGGAAAGCCCCTTCCACATCCAGGATGAAGCCGCAGCTGACCATGGCCAGGACACCGACCCAGCCGAGGACCACGCGCACCGACTGCGAAAGGAACGACAAGCCCGGCAGGAACAAGGCCAGAAGCGTGCCCAGTGCGAACTCCCAGAGGCGTGCGCCGGTGTCGAAGTAGGCCTGGGACTGGTTGGTGGCCGTGTAGTAGATCGAGAAGGTCAGCGAAGCCAGGAAGATCGCGGCGAAGATGTAGCTGAGCAGCGCCCGGTAGCGCAGGTTGTACCGTCGTGCGAGGAACGCTGCGCCGGCAAAGATGAGCGGCCACAGGATAAACACCTGGCCCTGGATGGACAGCGACCAGAAGTGCTGGAGCGGGCTGGCCAGCGCGTGGTCCCCCGCGTAATAGTCGACGGCCTCGGCCTGCAGGACGCGGTTTTCCACGTAGAACAGCGATGCCCAGCTCTGCGCGACCACATCCGGGAAGCGGGTGCGGGGCAAAAGGAAGTAGCTGGCCGCCAGCGTGGTGACAATGACGACGGCGGCCGCCGGCAGGAGCCGCCGGAACAGGTGCAGCCAATGCTTGATCAGCGCCATCTGCGAACCCCGCTCGAAGCGGCCCACGAACTGCAGCGTCATCAGGAACGCCGAGATCAGCAGGAAGATGTCGACGCCGCCGGACACCCGGCCAAACCAGATGTGGTAGGTGACCACCATGAGCACCGCGAGCGAACGCAGTCCTTGGATTTCCGGCCTGAATTTCGTCCCCCGGGCAGGACGTGGCTCGGCGCTCGTTTCGCGCGGCGAGACGAGCGTTACCGCTCCAGACATACAAAACCCCCGTAGAAACAACGCAAGACAGCCAGAGCAACTATACAACCCGGTTCGGCGTCGGTCCCTTTCGGATGACGCCGGCCACGATGCCCGGACCCCGACGGCATGGCTCCGGGGAACAAAAAGGACCGGACCAGCTGACGCTGGTCCGGTCCCTTCTTTGCACGGAACCTAGTGCGCGGAAACCTTAGTGCTGGTGTCCGGCGTGCTCGTCCTCGTCGGCCGGCTTTTCCACCACGAGGGTTTCGGTGGTGAGAACCAGCGCCGCGATGGAGGCCGCGTTGCGGAGGGCCGCGCGGGTGACCTTGACGGGGTCGATGACACCGGCCGCGATCAGGTCCTCGTATTCGCCGGTCTTGGCGTTGAAGCCCTGATTGACAGCGGATTCGGCCACCTTGGCGACGACGACGTAGCCGTCAAAGCCGGCGTTCTGGGCGATCCAGCGCAGCGGCTGGGTCAAGGCCCGGCGGACGATGCCCACGGCAGCTGCCGCGTCGCCGTCGAGCGCCTGGACAGCCGGATCCTCATCAAGCGCCTTGAGGGCGTGGATGAGGGCGGAGCCGCCGCCGGCCACGATGCCTTCTTCGAGGGCAGCGCGGGTGGAGGACACGGCGTCCTCGATGCGGTGCTTCTTTTCCTTCAGCTCGACCTCGGTGGCAGCGCCAACCTTGATCACGCCGATGCCACCGGCCAGCTTGGCCAGGCGTTCCTGCAGCTTTTCCTTGTCCCAGTCCGAATCGGTGCGGGTCAGCTCGGCGCGCAGCTGGGCAACCCGGGCCGCGACGTCCTCGGCCGAACCGGCGCCGTCAACGATGGTGGTGTTGTCCTTCGTGACGGTGATGCGGCGGGCGGTACCCAGGACCTCAAGGCCCACGGTGTCCAGGCTGAGGCCCAGTTCCGGGGAGACAACCTGCGCGCCGGTGAGGGTCGCGATGTCCTGCAGCATGGCCTTGCGGCGGTCTCCGAAACCGGGAGCCTTGACGGCCACGACGTTCAGGGTGCCGCGGATACGGTTGACGATCAGCGTGGAGAGTGCCTCGCCGTCGACGTCTTCGGCGATGATGAAGAGCGGCTTGGAGCTCTGCAGCGCCTTTTCCAGCAGCGGCAGGAATTCCTGGACCGAGGAGATCTTGCCCTGGTTGATCAGGATAAGGGCGTCTTCGAGGACTGCTTCCTGGCGTTCCGCGTCGGTGACGAAGTACGGGGACAGGTAGCCCTTGTCGAACTGCATGCCCTCGGTGAGGACCAGTTCGGTCTGCGTGGTGGAGGACTCCTCGATGGTGATCACACCATCCTTGCCGACCTTGCCGAAGGCCTCGGCCAGGAGCTCGCCGACCTCGTCGCTCTGTGCGGAGATCGCGGCCACGTTGGCCACCTGGGTGCCCTCGACCGGGCGGGCGTTTTCGAGCAGGCGGGCGGCCACGGCCTCGACGGAGACCTCGATGCCGCGCTTGATCTGGCCCGGGGCGGCGCCGGCGGCAACGTTGCGCAGGCCTTCCTTGACCAGGGCCTGGGCGAGCACGGTGGCGGTGGTGGTCCCGTCGCCGGCGACGTCGTTGGTCTTGGTGGCGACCTCCTTGGCGAGCTGTGCGCCAAGGTTTTCATACGGGTCGTCCAGCTCTACTTCGCGGGCGATGGTCACACCGTCGTTGGTGATCGTGGGGGCGCCCCACTTCTTGTCCAGCACGACGTTGCGGCCGCGCGGGCCGAGCGTCACCTTGACCGTGTTGGCGAGCTTATCGATGCCGGCTTCGAGCGACCGGCGGGCAGCGTCGTTAAACGCAAGCTGCTTTGCCATGGTTTTGTCCTTTCAAGACAGAACCCCGCGCAGCCGTTCGTTCAAAGCGAAGGATCGGCGGCGCGGGGGTCCAAGAGAGTTACTTTACGACGATCGCCAGAACGTCGCGGGCGGAGAGCACGAGGTACTCGGTGCCGCCGGTCTTAACTTCGGTTCCGCCGTACTTGGAGTAGATGACAACGTCGCCAACGGCAACGTCAACGGGAACGCGGTTGCCATTGTCATCAAAGCGGCCGGGGCCTACTGCAACAACTTCGCCTTCCTGCGGCTTCTCCTGTGCGGAGTCCGGGATAACCAGGCCGGAAGCCGTGGTCTGCTCGGCTTCGAGCGGGCGGACAACAATACGATCCTCAAGAGGCTTAATAGAGACCGACACTCGGACCTCTCCTTTTCGTCAGCAAATTTGTGGACTATGAAGCGGTGATCCGTGGCGTACAAACCGTCGTCGCGGTGCCGGCAGTAGCCCGGCGGAACATGCTTCACGTGTTAGCACCCGCCTAGGGAGAGTGCTAATGACGACTCTATGTAAGTAGTTAGCACTCGGTCAAGGTGAGTGCCAGAAGTTCGTCACTGGTGAACGTCCGGCGGGACCGTCCGGAGTGACGGACATGCTCATCGCCAGCTGCCGGCAATGGGCATATCGGCAGTATGTCCGGTGCTGGTGCCGAAGGATGGGCATGTCCCTCGGTCCGCGCCCAGGCTGGGGCGGCCTACTCCCCCGCCAGGTCCTCGTAGTCCCAGTCCTGGCCGTCGTCGTCTTCCTCGATCCGGGCGGAGGCGTTGCGTTCGCGGTACAGCACAAAGCCGCCGGCGAGGGCAGCGACCGCGCCGAGGACGAGGGCGATGATGCCGCCCACCCGGGCTGCGGCATAGGTGTCACGGATCGCGCGCGCCTCATCGGTCGCATCCTTCACGTCTTTGCCGCCGACCGAGTAGACGGTCGCATTGAAGGAGTCCAGTAAGAAGATAATGACGAGCAACGCCACGCACACGACGGCGATCACGACGCCGGCGATCAGCGCCGGCCGGGCGAAGCGGGCCAGTCCCCGGCTGCCCCTGGCCTCCCCGACGGTGTTCTCCCGGGTGCCTGCCGTGCCGAAGTCGTCTGTGTCCCTGCCATCCATGCCGTCCAGCCTATCGGGCGCGCCCGGCGTTCCCCGCCTGAACTACGCTTGATGGCATGGCTGAGACTACGCAGGACCAGATCGCCCCGCTCCTCAATCCGGAGGGCTGGGAGCTGCTGGCCTCGCTGGGACCGTACCGCGAGGAGGAGGCCTTCCGCCTCAACGCCTCGCTCCGGAAGGCCGGTCATTCCCCCGAGCTGGTCTCCGCGGCACTCACCCAGTCCCGCCTGCGGACAAAGGCGGAAGCGAAGTTCGGTGAATTCGCCCGGCAGATGATTTTCACCCGGGCCGGCCTGGAACAGGCCACCCGGCTGACCGTAGCGGCGCGGCACGCGCAGCGCTTCGCCGAGGCCGGGATTGCCCATGTGGCGGATCTGGGCTGCGGACTGGGAGCCGACGCAATGGCCCTGGCCTCGCTGGACATCAAGGTGACCGCCGTGGAACTGGACGAAACCACCGCCGCCTGCGCCACGATGAACCTGATCCCGTTCCGGAACGCCACCGTCGTCCATGCCGATGCCGCCGCCGTCCCGCTCGACGGGATTGACGGCGTCTGGCTGGACCCGGCGCGCCGCACCACCTCAAGTTCCGGGACCAAGCGACTCTGGGATCCGGAGGACTTCTCCCCCCCGCTGTCCTTCGTGGAATCCCTGGCCTCGTCCGGCCGTGCCGTCGGCGTGAAGATGGGCCCGGGCATGCCGCATGCCTCCGTCCCGGAGGACTGCGAGGCGCAGTGGGTCTCGGTGGGCGGCGACGTCACCGAAGTTGCGCTGTGGTTCAACGCGGTCCGCCGGCCCGGAATCCGGCGTGCCGCGCTGGTACTCGGCCCGCAAGGCGCCGCGGAGCTCACCAGCTCGGAGGACTTCGGCGCCGGGCCGGAGGCCCCGCTGGGCCCGGTGGAAGGCTACCTCTACGAGCCCGACGGCGCCGTGATCCGCGCCGGCCTGGTCGCCGACGTCGCGCTCCAGCTGGGCGGTCATCTGCTGGACGAACACATCGCCTATATCTGCGCGCCGGAACTGCACGATACCCCGTATGCCCGCGCGTACAAGGTCCTTGAGGTGATGCCGTTCAACGTCAAGGCGCTCAAGTCCTGGGTCAAGGACAACGGCGTGGGCGTCCTTGACATCAAGAAGCGCGGCACCTCGGTCACGCCGGAGGAACTGCGCAAGCAACTGCTCCCCGGCGGCGGCAGGAACGCCAAGAATGCGGCCAAGAAGACGGCCACCCTGGTCCTCACCAGGATCGGGGAGGAGCGGGTGGCCATCTCGGTGGAACCGGCCTAGGGCCGGCCTTGCGGGGCGGGGCTACTGGGCCCGCATGAACTCCTCGGCGGCACGGACCTGTTCGTCGCTGGGCCGGATGCCCGTGTAGAGCACGAACTGTTCGAGGGCCTGGATGGTGGCGACCTCGGCGCCGGTGATCACCTGCTTGCCGGCCGCACGCGCGGCTTTGATCAGCGGCGTTTCGGCGGGCAGCGCCACAACATCGAACACCACCTTCGCGGCCGCCACGGCTTCCGGCGGGAAGGACAGGGCGCCGGACTCGGGGCCGCCAGCCATGCCGACGGGCGTCACGTTGATCAGCAGGTCGGCTGTGCCCTCTGCGGAATCCGGGGCCGGGAGTACTGCACGCCATTCGAATCCGTAGAGCCCGGCGAGCGCCCGGCCGGCCGCCTCGTTGCGGGCGATGATCGTGACGTGCCGGAATCCGGCGTCGCGCAGTGCCGCCGCAGTGGCCTTCGCCATTCCACCGGCGCCCAGCAGCCACACCGTGTAGTCCGTGGGGACGGCGTTGCGTTCCAGCAGCTGCTCGATCGCCGTGTAGTCGGTGTTGTAGGCCGTGAGCTTACCGCCGTCGTTGACGATCGTGTTGACCGAGTCGATGGCTTTCGCGGACGGGTCCATGACATCCACGAGGGCGATGACGTCTTCCTTGAATGGCATGGACACGGCGCAGCCGCGGATGCCCAGGCCCCGCACGCCGGCGATGGCCTGGGCCAGGTCGGTGGGGGCGAAGGCCTTGTAGATCCAGTTCAGGCCCAGCTGTTCGTACAGGTGGTTGTGGAAGCGGGTCCCGTTGTTGCTCGGCCGGGCCGAGAGCGAGATGCACAGGGTCATGTCTTTATTCAGGATGGGCACAGCACCATTAAACGCCACGAAACGCCACGGCAACGGCTCAGCGGCAGCCGGAACCAGGCCCTTGCCGCCCGACGGGGGCGGTGCAGCCTGTGGATACCAGGGCGAGCCCTGGCAGAACCGCCGCGGCTGCCGGGAACAGGCTTCTTCTGTGAAAACTCTCACGCATCAGCTGTAACTTGACCACCAGTTGGATGCTACCCCTGCACTAGACTTTGAACACCGCTGCCTGGCCACTGCATGCCGCAACCGGGCTGCACCAGCGGCCAATGAACACCAGCGGCCAATGAACACCGGCGGCGAACACACACTGGCAGGTGACAAACACCGGCGGGCAACAAAACAGCGAA
This sequence comes from Arthrobacter sp. 10T419, assembly GCF_056394105.1. Classification (NCBI taxonomy): domain Bacteria; kingdom Bacillati; phylum Actinomycetota; class Actinomycetes; order Micrococcales; family Micrococcaceae; genus Arthrobacter; species Arthrobacter sp. 10T419. The sequence continues at coordinate 658,683 of NZ_JBFTHF010000001.1, read as the reverse complement.
GGGACCACATGAAGATTGATTTCGCTTCATCCAGGCAATCAACTCTTGGTGTGGAATGGGAGCTCGCGCTCGTCAACGCCGAAACCGGTGAGCTGGCCTCGGTGGCCAGCGAGGTGCTCCGCGGCGTTTCCGCCCGGCATCCCGAGCTGAACGAGGATGACGAACACCCGCACATCAAACAGGAGCTGCTGCTCAACACGGTGGAGCTCGTCACGGGCATCTGCACCACCGTGGCGGAAGCGAAGGCGGACCTGAACAGTTCCCTCGCCGCGGTGCGCGAGGTCACCGACCCGATGGGCGTCGAAGTCTTCTGCGCCGGCAGCCACCCCTTCAGCCCGCCGCAGCTCCAGCCCGTCACCGACAAGGCGCGCTACGCCAAGCTGATCGACCGCACCCAGTGGTGGGGCCGCCAGATGGTCATCTACGGCGTCCACGTGCACGTGGGCCTCGACAGCCGCGACAAGGTACTTCCTGTACTCGACGGGCTCGTCAATTACTTCCCGCACTTCCAGGCGCTGTCCGCCTCCAGCCCGTTCTGGGGCGGCGAGGACACCGGCTACGCCTCGCAACGCGCGCTGATGTTCCAGCAGCTGCCGACGGCGGGACTGCCGTTCCAGTTCTCCAGCTGGGAAGAATACGAGTCCTACGTCCAGGACATGTTCACCACCGGGGTGATCGACACCCTCTCCGAGATCCGCTGGGACATCCGGCCGGTACCCAACCTCGGCACCATCGAGATGCGCATCTGCGACGGCCTGGCCACGCTTGAGGAGGTGGGGGCCATCGCCGCCCTGACCCAGTGCCTCGTGGACGAGTTCTCCACCATCCTGGACAACGGCGGCACCATCCCGACCATGCCGCCCTGGCATGTCCAGGAAAACAAGTGGCGCGCGGCCCGCTACGGTCTGGACGCAATTATCATCCTCGACGCCGACGGCAACGAGCAGCTCGTCACCGAGCACCTGCGGGAGACGCTGGCCCGGCTCGAGCCCGTGGCTGCCAAGCTCGGCTGCAGCGCGGAGCTGGCCGACGTCGAGAAGATTATCGAGCGCGGGGCCGGCTACCAGCGGCAGCGCCGCGTCGCCGCGGAGCACGGCGGGGACCTGCGCGCCGTCGTCCTGGATCTGGTCGAGCAGATGCGCAAGGGGCCCGAAGCCTAGATTCCTGGGCCGTCTCCTAGGCGGATACGCTCGTCACCGGCATCGACGAGTCCGGCGCGAAGCCGAGCCCGCTCGGCACTATTCCGGACATCACCAGCTGCGCCCCGAGCGCGGCCACCATGGCCCCGTTGTCCGTGCACAGCGAGAGCGGCGGGACGGTCAGCCGGATTCCGGCCGCCGTGCAGCGCTGCTCCGTGAGCTGGCGCAACCGCGAGTTCGCCGCCACTCCCCCGCCCAGCAGCAGTTCGGTGATGCCGTTTTCGCGGCAGGCGAGCACCGCCTTGGAGGTGATCACGTCCACCACGGCCTCCTGGAAGGCGGCCGCGATGTCCGCCACCGGCACCGCTTCGCCGCGCGCCTCGAACTGCTCCACGCAGCGGGCGACGGCGGTCTTGAGTCCGCTGAAGGACCAGTCGTAGCGGTGCGGGCCGGGTTCCTCCGCGGTCCCCATGTACTTGGGCTGGGTAAGACCACGGGGGAAACGGATCGCCTTCGCATTGCCGGTGCGTGCCAGCTTGTCGATGGCCGGCCCGCCCGGGTAGCCGAGCCCCAGCAGCCGGGCCACCTTGTCGTACGCCTCGCCGGCGGCGTCGTCGATCGTGGAGCCCAGCAGCTCGACGTCGTCAGTGATGCTGCGGATCCGGAGGATCTCGGTGTGGCCGCCGGAGACCAGGAGCGCGCCGAGGTTCTCCGGCAGGGCGGCCCCGGAGCCGGCCGCCTGCCCGCTGTCGTCCGAGCCGCCGTCGTCCGGCGCGCCGCCGCCGGGCTCGAGCAGTCCGACGCCCACATGCGCCACGAGGTGGTTGATCGCGTACAGCGGCTTGCCGGTGGCGACGGCGAGGGCCTTGGCTGCGCAGACGCCCACCATCAGGGCTCCGGCCAGTCCCGGGCCGGAGGTGACAGCGATGGCGTCGATATCGTCCAGCGTCACTTCCGCTGCGGCGAGCGCTTCCCGGAGGGTGGGGACGAAGGCGTCGAGGTGCGCGCGGGAGGCGATCTCGGGGATGACCCCGCCGAAGCGCACGTGCTCCTCCATGGAGGACGAGACGGTGTTGGCGAGCAGGCGGGTGCCGCGGACGATGCCGACGCCGGTCTCGTCGCAGGAGGACTCGATCCCAAGCACCAGGGGGGCGGAGCTGCGTGGGTGGTGGTTCATTCTTGGCCTGTTCCCCTTGGCTGTATGTGGTCCGTGGTGTTGCCGGGCGCTGGCTGTTCCGTCGCGTGCAGCTCGAGGCGCATGATGAGCGCGTCGACGCCGTCGCGGTAGTAGCGCGGCCGGACATGGATCTGCTCGAAGCCGAAGCGCCGGTAGAGCTGCTGGGCGCGGGGGTTGTCCGCGCGCACCTCCAGCAGCACATCGGCCGCATGCCGCCGCCGGCTTTCCCGGATGAGCTCGGTCAGCAGCGCCGAACCGATGCCACGGCCCTCCTGTTCGGGCACAACCGCGATGGTCTGCACGTCCGCGATGGGTTCGATGCACATCAGCCCCGCGTACCCGACGATTGAGCCGCCGGACTCGGCAACGATGTAGCGTCGGGTCTCGGTCTGGGCGAGCTCGTCGACAAACATCTGCAGGGGCCAGGCGTCCACCGGGAACAGCCGGCGCTCCAGCTCGTGCACCGCGGGGATGTCCGCGGAGGCCATGTCCCTGAGGCTCACACCTGCCGGGGACGGTCCGCGCGGCGTATCCGGGGCGTTCACAGGGCGCGCTTCCGCGGGCCCGGGACCTGCGCGTCCGATTCCCGCAGGTACAACGGGGTGGTGTCCAGGAGCGGCTCGCCGGCGGCGAGTCGCGCCAGCGCGAACTGGCCCAGCGAAAGCGCCTCGGGCTGCCGCGCGGCGAACTCGGGGACGGCATTGAGGACGTCCGGGTACAGGCCTGCGCCCGCGCCGTAGACCGGAAGGTCCGGCAGATCGGCGGCGAAGCCCACATGCGGCCCGTCCAGCAGCTGCGGCAGCTGGCTCCCGGCCAGCGCGTAGCGGGCCCAGTAGACCTCCTTGCGCCGCGCGTCGGTGGCCACAATGAACTCCGGGGCCGCTTCCGTGGACTCCGCTACCTCCAGGGCAATGGCATCCAGGCTCATGAGCCCGTAGAGGGGCTTTTGCCAGACGAAAGCCAGGCTGCGGGCGGTGACGATGCCGGAGCGGAGGCCCGTGAATGGACCCGGTCCCACCCCGGTGACAATGACGTCGACGTCGGCGCCGCTGAGACCCGCGGCGGCGAGCAGCTGCTTGATGCCCGGGGCCAACACCTCGGCATGGCTGCGGGTGTCCGCGGTGGCGAAGCTGCCGACGACAGATTCCAGGGAATCATCGGAAACGAGCGCCGCGCTGGCAACGGCCGAGGTATCGATGGCGAGGATCAGCATCTTCAGTCCGTTTCCGTGGTCGCGGGCAGGTCAGGGATTCCGGCAAGGGCGGCGGGCGGTTCGGCCCAGCGCGGCCCAAAGCCGCGGAAGACCACGGTCCTGGGCTCGTCGGCGTCGTCGGTGTCGAAATCCAGCACGTCGGTGCCGCTGGGCTGGGCGGGGCCGGACGGGGCTGTGCCGCTGGGCTGGGCGGGGCCGCTGGGCTGGGCTGTGCCGCTGGGCTGGGCGCCACCCAGCCGGCGTTGCAGCTCAACCTCCAGCCGGCTCTCGCTCAGGTGCTCCACCCGGCCGCGGCCCCACTCCACGACGGTCACTGCACTGTCCATGGTGTTTTCCAGGTCGATGTCGTCGATTTCGGAAGCAGAGGCGAGCCGGTACGCGTCGACGTGGACCAGGTCCGGGCCGCCGGGACGGGGTCCGTCCGGAAGGTTAGGGTGGATCCGCACCAGCACGAACGTGGGAGAGATGATTCCGGCGCGGACGCCAAGGCCCTCGCCGAGCCCCTGCGTGAAGGTGGTCTTCCCGGCGCCAAGCTCGCCGCTGAGCACTAGCAGGTCGCCCGCCTGCAACTCGGCGCCAAGGCCAGCCGCGAGGGCATGTGTCTGCTCCGCGGTCCCCACTTCCAGGGTCCGCTGCCAGGCCGGGTGGCTCACTGCGCGGCCCCGTCGCCCGGTGCGGGCTCTTCGTTGATGTAGCGGCGCGGCACCCGCGGGCTGATGCGGGTGACGATCTCGTAGTTGTTGGTGCCGGCTGCCCTGGCCCAGTCCTCGGCGGTGGGACCGCCGTCGGCACCGTCTCCGAACATCACGGCTTCGGCACCCAGCAGGCTGGGACCGCCGGCGGAGACGTGGAGCGGGCCGAGGTCGATCACCATCTGGTCCATCGCGATGCGGCCCACCACGGGGTAGCTGATTCCGGCCACCCGGATCGGACCTCCGGTGGCGACGCGCGGAACGCCGTCGGCGTATCCCAGCGGGACGAGGCCCAGCGTGCTGGCGCCCCCGGTGCGGTAGTTCAGTCCGTAGGAGACACCCTGGCCGGCGGGCACGTCCTTGCAGTGCGAGACGACCGTGCGCACCGTCATTGCCGGGCGCAGCCCGACCTCCGCGGAAGTCTGGCCCTCGAACGGTGAGAGCCCGTAGATGCCGAGGCCCACCCGGACGAGGTCGAAGTGCGTGTCCGGGCGGGACAGGGTCGCCGGGGTGTTCGCGAGGTGGCGGACCTCGGGATCGACGCCGGCGTCCTGGGCCATCGCCAGGACATCGCGGAAGGCGGCAAGTTGATCGTCGGTTTCGGGGCGCTCGGGTTCGTCGGCCACGGCAAGGTGGGAGAAGATGCCCACCACCCGCAGCAGGCCCTGGTCCTGGTAGTCCATCGCTTCGCCGAGCAGGGTGTCCCAGGACTCCAGGGTGGCGCCGTTGCGGCCGAGCCCGGTGTCCACCTTCAGGTGAATCCTGGCTGGGCGTTCCTGCTCGCGGGCTGCGGTTACGATCCGGCCCAGCTCCCAGCCGGAGCAGCCGATGTCGATCCCGGCAGCGACGGCGGCGGCAAAGTTGCTCTCGGGGGTGTGCAGCCAAGCCAGCAGGGGGGCCTCGATCCCGGCGGCGCGCAGGGCAAGCGCCTCGGAGATATGTGCGACGCCTAGCCAACTGGCCCCGGCGCTGAGCGCGGCGCGGGCCACCGGGATGGCCCCGTGGCCGTAGGCGTCGGCCTTGACGACGGCCATCACCTTCGCCGGCGAAGCCACCTTGGCCAGCCGCCGGACGTTGTGCCGTATCGCCTCGAGGTCGATGACGGCCGAGCGCTCCTCGACGTGGTCCGGACCTGCTTCCGCCACCGGCCGGAAATCACCTGTTGCTGCTGGGTATATCACTTTACGATTCTACGGGTGGCCGCAGATCCTGCTGAATTCCGCTGGCGCCCCGCACTTTGGGACATGCCCATCCTTGGCTTCGGGGCATGCCCACTCCTCGCAGCCACGACTGGGCATATGCGGAATATGTCCAGTCCACGGCCCGGGCGCGGGGCATGTCCCTCGGGGCCCGCAGTCCGAGGCATCCCGAACCATTCACGGATCCATTCCTTGCTTCGGGACATGCCCACTCCTCGCAGCTACGAGTGGGCATATGCGGACTATGTCCAGTCCACGGCCCGGGCGCGGGGCATGTCCCATGTCCCGCACCCCGCGGCGCCCCCGAACCATTCACGGGTCCATCCCTGGCCTCCGGACATGCCCAATCTTCGCAGCCACGAGTGGGCATATGCGGACTATGTCCAGTCCACGGCCCGGGCGCGGGGCATGTCCCTCGGCCCGCAGCCCGCGGCGCCCCCGAACCATTCACGGATCCATCCCTGGCTTTGGGACATGCCCACTCCTCGCAGCCACGACTGGGCATATGCGGAATATGTCCAGTCCACGGCCCGTACGCAGGGCATGTCCCTCGGCCCGCAGTCCTCGGCCGGGCCCGCACCCGCTCCCCAGCCGCCCGCCACCCCAAGGGCTAGGCGTCGGAGAGGTGCGCAATCGTCGCCGTCGCCCGCCGCTGCGCCTCCGGCGGCACGTCGCGGACGATTTCTTCCAGGAAACGGTAGCGGCGCAGCCATTGACTGCCCTGCCGCTCCTTGCGGGCATTGGCCCGCTGCCACCAGTCGGCGAGGTCGCCCCAGCCGGGAGCGGCCAGCGAGCCGCCCACCTGCTGCACGGCCAGGGCCGCGCACAGGTTGGCGAACCGGAGCCGGTCCCCCAGCGGCCAGCCGGCCAGGCAGCCGACGATGAACGCAGCCCCGAAGCAGTCCCCGGCCCCGGTGGGGTCGAAGGCCGCCACGGGCAGCGACGGCACCCACTCCTCCTCACCGGTCTCGGAGTCCACCGCCATGGATCCCTGCGGCCCTAGGGTCACCACGGCCACTGGGACCCTGTCCGCGAGCGCGTAGAGCGCGGCCCACGGGTTGTCCTTGCCGGTGAACGCCATGGCCTCCTGCTGGTTCGGCATGAAGGCGTGGAAGTATTTCAGGTTGTCCAGTCGCGCCTGCGCCCACGTCCCGGTGGGATCCCAGCCGACGTCGCCGAAGAGACGGACACCGGCCCGGTGAGCGTCGACGGCCCACGGTTCCAGCTCCTCGCCTAGCTCGGCGACGGCGGCGAGCGCGGGCGGCGGGCAGCCGATCAGTTCGCTTGAGGTTACCGGCGCCGGGTGGCCGTGGGTCACCATGGACCGGTCCTTCTCGACACTCAGCGACACGGTGACCGGCGAGTGCCAGCCGGGAACGCGCCGCGACAGCGACAGGTCCACGTGTTCCTGCCGGTCGAGGATCTTCCAGTTGTAGTCGCCGTAGCCGTCGTCGCCAAACGCTGCGGCCAGCCCGGTCCTCAGCCCCAGCCGTGCCGCGGCGATGGCCTGGTTCGCCACCCCGCCGGGACAGCTGCCCATCCCGTCGCTCCAGATTTCCGTGCCGGGCCGGGGTGCGTGCGGCAGCCCGGTGAAGATGATGTCCTGGAATACGGTGCCGGTCAGGAGCACGTCGAAGCTTCCCGCCGCCGGGGTACGGACGGCGGCGAGCGGGTCGAAGCGCGGCGCTGGAATCGCGTCCATACACGGCACACTACGCCGTCCAGGTAACCGGCGAAAGACGACGTTCCGGGCCCATCAGCGCGGCGCGGAATAGACTGCAGCCATGCGGCTCATGATTGCTGGCGGCGGCGGATTCCGGGTGCCGCTGGTCTACCGGGCGCTCTCCGCCGGTCCCTTTGCCGGGCTGGTCCGGGAGCTGGTGCTGTACGACGTCGACGCCGGCCGGCTGGCCGCCATCAAAGCGGTGCTGGCCGCCCTGCCGGGCAGGGAACCGGGCAGGGAACAAGGCGGCGGGCCGCCGGTCCGCACCACCACGTCGCTGGCCGAGGCCCTGTCCGGCACAGACATGGTCTTCGCCGCCATCCGGCCCGGCGGCACAGCCGGCCGCACGGCAGACGAGCGCGTGGCGCAAGAGCTGGGCGTGTTGGGCCAGGAGACCACCGGCGCCGGCGGCATCTCCTACGCCCTGCGCACCATCCCGCCGATGTTGGCCCTGGCGCAGGCGATAAAACGCCTCTGCCCCGGGGCGTGGCTGGTCAACTTCACGAATCCGGCTGGCATGGTGACCGAGGCCCTGGTCCCGGTGCTGGGCCGCCGGGTGGTGGGTATCTGCGATTCGGCCGGCGGACTGGTGCACCGCGCGGCGCGGGCCGCCGGCGTCGTGCTGCCCGAGGGCAGGCTCGACGGCGTCGGCTACTACGGGCTCAACCACCTGGGCTGGCTGTACCGGCTGGAGTCCGGCGGCAGGGATGTCCTCCCCGCCCTGCTCGCCGACGCCGGGACCCTGGCAGGTTTCGAGGAGGGCCGGCTCTTCCCCCAACCCTTTCTGGCCGGCCTCGGCTGCCTGCCGAACGAGTACCTGTTCTACTACTACGAGACCGCCCGCGCCCTGGCCGCCATGCGGGCCGCTGCCCAGACCCGCGGCGAGTCCATCCACCGGCAGCAGTCCGAGCTGTATCCGCGGCTCGCGTCCGCCGGTGCGGAGGCCTACGGGCTCTGGGATGCCGCCCGCCGGTCCCGCGAGGAGGGCTACCTGGCCGAGGCCCGAACCGCTGGCGAGCACCGGGACGAGGAGGACTTGGCCGGCGGAGGCTATGAGCGCGTCGCGCTGGCGGTGATGCGCGCCCTCTCCGGTGGCGGCGGGACCGAACTGGTGCTGAATACCCCCAACGCGCTACCCGGCCCGGACGGTGCACGGACTGCCGCGATCCCGGGGCTGCCGGCGGACGCCGTCGTGGAGGTCCCCTGCCGGGTGGACGCCGACGGAGTGGTGCCGCTCCCACAGGAACGCCCGTCGGAAGCGCAGCTCGCGCTGATGCTGCGGATCAAGGAGGTGGAACGGCTCGTGGTCCAGGCCACCGGGCCGGGACCCGGCAGCCTGCGGCGTGGGGCCGCCCTCGCCGCGTTCGCCCGGCATCCGCTGGTCGACTCGGACGAGCTCGCGGCGAAGCTGCTCGCCGGTTACGAGGCCGCGTTCCCGGGCCTGTTGCAGCTCTGGCGCAGCGACGTCCGCAGTTCCGGTGACTCCTAGCCGAGTCCGGCACTCAACGCGGGCCACTCAGCGCAGTCCGCTCAACGCAGTCCGCGGGCGAGGGTCTCCTGTAGCGCCTTGTTGGGTTCGCCCGGCTGGCCGGTGCCGCTGAGGTAGAGCCCCATCTGGGTCCCGTGGTATTCCCAGTACGCGAAGCTGAGCTCGTTCTCCGCCAGGAGATCAAGCATGTCGGTGACCCACTGGCTGCCGCCCTTGCCCTCCATCTCAAATGCTTGCCGGACCAGTCCGAACTCCATGACCGACATCGGCACGTTGTTATCGATGCCGAACTTGAGTCGCTTCCCCAACTCATGTGCCAAATAGCCTTTGTCGCGTGCCAGGAAGCCGTTTCCGGGTGTTCCGGGCGACTGTGCGTAGACGTCGAGCTGGAGCCCGATCCGGGGTGCCGAACCGGCCGAGGCCGCAATGCTCTGCCCCCGCATGTGGCCCTGGATGCGGTACTTGTTACCCGGCACGACCTTGAACAGGTGGGCGTCGTTGCTCCACCCTGCGATTGCCGTGGCGTCGACGGCATTGCTGATGGAGAGGCTGCCGCTGTCCTGGTGCCCGGTCTTCTCCCGCGCGAACTTCGGCGGCGCCGCCGTGTCCCCGTACTGCCATTGATGCCAGTCCAACGTCGAGTCGCGGTCCAGGGGATCGTTGATGACTTGCCGGAGTTCGGTCCCGTCGGGGCCGTATTCGGTCACCCTGATTGCATCGAAGCCGGCCGTTCCGCGCATGCCGCCCTGCGCAGTGACCATGGGTGCAGCCGCCACCGCGCTGCTGTCCTCGATAGTTACGATGCCGCTGTCATACGCCGCCCAGCCTGAGGTGCCGGGCGGCAAGGACTTGGTTGCGATGCGGCTTTCCGGCAGCAGGACCCGCTGACCGGTCGGGAGAATGGTGTCGGGGTCGGGATAGCGGCCGCCGTCCTGAACCGGGCCCTCGACCCAGGACGCATACTGGTGGGTGTATTTGATGGGCTCGTAGAAGTGGAAGTCGTAAACCACGTTGTCGTCATCAACAAGGAAATGCTGGTCGACCCCGGAGATGCCGTAGCTGCCGTTGACCCCATAGATCCCGCCCACAACCAGAAGGTGGTTCTGGTCCTCGGACCGGACTGCGGCGACCAACTGCCCGGCCAGCACTTTCCATTGTTCCCCGGTCGCGTCAGTCGTCACCGGCTCATTGAGCAGGTCGTAGGCTGCGATGGCTGGTTCATCCTTGTAGCGGGCTGCGATATCGCGCCACAGGTCCGCGTTCTGCTGCTGCAACCGGGGGTTGGACCAGATGTCGAAACTGACGGCGTCGCTGGTGGGGTCCAGCCAGAATCCGCCGATCGGGGTGTGCAGATCCAGGATCAGGCGCATCCCGTGTTCCCGCGCCCAGGCCACGTTCTGGTCCAGCCACTGCCAGAAGACCTGCGGGGAGTCGACATACCAGTCCCCGTCGAAGGCGAAGCGGATGCTGTTGAAGCCAATTTCTTTCGCCCGGGCGAAGTCGTCCCCCGCATGGTGCTGCGAATTAGGAAGCTCGGCCCCGTTCAGGTTTCGATGGTAGAAGTTGGAGAAATTCACCGCTTTCAGCCGGGTGGGCTCGCCGTTGAGGACGAGGCCGCGGCCCGAGGCGGTGACGAAGCCCGGCGAATTCTCCGCCGAGGAGCTTCTGTCGTTGTTCCGGGCCAGCGTGCACCCGGCCATGACCAGCAACGGAACCACCAGCAGCAGGACGGCCGGAACCCACCCAGGCAAGCGGCGCCGTCGTGCACCCCGTTCAGGGCTGCGCCGTTCCTGGTGCGGCAGTTGCGGATCGCCACTTCCGGGCATTCAGGCCTCCCTCGCTCGGCCCCCAGAGGGCCAGCCTATTCGGGCCGGCAGAAAATGTCTTGGGTTGAATCCGGCGAAGGCAGCTATAGCTTGCGGTACATCACGTGCAGTCCCACGTAGCCCAGCTGCGGGTGCCGGAAGGCTTCCGGGATGGTGGCGAGGATCTCGAAGCCCATGGCTTGCCAGGCGGCGACGGCCCGGACGTTGCTTTCCACCACGGCGTTGAACTGCATGGCGCGGAAGCCCGCGGCGCGGGCGGCGTCCAGCGAGTAGGCGCACAACGCCCGGGCCACTCCCCGGCCGCCGTAACCGGCGCGGACCATGTAGCCGGCGTTGGCGACGTGGCTGCCGCCGCCACCCTGGTTCGCGTGCAGTTCGCCGGTGCCCAGTACGACGCCGTCGAACCGGCCAGTTCCGACGGCGACGAAGGTCCTGCCCGGGACGGTTTTGAACCACTTGGCGCGGGCCTGGTCCTCCGTGGTGTCGCGGTCCCAGGTAAACGTCTCCCCGGCACGGATCACAGGCTCCAGGATCTCCCAGATGGCGGCCCAGTCCTGCGCGGTGGCCTCGCGGATCTCCCACGACGCCGTGGCCGGCCGGTCTTTTGCGTTTGCGCTCACAGCCGCCACGCTAGCAGCAGGCAGCCGCCCGCGAACCGGCCCGGCGTTCAGGAGTAATGTTTTACCGAATCCACGTCACGCGAAGGGAAGGAAGAGGATGCCGCTGGTCCGCCGTGTCGCCTTCCTCTCCCTGCACACCTCGCCGATGGAGCAGCCCGGGTCCGGGGACGCCGGCGGCATGAACGTGTACATCCGGGCCCTCGCCGCCGCCCTCGCGGAGACCGGCGTCGAGGTGGAGATTTTCACGCGGTCCAACGCGGCCGGCCAGGCCGCCGTCGAACACCCCACCCCGGGAGTCTGCGTGCACAACGTGCTCGCCGGGCCGCCGCGGAAACTTCCCAAGGAGGAACTGCCGGCGCTGCTGCACAGCATGGTGGCCGAAATCGACCGGATCAAGCAGCTGCAGCCGCATGGCCGCTACGACGTCATTCATTCGCACTACTGGGTTTCCGGCGTCGCGGGCCTCGAACTCTCGGAGCTGTGGGGGGTGCCGCTGGTGCACACCATGCACACCATGGCCAAGGTCAAGAACCTGCTGCTGGAATCCGGCGAGCAGCCCGAGCCGCGCCGGCGCGAGGATGGTGAACACCGGATCGTCGACGGCGCGACCCGGCTGATCGCCAACACCGGCGCCGAGGCCGCCGAGCTGGTTTCGCATTACGCCGCCGACCCCGACCGGATCGACGTGGCGCCCCCGGGCGTGGACCTCTCCGTCTTCACGCCCGCCTTCCGGAGCCGTGCCCGCAGCCAGCACGGGGTCCCGCCGGGCCGCTTCCACCTGCTCTTCGCCGGGCGGATCCAGCGGCTCAAGGGCCCGCAGATCCTGATCAAGGCGGCCGCGCTGCTGCGTGCGCGCCGCCCGGACATCGACCTGCAGCTGACCATCCTCGGTGCGGTGAGCGGTGCGAAGGACTTCGACCTCAAGGCCCTGATCACCGCCGCCGGGATGGACGACGTCGTCACGCACCATCCGCCGGTCAGCGCGCCCAAGCTGGCAGGCTGGTACCGTTCGGCCGACGTCGTGGTGATGCCTTCTTACAGCGAGTCGTTCGGCCTCGTCGCGCTGGAGGCCCAGGCCTGCGGAACACCCGTGGTCGCCACGAAGGTGGGCGGGTTGTCGCGGGCGATCTTCGACGGCCGGACCGGGCTGCTGGTGGAAGGGCACAAGGCCGCGGACTGGGCCGATGCCCTGGAGGCACTGCACGACGACCCGGCCACCCGGGAGGACATGGGCCGCGCGGCGTCGGTGCACGCCCAGGGCTTCGGCTGGCAGCGCACCGCCACGATTACGCTGGAGAGCTACCAGTCCGCATTGCTCCAGTATTTTGGAACACGGAGCATCCCGGTGGGCCACACGCCCTGAGGGAACCACACCGGGCGCCTGGCCGGAACCGCCGGCCGGAGCGACCCGAAGCCACGAGCTGAAGGGCAACGATGTCTGAGAACACCACGGAAACCGCAGCAGCTACCGATGCGCCGGCCGGGACGGCGGCACCGGGTTCGCCGGCCGCAGCGCCGGTCCTGAGCGACCTGGAGATTGCGCAGCGGGCCACCATGCGGCCGATCGAGGACGTGGCTGCCGCGGCCGGGATCAACCCGGAGGCGCTGGAATTCTACGGCCGCTACAAGGCGAAGATCGATCCGGCCAAGCTGGCCCGGGACGGTGCGCACGCGCCGGGCAAGGTGGTGCTGGTCTCGGCGATGTCCCCCACGCCGGCCGGCGAGGGGAAATCCACCACCACCGTGGGCCTCGCCGACTCCCTGGCCCGCGCCGGGCACCGGGTGATGATCGCCCTGCGCGAGCCTTCGCTGGGTCCGATCCTGGGCATGAAGGGCGGCGCGACCGGCGGCGGCTACTCCCAGGTCCTGCCGATGGACGAGATCAACCTGCACTTCACCGGCGACTTCCACGCGATCACCTCGGCGAACAACGCCCTGATGGCTCTGGTGGACAACCACATCTACCAGGGCAACGCGCTGAACATCGATCCGCGCCGGATGACGTTCAAGCGGGTGCTGGACATGAACGACCGGGCGCTGCGCGAGGTCGTGATCGGCCTGGGCGGTCCCACCCAGGGCGTGCCGCGGCAGGACGGCTTCGACATCACGGTCGCCTCGGAGATCATGGCCGTGTTCTGCCTGGCCACGGACCTGGACGACCTGCGCGCCCGGCTGGGCCGGATCACCTTCGGCTACACCTACGACCGCGAGCCGGTCACGGTCGCGGACCTCGGCGTCCAGGGTGCCCTGACCATGCTGCTCAAGGACGCGATCAAACCGAACCTGGTGCAGACCATCGCGGGCACCCCGGCCCTGGTGCACGGCGGGCCCTTCGCCAACATCGCGCACGGCTGCAACTCGCTGATCGCCACCCAGACGGCGCGTTCCCTGGCCGACGTCGTCATCACCGAGGCCGGCTTCGGCGCCGACCTGGGTGCCGAGAAGTACATGGACATCAAGGCGAGGATGGCCGACGTCGCCCCGTCCGCCGTCGTGGTGGTGGCCACCATCCGCGCGCTCAAGATGCACGGCGGCGTCGCCAAGGACCAGCTCAAGGAGCCCAACGTCGAGGCGCTGGCCGCCGGCGTCGCCAACCTGCAGCGGCACGTGCGCAACGTGGAGAAGTTCGGCATCACCCCGGTGGTGGCGATCAACAAGTTCGGCACCGACAGCCGGGAGGAGCTCGACTGGCTGCTGGACTGGTGCGCCGCGGAGGGTGTTCAGGCGGCCGTGGCCGACGTCTGGGGCCGCGGCGGAGGGGGCGACGGCGGCGACGAGCTTGCCGCGAAGGTTGCCGCCGCCATCGACGCCCCGCACGGCTTCCGCCACCTGTACCCGCTGGCGATGTCGGTGGAGGACAAGATCCGCACCATCGTGCAGGAAATCTACGGGGCCGACGGCGTCGACTTCTCCGTCCCGGCGCTCAAGCGGCTCGCGGAGATCGACAAGAACGGCTGGTCCGGGATGCCGGTCTGCATGGCGAAGACGCAGTACTCCTTCAGCGACGACGCCACCAAGCTCGGCGCCCCGAAGGGCTTCACCGTCCACGTCCGGGACCTGATCCCCAAGACCGGCGCGGGCTTCATCGTGGCGCTCACGGGTGCGGTGATGACCATGCCCGGACTGCCCAAGGTCCCGGCGGCCATGCGGATGGACGTGGACGCCAACGGCAACCCCGTCGGCCTGTTTTAAACAGCAACGCGGGGTCACTTACGGCCCATCCCCAGGGGGATGATGGGCTGTAGGTGACCCCGCGTTGCGGTGTACGGTGCGGGGCTTAGCGCTCCAGGTCGCCGCGGATGAAGGCCTCGACCTTTTCGCGGGCGAGGTCGTCGTTGAACTGCTCCGGCGGGGACTTCATGAAGTAGCTCGACGCCGAGAGCAGCGGGCCGCCGATGCCGCGGTCCAGGCCGATCTTGGCGGCGCGGACGGCGTCGATGATCACGCCGGCGGAGTTGGGCGAGTCCCAGACCTCCAGCTTGTATTCGAGCGAGACCGGGGCGTCACCGAAGTTGCGGCCCTCGAGGCGTACGAAGGCCCACTTGCGGTCATCGAGCCACTGGACATAGTCCGACGGGCCGATGTGCACGTCCTTGGCGGCGAGCTCGGCTTCCACGTTGGACGTGACGGCCTGGGTCTTGGAGATCTTCTTGGACTCGAGGCGGTCGCGCTCCAGCATGTTCTTGAAGTCCATGTTGCCGCCGACGTTCAGCTGGTACGTGCGGTCCAGGGTGACGCCGCGGTCTTCGAAGAGCTTGGCCATAACGCGGTGCGTGATGGTGGCACCGATCTGGCTCTTGATGTCGTCGCCCACGATCGGCACGCCGGCGGCGGTGAACTTGTCCGCCCACTCCTTGGTCCCGGCGATGAACACCGGCAGCGCGTTGACGAAGGCCACGCCGGCGTCGATCGCGCACTGGGCGTAGTACTCGGCGGCTTCCTGGGATCCGACCGGCAGGTAGCAGACCATCACGTCGACCTTGGCGTCCTTGAGGGCCTGGACGACGTCGACCGGCTCCTCCGGGGACTGCTCAATGGTCTCGAGGTAGTACTTGCCCAGGCCGTCGAGGGTCGGGCCGCGCTGAACGGTGACGCCGGTCGGCGGGACGTCGGCGATCTTGATGGTGTTGTTTTCGCTGGCGAGGATGGCGGCGGAGAGGTCCTGGCCCACCTTCTTGCCGTCGACATCGAATGCTGCGACGAACTGCACGTCGTTGACGTGGTACTTGCCGAACTGCACGTGCATCAGACCCGGAATCGTGGCCTGGGGGTCGGCATCCTTGTAGTACTGGACACCCTGGACCAGCGAAGTGGCACAGTTACCCACGCCGACGATTGCAACACGAATCGGATTTGAAGACACGAAACTCCCTTTGAGAACAAACTTCACGTGCCCGGCGCGGCCATACTCTGATGTACGACGGCGGCAAACGGGCACAACGCCATGCGGCACTCTTGCATTCTAGTCAACGGCGCCGGGACTCAAGTTGTTCCCGGCCACGGCACCGAATCTGTTACGTCAGCCGGCGGCGCCGCGGAACGGCGCCCCCGGGGCTTATTTCTGGGCCCAGAGGTTGATGTCGGACTCGACGGCGAACTCGTCGATCGCGTCCAGCTCGTCGGCCGTGAAGTCCAGGTTGTTGATCGCGGCCAGGGTGTCCTCCAGCTGCCGGACGCTGGATGCGCCGACCAGGGCGGACGTCACCGAGGTGCCCTTACCCTGCTCGCGCAGGATCCAGGCGATCGCCAGCTGCGCGAGGGTCTGGCCCCGGCCCTCGGCAATCCGGTTGAGCCCGCGCACGCGGTCCAGCTTCTCCCCGGTGATCATCGCCTCGTCCAGGGACTTGTCCTGCGCCGCACGGGAATCCTTGGGGACGCCGTTGAGGTAGCGGTCGGTAAGCATGCCCTGCGCCAGCGGCGAGAAAGCGATGGCCCCTGCACCCACCTGCTCCAGCGCCTCGTAGAGGCTGGGGCTGCCGTTCTCGGTCCAGCGGTTGAGCATCGAGTAGCTGGGCTGGTGGATCAGCAGCGGGGTGCCGAGTTCCTTCAGGATCCGGGCCGCCTCGAGCGTCTGCTCCGGAGTGTAGGACGAAATGCCGGCATAGAGCGCCTTGCCGGAGCGCACGGCCTGGTCCAGGGCGCCCATGGTCTCTTCCAGCGGCGTCTCGGGGTCCGGGCGGTGGCTGTAGAAGATATCCACGTAATCCAGGCCCATCCGGCCCAGCGACTGGTCCAGGCTGGCCAGCAGGTACTTCCGCGAGCCCCAGTTGCCGTAGGGCCCCGGCCACATGTCGTAGCCGGCCTTGCTGGAGATGATGAGTTCGTCGCGGTACGGCTTGAAGTCGTCCTTAAAGTGGCGGCCGAAGTTGGTCTCGGCGCTGCCGTAGGGCGGGCCATAGTTGTTGGCGAGGTCGAAGTGGGTGACACCCAGGTCGAAGGCGCGGCGCAGGATGGCCCGCTGCACTTCGAAGGGCTTGTCATCGCCGAAGTTGTGCCAGAGGCCCAGGGAAATGGCCGGCAGTTTCAGTCCGCTGCGTCCCACCCGGCGGTAGGGCATCGTCTCGTATCGGTTCTCTGCTGCAACATATGTCATGACTATTATCCTGTCCTAGTTTGAGACGACGGCGGCACTGTGGCCGGGCAGTTCCACGCGGCCGGCGGACAGCGCGACGCCGTCCTCGGTGGCCAGCAGCAGCGAGCCGCCGTCCACGGCTACCTGGCGGGGTTCGATGGAGAAGTTCATCGCGACCTCCACGCTGCCGCGGCGCAGGCGCAGCCAGCCCTCGTCCTCGCTGAACGCCACTGCGGTGTCCTCGAACCCGAGCCCGGCCAGCTCCGGGGTCGCACGGCGCAGCGCGATAAGTTTCCGGTACAGCTCCAGCAGCCGCGCGTGCTCCCCGGACTCGGCTTCGGACCAGTCCAGCTTGGAGCGGGTGAACGTGGCCGGGTCCTGCGGGTCGGGCACGACGGCGGGGTCCCAGCCCATCCGTTCGAACTCCTTGATCCGGCCCTCCGCCGTGGCCTTGCCCAGCTCGGGCTCCGGGTGCGAGGTGAAGAACTGCCAGGGCGTCGTGGCACCGTATTCCTCACCCATGAACAGCATCGGGGTGAAGGGCGAGGCTAGGGTCGCGACCGCTGCGAGCGCCAGCTGCCCGTAGCCGAGGCTCTGGGAGAGCCGGTCGCCGGTAGCCCGGTTGCCGATCTGGTCGTGGTTCTGGCTGCAGACCACGAGGGCGGCCGGGTGCACGAGGGCGGTGTTGATGGGCCGGCCGTGGTGCCGCTCCCGGAAGCTGGAGTAGCTGCCGTCGTGGAAGAACCCGTCCACCAGGACCTTGGCGAGGGCCGCGACCGAATCGAAGTCGCTGTAGTAGCCGGTGGTCTCGCCGCTGACGTTGACGTGGACAGCGTGGTGGAAGTCATCGCTCCACTGCCCAGCCAGGCCGTAGCCGTTTACCTCCCGCGGGTAGAGCAGCCGCGGGTTGTTCAGGTCCGACTCGGCGATCATCGTCGCAGGGCGTCCGGTTTCGGCGGAGACCTCATCGGCGAGCGCCCCGAACTCCTCCAGCAGGTGGACCGCCCGCTCGTCCTTGAAGGCGTGCACGGCATCGAGCCGCAAGCCGTCCACGTGGTAGTCGCGCAGCCACATGGCTGCGTTGTCGAGGATGTAGCGGCGGACGACGTCGGAGCCGGGGCCGTCCAGGTTGACCGAGTCGCCCCAGGTGTTGCCCTCCCCGGACTTGAGGTACGGCCCGAACCGGGGCAGGTAGTTGCCGCTGGGGCCGAGGTGGTTGTAGACGACGTCCTGGATGACGCCCAGGCCGGCGGCGTGGGCGGCGTCGACGAAGCGCTGGTAGGCGGCCGGGCCGCCGTAGCCCTCGTGCACGGCGTACCAGAGGACCCCGTCGTAGCCCCAGTTGTGGGTGCCGTTGAACCCGTTGACCGGCAGCAGTTCGACGAAGTCGATGCCGAGGTCGGCGAGATAGCCGAGCTTGCCGATCGCGGCGTCCAGCGTCCCCTCGGGCGTGAACGTGCCCAGGTGCAGCTCGTAGATCACGCCGCCCTGCAGGCCGCGGCCCTTCCACTGCCCGTCTGCCCATTCGTGGCTGCCGGCGTCGAAGGTCCGCGAGAGTGCATGCACTCCCCCGGGCTGGCGGCGTGAGCGCGGATCCGGCAGCGGGGTGGAATCCCCGTCGAGCAGGTAGCCGTAGTCGACGTCGCCGGAGGCCGGTGCCTCCGGCGCGCTCCACCAGCCGGCGGACCCGGACCGGACCATCGGGTAGTGCCGGCCGTCGGCGAGCAGCGTGACGTCCTGCGCTTCCGGTGCCCAGAGGTCGAAGCGTGCGGTTCCGTGTGCGGGCAGAGTCATTGCCGTTCCCCTAAGTTGGTTCGTCAGTTCGTGCGTTCAGGCGCCCGGCACCAGCAGGGCCACCGGGTAGTCGCGGAGGATCTCCGCCACGTCCGTCGTGCCCGGCCCGAAGGACCTGCCGCTGAGCTGGTCCGTCATGGCGACGGTGAGGCCGATGGCGGTGTCCTGCCAGCCTCCGCGTTGTTCGAGGCCGCGGGGCAGCCTTGTGGCCAGGGCGAGGGCCCCGGGCGTGCCGGCGCCGCGGTCGAAGGCGACCAGGTGTTCGGCGGCGGCTCCGGTGGCAGCCACCGGGGCGTAGCCGGCGAACAGCTCCGGCCGGTCCCGGCGCAGCCGCAGCGCCCGCGAGGTCACGAGCAGCTTCGCCGCATCCTCCCGGTACGACGCCGGCCGCTCACCGGCGTCGATCGCTTTGAGGGCGGCGCGCCGCGCCCCGAAGTCGAACGGCCGCCGGTTATCAGGGTCGGTCAGCGACCGGTCCCAGAACTCGGTGCCCTGGTAGACGTCCGGCACGCCCGGCATGGTGAGCTGGACCAGTTTGGCGGAGAGCGCGTTGGCGGAGCCGTAGGGTTCCAGCAGGCCCACCAGCGAATCGAGTTCGGCGCGCACCTGGGCGTTGTCGAACGCCGCGTCGACGGCGGCTGCAAGTTTCGCTTCGAAGTCCGGGTCCGGGTCCAGCCAGTTCGTCGAATTGCCGGCCTCTCGGGCCGCCTTCTGGGCGTAGGACTGGAGGCGCTCCCGGTCCGCGGGCCACACCCCGGCCACGGCCTGCCACAGCAGGTTGGCCAGCGGGCCGTCGGGCAGGGGCGCCAGCTCCTGCAGCCGGCGCAGCGAGGCCGTCCATTCCGGGGCCAGCTCCGCAAGCACGGAGATCCGGGCCCGGGTGTCCTCGCTGCGCTTTGTGTCGTGGGTGCTGAGCGTGGTCATCGACAGCGGCTGGCCCGCCTGGCGGCGTGCCATCCGGGCGTGGAACTCGTCGGCGGACAGCGCGAACTCGGTGGGGTCCGCGCCGACCTCGGTGAGGGTGCCGAGCCGGGTGTAGCGGAAGAACGCGGTGTCCTCCACACCCTTGGCCATCACCATGCCGGAGGTCTGCTGGAAGCGGCGGCCCAGCTCGTCGTCGGGCCCGGGGCCGGCCTGCAGCAGCAGCGGGAGCAGCGCCTGCACCACGGGTTCGAGCTCGGGACGCCGCCGGGCGGCGAGTTCGCATGCCTCGCGCAGCACGCCCTCGCCCTCGGGCAGGTAGCTGCGGTAGACCGGGAAGGCCGCGGTGATCTCGGACAGCGCATCGACGGCGGCCTCCGGGCTGAGGCCGGCGGACGCCGGTACCAGCCGGGCGAGCCGCCGCATCTCCGAGTGCAGGATGCCGTCGGTGATCCGGCGCTTGGTGCCGCGGATCATGTCCTCATAGTCGGCGGGCGTGCCGCCGCGCAGCGAGGTGTCCAGGGCGTCGAGGCCCGCCTGGCCGGCGGGGTCGACGAAGAGCCGGTCCACGTCCGCGAGGGCGTCGTACCCGGTGGTCCCCTCGCACTCGAAGCCGGCCGGAAGCTCTTCACCGGGCTCCAGGATTTTCTCGATCAGCAGGTAGGCCCCGCCGGTCACTTCGCGCAACCGGCGGAGGTAGCCTGCCGGATCCGCGAGGCCGTCCGGGTGGTCGATGCGCAAGCCGTCAACGAGGCCCTCCCGGAACCAGCGGACAACCTCCTCGTGCGCCTCATCGAAGACCTCCGGGACCTCAACCTTGATCCCGGCGAGGGTGTTGACCGCGAAGAACCGGCGGTAGTTCAGATCGGTGTCCGCACGGCGCCAGCCCACCAGCTCGTAGTGCTGCCGGTCATGGACCGCGCGCGGGTCGTCGGCGGTGGAGTCACCTGCGGTATAACTGCCCTCGGCCAGCGGGAAACGGTGGTCGTAGTAGCGCAGTTCGCCGTCACGGATCTCGAGCGCGTCCACGTCCGCGTCCTCGCCCAGCACCGGGATCCGGATCCGGCCGCCGCCGAAGTCCCAGTCGACATCGAACGCCTGGGCGTAGCGCGACTGCTGGCCTTCCTTGAGCAGCGACCACCACCACGGGTTCTGGACCGGGGTGGCGACGCCGACGTGGTTGGGCACGATGTCCACCAACACACCCATGCCGGCTTCCCGCGCCGCGCGGGACACCGCTGCCAGCCCCTCCGGCCCGCCGCGGTCCGGGTCGATCGCGGCGGGGTCGGTGACGTCGTAGCCGTGGTCCGAGCCCTGCTCTGCCGTCAGGATCGGAGACAGGTAGATCCAGTCGACCCCAAGGGACTTCAGGTAGGGCACGGTGTCGGCGGCATCCTGCAGGGTGAAGCCCGGCCGGATCTGGAGCCGGTAGGTCGAGACGGGGGTCCTCATGAAGCAGTGGCCTTCGCTTCGCTGGCTTCGGCGGCCTTGGTCTGGGCTTCCGCCATCTCCTCCTGGGCGTCCTCGTGCTCGGCCATGGAGGCCAGGGAGGCGGCTGCGGAGTGATCGACCTCGATCTCGGGGCCCGAGTAGGCGCGCAGCACGGCCATCGACTTGGCCGCCAGCGTCAGGGTCGACCCTGCCTTGAGCGGCTCGTCCGTATCGGCCTGGTCCGCGGTGTCCACGAGGATCTCCCAGAAGGGCGAGTACTCGTCGTTGGGCAGCACGAAGTCCACGCTGTCGTCGTGGGCGTTGAAGGCCATCAGGAAGCTGTCGTCGGTGATCCGGCGGCCCCGGGAGTCCTGTTCCTGGATGCCGTGGCCGTTGTAGAACACGCCGATGGTCCGGCCGAAGCCGCTGTCCCAGTCCTCCGGCAGCATTCCGGTGCCGTCGGTCTTCAGCCAAACGATGTCCGGCAGTTTCTCGCCCTCACCACGAACGACCGGGCGGCCGTCGAAGAAGCGGCTGCGGCGGAACGTCGGGTGGTCGTGGCGGATCTTGTTGACGAACGCCGTGAACTCCACGAGGGGCTGGTCCATGGCTTCCCAGTGCACCCAGCTCAGTTCGGAGTCCTGGCAGTAGGTGTTGTTGTTGCCCTGCTGGGTGCGGCCCAGTTCGTCGCCGTGCAGCAGCATCGGCACGCCCTGGGAGAGCAGCAGCGTCGCAATGAAGTTCCGCTGCTGGCGGGCGCGGAGGGTCAACACCGTGTCGTTGTCGGAGTCGCCCTCTTCGCCGCAGTTCCAGGAGCGGTTGTGCGATTCGCCGTCGTTGTTGCCCTCGCCGTTGGCCTCGTTGTGCTTCTCGTTGTAGGAGACCAGGTCGCGCATGGTGAAGCCGTCGTGCGCGGTGACGAAGTTGATCGAGGCCACCGGGCGCCGTGCCGAACTCTCGTACAGGTCCGCGGAGCCGGTCAGGCGGGAGGCGAATTCGCCCAGGGTGGACGGTTCGCCGCGCCAGAAGTCCCGGACGGTGTCGCGGTACTTGCCGTTCCATTCGGTCCACTGCGGCGGGAAGTTGCCCACCTGGTAACCGCCGGGGCCGACGTCCCACGGCTCGGCGATCAGCTTGACCTGGGAGACGATCGGATCCTGCTGGATCAGTTCGAAGAAGGTGGAGAGCTTGTCGACGTCGTAGAACTCGCGGGCCAGCGTGGAGGCGAGGTCGAAGCGGAAGCCGTCGACGTGCATTTCCGTCACCCAGTAGCGCAGCGAGTCCATCAGCAGCTGCAGCGAGTGCGGGTGCCGGACATTGAGCGAGTTGCCGGTGCCGGTGTAGTCCATGTAGTGCTTCAGGTCGCCGTCGACCAGCCGGTAGTACGCCTGGTTGTCGATGCCCTTGAAGGAAAGGGTGGGGCCGAGGTGGTTGCCTTCGGCGGTGTGGTTGTAGACGACGTCGAGGATGACCTCGATGCCGGCCCGGTGCAGCTCGCGGACCATGGCTTTGAATTCCTGGACCTGGTGTCCGACGTCGCCGGAGGAGCTGTAGGTGTTCTGCGGGGCGAAGAAGCCGATGGTGTTGTAGCCCCAGTAGTTGTTGAGGCCCTTCTCCACCAGGGTGCCGTCGTTGACGAACTGGTGGACCGGCATGAGCTCGATCGCCGTGACGCCGAGCTTCTTCAGGTGCTCAATGACGGCCGGGTGGGCCACACCGGCGTAGGTGCCGCGCTGCTCTTCGGGGATTTCCGGGTGCAGCTCGGTCAGGCCTTTAACGTGGGCCTCGTAAATGACCGACTCGTGGTAGGGGACGCGCAGCTGGCGGTCACCGTCCCACTCGAAGTACGGGTTGATGACGACGCCGTGCATGGTGTGCGGTGCCGAATCGGCGTCGTTGCGCGAATCGGGGTCGCCGAATTCGTAGGAGAAGAGCGCCGGGTCCCAGTCGATCTGGCCCTGGATTGCCTTGGCGTACGGGTCCATCAGCAGCTTGTTGGCGTTGAAGCGGTTTCCGCTCGCCGGGTCGTACGGGCCGTGCACCCGGTAGCCGTACTTCTGTCCGGGCTGGATCTGCGGCAGGTAGCAGTGCCAGACGTAGCCGTCCACCTCGGTCAGTTCGATCCGCGTCTCGCTCAGGTCGTCGGCCAGGAGGCAGAGCTCAACCCGCTCCGCTTGTTCGCTGAACAGGGCAAAATTGGTGCCGGTGCCGTCAAAAGTGGCTCCCAGCGGGTAAGCCGTTCCGGGCCAGACTTCCATGTGTACTCCTCGTGCGATGCGGACAATCTCTAGACAGACTACTTGTAAGTAAGGTTACTAATTTACCGGAGGCGCGAGGCGCGCGCTTTTGTTACAGCTTCGCGATAACCTCCGGCAGGGCTTCGGCAATGTCCGACGCCGTCAGCGGCCCGCCGTTCGAGGCAGCTGTTCCGGCACGGCCGTGCAGGCTGGCCGCCATCGCGGCGACGGCGGCCCACCGGTCCGGCCCGTCGAGCCCTAAGGCGCTGAAGGCGCCGGAGCCCTCCGGGAGTTGTGCCAGCAGGGCGCCGAGCACCCCGGCCAGGACGTCGCCGCTGCCGGCGGTGGCCATCCACGGGCTGGCTTCGGCCTGGCTGAAGACCGCCCCCGAGGGGGCCGCCACCAGGGTGGTGGCGCCCTTGAGCAGCACGGTCGCTCCGGTGAGCCCGCTGGCCTGCCGGACGGCGGCGAGCGTTGCGCCCTCGACGGAGGTCCGGCCGGGGCCGGCGCCGTAACGTTCCAGCAGGGCGGCCAGCTCGCCGGCATGCGGGGTCAGCACGGTGTGCGGGGACAGTTCGCGGGGCAGGGCCGGCAGCGCACCGGCGTCGGCCACGGTGGGAAGTCCGGCGGCTGCCGCCTCGCGGACCCGCTCCAGCTGCTCGTGGGCGCCGGCGTCGAGTCCGGATCCGAGCAGCCAGGCCTGGACGTGCGCGTCGGCGACGGACGTGCCGCACACCACTTCGGGGCAGGCCTGGCGGACCAGGTCCGCGACCTCCGGCGGGCCCACGTAGCGGACCATGCCGGCACCCGCGGCCAGGGCGCCGCGGCAGGCGAGGACGGCCGCCCCCGGGTAGCGGGCGGATCCGGCCACGACGCCGAGCACGCCCCGGGAGTATTTGTGCGAGCGGCGGCCGGGCTGCGGGAGCAGCGCGGCCAGGTCCGCGGCCTCGAGGCGCCGCAGCTCCGGATGCACCAGCGCGTCCTCGATGCCGATCGGGATGGTCCGGAGCCGGCCGGTGAAGTCCGCGCCCGGGTCGGCGAGCAGGCCGGCCTTCGCGGCCCCGAAGCTCACGGTGACGTCCGCGGCCAGGACAGGGGCGTGCGCTTCGCCGGTGTCGGCGTCGACGCCGCTGGGGATGTCGCAGGCAACAACCAGCCCGTGGCGGCTGCGCTGCAGGTCTTCGATCAGCGTGCCGGCCGCGCCGCGCAGCCCACCCTGCGCGCCGGTTCCCAGGACCGCGTCAATGACGACGTCGGTGCGGGCGGCGTCGGCAGCCAGGTCCCTGGCGTTGCCGTCGGTGAGGGCGGCGTCCCGGCCGCCGGCGGCGCGGAAGGCCGCCAGCCCGGCCGGATGGGCGTCGCCGGCGGTGAGCACCGCCGTCGTCCGCAGGCCCCGGCGGGCCAGCAGCGCCGCGGCGTAGAGGCCGTCGCCTCCGTTGTTGCCCTTGCCGGCAAGCACGGTGACGCTGGATCCGTAGGGCCGCAGTCCGCGGCGCTGGAGTTCCCGGATGACCGTGTTGGCGAGCCCGTAGGCGGCCCGCTGCATGAGAACAGCGCCCATACCGGGGTCCGCACTCGCCTCAAGGAGTTGCTTCTCGAGGCCTCGAATGTGGGTACCGGTATAGGCGCTGATCATGTGCTTAGCCTTCGGCGATCACCGTGGCGGTGGCGATGCCGCCGTCGTGGCTGATCGAGAGGTGCCAGCGCTTGACGCCTTTCGACTCGGCCACGGCCAGTACCGTGTCCTTGACCTGGACGGTGGGTCCGTTCTGGTCCAGGCCGATCCAGCAGTCCTGCCAGTTCATTCCGGCGGGCGCGCCGAGCACCTTGGCCACGGCCTCCTTGGCCGCGAACCGCGCGGCCAGGGACCGGGTGTTCAGTTCCCGCTCGGCCGGGACAAACAACCTGTCGCGCAACCCGGGGGTGCGCTCAAGCTGCCGGCCGAACCGCTCGATGTCTACGACGTCTACGCCAATGCCAACAATCATGCGGCTATTCTACGGTCACGCTCTTGGCCAGGTTCCGCGGCTGGTCCACGTCGTAGCCCTTGGCGCTGGCGAGTGCCAGCGCGAAGATCTGCAGGGGCACGGTGGACAGCAGCGGGGCCAGGAGGGTCGGGGTCTCCGGGATGTAGATGACGTGTTCGGCGTAGGCCTTCACCGCTTCGTCACCCTCCTCGGCGATCACGATCGTCTTGGCGCCGCGGGCACGGACTTCCTGGATGTTCGAGACGACCTTGGCGTGCAGCGAGTCGCGGCCCCGGGGCGACGGGACGACGACGAAGACCGGCTGGCCTTCCTCGATCAGGGCGATCGGGCCGTGCTTGAGCTCGCCGGCGGCGAAGCCTTCGGCGTGGATGTAGGCGAGCTCCTTGAGCTTGAGCGCACCCTCCATGGCAACCGGGAAGCCGACGTGGCGGCCCAGGAACAGCACGGACTTGGCGTCCACCATGTCGTGGCCGAGTTTCTTGATCGCGTCGGCATTGTCCAGGATCTGCTGGATCTTGGCCGGGATCTTGCCCAGGTCGGCGAGGATGTCCTTGATCTCGCCCTGGAACTTGTTGCCGCGCAGCTGTGCCAGGTACAGGCCCAGCAGGTAGGCGGCCGCAATCTGGGCGAGGAACGCCTTGGTGGAGGCCACCGCGATTTCCGGACCGGCGTGCGTGTACAGCACGGCGTCGGAC
Organism: Arthrobacter sp. 10T419; assembly: GCF_056394105.1. NCBI lineage: Bacteria > Bacillati > Actinomycetota > Actinomycetes > Micrococcales > Micrococcaceae > Arthrobacter > Arthrobacter sp. 10T419. The sequence goes on along the minus strand of NZ_JBFTHF010000001.1, from coordinate 632,967 downwards.
TCGCGCGGGATGGTGGAGCCGTTGGTGTTGCAAATGGACACCGTCTTGGCGCCCTGTTCCTTGGCGTACCGGACAGCCATCAGCGTGTCCATGGTCTCGCCGGACTGCGAGATGGAAACGATCAGGGTGTTGGCGTCCACGATCGGATCGCGGTAGCGGAACTCGTGCGAGAGCTCGACCTCGGTGGGGATCCGGCACCAGCGTTCGATCGCGTACTTCGCGACCTGGCCGGCGTAGGCGGACGTGCCGCATGCCAGGACGATGATCTTGTCCACGCTCTTCAGCAGTTCCGTGTCGATCCGGAGTTCGTCGAGGGTCAGCTTGCCGTCGACGTCCGACCGGCCCAGCAGGGTCTGCAGCACGGCGTCCGGCTGGTCGTGGATTTCCTTTTCCATGAAGGACGGGAAGCCGCCCTTCTCCGCGGAAGCGGGATCCCAGTTGACGTAGTATTCCTTGCCCTCGGCCGGGGCACCGTAGAAGTCGGTGATCGCGACGGTATCGGCGGTGATGGTGACGATCTGGTCCTGGCCCAGTTCCACGGCGCGGCGGGTGTAGTCGATGAAGCCGGAGACGTCGGAACCGAGGAAGTTCTCGCCGTCGCCCAGGCCCACCACGAGCGGGGAGTTGCGGCGGGCGGCCACGACGACGTCGGGCTGGTCGGCGTGCACGGCGAGCAGCGTGAAGGCGCCCTCGAGGCGCTGGCAGGCAAGTTCCATGGCCTTGGTCAGGCCGCCGTTGGCGTTGTCGCCGCCCAGCTGGTTGCGGTAGATGTCACCGATCAGCGCTGCGGCCACCTCGGTGTCGGTCTCGGAGAGGAAGGTCACGCCTTCGCCCACGAGTTCCTGCTTCAGCTCCGCGAAGTTTTCGATGATGCCGTTGTGGATGAGCGCCAGCTTGCCGCCGTCGGACAGGTGCGGGTGCGCGTTCAGGTCCGTGGGGCCGCCGTGGGTTGCCCAGCGGGTATGCCCGATGCCGGTGAGGGCGTCCGGCAGCGGGTGGGCCTCCAGTTCGGTGATCAGGTTGCTCAGTTTCCCCGACTTCTTGCGGGAAGAAATGGCACCGTCCGCCACGACCGCGATCCCGGCGGAGTCATAGCCGCGGTACTCAAGGCGCCGCAATCCCTCCAGGACAACGTCCAGGGCTTTGTGTTCAGTATTTACCCGGCCAGCCGAGCGGCCTACATATCCAACGATTCCGCACATGGACATAAGCCTAACCGGTTTCCCGGTCGTCCGACGTAGGATGTGCCGGTCCGGGCCCGCCGCTGGCGGCTGGCGGGGTGTCCATTTCGCTCTGGGCGTTGTCAAGGGCAGAATCTCTAAGGTGACTTTGCAACGCAACGAAGCGAACGGCGAGGGCGTCTCCCCGTTCGTTGAGCTGGACCGGCAGACCTGGTCCCGGCTCGCTGCCCAGATGGAGCAGCCCCTCAACGAAGAGGACGTGCTCCGCCTCCGCGGCCTGGGCGACCCCCTGGACATGAAGGAGGTCCGCGAGGTCTACCTTCCGCTGTCCCGGCTGCTGCACCTCTACGTCGAGGCCGCCAACCAGCTCCACGCGGCCACCACGACCTTCCTGGGCGAGAAGACCCAGCGCACCCCCTTCGTGATCGGCGTGGCCGGCTCCGTGGCGGTGGGCAAATCGACCATCGCCCGCGTACTGCGTGAAATGCTGCGGCGCTGGCCCGGCACGCCGAACGTCGAGCTGATCACCACCGACGGGTTCCTCTACCCCCTCGCCGAACTCAAGCGCCGTCAGCTCCTGGAGCGCAAGGGGTTTCCGGAGTCCTACGACCGCCGCGCACTGCTGCGCTTCGTGAGCGAGGTCAAAAGCGGGGCCGAGGAAGTGCGGGCCCCCTGGTACTCGCACGTCACCTACGACATCGTTCCGGGCAAGGAAGTTGTGGTCCGCCGGCCGGACGTGCTGATTGTCGAGGGCCTGAACGTCCTGGCGCCGGCACGCCCGCGGCATGACGGCCGGCAGGGCCTGGCGTTGAGCGACTTCTTCGACTTTTCCATCTACGTGGACGCGAAGACCTCGTATATCGAGGAGTGGTATGTGGACCGGTTCCGCAAGCTGCGTACTACCGCCTTCGCACAGCCCGAATCCTACTTCCACCGCTATGCGACGCTCTCCGATTCGGAGGCCGAGCAGACCGCCCGGGACATCTGGAAGCGCATCAACGAGCCGAACCTGGAAGAAAATGTCCTCCCCACCCGCGGCCGGGCCCAGCTGGTGCTGACTAAGGACGCCGACCACTCCATCCGACGCATGTTGCTGCGCAAGGTCTAGCACAGGTGTGCCACGACAGCGCCGGCACTTCCCCGGGCCCGGTAACCCCGAGCCAGCGGACGCTCGGGCGCCTGCTCGCGGCGGGAACGGCACTGGCTCTCCTTACCGCCGTGGCCGGCTGTAGCCCCGGCAGCAGCCCGGAGCCATCCTCCAGCACGGCTGTGCCAACTGAGCGTTCCTCCGCCGCGGTTTCCGCCTCCGGCTCGCCTACGGCGACGACCACCTCCGCGGGCATGGCCACCGCCACCACACCCCCGGCCGACGCAGCGCCGTCAGCCTCCGCGCCTGCGGCTTCCGGACCGGCCGCGTCCGGGCCGGCCCGGAAGCATTCCCTGACCGATCCTGCGAGCCCGTGGGTGGTGGTGAACAAGCACCGGCCGCTCTCCCCCGCCACGTTCGTTCCGCCCGACCTCGTGCAGCCGGCCGTCAGGCTGGCGGTTTCCGGCGAGGCCGCGCAGCTGAACAGCACGACGGCGGCGGCCGCCGAGCGGATGTTTGCAGCCGCCGCGGCGGACGGCGTGGTCCTGACCCTGGCGAGCGGCTACCGTTCCTACGCGACCCAGACGGCCACCTACAACGGCTACGCGAACGCCCGGGGGCGCGCCGAGGCGGACACGGCTTCCGCGCGGCCCGGTTACTCCGAGCACCAGACGGGCTGGTCCTTTGACATCGGCGACGGCGGAGGGGCCTGCAGCTTCCAGCCCTGCTTCGCGGAACAGCCGGCCGCCGTGTGGGCCAAGGCCAATGCGCACCGCTTCGGCTTCGTGGTCCGCTACCCCTGGATGGCCCACCCGGTCACCGGCTACTTCTACGAGCCGTGGCACCTGCGCTACATCGGCACCGAGGCCGCGGGCGACATGCACAAGCGCGGCGTCGCCACCCTCGAAGAGTATTTCGGCCTGGAAGCCGCGCCAGCCTACCGCTGAGCCTGCCGGGCCCGGGCTACCGTGGGTTCATGCTGACTGGATTCAAGAATTTCATCATGAAGGGCAACGTCGTTGACCTTGCCGTCGCCGTCGTCATGGGGGCCGCCTTCGGCGCCGTCGTGACCTCCATCGTGGAAGGACTCCTCACGCCACTCATCGGCTTGCTTTTCAACGCCAAAGGCATCGAGGAAATGGCCTGGGAGGGGTTCAAGTACGGCTCCGTCATCTCCAGCATCATCTCGTTCGTGCTGATTGCAGCTGCCATCTACTTCGTGGTGATCCTGCCGATGAACCACATGATTGAACGCCGCAACCGCCGGCTGGGCATCAACCCGGACGTCAAGGAGGAATCGGCCGAGGACCCTCAGATCGCCCTGCTCACCGAGATCCGCGACGCCCTGACCCGCACCGCCCGCTAGCTTCCGGACCAACAAAAGGTGGCCCGCTTCCTCACGGAAACGGGCCACCTTCTTGCGTTCTTGGAGTCAGTCGGCGATGAGCGCCAGGGCAAGCTCGGTCCGGACCACCTGGGCCAGGCCTTCGGCGACTTCCTGGGCGGTGTCCTGGTCCGCGGCTTCCACCATCACCCGGACAACGGGTTCGGTCCCGGAAGGACGCAACAGCACGCGTCCGGTGTCACCCAGCCGTGCCTCGGCCCGGGCCACGGCTTCGGCCACGGCCTCGTCACCCTTGACCCGGCTGCGGTCGACGCCCTTGACGTTGATCAGCACCTGCGGGAGCTTGGTCATGACCGTGGCCAGTTCCTTGAGCGGACGGCCGGTCAGCGCGACCTGGGCGGCAAGCTGCAGGCCCGTCAGGACGCCGTCGCCGGTGGTGGCGTAGTCGGCAAAAATAACGTGGCCGGACTGCTCGCCGCCGAGGTTGAAGCCACCTTCGCGCATGCCTTCCAGCACGTAGCGGTCGCCTACGCCGGTCTCACGGAGGCTGATGCCTGCCTCGCGCAGGGCGATCTTGAGTCCGAGGTTGCTCATCACGGTGGCAACCAGGACGTCGTCCTTGAGCTTTCCGGATTCCTTGAGGGCCACGGCAAGGATGGCCATGATCTCGTCGCCGTCCACCTCGTTGCCCTCGTGGTCCACGGCCAGGCAACGGTCGGCGTCGCCGTCGTGGGCGATGCCCAGGTCAGCCCCGTTGTCCAGGACCGCCTGCATCAATGGGCCGAGGTGTGTTGAACCCACCCCGTCGTTGATGTTGAGGCCGTCCGGATCGGCGCCGATCAGTATCACCTCGGCGCCGGCCGTCTTGAAGACCTGCGGTGAGCAACCGCTGGCGGCGCCGTGCGCGCAGTCCAGGACCACCTTTAGGCCGTCCAGGCGGTGCGGGAGGGTGCCCAGGAGGTGCACGATGTAGCGGTCTTCCGCGTCGGAGAACCGCTGGATGCGGCCAACTTCGCCACCGACCGGGCGGTACGGCTCCTTGCTCAGCTGTTCCTCGATCGCGTCCTCGACGTCGTCGGGGAGCTTCTGGCCGCCGCGGGCAAAGAACTTGATGCCGTTGTCCGGGGCCGGGTTGTGGGAGGCGGAGATCATCACGCCGAAGTCGGCGTCGAGGTCGGCGACGAGGTACGCGGCGGCCGGCGTTGGCAGCACGCCGGCGTCGTAGACGTCGATGCCGGAGCTGGAGAGCCCGGCCTCCACGGCGGCCGCGAGGAACTCGCCGCTGGCCCGCGGATCGCGGGCGACGACGGCGCGCGGCCTGTTGCCGTTGGTGTTGCGGTCGTGGCCGAGCACGACGGCGGCGGCCTGCGCCAGCTGCAACGCCAACTCTGCGGTCAGTAGGCCGTTCGCCAGGCCCCGGACACCATCTGTTCCAAATATTCTAGACATCGAGCCCAAGTTTAGTCGATCGCGGGCCCGGGTCCGGTTTCCGACCATTGGATACCCGTTAAACGCCGGAAACCCGCCCCGCAGAATGCGGGACGGGCTTCCAGTTGAGCGTGTTTAGCGCTTGTGGATCCGAGCGCTGAAAAGCGCCGCGGGCCCCAATCTGTGGTCGCGCCAGCGGCCACAGATTGGGAAGGCGCTGTTTAGCGCTTGGAGTACTGCTGAGCCTTGCGTGCCTTCTTGAGACCAGCCTTCTTACGCTCGATGATGCGCGCGTCGCGGCGCAGGTAGCCGGCCTTCTTCAGGGTGGCGCGGTTGTTCTCGGTGTCGATCTCGTTCAGTGAACGGGCGATGCCGAGGCGCAGGGCACCGGCCTGGCCGGAGATGCCGCCACCGTGGATGCGGGCAATAACGTCGTAGGCGCCTTCAAGGTCAAGGATCTTGAAGGGCTCGTTGACGTCCTGCTGGTGCAGCTTGTTCGGGAAGTAGTTCGCCAGCTCGCGACCATTGATGGTCCACTTGCCGGAACCGGGCACGACGCGAACGCGTGCAACGGCTTCCTTGCGACGGCCAACTGCAGCGCCGGCAACAGTCAGTGCCGGACGTTCCTTCTTCGGCGCCGCTGCGTCAGCAGCACCGCTCTCCGAGGTGTAGCTGGTCAGGTTTTCCTCAGCCTCAACGGCTTCGGTGGTCAGTTCTTCGTTCTGAGCCACGATTCTCCTTGATAAAAAGTTGGTTGGTGGCCAGGACTACTGGGCGACCTGGGTGATTTCGAAAGTCTTGGGCTGCTGGGCGGCGTGCGGGTGCTCGGCACCGCGGTAAACCTTCAGCTTGCCCAGCTGCTGTGCAGCGAGGGAGTTCTTCGGGAGCATGCCCTTGATGGCCTTCTCCACGGCGCGGACCGGGTTGGACTCCAGCAGCTCCGCGTAGTTGACGGAGGTCAGGCCGCCCGGGTAACCGGAGTGGCGGTATGCGCGCTTCTGCTCCAGCTTGGCACCGGTGAGGGCGACCTTTTCAGCGTTGATGATGATGACGAAGTCGCCCATGTCCATGTGGGACGCAAAGGTGGCCTTGTGCTTGCCGCGCAGCAGGATTGCGGTCTGGCTGGCGAGACGACCAAGGACAACGTCGGTGGCGTCAATGACGTGCCACTGGCGGTTGATATCGCCGGGCTTCGGGGTGTACGTACGCACGGTGTTTGCCTCGTTCTTGTTCTGGCGTTCTTGTTTTAGGCGTCACGCAAAAGGTGCACCTACTATCTATGCGCTACCGGAACAGAGGTGAGGGCTCCATGTAACCAGTCATCCTGTGGTCTCGAATGTGCACGTTGAGTAGCTATCCTGCAACCGGATTCTCAAGCGGGCACGCATCATCGAGATAGGACACGCACAACGACTACCAAGAATAGCGGAAGCCGGGGTCGTGGGTCAAAATGGGGTGTCCGGTGGCATGCAGCCCTGCGTGCCGTTCAGTTCCGGTACGCCGTGTCCCTGGAGGTCCCGTGCCCGATCCCGCCGTTGCAGGTTCCGCATCGCTGCTGTTCCTCGCGGTAGTCGCCGCCGCCGGACTCAGCCTCGGGCTGCTGGCAGACGTCTTCGTCAGGCGCGCCCTGCCGGAGCTGGGACCCGGCCCCACGCCTGCGCAGCGGACGGCGACGTCGGTTGCCGCCGCGGTGCTTTGCGCCCTCCTGGCCTGGCGGTTCGGCGCCTCTCCGGAATTGCCGGCATTTATGGTTTTGGCGGTTATTGGCGTCCAACTGGCCCGAATTGACGTTATTCATCATTTGCTGCCTAACCGGCTGGTCCTGCCACTCCTGGGAGCCGGCGTTGTGCTGCTCGCAGTGCCTTCGATAGCCCTCGGAGGCTGGGGGCAGCTGGCCCGGGCCTTGGCCGGGGCGGTAATTCTCTTCTTTTTCTACTTCATCTTGGCCCTCATCAGCCCCACAGGCCTCGGAATGGGCGACGTTAAGCTCGCTGCGCCACTCGGCCTGTACTTAGGCCACTTGGGCTGGACCCAACTGTTCTATGGCGGCGCCCTGGGGTTTGTCGCCGGCGGCCTGGTTTCCTTGGTCCTCCTCCTAAAGAACCGCGGAAACAAGCCGAAGGAAGTGGCCTTCGGGCCCTCGATGCTGGCCGCCGCCCTGCTCACCGTCCTGCTCTCCGCGTAGCGCCCTCTCCTGCGCCGCACTTCGGCCAACGCTAAGCCGCCTTATCAAAACAAGTAGTCGGCTCCGTAGCGCCCGGAAGAACTGAGTACACCTCTCTGAGAGCGGTAAGTAAAACGCTCGCTTTCCACCCAAAAAGTCGGGTAGTCGCATGCATTGCAGGGCCGTTAATCGGCGTGCAATTGTTGTGCCAACGGAGCCCCACCAGATAGCAAAAGGGGATTTGCTGGAGCTTCGTAACACTATTCGAAACTCTGGAAAAGGACTTTTACAATGACTGGTCTCATGGTCTCAATGCTCGCGTTTGTCGCCGGCATCAAGGACAAGCTTGAATCCGAAAAGGGCGCAACCGCCACGGAATACTCGCTGCTTATCGCATTCGTCGCCTTCGCCATCATCGGCGGCGCCAGCATCTTCGGTGGTGAACTCAGTGCCTGGTTCGGGCGGCTGGGCGCTGCGGTCGGCGGCTGGCGCGTCGGCCCGTAGTCGATCTCTCGGTCTCAGCAACACCCACTGTGCCGCGTCCGTGTTCCGCGGACGCGGCACAGTCCTTAATCTTTCGGCTGCATCTATCCCTGGGGGGATCCAATGAAGCGCAGCATTTTACCGACGCCCCGGTTCACGGGGCAGGGACGTGAGCGGGGTGCGGCCGCCGTCGAATTCGCCCTCGTTGCTCCCATCCTCCTCGCCCTGGTTGGCGGGATCATCGAATTCTCGTACACCTACAACCTGCAGATCTCCGTCACGCAGGCGGCCCGCGAAGCAGCCCGGACCATGGCGATCTTCAACGACCAGGGGCGTGCGCGGGCGGCCGCCGTGGCCGGCGCGCCAGGGCTGAACCCGGCCGGCTTCACCTACACCTTTACTGGCGCCTGCCCCGCGGGCGGCACCGGCAACGCCCGGGTTGAAGTTGGCTACACGGCCAACTCCCTGACCGGAATTTTCGGTGGCGCTGTCACCCTGCGAGGAACAGGAGCCATGCGATGCCACGGCTGAAAGCTTCCGAGCGCAACAAGGAGCGGGGCGCCACAGGCGTTCTCGTTGCGATGCTGATGCTCGTGCTCATCGGTGCGGGAGCGATGGCCGTTGATGTCGGCCAAATCTACGCGGAGCGGGCGCAGCTCCAGAATGCCGCGGACGCTGGCGCGATGGCCGCTGCTCAGCGTTGCCACCAGGCCGGCGGTTGCACGGTGGCGCAAGCTAGCGCCTGGGCCGCCGAACTCAGTGGCCCCAATTCCAACGACGGAGCCACCACCATCGACTCGGTGGTTGTCGCCCCGGCGCAGGTCACGGTGGCCACCTCCACCCGCAACGGCACCAGCGGCGCGGGATTCCTCACGAAGCTGTTCTCCAACGCACTCAACGCCCCCGCAGTGACAGTCGGCGCCCGCGCCACGGCGGCCTGGGCTCCGCCAGGCGGCGCCACCGCCTTCCCGCTGGCGATCTCCGACTGCCAGTACGACCTCTCCGGTGCAGAGGTAACGGGCGACATCCAGCTGATCAAGTACAAGCCCGGCAGCGGCACGTGCACCTCGACGTCGGGGCACGTCATTCCGGGCGGCTTCGGCTGGCTGGATGAAAGCGGCACCTGCGTCTCGACGACTGATGCGAGCGACGTCGTGGCAACCGACACCGGCGCCAATTTTCCCGCTTCGTGCACCGCGACCGTCACCGCGTGGCGAAACACCATCCTGGCCGGAGGCACGGTCGAGGCGACCGTTCCTGTCTATGACGACGCCGGCGGCACCGGACACGGCGGCTGGTTCCACATCCGCGGCTACGCGACCTTCAACATCATCGGCTGGGCCTTCTCCGGCGGCGGCACGCCCGAGGTCTTCCGGGCGACCATGCCCTGGGTGGGTGACCCGGCCAATGCCTGCACCGGCAGCTGCCGGGGAATCATTGGGCAATTCGTGAAATTTGAATCCATTGATTCCGTCGGCGGGACGGGGGGCACAGCACCGGATCTCGGATCCGTCGTAATTCAGCTAGTCCGATAGGTAATTTCTAAGGGGATAAAAATGAAAACACGCCTGCTGGGGGGCATCGCCGCACTACTTGTGGCAATTATCGGAACCGTATTGCTGGTCTCATATGTTCAGAATGCTGACAAAAGAGCATTAGCAGGTACCGAAACAGAATCAATTTATGTCGTACAAAAGGCCATTCCGGCCGGAACTGCCGCGGACAAGATCGCGGCCATGGTGACAAAGAAGGAAGTGCCGAAGCTGGCGCTGGCCACCGACAGCGTCACGGACCTCGCGTCGCTGGGATCCAAGGTCACCGCAGTCACGCTGGTGCCGGGCGAGCAGCTGCTGTCCAGCCGGATGGTGGAAGAAAACGCCTTCCTCGGCCCGGCGCGGGTTCAGGTGCCGGCAGGGCTCCAGGAGATCACTCTCAAGCTGCCCATTGAGCGGGTCGCCGGCGGCACGCTGAAGGCCGGGGACACTGTGGGCGTCTTCCTTTCGCTGGACCTCACGAGCACGGGGAAGGATGGCGGGAGCGGCGCAAAGGTCAGCAAAACGCAGCAGACCTTCCACAAAGTCCTGGTCACGGCGGCGCAGTATAGCGACGGCGCGGCCACCCAGACCGGCCCCTCAGACACCGCAGCCGGTGCCAGTCAGGTCTCGTCAACGTCGTCCACCAGCAAGTCCTCCGGCGACGGCAGCTACCTCATTACCTTGGCCCGAAACAGCGCAGACGCTGAGCGGATCGTCTTCACCGCCGAGTTCGGCAAGATCTACCTGTCCAAGGAACCCAACGATGCAATCGAATCCGGCAAGGGCACAGTAGACGCGGCAGGGCTGTTCCGATGAGCCGCTTCGTCCTAATCACGCCCAACACCGATTTCGAACGCTTGGTCCGCCTGGCCATCGGCGGCATGCACGGTGAACTGCACGTCTTCAAAGCCGACTACCTGCCCGAAGGTCCCGCGGACATTATGCGCCAAATGGTCGGAGAACCGCCCGAGGTCCTCATCCTTGGCCCCGGCGTTCCCGTGGCTGACTCGCTGAAGTTGGCGGCAGTGGTGGACCTCCAGTACCCGGAAATCAGCGTGGTCCTCGCCGTTACGGCCAATCCGGAAACTGTCGTCCAGGCAATGCGGGCCGGCGTACGTGACCTGCTGGACCCCGGAGCAGACCCGGACACCATTCGGGTCATGCTCGAACGGGCTAGCCTCGCTGCCGCCGGCCGGCGCCGGGGACTTGGGCCACAGACCACCGAGCATGCCGACCACGGCTCCGGGCGCGTCATCGCGGTGATGTCCCCGAAGGGCGGCGTCGGCAAGACGACGGTGGCGACCAATCTCGCAGTGGGTCTGGGGAAGACCGCACCGATGAGTGTGGTGATCGTGGACCTTGACCTCCAGTTCGGAGACGTGGCCAGCGGGCTGCTGCTTGAACCGGAGTTCACCATCACCGACGCGGTGATGGGGGCAGCCAGCCAGGACTCCATGGTGCTCAAGACGTACCTCACGGTTCATCCGGCCGGCATTTACGCACTGTGTGCCCCGAGGACGCCCGTGGAGATGGACCGCATCAGCGCCGTCCACGTCACCCATCTGTTGGAGCAACTGCGGAAGGAGTTCCGGTACGTCGTCGTCGACACCGCGCCGGGTCTGGGCGAACATGTCCTGGCCACGCTGGAACAGGCCACGGACGCCGTGTGGATCTGCGGCATGGACGTGCCCAGCATTCGGGGCATGCGGACAGGGTTCCAGATCCTCGACGAACTGAACCTGGTTCCCGCCCATCGTCACATCGTGCTGAACATGGCCGACCGCCGGGCCGGGCTGTCCCTCAAGGACGTCGAAGCCACCATCGGGGCTCCCGTGGATGTGGTGTTGCCGCGCTCCCGCACCCTTCCGTTCTCCACTAACAAAGGCGTCCCCGTGCTTCAGGATGGCGGTCGGGACGCTGCACTCAAGGGTCTACGCCAGCTGGTAGACCGCTTCAAGCCGGACTGGGAAGCCAGGCCGCACAAGCAACTCCACAGAAGGGCGGTAGTCCAGTGAGCCTCACCGACCGATTCCAGCAACTGCGCGGCGGGACGCTGCCCACCGCGCAGGAAGAAAAGCCCAGTGTCGACGTCTTCGCTTTGCACGCCCAGCCGGCCACCCTGGGCCGGATCCTGGAGGCCAAGACTGCGGCGGAATCGCAGTCCAGCCTCCCGGAGCTCCAGCAGACGGCGTCGCTCGCCAGCGAGGCCCTGAACGCACTCAAAGAACGTGCCAGCCAGGCACTCTTCGAACGGCTCGGCTCCCGGATCACCGATTCCTCAATTGACGAAACGGAGCTTCACCAGTCCGTCAAGGACGAGCTGAAGGCTGTTGTGGACGAGGAGCAAATCCCCCTCACCGCAATCGAACGGCAGCGGCTGATCCGCGAAATCATCGACGACGTGCTCGGCCACGGCCCCATTCAGCGCTACTTGGACGATCCCACGGTGACCGAGGTCATGGTCAACCGCTTCGACCAGATTTACGTGGAACGCCAGGGGCAGCTGCAGCTGACGGATTCCAAGTTCACCTCGGACGACGCCCTGCGGCGGGTCATCGAGAGGATCGTTTCCAATGTGGGACGCCGGATCGACGAATCGTCCCCGCTGGTGGACGCCCGGTTGTCGGACGGGTCCCGCGTCAACGCCATCATCCCGCCGCTGGCCGTCAACGGCCCGGCCCTGACCATCCGGAAGTTCGGCCGTGACCCACTGACCGTTCATGACCTGATCTCGATGGGCAGCCTCTCGCCGGAAATGGCGGAACTTCTGCAGGCCTGCGTGCTGGCCAGGTTGAACATCATTGTTTCGGGCGGCACCGGAACCGGAAAGACGACCCTGCTGAACGTGCTGTCTTCCTTCATTCCGAGTTCGGACCGGATTGTCACGATCGAGGACGCGGTGGAACTGCAGTTGCAGCAGGACCACGTGGTCCGTTTGGAGAGCCGGCCGCAGAACATCGAGGGCAAGGGCGAAATCTCAATCCGCGACCTGGTCCGTAACTCGCTGCGCATGCGACCGGACCGGATTGTGGTCGGTGAAGTCCGCGGCGGGGAGTGCCTCGACATGCTGCAGGCCATGAACACCGGCCACGACGGCTCCATCTCCACGGTCCACGCGAATTCCCCCCGGGACGCGATTGCCCGGCTGGAAACCCTGGTGCTGATGGCAGGTATGGACCTGCCCCTGCGGGCCGTCCGCGAACAGGTGGCTTCGGCAGTGAACCTGATCGTCCACATCTCCCGGCTCCGGGACGGCTCGCGGCGGGTCACGCACATCACCGAGGTCCAGGGCATGGAGGGCGACGTCGTCACCCTCCAGGATGCGTTCATGTTCGACTACTCCGCCGGAATCGATGCCAGCGGCAGGTTCCTCGGCAAGCCCATCCCCACCGGCGTCCGCCCCCGGTTCACCGACCGCTTCGCCGAACTCGGGATTCCGATTTCGGCGGCGGTCTTTGGCGCCGCTGCCCCTGTCAGGGGGCGGTGACAATGCCGGACCAGTCTCCGCTCGTCTTTGTCGCCGGACTCCTGCTGGCATATGCGGCATTGGCGGTCTTGGTCGCCGTCGTCTTCAAGTCCCGGTCGGTGCCCCTGTCCCGGCGCCGCCCGGACGAGGCAACCGTCCATTCCTCCAACCTGACCAAGCTGACGGACCACGCGGTCCACACCCTGAACCAGGGACTGCGCAGCAGCGGTTCGGGTCTGCTCAGCCGGGAGAAGCTCGACAGTGCCGGCCTCAAGAAGCAGCCCGGTGACTACTTGGTCATGGCCGGGGCCGCCAGTTTCGTGGCGGTGGTGGTCGGTTTCCTTCTGGGCGGGCCGCTCCTCGCCATCCTGATGGTGCTGCTGGCTCCGGCGGGGCTCTTCCTCTTCCTCAGTCTTCTGGTCTCGCGGCGGCGAAGGAAATTCGACGAGCAGGTGCCCGACTCGCTGCAAATGCTCGCTGGCGGCCTCCGTGCCGGGCACAGCCTGCTGCGTGCGGTGGACGCGGCCGCCGAGGAGAATGAGGCTCCGATGAAAGAGGAGCTCAGCCGGGTGGTGAACGAGACCCGGATCGGCCGCGACCTTGGCGAATCGCTTTCGGAGGTTGCCCGGCGCACCAATAATGAGGACTTCGCTTCGATTACCCGGGCCATCGAGATCCACCGGGAAGTCGGCGGCGACCTCGCCCAGGTGCTGGACAATGTGGGCGAGACCATCCGCGACCGCAACCAGCTTCGAGGCCAGGTCAAGGCCCTCAGCGCGGAGGGACGGATGTCCGCCATTGTCCTGATGGCGCTTCCGGTGCTGATGTTCACCGGGCTAACGCTGTTCAACCCCCTGTACTCAAGGGTGTTCCTCACCACGATTCCCGGCTTCTTGATGATCCTCGCCGCAGTGGTCCTGCTGTCCGTGGGCGGCTTCTGGCTCAGCCGACTCATTAAACCGAAGTTCTGAGAAGTAGGGAGAGAACAGTGCAAACCATTGCCTACGCAGCCATCCTGGCGGTCATCGCCCCACTTTCGCTCATGACCTGGCTCGTCTTCACCGGAGACCGGGCCGGCCTGCGCAACGTCCAGGCCAACCTCGGCCGGCGGCCGGCGGCCGCCGGTTCCATGCTCTCCTCCGCCGGGCAGCTCGCCACCCTGAGTCAGCGGGTCATGCCAAAGGGCTACGCGGCTTGGTTGGACAAGCAGCTGGCCGGCGCCGGACGACCCAAAGAGTGGCCCTTGGGACGCGTCATTATGGTCAAGCCGCTGCTGGCTCTCGCCGCCGCCGTCTTGGGCGTCCTTATCATCGCCGGGAGCCCCACTTCGGCAAACGTGCTGCTCACGGTGGGTGCATCCGCGCTGGCGTACTTCGTCCCCGACATTCTCGTCCGCAACCACGCGCAAAAGCGTCGCGAGAAGATCAAGCTCGAGCTGCCGGACACGTTGGACCAGATGCTCATCTCGGTCCAGGCGGGGCTCGGCTTTGAAACCGCCATGGCCCGGGCCGGCCAGAACGGCAAGGGACCGCTCGCCGAGGAAGTGATCAGGACCCTGCAGGATATCCAGGTGGGCCGGTCCCGAAAGGACGCCTATCTGGCCATGTCCCAGCGCGTGGATGTGCCGGACCTCCGGTCCTTCGTCCGGGCGGTGGTCCAGGCGGACGCCTACGGGATCGCCATCGCCAACGTGTTGAACTCGCAGGCGAAGGATATGCGGGTCAAAAGGCGCCAGCGGGCGGAGGAGCATGCCATGAAGATGCCGGTCAAGATGCTCTTTCCGCTCATCTTCACGATCCTGCCGACACTCTTCATTGTCCTGCTGGGGCCCACGGTCATGAGCATGATCGAGGTGTTCGCAGCAAACCGATGACCCACGCGGCCAGTCTTCGGGCCGCCCATAGACCGGACCCCCTTGGTACCCAGAGCCAAGGGGGTCCTCCTTTGTGCCCGGGGCCCACTCCCAGGGCCTACGGCCGGTTCCGCAGCCCCCAGCGCAGGATCCGCGCAGGGAAAGTACAGGAATAGGGCAGTTTGGGAAGTCTTGGCACAGGATGTTCCAAACTCCGATTGACGGCGTGTCGGCGCTTGCTAAGTTCCTCTCAGTGCTGGTGCAGGGCCAGCCGCCCAACTCGCTCAGGAGTCACCAATGCGTTCCTACCTCTCCAACATCGCAACCCGCCTTCGCCGCGACCAGCGCGGCGCCACCGCCGTCGAATACGGCATCATGGTTTCGCTCATCGCCGTTGTCATCATCGTCGCCGTCACCCTCCTCGGCGGCACCTTGAACAAGACCTTCCAGGACGTGGGCTGCAAAATGCAGAACAAGTCCTACTCGGAAACGGGCGGCACCGATGGCAAGGGTGGCTGCGCGTAGCAGCGCTCCACAATCCACCAGCCAGGGTTGGGGAAGGCTCCGGCCTTTCCCAACCCTGACTGTGTTCAGGCGCCAGCGACAAGCACTCAAGGAAGGCGGTCCCCCATGTCCAAGACAAAAGAACGGGGCGCCGTCGCGGTGGAGTTTGCCCTCCTGGCCCCGGTGCTGGTCATGATCCTGCTCGGCATCATGGAATTCGGCCGGGCCTATAACGTGCAGATCTCGCTCTCCAGCGCGGCGCGCGAGGGGGTCCGCGTGATGGCCATCAACAACAGCGCCTCCGCCGCCCGCACCGCGGTCAAGAACGCGACGACCAGCCTGCAGCCCGCCCTCGCCGACTCCAACATCACAATCAGCCCCACTCCGTGCACCTCCGGGGCACAGGTCACGGTCAAGATCACTTACACGCTCTCCACCATGACCGGAATCGCCGGGCCGTTCCCGATGGAAGGCAAAGGAGTCATGCTGTGCGGCGGCTAGGCAGTCCGGTCCCAATCGCTGACCGCGAGCGCGGCGGGATCGCCATCATGGTCGCGATCCTCATGGTCAGCCTGCTCGGTTTTGCCGCCCTCGCCGTCGACGTCGGAATGCTGTACGCGGAGCGGACCCAGCTGCGCAACGGCTCCGACGCCGCGGCTCTGGCCGTGGCCCAAAAATGCGCGAAGGACATCAACGATGCCGAATGTTCCGCGACCTCCCCCCTGGCGCGGGCCCTGGCCAACGGCAATGCCGGCGACGGCGCAAGCAACATCAAGTCGCTGCTCCTCGACAAGACCAACCGGACTGTCACTGTTGCCGCCGGCGCCCAGGAGCCCGGTAAGGAGCCGAACCGGGTTTCGCTGTTCTTCGCACGGGCCCTTGGCTACAACTCCGCCGAAGTCTCGGCCACCTCGGCAGTAACCTGGGGCAGCCCGGTGAAGGGGCCGACGGCGTTTCCCGTCGCCTTCTCGATCTGCCAGGTCCGGGGTCACGTCGACGGCACGCTGCAACTGCTGCAGAACCACGGCAGCAACGCGAATCCGGACTGCAACTACGGCCCCTCCGGAGCGGCCGTCGAGGGTGGATTTGGCTGGCTGGTCAGCGACCCGGGAGTGTGCGGCGGACTGATCGACCTTGCATTGAGCGAGAGCGGCAGCGACCCGGGTAACAGCTCGCCGTCTGTCTGCGCCGCCACGCTGAACCGCTGGGCCGCCGACATCACAGCCGGCAAGGACGTCGTTGTCCTGCTCCCGGTTTTTGACCGTGTTACCGGAACGGGCAACGGCGCCGTTTACGGCCTGAAATCCTTCGCCGCTTTCAAGGTCAAGGGCTGGAAATTCAGCGGCAACAGTTCGCTCCCGGACACCTTCCAGAACAGCACCCCCACAGTCCCCTCCTCCGTGGCCTGCGACGGCAACTGTCGCGGCATCATCGGCAGCTTCATCAAGTATGTCTCCCTAGCTGACGGCTTCACGCTTGGCCCGGTCGACGCCAACGGGGCCACGATCGTCCGCCTCACCCAATAGCACTTTGTACCCCGCAATCCCCTAACCGGTTCAGGAGCAGTTTTTGAAGTCACGCTTATTGGCAGGACTGGCCGCCGTCGTGCTGGCCATCGTCGGTGCCATCCTTGTCGTCAGCTACGCCCAGGGAGCCGACACCCGCGCCGTGCAGAACCTGGAGCCGGTCTCAGTCGTGGTGGTGCAAAAGGCCATCCCCGCCGGCACACCGGTGGCGTCACTGTCGGCGTTTGTCAGCAGCCAGGAACTCCCCGGCAAAGCCGTGTCCAAGACTGCGCTGAAGAATCTTGACGGCTTGGCCGGCAAGGTCACCGCCGTCGACCTGTTGCCGGGTGAGCAGCTCGTGGCCGAGCGGCTGGTCGAGCCGGAGGAGCTGAAGACGAGCGGATCCGTGGAAGTTCCAAAGGGGCTGCAGGAGGTGTCTTTCCAGCTTGAACCCCAGCGCGTCGTCGGCGGTCGCATCACGGCCGGGGACCATGTGGGTATCTTCATCAACCTCAAGGAGGGCGGCATCGAGGGAAAGCCTGACCAGCAAACCACGCAACTGACCGTCCACAAGGCCCTCGTGACGGCGGTGCAGCGCGCACCCGTTACCACCCCCACTCCGCAGCCCTCGGCGAGCGGCTCCGCCGCCCCCGCCGAGGACACCTCGCTCCCCGTCGGCTCGATGATTGTGACCGTTGCCGTCAACGACGTGGCCGCCACGAAGATTGTCTACGCCTCGAACTTTACGGACGTGGCGAGCATCTGGCTGAGCCGGGAACCGCTCGACGCAAAGGACAGCGGCCGCCCCGGAATTATTACCCGACCGGAGGTCTACAAGTGAGCCGCTTCGTCCTCATCACTCCCAACGCCGACTTCGATGCGCGCGTCCGCCAGGCGGTCGCGGGCGGGTTGCCCGGCGGCGTCCAGACCTTTGCCTTCATCAATCCCGCCAATCCCGGTGAACTTTTCGCCAACCTCAACCAGGAGCGTCCCGAGGTGCTGATCCTCGGACCCGACGTTCCGATTGAGGACGCCCTGCGGCTCGCCACGGTGTTCGACGTGCAGCTGCCAGAGTTAAGCGTGATCCTGGTGGGCGAGCCCGAACCGGAGTTTGTGCTGCTGGCGATGCGTGCCGGGATCCGGGACATCCTCAGCCCCGCATCTGACCCGGCCCAGATCCGGGTGCTCCTGGAGCGGGCCTGCCAGTCCTACGCCAGCCGGACCCGGGCCACGGCCGTCCAGCAGCCGGATAACAATCCCAAAGGCCTGGTGATCGGAGTCTTCTCCCCCAAGGGAGGAGTCGGCAAGACGACCATTGCCACGAACATCGCCATCGGTCTGGGCCAGGTTGCACCGATGGGCGTCGTCATCGTGGACCTGGACCTGCAGTTCGGCGACGTGGCCTCCGGCCTGTACCTGAATCCGGAACACACCGTCACCGACGCCGTCTCGGCGTCGGCCAGCCAGGACTCGCTGGTCCTCAAGGCGTTCCTCACCGTGCACCCCAGCAGCATCTACGCCCTCTGCGCGCCCCGGACCCCGGTGGAAGCGGACGACATCACGCCCCAGCAGGTCAGCCGGCTGATCGAACAACTCGCGGAGCAGTTCCAGTACGTCGTCGTGGACACCGCCCCCGGCCTGCCCGAGGTGGGCCTGGCCGCCATGGAACAGTGCACCGACGTCGTCTGGGTCAGCGCCATGGACGTGCCCAGCATCCGCGGCCTCCGTTCGGGGCTGGAAATCCTCCGCCGGCTCGACCTGCTTCCGGAAACCCGCCATGTGGTCCTGAACATGGCGGACTCCAAATCCGGGCTCAGCGTCCAGGACGTCGAGGCCACTATCGGCGCGCCCGTGGACGTGAGCATTCCGCGCTCCCAGGCGGTGGCGTACTCCACCAACCGCGGGATCCCGGTCTTGCAGGACGGCCGCAAGGATCCCGCAGTGAAGGGCCTGCGGCAGCTGGTGACGCGCTTTGATCCGGCTTGGCGGGCCACAGCGCAGAAGAAACTGCACCGACGGGTGGTGGTCTAAGTGAAACTCTCCGAACGTCTCTCCGCAGCGGAAGCCGGCCCCCAAACGCAGCCGGCACCGCCGTCGTCGGCCCCGCTAACGACGGCGACCGCCCCGTCGGCCCGGCCACCCCGGCTCTCCGCCCACCTCGAAGCAGCGCGCCCCGAGCCGTCGCGCCTCGCCGCGGCGGCCGCGCCGTCGTTCGCAGAACACCCCGACACGGCCCGCGCCAAGGGGCAGCAACCGGTGGATGCCTTTGCCGCGCTCAAAGAGCGGGCAGCCACCGCCCTGTTTGAGCGGATGGGCACCCGCTTCAACGATTCGGCGGTCAAGGAAGAAGAGCTACGTGCCACCGCGCGCGACGAATTGACCCGCATCATCGACGCCGAACAGGTGCCGCTGTCCACCGAGGAGCGCACCCGGCTGGTCCGCGACGTCGCGGACGACGTGCTGGGGTACGGTCCGCTCCAGCGGCTGCTGGATGACCCCGCGGTTACCGAGATCATGGTCAACCGGATGGACCAGATCTACGTGGAACGAAAAGGCCAGCTCACCTTGACCGAGTCGCGCTTCAGCTCGGAGGACCACCTGCGCAAGGTGATCGAACGCATCGTCTCCAAGGTGGGCCGCCGGATCGACGAGTCATCCCCGCTCGTGGACGCCCGGCTCGAGGACGGCTCCCGCGTCAACGCCGTCATCCCCCCGCTGGCAGTCGGCGGCTCCTCGCTGACCATCCGAAAGTTCAGCAAGGTCCCGCTCACCGTGCGCAACCTGATCGATTTCGGCACGCTGACACCGGAAATGGCCGAACTGCTGAACGCCTGTGTCCGGGCCAAGCTAAACATCATCGTCTCCGGCGGCACCGGCACCGGCAAAACCACCCTGCTGAACGTCCTCTCCTCCTTCCTGCCGCACGACGAGCGCATTGTCACCATCGAAGACGCGGTGGAACTCCAGATCCAGCAGGAGCACGTGGTGCGGCTTGAAAGCCGGCCGCCGAACACCGAAGGCAAGGGCGAGGTCACCATCCGCGACCTGCTGCGCAACTCCCTGCGCATGCGGCCGGACCGGATCGTGGTGGGCGAGGTCCGCGGCGGCGAGTCCCTCGACATGCTCCAGGCCATGAACACCGGCCACGACGGCTCCCTTTCGACCGTCCACTCGAACTCGCCGCGCGACGCCGTTGCCCGGCTCGAGACCCTGGTGCTGATGGCCGGAATGGATCTTCCGCTGCGCGCCATCCGGGAACAGATTGCTTCGGCGGTGAACTTGATCGTGCAGATCTCCCGTCTGCGGGACGGAACCCGCCGGATCACCCACGTGACCGAGGTGCAGGGCATGGAGGGGGACATTGTCACCCTCCAGGATGCCTTCATCTTCGACTACTCGGCCGGGGTGGACGCCCACGGGAGGTTCCTCGGCAAGCCGGTGGCCACGGGGATCCGGCCGCGCTTCATCGACCGCTTCGAGGACATGGGCATCTACGTTTCCGCCAACGTCTTCGCGGCGCCGCTGGCACCGGCCGGCAAGGCGTGAGCCGGCCATGACACTGACTATCGGCGCCGCCTTCCTGGCCACCGCCCTCCTCCTGTTC
Organism: Arthrobacter sp. 10T419; assembly: GCF_056394105.1. Lineage (NCBI taxonomy): Bacteria > Bacillati > Actinomycetota > Actinomycetes > Micrococcales > Micrococcaceae > Arthrobacter > Arthrobacter sp. 10T419. The sequence continues at coordinate 612,813 of NZ_JBFTHF010000001.1, read as the reverse complement.
GCCGTCGCGGTCCTCTTGCCGGGGACCGCCCGCGTTCCACTTGACCGACGGCGGCCGGTCCAGGCCGCACCGGACTCCTCGCTTAGCCGGTTCGCGGGATCCGCGGTCAACCTGGCGGACGGCTTCTTCGCGCAACGGAAGATCCGGCTCTTCAACCGGGAGGCTTTGGAACAAGCGGGATTGCGCATGGGCCAGGGCGACTTCTACGTGCTGCTGGCGGTCGGCGCCTTTGTGGGGGCCCTGGCCGGCTTCGTCGTCGGCGGCGTCCTGCTTGCCCTTCTGCTGGTCCTGCTCGCCCCGGTGGCCGGTCACCTGGGCCTCACGGTCCTGGCCGGAAAGCGTCGTGCCAAGTTCGACGACCAGCTGGGCGACACCCTGCAACTGCTTTCCGGGGGCCTGCGGGCCGGGCACAGCATCCTGCGCGCCATCGACGCCGCCGGGAGCGAATCGCAGAGCCCCACCGCGGAGGAAATGCGCCGCGTCATCACCGAAACGTCCCTCGGCCGCGACCTGCTGGCCTCGCTCAGCGACACCGCCGAACGGATGCGCAACGAGGACTTCGTCTGGATCGCCCAGGCCATCCAGATCAACCGCGAGGTGGGCGGCAACCTCGCGGAAGTGCTGGACCAGGTGAACGAGACCATCCGCGAGCGCAGCGAGATCAAGGGCCACATCAAGTCCCTCGCGGCCGAAGGCAAGTTCTCCGCCTACATCCTGATGGCCATGCCCATCGGCATCGTGGTCATGCTGATGCTGGTCAACCCCGGCTACATGAACGTGATGTTCACCAACCCGCTGGGCTGGGCCATGATGGCGGCCTCCGTGATCCTGATGACGATCGGTGGTCTGTGGATGCGCAAGATCATCGACCTGAAGTTCTGAGGCCCGGATGAACCCCCTGATCCTGTGCTCCCTCCTGCTGGTCAGCCTCCCCTCGGCGTACCTGACGTGGTCCGTCCTCTCCGTCGACCGGAAATCCCAACGCGCCATCCGGGAGATGCTTTCCCTGGGCACCGGACCCGCCGAGTCCGCCGGGCCCAAGGAGACGGCCCTGCTCGAGCGGATCGGCCACCGCCTGACGCCTCCCGCCTATGTCCGGAAACTCGACCGGCTGCTGTCCTTGGCCGGACGTCCCGCCTCGCTCCCGCTGGGTCGGGTTCTGGCCGCCAAACCGCTGCTGGGACTGCTGGGCGCTCTCCTGGGTCTCTGGCTCGCCGGCACGCCGGCCCCGCTCCTGAAGCTGGTGGGCTTGTTCGTGATGCTCCTGGGCTACTTCATCCCGGACCTGCTGCTCTACAGCAAGGGCCAGGAACGCCAGAAGATCATGCAGCTGGAACTGGCCAACACGCTGGACCAGATGCTGATCTCGGTCGAGGCCGGATTGGGATTCGAGGGGGCCATGGCGCGGGCCGGTGAAAACGGCAAGGGACCGCTCGCCGAGGAACTGGTCCGCACCCTGCAGGATATGCAGGTGGGACGCAGCCGGCGCGAGTCGTACCAGGCGCTGGCGGCACGAACCAACATCCCCGAGCTGCGCAGCTTTGTCCAGGCCGTGGTGCAGGCCGACACCTACGGCATTGCCATCAGCCGCGTGCTCCGGATCCAGGCTAAGGTGATGCGCGTCAAGCGGCGCCAGCGAGCCGAGGAGAAGGCCATGAAGCTGCCGGTCACCATCCTGTTCCCCCTGCTGTTCTTCATCTTTCCGGTGCTCTTTATCGCCATCCTGGGGCCCGCCGTGATCAATGCCATAGAGACCTTCAGTGGACACTAATCGGCCCATAAGTTGCGTCGGACGGCCTGCACGGACGCCGCTAGTTGGCCCATAAAAGTGCCGGTCAAGGATAGCCGCAAGGTTTCCGCAGGATACTCCGCCGCCTCCGGCGCCGGTCCGGACAGCTAGTACCGTAGAGCCATGTCTCTCTTAGCTGCCTGCCCCGACGACGCAAACGCGGGGTCCTTGCTCGCCGCCGATGACCCCGCAGGCGGGGCCGGACTGACGGCGCCGTCCTCCGGCGCGGCCCCGCTCGTGGACCCCGCGGCCCTCCAGGACCTGGGCGAGCAGCTGAACAGCGCCGCCGTCGCCAAGGGCTTCGCCCGGGACTACGCAGAGATGTGGGACCAGCGCTATGACTCGCTGGCCGGGGCCCTGGAACGCCGTGACCAGGCAGCCGCGCTGGACGCCGTGCTGAGCCTCAAGACGTCCTCGTCGATGGTCGGCGGCCTGCGCCTGGCCGAACTCGCCGGCGAACTCGAGGAATCGATCCGGGGCGGGGACCTCGGAAGGGCCGCTTCCCTGCTGGACGATGTCGCCGCCCGCGGCAGCGAAACCGTGGACGAGCTGCAGTTCAGCTACATCCTCTGGGAGCGCTAGGAACGTTCAGCGTACTGGGAGCGCTCGGGCGCCAGCCGGTAGCCCACTCCGCGCACCGTCTGAAGCCAGCGCGGTTGCACCGAATCCTCCCGGAGCTTCCGGCGCAGGTTGCCGATGTGGACCTCAACGGCCCGTTCATCGGACTCGCTGATGTAGGCGTCGGCGCGGTAGTACTCTCCCCGCACCACACGGACCAGCTCGGTCTTGGACTTCACCGCGCCGGCGCCGCGGAGGAGCGCGTGCAGGAGGTCGAACTCACTGCGGGTCAGGGCGAGCGGTTCGCCCTCGACCGTCACCGAGCGCATGTCGGGATTCAGTGCCAGCCCGTTGTGGCGCAAAACATTGTCCGGCACGGCAGCGTCGCCGGCCGGCCGTGCCGACGCCGCAGTCAACGCGCCCTGGCCGTCATGCCGGGGCCGGCGCATCATCGCGGCCACCCGGGCCCGTAGCTCTCGGGGCCGGAACGGTTTGGTCAGGAAATCGTCGGCGCCGGTATGGAGCGCAGTCAGCGTGTCGAGCTCGTCCGTCCGTGCGGTCAGCATGACGATGTAGGCGTCACTGAACTGGCGGATCCGGCGCAGCACCTCATAGCCGTCAATGTCGGGAAGACCCACGTCCAGTGTTACGACGCTGGCCTCCCGGCGCCGGACAACCTCGACGCCCTCCCGGCCCCCGGCCGCTGAATGCACCTCATAGCCGGCCTGCCGGAGCACTGCCTCCACGAGGTTGCGCACATCCGCATCGTCCTCAACAACGACGGCCACCCCAAGGTCAGTCATGCCACCCTCACATCCGATGCTGCTCTGCCGGCCGGCGATGACTGTGCATACGCCGCCGCTGTAAATCCGGGCCTCATGCCCCGATGCCCGCGCCGTGCCCAAGGGACACGGCCTACACATGTCCTGCCACCATACCTACCAAGGGCCCCAATTTCGGTCTCCGGCGCAGTAACACGGGCAACAATAATATGTTTAGTGTCAAGTAGGTGTGACAGCAATGTAAACTCCAGTTGCGAGGAAGGGGCGCTTGTCATTGGGTGAACAGCGGCTGTTTCGTGGCGCGGGCGTGGACCCCCGCCTGGGCGCCCTGCACCCGCGCGCCCGTGTGCTGCTCAGCCAGCTGCCACTCACCCTGTTGTTCGGCGCCGGCCTGACGGCCGCGCCGGCCGCTTGGAGCCTCCACTTGGCCAACGGCTGGGGCCAGACCTCCCTCGCCCTTCATGCCGCACTTCTCCTGGCCTGCCTCCTCGTGCCGTGGCAACGGTTCGGGCCGCTGGCGCCCCTGGCGATTCCGGTCCTGGACCTCGCCGCGATCGGACTCAGCCGGGTGGCGGCCGCCGAGGAACTACCGGGCCTCGGAGTGCTGTCCGTGCTTCCCGTCGTCTGGATCGCCGCCTCGCAGCTCTCCCCCGCCGTCATCGCGGCCGTCAGCTTCCTGGGGCCGCTGCTGGCAGGTCTGCCCTGGTATTTTGCCGCCGGCGCCGGGGACAGCCCGGGGCGCGGCGCCACCGTCGTGCTCCTGGCACTGATGACCCTGGCAGTCGCCCTGGCCATGCAGTTCGCCAGGGCGCAGCTGTGGCGCCAGCAGCGCAAGGTCGAAGCCAAGGAGGCGGAGTTGCAGGCCCTCCTCGCGGAAAGCCGGGAGCGTGAACGGCTGCTGAATACCATCCTGGACACGGTCGACGTCGGCATCGTCGCGATCGGCGCGAACGGCCGCCGGCTGCTCACCAACAGCTGGCAGGCACGGCTCGAGGCGGCCGCGGCGATTCCCGGGCCTGCCGGGCCCGCGGATCCGGGCTGGGAAGACCAACTGCTGCTAACCGGGCGGGACCAGACCACGCTGCTCCCGCCTGCCCGGCGCCCGCTCCGCCGGGCGCTGGAGGGCGAGTCCTTCGCGGACCACCTCGTCTGTTTCGGGGAAGCGCCGGGCAGCCGGGTTGTGTCCACCGGGGCGAGGCCGCTGAAAAACGACGACGGCGGCTTCGGCGGCGCCGTCGTCGTGTACAACGAGGTCACCGGGCTGGTCAATGCCCTCGCCGCCAAGGAAGACGTGGTCGCGACCGTCTCGCACGAGTTCCGGACACCGCTGACGTCGATCATCGGCAACCTGGACCTGGTCCTGGGCGATGAACTGCCCCTGCCGGTGCTGCGCCGGATCGAGGTGGCGCAGCGCAACGCCGAGCGGCTGCTGGCGCTCGTCTCCGACCTGCTGATGTCCGCCAGCTCCGCGGTTCAGGTCCACCCGAGGAAAACCGACCTGGCCGGCCTGGTGGAGGCGAGCCTCGGCTCGGCCCAGGCGCATGCCCAGTCCTCGCGGGTGTCGCTGGCGATGCACGTGCCGGCGCCGCTGTGGGCGAATGTGGACCCGCTGCGGATCAGCCAGGCGCTGGACAACTTGGTCTCCAATGCCATCAAATACTCGCCGGATGGCGGCGCGGTGACTGTCTCGGCCTGGGCCGACGACGGCCGTGTGCTGCTTCAGGTGGAGGACAGCGGCATCGGCATGACCGCTGCCGACGCCGAAAGGGTCTTCACCCGCTTCTTCCGGAGCCCGGCCGTACGGGACGGCGCAATCCCCGGGGCCGGGCTGGGCTTGTCCATCACCAAGGCGATCGTGGAGGGCCACGGGGGCTCCATCACCTGCAGCACCCTCCCCGGCTGCGGGAGCACCTTTACCGTGGACCTGCCGGCAGACGGCCACCCGGCCGCTTTCTAGTCCCGCGGGTCAGTCGCCGGTCGGAACTTCCCCAACTTCGGCGCCGTCGCCCGGCGTGTTGCGCCGGCCCGCCGTCCTTGCCGGCTTTGGTGCCGTCAAAGACGGGGAAACTCGGCCGCGGGCTATTTGCGAAGGGCGCGCGTCAGCTCGGCCCGTGCCAGCAGCCCGCTAGCGGAGGGGTACGCCACCTCTTCAAGGACCAGCGGGTGCGGGGCGGCAAGGACGGACCGGGCATCCCGCTGGCGGGCGATCAGCCGCTCGTAGAGCCACCCGGGCTGCTCGACGCCGGCTCCGACGTAGAGCGCCGATCCCACGAGCGAACGGACCATGTTGTGGCAGAAGGCGTCAGCCTGGACCGTGGCGACGATGACGCCGTCAGCGCCCCGGGTGAACTCGAAACGCTGCAGTTCCCGGATGGTCGTGGCGCCTTCGCGGGGCTTGCAGTAGGAACGGAAGTCCTGCAGCCCCAGCAGCTGGGAGGCGCCTTCGTTCAGCAATGCGGTGTCCAGCTGCTCCTTGTGCCAGAGCGTCGAGTACCGGCCGAGCGGATCCCACAGGGCCGCCCCGTCCGCGATCCGGTAGCTGTAGCGCCGCCACAGCGCGGAGAACCGGGCATCGAAGCCTTCCGGCGCCAGGGCAACCCGGTGCACTTCGATCGCGCCGCTGAGCTCGCCCAGCCCGCGGCTCAGCGCGCCGCGCAGCCGCCGGAGCAGCGCCGCGGCAGGGTCGAGTTCGGCCCCGCGGTTCAGCCCCTGCCATTCCGCTTCACTCAGGTCCAGGTGCACCACCTGTCCGCGGGCGTGCACGCCGGCGTCGGTGCGCCCGGCGACGGTGACGCGGACCGGCCGGCGGATCAGCAGGGCGAGGGCCTCTTCCAGGACGCCCTGCACGGTACGGCGGCCGGGCTGCAGGGCCCAGCCGCTGAACGGGCCGCCGTCGTACGAAAGATCCAGCCGGATACGCAAAAACCCGCCGCCCCCCATAACGGGGGCAGCGGGTTTGAGCTCGTTCATAGACTTAAGTCTATAAGAAGGTTCTAGCGAATTACTTCGCGTCCTTCTCGGACTCTGCAGCAGCTTCCTCGGCGGCCGGAGCCTCTTCGGTCTCGGCGACCTCAGCTTCGGGAGCCTCTTCGGTCTCGGCAGCTTCAGTCTCGGCGACCGGAGCGGCTTCAGCCTTGTCAGCGTCCTTCTTATCGGCATCGCGCTTCGCAGCGGAAGTAGCCTCGGCTACCACGGCCTGCTTGGCGGAAACCGGCTCGAGAACCAGTTCGATGACAGCCATGGGAGCGTTGTCGCCCTTGCGGTTGCCGATCTTGGTGATACGGGTGTAGCCGCCGTCGCGGTTCTCCACTGCCTGTGCAATGTCGGTGAACAGCTCGTGGACGATGCCCTTGTTGCTGATCAGGCCGAGTACACGACGGCGGGAAGCGAGGTCACCGCGCTTGGCGAAAGTCACCAGGCGCTCGGCGTACGGCTTCAGGCGCTTGGCCTTGGTCACCGTGGTGGTGATCCGCTTGTGCTCGAACAGTGCGGCGGACAGGTTCGCGAGCATAAGACGCTCGTGAGCCGCTCCGCCTCCGAGGCGCGGACCCTTAGCGGGGGTAGGCATTATAGTTTCTCCTCATATGGAAGCCGGCGGGCTGCGCACGCTGCGGTGCGTCCAGCCTGCTGGCCAAGATCTGTTTTAGAGCTCGTCGTCGCTGAAAGCGGCGTCGTCCTCTTCGATGGCTGCGGCGCGGGCTGCGAGGTCGAAACCGGGAGGGGAGTCCTTGAGGGACAGACCCAGTTCAACAAGCTTCGCCTTGACCTCATCAATGGACTTCGCACCGAAGTTACGGATGTCCATCAGGTCAGCCTCGGAGCGGGCAACGAGTTCACCCACGGTGTGGATGCCCTCACGCTTGAGGCAGTTGTAGGAACGGACGGTGAGGTCCAGATCCTCGATCGGCAGAGCCATGTCTGCTGCCAGGGCAGCATCCGTCGGCGACGGGCCAATCTCGATACCTTCAGCTGCGGTGTTCAGCTCGCGGGCCAGACCGAACAGTTCCACCAGGGTGGTACCGGCCGAAGCAACCGCATCGCGCGGGGCGATGGCCTGCTTGGTCTCAACGTCGACAATCAGCTTGTCGAAGTCAGTGCGCTGCTCAACACGGGTAGCTTCCACGCGGAAAGTAACCTTCAGGACCGGCGAGTAGATCGAGTCGACCGGGATGCGGCCGATCTCGGAGTCGCCGGACTTGTTCTGAGCTGCCGAAACGTAGCCGCGGCCGCGCTCGATGGTCAGTTCGAGTTCGAACTTGCCCTTCGAGTTCAGCGTGGCAATGTGCAGATCCGGGTTGTGGAATTCGACGCCGGCCGGCGGAGCGATGTCCGCGGCGGTGACGACTCCCGGGCCCTGCTTGCGCAGGTAAGCAACAACCGGCTCGTCGTGCTCGGAGGAGACCGACAGGTTCTTGATGTTCAGGATGATCTCGGTGACATCTTCCTTGACACCCGGAACCGTGGTGAACTCGTGCAGCACGCCATCGATCCGGATGCTCGTTACAGAGGCACCGGGGATGGAGGAGAGCAGGGTACGGCGGAGGGAGTTTCCGAGGGTGTAACCGAAGCCCGGCTCCAGCGGTTCAATGATGAAACGGGAGCGGTTATCGGAGACGACCTCTTCGGAGAGGGTGGGGCGCTGTGCAATGAGCACTTAGGTTTCCTTTCGGCGAGCATCCGCTATATGACGCAACACAGGTGGTGGAAAGATCGGTCTGAAGACTTAACGCGGCTGGGCTTGCCCGGACCGGCGAGGGTCCGGGCAAGCTCCGGCTAAGACTTAGACGCGGCGGCGCTTCGGCGGGCGGCAGCCGTTGTGCGCGCTGGGGGTTACATCCTGGATGGATCCAACCTCGAGGCCAGCGGCCTGCAGTGAACGGATTGCGGTCTCGCGTCCGGATCCCGGTCCCTTGACGAATACGTCAACCTTGCGCATGCCGTGCTCCTGAGCGCGCTTTGCGGCGGCTTCGGCGGCCATCTGGGCTGCGAACGGGGTGGACTTACGTGAGCCCTTGAAGCCAACCTCACCGGACGAAGCCCAGGAGATGACAGCACCGTTCGGATCCGTGATGGAAACGATGGTGTTGTTAAAGGTGCTCTTGATGTGCGCCTGGCCCAGCGCGATATTCTTCTTGTCCTTCTTACGCGGCTTGCGAACCGCGCCACGAGTCTTCGGGGGCATTATTTCTCCTACAGAAAGTTATCGGGGGGAAGACGAGCTAATCCCGAGGGATTTAGCGGGTCTTCTTCTTGCCTGCGACGGTGCGCTTCGGGCCCTTGCGGGTGCGCGCGTTCGTCTTCGTACGCTGTCCGCGCACTGGCAGGCCCTTACGGTGGCGAATACCTTCGTAGCTGCCGATTTCAACCTTGCGGCGGATATCTGCTGCTACTTCGCGGCGAAGGTCACCCTCAACCTTGTAGTTGCCTTCAATGTAATCACGCAGCTGGACGAGCTCGGCGTCGGACAGGTCCTTGACCCGAACGTCCGCGCTGATGCCGGTGGCAGCCAGGGTTTCGTGTGCACGGGTCTTGCCCACGCCGTAGATGTAAGTAAGCGCAATTTCCAACCGCTTTTCGCGGGGAATGTCTACGCCAGCGAGACGAGCCATAGTGGCAGTGCTCCTTGAATAAACCGGAGGTCGTAGGCAGTACACCCGTACAGTCCGTACGGCCCCAGCCTCCGACCGGGGGTTAGCTGTCCGGACTCGTTATTGCTCAGTGTCCCAGATCAGCTTGTGCTGCCTTTTTATTTACTTGCGTGGGTTAGCAACCCAGGGTTTCCGGTGAAGGAAATTAGCCCTGGCGCTGCTTGTGGCGCGGGTTCTCGCAGATCACCATGACCCGGCCATTACGGCGGATCACTTTGCACTTTTCGCAGATCTGCTTGACGCTCGGCTTGACCTTCATGGCGTTCCTTTGCGTGTTGCAGTTGGTCAGCTGGACCGGCCTTTGGCTAATGCCCTGGCCGGCCAGTGTTTACTTGTAGCGGTAGACGATACGACCACGTGTCAGGTCGTACGGGCTCAGCTCCACCACTACCCGGTCCTCAGGGAGAATCCTGATGTAGTGCTGGCGCATCTTTCCAGAGATGTGTGCCAGAACGATGTGCTTGTTGGTGAGCTCAACGCGAAACATCGCGTTAGGCAGCGCCTCGGTCACAACGCCCTCGATCTCAATGACCCCGTCCTTCTTGGCCATACCCTCCGCTAACTGTTGTTGCCACAGCCCCTCCGGCTTGCACCGACGATCACTGCGGACGATTTTAATTGCTTGTTTTGCTAGCTTGCCTGCTGCCACCAGGCCACAAAAGGGCACAACAGGGCAGACAACCAACAGTCAACACTACGGCATTGCGGGCCGAATGTTAAATCCAGCCATGCTAGCGCACTCCGTCCCCGTATGCACGAAAGCGCCCCGCCGGGGTCTCCACCTCCGCCGCCGCGGCGATCCCGTCCAGGATGGCCAGCCGGACGACGTCGGCTGCCGCGCTCTGCAGGTTTATCAGGCTCAACTGCCGTGCGGCGTCGGTACTGCGGTCCAGCGCGACGGCGCCAGTGGAGAGCGCGAAGACCGTATCGCCGTCGGCCAGCGTATGGCTTGGATTCAGCGCCCGGGCGAGGCCGGCGTGGGCTGCCGAGGCTGTCCGCTTGCACTCGGCCTTGTCCAATACGGCGTTGGTCGCGACGACGACGAGGGTTGTGTTGAGGGGCGGCGCGGCATTCGCCGACGGGGAATCGGGAACCCGGAAGCGCGCGTCTAAGGGAGGAACGACCGAGCGCGCGGAGGGTTCGGGATTTCCCGTAGGCACCACAAACGGGAGTCCCAGCGCGTTGACTACAGCAAGCGCCCCGACGACGACGCCGTTGTCCAAGGTGATCGAGGCCGTGCCTATTCCGCCCTTGAATTGGCCCCGGCCGATGGCTGCGCCGGTGCCGGCTCCCACGTTGCCTCGTTCGACGTCGTGCCCCTCCTGGTGTGCGGCGGCATCGGCGGCGGCGGCATAGCCCATGGCCTCGTCCGGGCGGGCGGCGAAGTCGCCGCCGCGGCCCAGGTCGAAGATGGCCGCCGCGGGGACAATCGGCACCACGCCGCCGGGCACGGGGAAGCCCCTCCCCTGCTCCTCACACCAGCGCTGGGCGCCGTGGGCAGCCGCCAGCCCGAAGGCGCTGCCCCCGGTCAGGACCACGGCGTCGACGGCGGTGCTCAGCGTGGTGGGGTCGAGCGCGTCGGTCTCGTGCGTACCGGGACCGCCGCCCCTGACGTCCACCGAGCCTGCCGTCCCCGGGGGCGGCAGGACCACCGTGACACCGCTCTGCCAGCCCTCCCCGGTCCGGGCAGCATGGCCCACTCGGATTCCGGGCACATCCGTAATCGCCGTCATGGCTCCATTGTGCGCCCCGCCGCCGGGAAACCAGGCGCCGCGATCTCCCCGCCCGCAAACGAACGTTGTGGAATACTGCAACCAACAATAGGTAAACGGGCAAGGAAGCCTGACATAACAAAGCTCTGACAAGGCCTTGTGCGGGGTTCCGCCCACCCAGCGTGTGGTGAAGTGTTCTTGATCCCCCGCCCAACTGCCTGCCCTCGGCAGGCCCGGATCCGTTAGAGACGCCCTATGACTAGACAATTGACGGACAGTCCCGTGGCTACCGCCGGGACCGTCACGCGGGACCAGCGCCGGGGACGCTGGTCTGCCCGGACCCGCAGGGACTTCATCGTGTTCCTTGCGCTGGCCCTGCCGAACCTGGCACTGATAGCGGTGTTCACCTACCTCCCGCTCATCAACAACATCTACTACTCCACGCTGGACTGGACGCTGGGCTCCGCCTCCGCCACGGTCGTCGGCTTCGACAACTACATCAACTTCTTCACCAGCGCCGACGCCCCCAAGGTGCTGGGCACCACGGCCATCTTCACCGTCATAACGGTCGGCGGGTCCATGGTCCTCGGACTGCTGGTGGCCCTCGCCTTGAACTCCAAGGTCCGCGGCACCACCTTCGCCCGGTCCGCCGTTTTCGCCCCCTACGTGCTCAGCGGGGTCGGCGTCGGACTGGTCTGGCTGTTCATCTTCGACCCCGGCTACGGGGTGCTGTCCTGGCTGCTCCGCGGGATCGGCCAGCAGAGCCCGCAATGGATCAACGATCCGCAGCTCTCCCTGGTCATGGTGATCACGGTCTACATCTGGAAGAACCTCGGCTACTGCGCCGTCGTCTACCTCGCCGGCCTCCAGTCGCTGCCCCAGGACGTCATGGAAGCGGCGTCGCTGGACGGCGCCAACGGGTTCCGCCGCTTCATCAGCATGTCGGTCCCGCTGCTCTCCCCCACCACGTTCTTCCTGCTGATCACCACGATGCTCAGTTCGCTGCAGGCTTTCGACCTGATCCGGATCATGACCCCGCTCGGCAACGGCACATCCACCCTGATCTACGAGGCGTACCTGCAGGCCTTCGGGGCCTTCAACCGGGCCGGCTACTCGGCGTCCATTTCCGTGGTGCTCTTCGCCATCCTCCTGATCATCACCGTGCTGCAGGTGCGGTTCGTAGAACGGAAGGTGCACTACTCGTGAGCACACTCTCCCCCGTGAACCCCGATCCCGCTGCCAACGCCGGACCCGCCGCCGGCCCCGAGGTTCCACCGCAACGGCAGCGGCCGTTTTCCCGCGCAAACCTGGTCCAGACAATCGCCGCCGGCTACGTCCCGCTCATCCTCGCCACCCTCGTGGTGGTGCTGCCGCTGCTCTGGATGGTGCTGAGCTCCTTCAAGCAGCCCGGCGAGATCGTCACGACGGACCTGAAGATCCTGCCGGAAAGCGTGAACCTGGACAACTACCACGTAGCGATGACGACGGTGCCCTTCGCCAGGTTCTTCCTGAACAGCCTGATCGTCACCACGGTGGGCGCCACCGTGAAGGTGATCCTGGCCATCCTGACGGCCTACGCCCTGGTCTTTGTCCGCTTTCCGTTCAAGAACGTCATCTTCATCCTCATCCTGGTCGCGCTGATGGTGCCGCCGCAGGTGTCCATCCTGCCCAACTACATCCTGATCGCGGGCCTGGGTGGCAAGAACACCCTCTGGGGCATCATCCTGCCCGGGCTGGGCACCGCCTTCGGCACCTTCCTGCTCCGCCAGCACTTCATGACGCTGCCCGGCTCCATCCTGGAAGCTGCCGAGATCGACGGCGCGGGGCACTGGCGCCGGCTGTGGCAGGTCGTCGTCCCGGTCTCCGGCCCGTCAATCGCCACCGTCGCCCTGGTCACCGTCGTGAGCGAATGGAACGACTACATCTGGCCGCTCATCATCACCGACCGGCCGGAAACCATGACGCTGCCCGTGGGCCTGACTCTGTTGCAGAACTCTGAAGGCAACGGCTCCGGCTGGGGCATCCTGATGGCCGGCGCGGTCCTGGTGATTGTTCCGATCCTGCTGGTCTTTGCGGCGCTGCAGCGCTACATCGTGGCCGGCCTCACCCAGGGCAGCGTCACCGGGTGACGCCGCCTCCGAATGCACCCCACCATCACAACAAGTCAACACTTTTGAGAGGATCCACCATGGCAACGAATCTTGGCCGCAGACACTTCCTTGGCCTGGCCGGCGCGGGCGCAGGGGCCGCGGCCCTGGCGGCCTGCGGCGGCCCGTCCACGGGAGGCGGCACCGGGGCCTCCGGCACGGCGGACATCGACTTCAGCGGCGTGAAGCCGGCCTCGTCGATCGATTTCTGGACCAACCACCCGGGCAAGTCCCAGGACGTGGAAAAGGCGATCATCGAGAAGTTCCAGGCCAAGTTCCCGGACATCAAGGTCAACCTGATCACCGCGGGCGCCAATTACGAGGAAATCGCGCAGAAGTTCCAGACCTCCCAGGCAGCGAAGTCGGCCCTGCCCGGCCTTGTGGTGCTCTCGGACGTCTGGTGGTTCCGGTACTACACCAACGGCAACATCATCCCGCTCGACAACCTGATCAAGCAGTTGGACATCAAGGTTGACGACTTCCAGAAGTCACTCGTCGCGGACTACCAGTACGCCGACAAGCAGTGGGCCCTCCCCTACGGCCGCTCCACCCCGCTGTTCTACTACAACAAGGACCACTTCAAGGCCGCCGGCTTGCCGGACCGGGCGCCCAAGACCTGGCAGGAGTTCGCCGAGTGGGCCCCGAAACTGAAGGCCAGCTCCGGCGCCCAGTACGCCTACATCTATCCCGCACTGGCCGGATACGCCGGCTGGACCCTGCAGAACAACCTCTGGGGCTGGGGCGGCAGCTGGTCCAACGAATGGACCATCAACTGTGATTCCGCCGAGTCGGTGGAAGCGCTCCAGTGGGCCCAGGACTCGATCTACAAGGACAAGTGGGCGGGTGTCTCCTCCAAGGAGGCCGCGGACGACTTCGCGGCCGGCATCACCTCCGCCACGATCGCCTCCACCGGCTCCCTGCTGGGCGTGCTGAGCTCCGCCAAGTTCAACGTGGGCGTCGGCTTCCTCCCGGGCGGCCCGAAGAAGGAAAGCGGTGTCTGCCCCACCGGCGGCGCCGGGCTCGGCATCCCCAGCGGTGTCAGCAAGGAAGTCCAGCTCGCTGCCGCGACATTCCTGAAGTTCATGACCGAGCCGGAGAACACCGCCGCGTTCTCCGCCGCGACCGGCTACATGCCGACCCGGACGTCCGCCGACATGACCGCGGTGCTCGCCAAGACGCCTCAGATCAAGACGGCCATCGACCAGCTCGCGGTTACCCACGTCCAGGACAACGCCCGGGTGTTCCTGCCGGGCGCGGACCAGGAAATGGCCAAAGCCGCCGCGAAGATCCTCACCCAGCAGGGCGACGTCAAGGCCACCATGACCGAGCTCAAGACCACCCTCGAAGGCATCTACACCAAGGACGTGAAGCCGAAGCTCAAGAGCTGACGCTGCGCTCACTGCCTGAGGATACGACGAATCCCTGGCGACGCTGGAATACCAGCGTCGCCAGGGATTCGTCGTATCACAAGCCGCCAAGCGCATCGCTAGGGAGCCGCGAAAGAAACGCTTAGGGAATCGGGACGGGTACGACGCCGAGCGGTGCCAGTTTCGAGGCTCCGCCGTCGGGGGCCGAAAGCACCCAGATGCCCTTCTCGTGCACCGCCACGGAGTGCTCCCACTGGCAGGAGCGCTTCCCGTCGGTGGTGACCACGGTCCAGTCGTCGTCGAGGGTGGCGGTTTCGATGCTGCCGCGGACCAGCATGGGTTCGATTGCCAGGCACAGTCCGGGCCGGATCTTGGGGCCGCGGTGGCCCGTACGGTAGTTCAGCACGTCCGGGGCCATGTGCATCTCGGAGCCGATCCCGTGGCCCACGTAGTCCTCCAGGATGCCCAGCGGCTTCCCGGGCACGGAGGAAACGTAGTCGTCCACAGCGTTGCCGATGTCGCCGACGAACTTGCCGGTGGCCAGCGCCGCGATGCCGTGCCACATGGCCGCCTCGGTGACGTCGGAGAGCCGCTGGTCCTCGGGGTCCGCCGTCCCGACGATCACGGTACGGGCCGAGTCGGAGTGCCAGCCGTCCACGATGGCGCCGCCGTCGATCGAGATGATGTCCCCGTCCTGCAGGACACGGTCGCCGGGGATGCCGTGCACCACTTCCTCGTTGACCGAGGTGCAGATGGTGGCCGGGAAGCCGTGGTAGCCGAGGAAGTTGGACTTCGCTCCGGCGTCCTGGAGCACGCCGGCAAAGACGGCGTCGAGGTCGCGGGTGGTCACTCCGGGGACGGCTGCCGCCACGGCGGCGTCGAGCGCGCGGCTCAGCACCAGCCCGGCCTCGTGCATGGTCCGCATCTGGGCGTTGGTCTTGTATTCAATGCGGGTCTGGCCGAATGCCATGCTCAGCGTCCTTTCGGTGGTGCCGCAGCCGCCCTGCAGGGGGTGTGCGGACAAATGGCTGAGGCTCCTCCCGGCACTGCGGGAGGAGCCTCAATAGTCACGGGCCGGATCAGGCGGACTGCGCCGCTTTGATGGCCTGCATGACGCGGTCGGTGACCTCGTCGATGCCGCCGATGCCGTCGACCTGGGTGAGGATGCCGCGGTCGGCATACTTGGCCACCACGGCTTCCGTCTGGCCGTGGTAGAGGTCCAGGCGGTGGCGGATCACGGCTTCGTTGTCGTCGCTGCGGCCGGTGTCCTTGGCGCGGCCCAGGAGGCGCTTGACGAGTTCCTCGTCGTCGGCCGTGAGCTGCAGGACGACGTCGAGCTTCTGGTCGGCGTCGGCGAGGATCGCGTCGAGGTAGTCCACCTGCGCGGTGGTGCGCGGGTAGCCGTCCAGCAGGAAGCCGGCTTCGACGTCGTCCTCCGTGAGGCGGTCCCGGACCATCTTGTTGGTCACGCTGTCCGGGACGAAGTCGCCCGCGTCCATGTACTTCTTGGCTTCGATGCCGAGCGGCGTCTCACCCTTGACGTTGGCACGGAAGATGTCGCCGGTGGAGATCGCAACGACGCCGAGTCGCTCCGAAATGCGTTCCGCCTGCGTTCCCTTGCCGGAACCGGGAGGTCCGATAATCAACATTCTCGTCATCGCAAAAGCCCTTCGTAGTGACGCTGCTGTAGCTGAGCATCAATCTGCTTGACGGTCTCCAAACCTACGCCCACCATGATCAGGATCGAGGTGCCGCCGAACGGGAAGTTCTGGTTGGCGTTGATCAGGACCAAGGCAATCAGCGGGATCAGGGCCACAAAGCCCAGGTAGATCGCGCCGGGCAGGGTGATCCTGGAAAGCACATACTGCAGGTAATCCGCGGTCGGCTTGCCGGCACGGATACCCGGAATGAAGCCGCCGTACTTCTTCATGTTGTCAGAAACTTCCTCAGGGTTGAAAGTGATCGCAACATAGAAGTAAGTGAAGAACACAATCATGGCGAAGTACAGGGCCATGTAGATGGGGTGGTCACCGCGGGTGAGGTTGTTGTTGATCCACTCAACCCACGGCGCGACGGGCTCGCCCGGCGCAGGCCGGTTGAACTGGGAGATCAGGCCCGGCAGGTACAGCATCGAGGACGCGAAGATGACGGGCACGACGCCGGCCATGTTCACCTTGATGGGGATGTAGGTGCTGGTTCCGCCCACGGTGCGGCGGCCGATCATGCGCTTGGCGTACTGCACCGGGATGCGGCGCTGGGACTGCTCAACGAAGACGACCAGGGCCACGGTCAGCAGGCCGATGACGAGGACCATAAAGAAGGTGCCCGGGCCCTGCGCCTTCCAGATGGCGCCGAGGGACGTCGGGAAGCCGGCAGCGATCGAGGTGAAGATGAGCAGCGACATGCCGTTGCCCACACCCTTCTCGGTGACGAGCTCGCCCATCCACATGATCAGGCCGGTGCCGGCCGTCAGCGTGATGATGATCAGGATCGTGGTGATGATGCTCGCGTCCGGAATGATCGGCAGCTGGCAGTTCGGCAGCAGTTGGCCGGAGCGCGCCAGCGACACCAGCGTCGTGGCGTTCAGGAGGCCCAGGGCGATCGTCAGGTACCGGGTGTACTGGGTCAGCTTGGACTGGCCCGAGGCGCCCTCTTCGTAGAGCTGCTGGAACCGGGGAATGACCACGCGGAGCAGCTGGACGATGATGCTTGCCGTGATGTACGGCATGATCCCGAGCGCGAAAATTGAGACCTGCAGCAATGCACCGCCGCTGAACAGGTTGACGAGCTGGTAGATCCCGCCCGAGGTCTGACCGTTCTGCAAGCATTGCTGGACATTCTGGTAGTTCACACCAGGCGAGGGGATGAAGGCACCCAAGCGGAAGATTGTGATGATTCCCAGCGTGAACAACAACTTGCGTCGCAGATCAGGCGTGCGAAAGGCCCGGCCAAATGCGCTAAGCAAGCGTCCTCCTGAGTAATAAGTAAAGTCGTGTGAGATAGGTCAAATAAACCCAACAACCGAGTCTAACGGGTGGATGCGTCCGGCGAACAATCGGCATGGCCGGGAAACAGAAAAAACTCCCGGCACCGGGGGCCTGAGCCCCACGGTGCCGGGAGTTTCAACAACGGGCAACTGCCCCGCCGCCTTTTTAGAGGGCGGTGGTGCTTCCGCCTGCTGCGGCAATCTTTTCTGCGGCGCTGGCCGAGAATGCGTGGACGGTGACGTCAACCTTGACGGTGATGTCGCCGGTGCCCAGCACCTTGACGGGCTGGTTCTTGCGAACGGCACCCTTTTCGACCAGGTTCTCCACGGTGACTGCGCCACCTTCCGGGAACAGCTCGTTGAGCTTGTCCAGGTTTACAACCTGGTACTCAACCCGGAACGGGTTCTTGAAGCCGCGCAGCTTCGGCAGGCGCATGTGCAGCGGCAGCTGGCCGCCGGCAAAGCCAGCCTTGATCTGGTAGCGGGCCTTCGTACCCTTGGTACCGCGACCAGCGGTCTTACCCTTGGAACCTTCACCACGACCAACGCGGGTCTTGGCGGTCTTGGCACCCGGGGCGGGACGCAGGTGGTGAACCTTCAGTGCGTTCTGCTTCTCAGCAGCGGCGCCCTGTGCCTTCTCGGCGGTGTTCTTCTCTGCCATTTACTTCGCCTCCTCTACCTTTACCAGGTGCGGAACCGTGTTGAGCATCCCGACGGTCACGGCGTCGGCGGTGCGGACAACGGTGTGTCCGATCCGCTTCAGGCCGAGGGAGCGAAGGGTGTCGCGCTGGTTCTGCTTGCCGCCAATGGCGGACTTGATCTGAGTGATCTCCAACTGAGCGTCGGAGGGAATCAGGTTCTTAGCCATGACTCAGACACCTGCCTTCTGGTTCAGGAGCGCCTTCACCATTGCCGGCGGAGCGACCTCGTCGAGCGGGAGGCCGCGGCGTGCTGCCACTGCTGCCGGCTCTTCGAGGCGCTTCAGCGCATCAACGGTCGCGTGAACGATGTTGATGGCGTTGGAGGAACCGAGCGACTTGGAGAGGATGTCGTGGATGCCCACGCACTCCAGTACTGCACGGACCGGACCGCCGGCGATAACACCGGTACCGGCGGAAGCCGGACGCAGCATGACAACGCCTGCAGCGGCTTCGCCCTGCACGCGGTGCGGGATGGTGCTGCCGATGCGGGGAACGCGGAAGAAGGACTTCTTGGCCTCTTCAACGCCCTTCGCGATGGCGGCGGGAACTTCCTTAGCCTTGCCGTAGCCGACGCCGACCATACCGTTGCCGTCACCGACGACGACGAGGGCGGTGAAGCTGAAGCGACGACCACCCTTGACGACCTTGGAAACGCGGTTGATGGTTACGACGCGCTCTACGAACTGGCTCTTCTCGGCTTCGCGGCCGCCGTCGCGGCCACCACGGCCACCACGGTCGCCACGGCCCTGGCCGCGGTCGCCACGCTCGCCACGACGGGCGCCACCACGGCGGTCGTCAGTGGTAGCAGGCGCAGCGGTCTCAGTTGCCGGAGCAGCTACAGCTTCAGTCACCTGAATGTCCTTTTCGTTATTTTCGGTCACAGTGCCAGCCCACCTTCACGTGCGCCGTCAGCGACGGCGGCGATCCGGCCGTGGTACTTGTTACCACCGCGGTCGAAGACAACAGCTTCGATACCGGCAGCCTTGGCGCGCTCGGCGACGAGCTCGCCAACGCGCTTGGCCTTGGCGGTCTTGTCACCGTCGAACGCACGAAGGTCGGCTTCCAGAGTGGACGCGCTCGCTACGGTCAGGCCCTTGGTGTCATCGACAACCTGGACGAATACGTGGCGTGCGGAACGGTTGACGACCAGACGCGGACGTACAGCCGTACCGGAGATGCGCTTGCGGATACGAAGCTGGCGGCGGCTGCGCTGGGCAGACTTGCTCTTGTTCGTACGCTTCTTGTTAATTGCGATGGCCATGGTTACTTACCAGCCTTTCCGACCTTGCGGCGGATGACTTCGCCGGCGTAGCGGATGCCCTTGCCCTTATAGGGGTCCGGCTTCCGCAGCTTGCGAATGTTGGCAGCAACCTCGCCGACCTGCTGCTTGGAGATACCTGAAACAGAGAGCTTGGTCGGGGTCTCAACTGCAAAGGTGATGCCGTTCGGAGCCGAGACGTTGACCGGGTGGCTGTAGCCCAGAGCGAACTCAAGGTCAGAACCCTTGGCCTGGACGCGGTAACCGGTACCGACAATCTCAAGCTTCTTCTCGTAGCCTGCGGTAACGCCCTGGATCATGTTGGCGATCAGGGTGCGGGTCAGGCCGTGCAGCGAACGGGAGGCGCGCTCGTCGTTCGGGCGGGCGACAGTCAGGGTGCCATCTTCCAGGGTGACCTCGATCGGGCTGGCCACAGTGTGGCTCAGCTCGCCCTTGGAACCCTTGACGCTGACGACAGAGCCGTCAACCTTGACCTCAACGCCGGCAGGAACGGTGATGGGGAGACGTCCAATACGTGACATTATTCTCTTCCTTTCCCGTTACCAGACGTAAGCGAGGACTTCGCCGCCCACGCCCTTCTTGCCGGCCTGCTTGTCAGTCAGGAGGCCGGAAGAGGTGGACAGGATTGCGATACCCAGGCCACCCAGCACGTGCGGCAGGTTGGTGGACTTTGCGTAAACGCGCAGTCCCGGCTTGGAAATACGACGAACGCCAGCGATGGAACGCTCGCGGTTCGGACCGAACTTGAGCTCGAGGGTCAGCTTCTTGCCAACCTCCGCGTCTTCTTCCTTCCAGGAGGCGATGAAGCCTTCTGCCTTCAGGATGTCAGCAACGCGTGCCTTGAGCTTGCTGTAAGGCATAGACACGGAATCGTGGTATGCCGAGTTTGCATTGCGCAGACGCGTAAGCATATCTGCGACAGGATCTGTCATAGTCATGTGGGCTCTTGCCCTTCCTCATAACGGTTTCCGCTGTCCTGGAAACAAAGCCAGGCAGCCGGACCTTTTACGTAGCTAGATTAATCTTCGGTCTTGAACGGGAAGCCAAGCGCCTTGAGCAGCGCGCGGCCTTCGTCGTCGGTCTTGGCAGTGGTCACGACGGTGATGTCCATGCCGCGAACGCGGTCAATGGAATCCTGGTCGATCTCGTGGAACATAACCTGCTCGGTCAGACCGAAGGTGTAGTTGCCGTTGCCGTCGAACTGCTTGCCGCTGAGGCCCCGGAAGTCGCGGATACGCGGCAGTGCCAGCGTGACCAGACGGTCCAGGAATTCCCACATGCGGTCGCCACGCAGAGTCGCGTGCGCACCGATCGGCATGCCTTCGCGCAGCTTGAACTGTGCGATCGACTTGCGGGCCTTGGTTACCTGCGGCTTCTGGCCGGTGATCAGGGTCAGATCGCGGACAGCGCCGTCGATCAGCTTGGAGTCCTTAGCGGCATCTCCAACACCCATGTTCACAACGACCTTCACCAGACGGGGAACCTGGTTGACGTTCTCGTACTTGAATTCCTCAACGAGCGCGCTCTTGATGGAATCCGCGTACTTGGTCTTCAGACGAGGAACGATCTTGCTTGCCGGAGTCTCGAGAGTCTCAGTCATTAGATGTCCTTCCCTGAGCTCTTGGCCACGCGGACACGCACTTCACGCTTCACGCCATCGCGCTCAACGGTCTCGGTGCGGAAACCGACGCGGGTGGGCTTCTTGGTGGAGGGGTCAACCAGAGCCACGTTGGAGATGTGGATTGAAGCCTCAACGACCTCGATGCCACCGGTCTTGGTGCCGCGCTGCGACTGACCGACCTTGGTGTGCTTGGTTACGCGGTTAATGCCTTCAACCAACACGCGGTTGGTCTCCGGGAATACGCGCAGAACCTTGCCCTGCTTGCCACGGTCGCCGCCGCGCTCAGCCTTGGCGCCAGTGATGACCTGAACGAGGTCACCCTTTTTGATCTTAGCCATGGACTAGAGCACCTCCGGAGCCAGAGAAACGATCTTCATGAACTTCTTGTCGCGAAGTTCACGACCAACCGGTCCGAAGATACGGGTACCGCGGGGGTCACCGTCGTTCTTCAGGATCACAGCTGCGTTCTCGTCAAACTTGATGTAGGAACCATCCGCACGGCGGCGTTCCTTCTTGGTACGGACGATGACAGCCTTGACGACGTCGCCCTTCTTTACGTTGCCGCCCGGAATTGCGTCCTTGACGGTAGCGACGATCACGTCGCCAATGCCTGCGTAGCGACGGCCAGATCCACCGAGAACGCGAATGGTAAGGATTTCCTTAGCACCCGTGTTGTCGGCGACCTTGAGTCGCGACTCCTGCTGAATCACTATTTACTCCTTGCGTCGCGCCGGTTCTCAGACCGAAAATCTTCCTACGGAATGAGCCTTGCGGAACGGTTGATCGGGGTGTCTCTTGACCTGCCTGGATTTTGCCAGACCAGGCCTAAACGCCCGTGCCAAAAACAGTTGCTTCCCGGGAGCGCGAGGCGCGAGGGGGCACTATGCCGTGGCACGATTGTTTACGAGGTTGATGATGACGCACGAAAGGCGCCATACAAACTCAAAATCTTAGCACGTTTCCGGCGCATCCCCATATCACAGCTGCCAGCCCCCTGCCCACGACGCGCGAAGGGACACTTAGTGGGCGCGGGCGGGGTGCGGCCGGCCCTCAGCGGCCGACGTCGTCGCTCACGGCAGTCTCTTGGCCCGCCTTCCGCCCCCTCCCCCGCGAACTGAGCCGGCCGGCGTCGGACACCCGCTGAAACTCTGCGCGGCGTGAGATGCCGGCGACGCCACAGGCCCCCGCCGGGAACGAGGAAACCCCCGCTCCCAGAAGGGAACGGGGGTTTCGGTGCAGATTCCCGGGCGGGGAAGCTGCAGGTGTTACTTGGCCTTCTCGAGGATCTCCACCAGGCGCCACCGCTTGGTAGCGGACAGCGGGCGGGTCTCGGCGAGGAGAACGAGGTCGCCGATGCCGGCGGAGTTCTCTTCGTCGTGAGCCTTGATCTTCGTGTTGCGGCGCATAACCTTGCCGTAGAGGGCGTGCTTCACGCGGTCTTCGACCTGGACAACGATGGTCTTTTCCATCTTGTCCGAGACGACATAGCCGCGCTTCGTCTTACGGTAACCGCGCTCGTCAGCCTTGGCTGCGTCGGAAACAGTTTCCGTCACGTTCTCGTCCTTTTCACTCACTTGGCGTCCTCCTCGGTCTCAACCGTTTCAGCCTTGTCAGCCTTCTTGGTTGCAGCCTTCTTGGACTTCTTTTCTTCCTTGGCTTCCACAACCGGTGCGGCAACCTCGGCACGAATGCCCAGCTCGCGCTCACGGAGAACGGTGTAGATGCGTGCGATGTCCTTCTTTACCGCGCGCAGACGACCGTGGTTCTCCAGCTGTCCGGTGGCGGACTGGAAACGCAGGTTGAACAGCTCTTCCTTGGCCTTGCGGAGTTCTTCAACGAGACGCTCGTTGTCGAAACCGTCCAGCTGTGCGGATGCAAGTTCCTTGGATCCTACTGCCATTTCTACTCACCACCTTCGCGACGCACAATGCGTGCCTTCAACGGCAGCTTGTGGATTGCCAGGCGCAGGGCCTCGCGAGCTACCTCTTCACTGACACCGGAGAGTTCGAAGAGAACCCGGCCCGGCTTGACGTTTGAGACCCACCATTCCGGAGAACCCTTACCGGAACCCATGCGGGTTTCGGCCGGCTTCTTCGTCAGCGGACGGTCCGGGTAGATGTTGATCCAGACCTTTCCGCCACGCTTGATGTGGCGGGTCATCGCGATACGGGCAGATTCGATCTGACGGTTCGTGACGTAGGCCGGGCTCAGAGCCTGGATACCCCACTCACCGAACGAGACCTCGGTGCCGCCCGTGGCAGCGCCGGAACGACCCGGGTGGTGCTGCTTACGGTGCTTTACTCGACGCGGGATAAGCATTTAAGCCTGTCCTCCTTCTACTGCCGGTGCAGCTGCTTCGACAGCCGGAGCGTCGGCAGCAGCGGGTGCAGCCTCGGCCGGGCGGTCGTTACGACGACGGCGGTCACCACGGTCAGCGCCACCCGGGCGGCCCGGACGATCGCTGGCACCACGGCCGCGGGACGGAGCAGCAGCTGCCTGCTGAGCCAGTTCCTTGGCGGTGACGTCACCCTTGTAGATCCAGACCTTCACGCCGATGCGGCCGAAGGTGGTCTTGGCCTCGTAGAAGCCGTAGTCGATGTTCGCGCGGAGGGTGTGCAGGGGCACACGGCCTTCGCGGTAGAACTCCGAGCGGGACATTTCTGCGCCACCCAGTCGACCCGAGCAAGCGATACGGATGCCCTTGGCACCAGCGCGCTGCGCGGACTGCATTGCCTTCTTCATCGCACGGCGGAAGGCCACGCGGGAAGTCAGCTGCTCTGCAACGCCCTGGGCAACAAGCTGGGCTTCCATCTCGGGGTTCTTGACCTCGAGGATGTTCAGCTGGACCTGCTTGCCGGTGAGCTTTTCGAGCTCGCCGCGGATGCGGTCTGCCTCGGCGCCGCGGCGGCCGATCACGATACCCGGACGTGCCGTGTGGATATCCACGCGGACACGGTCGCGGGTGCGCTCGATCTCAACCTTGGCGATGCCGGCGCGCTCCATGCCCGTGGACATGAGCTGGCGGATACGGATGTCTTCGCGAACGAAGTCCTTGTACCGCTGGCCGGCCTTGGTGCTGTCGGCGAACCAGTGCGATACGTGATCGGTGGTGATACCGAGTCGGAACCCGTGCGGGTTAACTTTCTGTCCCACTTAGCGAGCCTCCTCTTTCTCCGGGGTAGCGACTACCACGGTGATGTGGCTCGTGCGCTTCTTGATCTGAAATGCACGACCCTGGGCACGCGGCTGGAACCGCTTCATGGTCGGGCCTTCATCAACAAACGCTTCGCTGATGATGAGGTCACCTTCGTCAAACGCCACGCCGTCGCGGTCCGCGAGGACCCGGGCGTTGGAGATTGCCGACTGAACTACCTTGAATACCGGCTCAGAAGCTGCCTGCGGGGCAAACTTCAGAATTGCCAGAGCCTCGTTCGCTTGCTTACCACGAACAAGGTTGACGACGCGCCGGGCCTTCATAGGCGTTACGCGGATGTGACGCGCAATTGCCTTGGCTTCCATTGCTTTCCTTCTCTCGTCTTTGACGTAAGTGCAGGCGCCTAGCGGCGCTTGCCCTTACGGTCGTCCTTGACATGGCCGCGGAATGTCCGCGTGGGAGCGAATTCGCCGAGCTTGTGCCCGACCATCGACTCAGTGACAAACACCGGGATGTGCTTGCGTCCGTCGTGCACGGCGATCGTGTGGCCGAGCATGTCGGGGACGATCATCGAACGGCGGGACCAGGTCTTGATGACGTTCTTGGTGCCCTTTTCGTTTTCCCTGGCTACCTTCACAAAGAGGTGCTGGTCAACGAAAGGACCTTTTTTCAGGCTGCGTGGCATGTGTCCAGGCTCCTATCGCTTGTTCTTGCCAGTACGACGGCGACGAACAATAAGCTTGTCGCTCTCTTTGTTGGGACGGCGGGTGCGGCCTTCGCGCTTACCGTTCGGGTTGACGGGGTGACGTCCACCGGACGTCTTACCCTCGCCACCACCGTGCGGGTGGTCGACCGGGTTCATGGCGACACCACGGACGGTCGGGCGGACGCCCTTCCAGCGCATACGGCCGGCCTTACCCCAGTTGATGTTCGACTGCTCGGCGTTGCCGACCTCGCCGACGGTTGCGCGGCAGCGCACGTCAACGTTGCGGATTTCGCCGGAAGGCAGACGCAGCTGGGCGAAACGGCCTTCCTTTGCAACGAGCTGGATCGATGCGCCGGCGGAGCGGCCCATCTTGGCGCCGCCACCCGGGCGCAGTTCAACTGCGTGGATTACGGTACCGACCGGGATGTTGCGCAGCGGCAGGTTGTTGCCGGGCTTGATGTCAGCGTCGGCACCTGCTTCCACGGTGTCACCCTGGGCCAGCTTGTTCGGGGCGATGATGTAACGCTTGGTGCCATCAACGTAGTGCAGGAGGGCGATGCGAGCCGTGCGGTTCGGATCGTACTCGATTTCGGCAACGCGGGCGTTGACGCCGTCCTTGTCGTGACGACGGAAGTCGATCAGACGGTACTGGCGCTTGTGGCCACCACCCTTGTGACGGGTCGTGATCTTACCGGTGTTGTTACGGCCACCCTTTTTCGGGAGGGGACGTACCAACGACTTTTCCGGCGTCGACCGCGTGATTTCGGTGAAGTCCGCTACGCTCGAGCCACGACGGCCCGGGGTAGTCGGCTTGTACTTACGGATTCCCATAATTTATTTCCTCGTTAAAGTGGTCTCCGCTACGAGAGCGGACCGCCGAAGATGTCGATAGTGCCTTCTTTGAGGCTCACAATGGCACGCTTGGTGTTCTTGCGGGTACCCCATCCGAATTTGGTGCGCTTGCGCTTACCGGCACGGTTGATGGTGTTGATCGATTCGACCTTGACGGAGAAAATCTTCTCCACGGCCAGCTTGATCTCGGTCTTGTTCGAGCGGGGGTCCACCAGGAAGGTGTACTTGCCCTCGTCGATCAGGCCGTAGCTCTTTTCCGAAACGACGGGTGCAAGCACGACGTCGCGCGGGTCTTTGATGGTGGCTGCGCTCACTTGGCATCCTCCTCGTTCTTTGCAGCCTTGTCAGCAACGAATGCTTCGTAGGCAGCCTTGGTGAAGACTACGTCGTCAGAAACGAGCACGTCGTAGGTGTTCAGCTGGTCTGCGTACAGAACGTGAACATCCTGGAGGTTGCGCACGGAGAGTGCAGCAACATCGTTGGCGCGGTCGATGACAACGAGCAGGTTCTTGCGCTCGGAGACGCCACGCAGCGTTGCCAGTGCGTCACGGGAAGACGGCTTGGTGCCTTCGACCAGATCAGCAACGACGTGGATGCGGCCGTTACGGGCGCGGTCAGAGAGAGCGCCGCGCAGTGCAGCAGCAATCATCTTCTTGGGGGTGCGCTGGCTGTAGTCACGCGGCGTGGGGCCGTGGACGATGCCACCACCGGTCATGTGAGGAGCACGGATTGAACCCTGACGGGCGCGGCCGGTGCCCTTCTGCTTGAACGGCTTGCGACCGGCGCCGGAAACTTCGGCGCGGGTCTTGGTCTTGTGGGTACCCTGGCGAGCAGCAGCGAGCTGTGCAACGACGACCTGGTGCAGCAGCGGCACGTTGGTCTGTACGTCGAAGATCTCTGCAGGCAGGTCAACCTTGACAGTGCTAGTCATTGAACTAGGCTCCCTTCACGGCGGTGCGTACGAGTACGACCTGGCCGCGGGCGCCGGGGACGGCACCCTTGATCAGGAGCAGCGACTTCTCGACGTCAACCGCGTGGACCGTGAGGTTCAGCGTGGTGTGACGAACGGCGCCCATGCGGCCGGCCATTTTCATGCCCTTGAAGACGCGGCTCGGGGTGGATGCTCCACCGATAGAACCGGGCTTACGGTGGTTCTTGTGGGCACCGTGGGAAGCTCCAACGCCGTGGAAGCCGTGACGCTTCATAACACCGGCGAAGCCCTTACCCTTGGTGGTGCCAACGACGTCGATCTTCTGGCCGGCTTCGAAGAGCTCTACGGAGAGCTCCTGGCCCAGCTCGTAAGAGTCAGCATCTGCAGTGCGCAGTTCTACGACGTGGCGGCGAGGCGTGACGCCTGCCTTTTCAAAGTGACCAGCCAGCGGCTTGGTGACCTTGCGGGGGTCGATCTGGCCGTAGCCGATCTGAACGGCGACGTAGCCATCAGTCTCTGCATTGCGCAGCTGCGTGATGACGTTCGAGTCAGCCTGGACCACAGTGACGGGGATGAGCTTGTTGTTCTCGTCCCAGACCTGGGTCATGCCGAGCTTCGTGCCCAGCAGGCCCTTTACGTTACGGGTTGCGGTCATAGTCTCTCAGCACCTCCCTACAGCTTGATTTCGATGTTCACGTCGGCCGGCAGGTCGAGACGCATGAGCGAATCAACAGCCTTGGGCGTGGGATCGATGATGTCGATAAGACGCTTGTGCGTGCGCATTTCAAAGTGCTCGCGGCTGTCCTTGTACTTGTGCGGAGAGCGGATTACGCAGTAGATGTTCTTCTCCGTCGGCAGCGGCACGGGGCCAACTACAGTTGCGCCTGCGCGCGTGACCGTCTCAACGATCTTCCGTGCTGAAACGTCAATGACCTCGTGGTCATATGACTTCAGCCGGATGCGGATTTTTTGTCCCGCCATGTCGCCTGACTCTCTTTCAGTCTGTGCTTCCCCTGTTTAGGGCTGCCCTGTTTACTTACTCGTTGTGTGGCTGCCGAAGCATTTGAAGTCGTAACTACCACCCGCCGCACAAGCTGAATCCGGATGAATCCGGGTTCCTCAACCTGCCGGCGCAACCGACCCCCGCGGTCGGGCGTGTCGCGCTTTGCACGCGTACTCGTCCGCAGTTCCTTGGGAAGTGGGTTATGTTTGGGCTCTTACTTGGACCCTGGCACCCGGCATTATCCGGATCGGGACGCGAAAGAGCGCTTGAACAACTCATCTAGTATGCCGGAATTAATCGGCAGAAGCGAATCAGCGCCGACAGGACCTGCCCCCGGCTCCCCGCTCCTCTCGACTCTTGGTCCTGCCGGCGCCCGGTCATTGCCTTCAGCAACGGTCGATACGAAGATAGGGGCATGACCGTGCAGGATTCCCCCGCCGTCCAGGCCCTCGCTGCCAAGCTGCGGCCGGGCTTCATGCTGGGGGTGGCCTCCGCCGCCTTCCAAATCGAAGGTGCCCTCGCAGCCGGGGGGCGAGGACCCTCAGGCTGGGACGCCTTTGCCGAGAAGCCCGGCAGCATCCAGGACGGGCACTCCCCCGCCGTCGCCTGCGATCACTACAACCGTACGGACGAGGACGTCCGGTTGATGCGCGAGCTGGGCATCGATTCCTACCGGTTCTCGATTTCCTGGCCGCGGATCCAGCCGGACGGCACGGGCCCGTTCAACGCCGAGGGCCTCGACTTCTACGACCGGCTGATCGACCGGCTCCTCGAGGCCGGAATCTCGCCGATGGCCACGCTGTACCACTGGGACACCCCGCTTCCGTTGGAGCACCGCGGAGGCTGGATGAACCGGACGACGGCGGAACGCTTCGCCGACTACAGCGCCGCCGCCGGCGCCCGGTTCGGGGACCGGGTGACCCAGTGGGTGACGTTGAACGAACCGGCCTCCGTCACCCTCAACGGCTATGCCCTCGGCGTGCATGCGCCCGGCCACGACCTGCTCTTCGACGCCCTGCCGTCGGTGCACCACCAGCTCCTGGCCCACGGACTCGCGGTCCAGGCCCTGCGGGCCGAGGGCGTTACCGGGGCGGTCGGCGTCACCAACCTGCACTCCCCCGTCCGGCCGGCCACCGGGTCCGTCACGGACAAGCTGCTGGCGAAGGTCTTCGATCTGGCACTGAACCGGATCTACGCCGATCCGATCCTGTTGGGGAGCTATCCGAAACCGCCGCTGCTGGCCAGGCCCTGGTTCCGTGCCCTCGCCAGGATCTCCGACGCGGACCTGCGCAATATCCACCAGCCGCTGGATTTCTACGGGGTGAACTACTACTACCCGGTGAAGGTGGCCACCGGCCGCGGCCCCGCGGACAGCCCGGTCGGCTCAGCGGAGGCGATGGTTAAGCTGCCGTTCCACTTTGCCGCATTCCCGGAGTATGAAACCACCGGCTTCGGCTGGCCGGTTGCGCCGGACCACCTGGGTCCGCTGCTTCGGGAAATGAAGGACCGGTACGGCGAGGCCCTCCCACCGCTCTACATCACCGAGAGCGGAGCGAGCTTCCCGGAACCGGACCATGTGGACGGGCCGATCGCTGACGCGGGCCGGATCAGCTACCTCGCCGACCATCTGGGCCACGCACTCGCCGCGACGGCCCCCGGCGGCATCGCCGACGACGTCGAACTCCTGGGCTACTACGTGTGGACGCTGATGGACAACTTCGAATGGGCGGCCGGCTACTCCCAGCGCTTCGGCCTGGTCCACGTCGACTTCGACACCCAGGCGCGGACCCCCAAGGAGTCCTTCTATTGGTACCAGGCCCTCAGCAGGGCCAGGCAAGACCAGTCCGCGCGCTAGATCAATGCCCCGCTACTTGTTCTTGTTGGCGCGGTCGATGCGTTTTGCACGCTCGATCTCGTGCCGGAAGTATTTCTTGGCCCACAGCCCGCCACCGACGCCGGCGGCAATTACCACCAGGAAAATGATCCATTCCATGCCGGTCTCCTCTCTTCACCTGCAACCGTAGCAGGCACTTAAAAGGAACAGCCCCGCTGCAGTGCAGCGGGGCTGTTCCTTTTCGTCACGGAGGCCGCCAGGCGGCCGCCGATCAGGACTTCAAGCTCAGATCAGCAAGGACTACTTGATGATCTTGGTGACGCGTCCCGAACCAACGGTGCGGCCGCCTTCGCGGATTGCGAAGCCGAGGCCCTCTTCCATTGCGATCGGCTGGATGAGCGCAACGGTCATCTCAGTATTGTCGCCGGGCATAACCATTTCCGTGCCTTCCGGCAGGGTGATAACGCCGGTTACGTCCGTGGTGCGGAAGTAGAACTGCGGGCGGTAGTTGGAGTAGAACGGGTTGTGACGCCCGCCTTCGTCCTTGGAGAGGATGTAGACGTTAGCCTCGAAGTCGGTGTGCGGGGTGATGGAACCCGGCTTGACGACAACCTGGCCACGCTCGACATCGTCGCGCTTCAGACCGCGGAGCAGGAGGCCACAGTTCTCGCCGGCCCATGCTTCGTCGAGCTGCTTGTGGAACATCTCGATACCGGTAACCGTGGTCTTCTGGACCGGGCGGATGCCGACGATCTCGACCTCAGAGTTGATCGCGAGGGTTCCACGCTCGGCGCGGCCCGTAACAACGGTGCCACGGCCGGTGATCGTGAAGACGTCTTCGATCGGCATCAGGAACGGCTTGTCACGGTCACGTACCGGGTCCGGAACGGACTCGTCGACAGCAGCCATCAGGTCCTCAACGGACTTGACCCACTCCGGGTCGCCTTCCAGAGCCTTCAGGCCCGAAACGCGGACAACCGGTGCTTCGTCGCCATCGAAGCCCTGCGAGCTCAGGAGCTCACGAACTTCCATTTCGACGAGGTCGAGGAGTTCCTCGTCATCGACCATGTCAGCCTTGTTCAGTGCCACCAGCAGGTAGGGAACACCAACCTGGCGGGCGAGCAGAACGTGCTCGCGGGTCTGGGCCATCGGACCGTCAGTGGCGGCAACCACGAGGATTGCACCGTCCATCTGAGCAGCGCCGGTGATCATGTTCTTGATGTAGTCAGCGTGACCCGGAGCGTCTACGTGTGCGTAGTGGCGCTTCTCGGTCTGGTACTCAACGTGGGAGATGTTGATGGTAATGCCGCGCTGACGCTCTTCGGGTGCAGAGTCAATCGACGCGAAGTCACGCTTCTCGTTGAGAGTCGGGTACTTGTCGTACAGCACCTTGGAAATGGCGGCCGTCAGCGTCGTCTTACCGTGGTCAACGTGACCAATGGTACCGATGTTAACGTGCGGCTTAGTCCGCTCGAACTTTGCCTTTGCCACAGGTTCCTCCTAGAACGTTTTCAAATGACTTACCCTTCGACCGCGCTTGTCGCGGCTGAAACTCCAGTAAGTCTACTTGGGGGGCTTTGGATTGGTGAAATTGCAGATTCAGGAACTAATACTAGTCCCTCGAGCCTGTTCGTGCTGGCGGCCGGTGCCCGGCTGGACTGCGTCCGACCGGGGCCGGCCGCCAGCACCAGGTGAATCTCCTATTGAGGAAACGCACCCGAGTGTTTTCGCTGCTGCGGGAAGTCCTTGCGGACTACTCGCCGCGGCTCTTCTGGATGATCTCGTCGGCAACTGCCTTCGGGACCTCGGCGTAGCTGTTGAACGTCATGGAGTACACAGCGCGGCCCTGGGTCTTCGAACGCAGGTCACCGATGTAGCCGAACATGCCGGACAGCGGGACGTGCGCGCGAATGACCTTGACGCCCTGGGCATCTTCCATGGACTGCATCTGGCCACGGCGGGAGTTGAGGTCACCGATAACTTCACCCATGTATTCCTCAGGGGTGCGGACCTCGACATCCATCAGCGGTTCAAGCAGGACGGGGTTCGCCTTGCGTGCGGCTTCCTTGAAAGCCATACGTCCGGCGATCTTGAACGCCATTTCCGAGGAGTCAACATCGTGGTAAGCGCCGTCAATCAGCGTCGCCTTGATGCCGACAACCGGGTATCCGGCCAGGACGCCGTCGTTCAGCGCATCCTGGATACCAGCGTCAACGGACGGGATGTATTCGCGCGGAACGCGGCCACCGGTGACCTTGTTCTCGAACTGGTACATCTCGCCTTCGGACGTGTCCAGCGGCTCGATGGCGATCTGGATCTTTGCGAACTGGCCCGAACCACCGGTCTGCTTCTTGTGCGTGTAGTCGTGACGCTCTACAGCACGCTTGATGGTTTCGCGGTAGGCAACCTGGGGCTTGCCCACGTTTGCCTCGACCTTGAATTCACGGCGCATGCGGTCCACCAGGATGTCCAGGTGGAGCTCGCCCATGCCGGCGATGATGGTCTGGCCGGTGTCTTCGTTGAGGGAGACCTGGAAGGTCGGGTCCTCAGCGGAGAGCTTCTGGATGGCCGTGGAGAGCTTCTCCTGGTCACCCTTGGTGTTCGGCTCGATCGCGACCGAGATCACGGGCTCCGGGAAGCTCATGGACTCGAGGACGATCTGGTTCGAAGAATCGCACAGGGTGTCGCCCGTGGTGGTGTCCTTCAGGCCGATCGCTGCGTAGATGTGGCCAGCGGTAGCGCCGTCAACCGGCATTTCCTTGTTGGCGTGCATCTGGAACAGCTTGCCGATGCGCTCCTTCTTGCCCTTGGTGGAGTTGACCACCTGTGCGCCTGCTTCCACGTGACCGGAGTACACGCGGATGAAGGTGAGCTGGCCGAAGAAGGGGTGCGCGGCGATCTTGAACGCCAGTGCGGAGAACGGCTCGTCAGCGGAAGGCTTACGGGTCAGTTCCTTCTCTTCGTCGCGAGGATCGTGACCGATCATCGGGGGGACGTCGAGCGGGTTCGGCAGGTAGTCCACGACGGCGTCGAGCATCGGCTGGACGCCGCGGTTCTTGAACGCGGAACCACAGAAGACCGGGTAGAGCTCGGAGTTGATCGTCATCTTGCGGATGCCGGCCTTGAGCTCGTCGATCGAAATCTCTTCGCCCTCGAGGTACTTCTCCATGAGCTCTTCGGAGGACTCTGCAACGGTCTCAACGAGCGTTGCGCGGTACTCTTCGGCCTTTTCCTTGAGGTCAGCCGGGATCTCCTGGATCTCGTACTTGGCACCCATGGTGACGTCACCCTTGGAGTCGCCGGGCCAGACCAGTGCACGCATGTAGAGCAGGTCGACGACGCCGATGAAGTCGTTCTCGGCGCCGATCGGCAGCTGCATGACGAGCGGCTTGGCACCGAGGCGGCTGACGATGGTGTCGACGGTGAAGTAGAAGTCAGCGCCGAGCTTGTCCATCTTGTTGACGAAGCAGATGCGCGGAACGTTGTACTTGTCGGCCTGGCGCCAAACAGTCTCGGACTGCGGCTCCACACCTTCCTTGCCGTCGAACACGGCGACTGCACCGTCGAGGACGCGCAGGGAGCGCTCAACCTCAACCGTGAAGTCAACGTGGCCGGGGGTGTCAATGATGTTGATCTGGTTGTTTTCCCAGAAGCAGGTCACGGCGGCAGACGTGATGGTGATGCCGCGTTCCTTCTCCTGTTCCATCCAGTCGGTGGTCGACGCGCCGTCGTGCGTTTCGCCGATCTTGTGGTTCACACCCGTGTAGAACAGGATGCGCTCGGTAGTAGTGGTCTTGCCGGCATCAATGTGGGCCATGATGCCGATATTGCGGACCTTGCTAAGGTCGGTAAGCACGTCCTGTGCCACGGTGTCTCCCTTTCGGATGGACTGCACGTTCGCCGCCGACTCGGTTGAGCCGGCGGCGTCCGGGAAGTATTACCAGCGGTAGTGTGCGAAGGCCTTGTTGGACTCGGCCATCTTGTGGGTGTCTTCGCGACGCTTCACAGCGGCTCCGAGACCGTTCGAGGCATCCAGGATTTCGTTCTGGAGGCGCTCGGTCATCGTCTTTTCGCGGCGGGCCTTGGAGTAGCCAACCAGCCAGCGGAGGGCGAGGGCCGTGGAACGGCCCGGCTTGACCTCGACGGGAACCTGGTAGGTGGCGCCACCGACGCGGCGGGAGCGGACCTCGAGGGAAGGCTTGACGTTGTCCATGGCCTTCTTGAGGGCGGCAACCGGGTCGCCGCCGGACTTGGCGCGTGCGCCTTCGAGTGCACCGTAGACGATGCGCTCTGCGGTGGACTTCTTGCCGTCAACCAGCACCTTGTTGATCAGCTGAGTGACCAGCGGGGAGCCGTAAACGGGATCTAGTACTAGCGGCCGCTTGGGGGCCGGACCCTTGCGAGGCATATTACTTCTTCTCCATCTTTGCGCCGTAGCGGCTGCGGGCCTGCTTACGGTTCTTCACACCCTGGGTATCGAGGGCGCCACGGACGATCTTGTAACGGACACCCGGAAGGTCCTTAACACGGCCGCCACGGACGAGCACAATGGAGTGCTCCTGCAGGTTGTGGCCAACACCGGGGATGTAGGCGGTGACTTCAACGCCGCCGTTGAGGCGCACGCGGGCAACCTTACGGAGAGCCGAGTTCGGCTTCTTCGGGGTCGTCGTGTAAACGCGGGTGCAGACACCGCGGCGCATCGGGCTGCCGTTAAGCGCGGGAGCCTTGGTCTTCTTGACCTTAGGCGTGCGGCCCTTGCGGACCAGCTGGTTAATCGTAGGCACTCTCGTGTTCTCCGTTTTATCCGGAGCGGTCGTTGACGGCCGCTCTCTTGTCGCTTCGCCTCGCCGCTCGAGCTTTGAAGTTCTCTCCAGAGCAGCTGAGGCGAAGCCTTAATAGTCGGACCGCACACCGGGCCTCCGGACTCTCATCCTGGACTGCCCCTAGGCATGCGAAAATGTGGCATACGTTGCACAAGAACCCTGCAAACCGGAAACGTCGTCCTGATTGAACCTTTCGGCTGCAACCGGCGCACTCATCCACTGCCACAATAACAATTAGTCTCAAGTCTAACACGGACGGCCCCCAGCCCTTAATCGGCGGGCTTTCGGGCCCAACCGCCGCCGGCCGCCTCCCGCCGTCGAGTGCTGAGATACGGCCCTTCCGGAGCCCGAAAGGGCGGCATCGGAGCAACCGACTGACCAAGGGCCGGAGGCGCTGGCACCGGGGACGCGGCAGGCTGCGGGTTAAACGGGGATGGTCCCGCACCTTGCGGTGCGGGACCATCCCTGGCAGAGCTACGACGGCCCGGAGGGGCCGCCGTGGCGGTTAGCGGAAGTCGCTGCCCAGATCGTAGTCATCCAGCGGGATGGCGTGGAACTCAGGAGCTCCGTCGCCGCCCAGGGAGTCGTAGGAGAAGTCGCTGAACGCGCTCGGGCCGGTGAACAGATTGGCCTTCGCTTCTTCAGTCGGCTCCACCGTGACCTCGGTGTAGCGCGGGAGACCCGTGCCGGCCGGGATGAGCTTACCGATGATGACGTTTTCCTTGAGGCCGAGCAGCGGATCGCTCTTGCCTTCCATGGCCGCCTGCGTCAGGACGCGGGTGGTCTCCTGGAAGGAAGCTGCGGACAGCCAGGACTCGGTCGCCAGGGACGCCTTGGTGATACCCATGAGCTCGGGACGGCCGGAGGCCGGCGTCTTGCCCTCGGAGACCACGCGGCGGTTGGCATCCTCGAAGCGGCTGCGCTCGGCGAGCTCGCCGGGCAGCAGATCCGATTCACCGGACTCGATGACCGTGACGCGGCGCAGCATCTGGCGGACGATAACCTCGACGTGCTTGTCGTGGATACCGATGCCCTGGCTGCGGTACACGCCCTGGACTTCGTCAACCAGGAACTTCTGCGCGGCACGGGGGCCCATGATGCGCAGAACCTGCTTGGGGTCGACCGGACCGTTGATGAGCTTCTGTCCGACACTTACGTGCTCGCCGTCTTCGATGAGAAGACGTGAACGGCGCAGCACCGGGTAGGCGATCTCTTCGGACCCGTCATCCGGCGTGATGACCAGGCGCATCTGGCGCTCGGACTCTTCGATGGTGATGCGGCCGGCTGCTTCAGCAATCGGTGCGACACCCTTCGGAGTACGGGCTTCGAAGAGCTCCTGGATACGGGGCAGACCCTGGGTGATGTCGTCGCCACCGCCGGCGGAGACAGCACCACCGGTGTGGAAGGTACGCATGGTCAGCTGGGTACCCGGCTCACCGATGGACTGTGCGGCGATGATGCCCACGGCCTCGCCGATGTCCACGGTCTTGCCGGTGGCCAGCGAACGGCCGTAGCACAGGGCGCAGGTGCCGACGCTGGACTCACAGGTGAGTACGGAGCGGACCTTGACCTCGGTAATGCCGGCTGCGAACAGTTCGGCAATGACGACGTCGCCGCAGTCAGTGCCGGCCGCCGCCAGGACCTTGCCCTTGGCGTCAACGACGTCCACGGCCAGGGTGCGGGCGTACGCGCTGTTCTCGACGTTTTCGTCCAGGACCAGCTCGCCGTTGGCGTCAGCCACCGCGATCGGGGTAACGAGGCCGCGTTCGGTGCCGCAATCCTCTTCACGGACGATGACGTCCTGCGAAACATCCACCAGACGACGGGTCAGGTAACCCGAGTTGGCGGTACGCAGTGCGGTATCGGCCAGACCCTTACGGGCACCGTGCGTGGCGATGAAGTATTCCAGCACCGACAGGCCCTCGCGGTAGGAGGACTTGATCGGACGCGGGATGATCTCGCCCTTCGGGTTGGCCACCAGGCCACGGATACCCGCGATCTGACGGACCTGCATCCAGTTACCACGGGCACCGGAGGACACCATGCGGTTGATGGTGTTCATCGGGGACAGGCTGTCACGCATCGCCTGGGCGATCTCGTTCGTTGCCTTGTTCCAGATCTCGATCAGTTCCTGGCGACGCTCGTCGTCGTCGATCAGGCCCTTGTCGTACTGGCCCTGGATCTTGGCGGCCATGGTCTCGTAACCGGCGAGGATCTGCGGCTTGTCCGTGGGCACCTCGATGTCCGAGATGGCGACCGTGACGCCCGAGCGGGTTGCCCAGTAGAAACCGGCGTCCTTCAGGTTGTCCAGCGTTGCCGCCGTGACGACCTTCGGGTAGCGCTCGGCGAGGTCGTTGACGATCCGGGACAGCTCGCCCTTGTCGGCAACAGCCTCAACCCACGGGTAGTCCGCGGGCAGCGTCTGGTTGAAGATGACCTGGCCGAGGGAGGTTTCGACCAGTGCGGTCTGACCCGGCTCCCAGCCTTCGGGAGCTTCCCAGCCGGCGTAAGGAACGAAGTCCTCGAGCCGGATCTTGACCTTGGAGTTCAGGTGCAGCTCGTGCAGGTCGAACGCCATGATGGCTTCCGAAACGGAGGAGAAGATCCGGCCTTCGCCAGCTGAACCGACACGCTTGGTGGTCAGGTGGTAGAGACCGATGATCATATCCTGCGAGGGCAGCGTCACCGGGCGGCCGTCGGACGGCTTCAGGATGTTGTTCGAGGACAGCATCAGGATCCGGGCTTCGGCCTGGGCTTCGGGGCTCAGCGGCAGGTGGACTGCCATCTGGTCGCCGTCGAAGTCGGCGTTGAAGGCGCCACAAACCAGCGGGTGGAGCTGGATTGCCTTGCCTTCAACAAGCTGCGGCTCGAACGCCTGGATGCCGAGACGGTGCAGGGTAGGTGCACGGTTCAGCAGCACGGGGTGCTCGGTGATGATCTCTTCGAGCACGTCCCAGACCTGCGGGCGGTAGCGCTCGACCATGCGCTTGGCCGACTTGATGTTCTGTGCGTGGTTGAGGTCAACCAGGCGCTTCATCACGAACGGCTTGAAGAGCTCCAGTGCCATCTGCTTCGGCAGGCCACACTGGTGCAGCTTAAGCTGCGGGCCGACGACGATCACGGAACGGCCCGAGTAGTCGACGCGCTTACCCAGGAGGTTCTGGCGGAAACGACCCTGCTTGCCCTTGAGCATGTCGCTCAGGGACTTCAGCGGGCGGTTGCCCGGTCCGGTGACCGGACGGCCGCGGCGGCCGTTGTCGAAGAGGCTGTCAACAGCTTCCTGAAGCATGCGCTTCTCGTTGTTGACGATGATCTCCGGGGCACCGAGGTCAAGCAGGCGCTTGAGGCGGTTGTTGCGGTTGATCACGCGGCGGTACAGGTCGTTGAGGTCGGAGGTCGCGAAGCGGCCACCGTCCAGCTGGACCATCGGACGCAGTTCCGGCGGGATCACCGGGACGGCGTCCAGCACCATGCCGAGCGGGCTGTTGTTGGTGGTCAGGAACGCGTTGACCACCTTGAGCCGCTTCAGGGCGCGGGTCTTGCGCTGGCCCTTGCCGTTGGCGATGATGTCGCGCAGCAGGTCCGACTCGGCCTGCATGTCGAAGCTCTCAAGACGCTTCTTGATGGCCTCGGCACCCATGGAGCCTTCGAAGAACATGCCGTAGCGGTCACGCAGTTCGCGGTACAGGCCCTCGTCACCTTCGAGGTCGGCGACCTTGAGGTTCTTGAAGCGGTCCCAGACCTGCTCGAGGCGCTCGATCTCAGCATCCGCGCGCTTGCGGACGTTGGCCATCTGGCGGTCGGCGGAGTCGCGGGCCTTCTTCTTGTCGGCGGCCTTGGCACCTTCACCCTCGAGCCGCGCGATCTCGTTTTCGAGGTCGCGGGCGATCGTGGCGATGTCGGAGTCGCGGTTGTCGATCAGCTGCTTCTTCTCGATGTCGTGCTCAACCTGGAGGTTGGGCAGTTCCTCGTGACGGGCATCAGCGTCGACGCTGGTGATCATGTAGGCGGCGAAGTAGATGACCTTTTCGAGGTCCTTCGGCGCCAGGTCAAGGAGGTAGCCCAGGCGGGACGGGACACCCTTGAAGTACCAGATGTGCGTGACCGGGGCGGCCAGCTCGATGTGGCCCATGCGCTCACGGCGCACCTTGGCACGGGTGACCTCAACGCCACACCGCTCGCAGATGATGCCCTTGAAGCGCACACGCTTGTACTTACCGCAGTAGCATTCCCAGTCGCGGGACGGGCCGAAGATCTTCTCGCAGAAGAGGCCGTCCTTCTCGGGCTTGAGCGTGCGGTAGTTGATGGTTTCCGGCTTCTTAACCTCGCCGTAAGACCAGCCACGGATGTCTTCCGCGGTGGCGAGGCCGATCTGCATGAGGCCGAAGGAGGATTCGCTGGACATATGGTCCCTGTTCTCTCTTGTTCTCTAAATTCTGAAGTCTTGGGTTACGGGAAGAGGGAGGTGGCGTCCGACGGCGGGTGGTGACCCGCCGTCGGACCCCGCCTGCTAAACCTCTTCTACGGAACTGGGCTCTGCACGAGACAGATCGATGCCCAGTTCTTCCGCAGCCGTGAAGACTGCGTCATCAGAGTCACGCATTTCAATTGTGGTTCCGTCCGTGGAAAGAACTTCCACGTTCAGGCACAGCGACTGCATTTCCTTGATCAAGACCTTGAAGGACTCAGGAACGCCCGGCTCCGGGATGTTCTCGCCCTTGACGATGGCTTCGTAGACCTTCACACGACCGTGGATATCATCCGACTTGATCGTGAGGAGCTCCTGGAGCGTGTAGGCGGCGCCATAGGCTTCGAGCGCCCACACTTCCATTTCACCGAAGCGCTGGCCACCGAACTGTGCCTTACCACCCAGCGGCTGCTGCGTGATCATGGAGTACGGGCCGGTGGAGCGCGCGTGGATCTTGTCGTCCACCAGGTGGTGGAGCTTCAGGATGTACATGTAGCCGACCGAGATCGGATCCGGGAACGGCTCGCCGGAGCGGCCGTCAAACAGGCGGGTCTTGCCCGAAGAGTTGATCAGGCGGTCGCCGTCGCGGGTGACGTTGGTGGAGTCGAGCAGGCCCGTGATTTCCTCTTCACGAGCACCGTCGAAGACCGGCGTTGCGACAGTGGTCTGGCCACTCTCACGCGGCAGGTTCGGCAGCTGCTTGACCCACTCGGGCTCGCCCTCGATCTTCCAACCGGTCTTGGCAACCCAGCCGAGGTGCGTTTCGAGCACCTGGCCGACGTTCATACGGCCCGGAACACCCAGCGGGTTCAGGACAATATCAACGGGGGTGCCGTCGGCAAGGAAGGGCATGTCCTCGATCGGAAGGATCTTGGAGATAACACCCTTGTTGCCGTGACGGCCGGCGAGCTTGTCGCCGTCGGTGATTTTGCGCTTGGCGGCCACGTAGACGCGCACCAGCTGGTTGACGCCCGGGGGCAGCTCGTCGTCGTTGTCGCGGTCGAAGACGCGGACACCGATCACGGTGCCGGACTCGCCGTGCGGAACCTTCAGCGAGGTGTCGCGCACTTCGCGGGACTTCTCACCGAAGATGGCGCGCAGCAGGCGCTCTTCCGGGGTCAGCTCGGTCTCGCCCTTGGGGGTGACCTTACCTACCAGGATGTCGCCGGCTTCGACCTCGGCACCGATGTGGATGATGCCGCGCTCGTCCAGGCCTGCCAGGACTTCCTCGGACACGTTCGGGATGTCACGGGTGATTTCCTCGGCACCAAGCTTGGTGTCGCGGGCGTCGATCTCGTGCTCCTCGATGTGGATCGAGGACAGGACGTCCTCGGCCACGATCCGCTGGGACAGGATGATGGCATCCTCGAAGTTGTGGCCTTCCCATGACATGAATGCCACGAGCAGGTTCTTACCGAGGGCGAGCTCGCCCTGGTCCGTTGCCGGGCCGTCAGCGATGATGCCGCCGACCTCCAGGCGCTGGCCTTCGTTCACCAGGACACGGTGGTTGTAGCAGTTGCCCTGGTTGGAGCGGGCGAACTTGTTGATCCGGTAGTTGGTCTCCGTGCCGTCGTCGTTGAGCATGATGACGAGCTCGGCGGAAACCTCGGTGACCACACCGGCCTTCTTCGCGATGACTACGTCACCGGCGTCGACGGCGGCGGCGCGCTCCATGCCGGTGCCGACGAACGGCGCCTCGGAGCGGACCAGCGGGACAGCCTGGCGCTGCATGTTGGCACCCATGAGTGCACGGTTGGCATCGTCATGCTCGAGGAACGGGATCAGGGCGGTAGCCACGGACACCATCTGGCGCGGGGAAACGTCCATGAACTCGACGTCGGCGGCGGGAACCAGCACGGGCTCGCCTCCACCACCGCGGGCACGGACCAGCACGGTCTCTTCGGCGAAACGCTTGTTCTCGTCCAGCGGGGCGTTGGCCTGTGCGATCAGCACCTCGGCCTCGTCGTCGGCGGTGAGGTACTGGACCTCATCGGACACGACACCCTCGGAGACCAGACGGTACGGGGTCTCGATGAAACCGAACGGGTTGATGCGTCCGTAGGAAGCCAGCGAACCGATCAGACCGATGTTCGGGCCTTCAGGAGTTTCGATGGGGCACATACGTCCGTAGTGGGACGGGTGCACGTCACGAACTTCCATGCCGGCGCGGTCACGGGACAGACCGCCCGGGCCAAGCGCGGACAGGCGGCGCTTGTGGGTGAGGCCCGAGAGCGGGTTGTTCTGGTCCATGAACTGTGACAGCTGGGAGGTTCCGAAGAACTCCTTGATGGCTGCCACGACGGGGCGGATGTTGATCAGGGTCTGCGGCGTGATGGCCTCGACGTCCTGGGTCGTCATACGCTCGCGGACAACGCGCTCCATGCGGGACAGGCCGGTGCGGACCTGGTTCTCGATGAGCTCGCCGACGGCGCGGATGCGGCGGTTGCCGAAGTGGTCGATGTCGTCGATCTCGACGCGCAGCTCGTGGTCCTGGCCGTCGCGCTTGCCCATGAGGGTCTTCTCACCGGCGTGCAGGGCTACCAGGAACTTGATCATGGCAACGATGTCTTCAACGTGCAGCACGGATGCTTCCTTGTCGCCAAGGGAGCGGTCGATGCCGAGCTTGCGGTTGATCTTGTAACGGCCAACCTTGGCCAGATCGTAGCGCTTGGAGTTGAAGTACAGGTTGTCCAGCAGGGACTGGGCAGCCTCAACGGTGGGCGGCTCGCCCGGTCGCAGCTTCCGGTAGATGTCCAGCAAGGCGTCTTCGCGGGTTTCGGTGGCGTCCTTCTCCAGCGTTGCGCGCATGGAGTCGTACTGGCCGAACTCTTCGAGGATCTGGCCTTCGGTCCAGCCGAGGGCCTTCAGCAGCACCGTGACGGACTGCTTGCGCTTGCGGTCGAGGCGAACGCCGACCTGGTCGCGCTTGTCGATTTCGAGTTCGAACCAGGCGCCGCGGGACGGGATGATCTTCGCGGTGAAGATGTCCTTGTCGCTGGTCTTGTCCGCGGTGCGCTCGAAGTAGGCGCCCGGGGAACGGACCAGCTGGGACACGACGACACGCTCGGTGCCGTTGACGACGAAGGTGCCCTTCTCGGTCATCAGCGGGAAGTCACCCATGAACACGGTCTGCTGCTTGATTTCGCCCGTGTTGTTGTTCATGAATTCGGCCTTGACGTACAGCGGAGCCGAGTAGGTAGCGTCCCGGTCCTTGCACTCGG
The DNA here is from genome assembly GCF_056394105.1 of Arthrobacter sp. 10T419. Taxonomy (NCBI): domain Bacteria; kingdom Bacillati; phylum Actinomycetota; class Actinomycetes; order Micrococcales; family Micrococcaceae; genus Arthrobacter; species Arthrobacter sp. 10T419. Next base: position 571,231 of record NZ_JBFTHF010000001.1, on the reverse strand, counting down.
CCATGGTGTACTTCGGATCAGCGAACTCCGGCTCGGAGAAGCTCAGGGACATGGTGCCCTGGAAGTCCTCGATCGGGGAGATCTCTTCGAAGATGTCAGACAGGCCCGAAGTGGTGGCGACGCTGAGGTCGCCTTCTTCGACGGCCTTCGCGACGCGTGCCTGCCAGCGTTCGTTTCCGACCAGCCAGTCGAAGCTGTCGGTTTGCAGGGCAAGCAGATTCGGAACGTCAAGCGGTTCGTGAATCTTTGCGAAGGAGAGCCGGCGGGTTGCACCGTCGGTGCTGTCGGCATTGATAGCGGTAGCGTTGTTTACATTAGAGGTGCTCGAGGCGACCAAGAGGGATCCTTCCACAGACCTTCAGGCGTTTTCAGATCTCCCCCGTTATGCACCCTGCGAAGTGACTTCGCAGTGCTACCAGTCCGGTTCCGCTATATGACCCGGGACCCGGCTGCCCATGCTGGTGCGCGTTGTAGACGGCACATTGATGGAGCAGCTGTCAGGCTAAGCCCACCGCTATATGAAGGCTGAAGGTAAACAGGGAAGACGCAAATATCTACGATACGGCAAAGCAACCTACTTGTCTACCCCACTTGCGGCGTGAATGCAAGCACGGCCCCCGCTCCCCCACGGCCTCGCCGCGGGCCCACCCACAGCCGGGACGATTCCGCGGAATGGCTCCGTGATGGGGCTCACGATAGCCTTGGAGGACATCGTTAGAGATCGGAAGAGATAACCATGAGCAACTCCGCGGACAACAATGATGTTGTCATCCTCGCCGCCGCCCGCACCCCGCAGGGGCGGCTCAACGGGCAGTTGGCCAGCTTCACCGCCGTCGAACTCGGCGCCCACGCGATCCGGGCGGCCCTGGCCGCCAGCGGAGTGAAGCCGGACCAGGTCGACTCGGTGGTCATGGGCCAGGTCCTGCAGGCCGGCGCGGGCCAGAACCCGGCCCGGCAGAGCGCCATCGGCGCCGGCATCGGCTGGAACGTCCCCACCGTCACCATCAACAAGGTCTGCCTCTCCGGCCTCACCGCCGTGATCGACGCGGCCCGGATGATCCGCAGCGGCGACGCCACGGTCGTCGTCGCCGGCGGCCAGGAATCCATGAGCCGGGCGCCGCACCTGCTGCCCGGCTCGCGGCAGGGCTGGACCTACGGCTCGGTCCAGGCACTCGACGCCGCCGCCCACGACGGCCTCACCGACGCCTTCGACGGGCAGTCGATGGGCCTGTCCACCGAGAGCAAGAACGTCACGCTCGGCATCGACCGCACCTCCCAGGACGAAGTGGCGGCGGCATCGCACCAGCGCGCCGCCACGGCGGCGAAGGACGGGGTGTTCGACGGCGAAATCGCCCCGATCAGCGTCAAGCAGCGCAAGGGCGACCCGATCGTGGTCGGCACCGACGAGGGGATCCGCCCGGACACCTCCGTCACATCCTTGGCGGCCCTGCGCGCCGCCTTCGCCACGGACGGCACGATCACCGCCGGCAACTCCTCCCCGCTCTCCGACGGCGCCGCGGCCCTGGTCCTCACCTCGCGGAAGTTCGCCGAGGACCACGGCCTGGACTACCTGGCCGTCGTCGGCAAGCCCGGGCAGGTCGCCGGACCGGACAATTCGCTGCACTCCCAGCCCTCCAATGCGATCAAGAACGCGCTGGACAAGGCCGGCTGGTCCACCGGGGACCTGGACTTCATCGAGATCAACGAGGCCTTCGGTTCCGTGGCCGTGCAGTCGCTCAAGGACCTGGACTACCCGCTGGAACAGTGCAATATCCACGGCGGCGCCATCGCCCTGGGCCACCCGATCGGCGCCTCGGGGGCCCGGCTGGCTCTGCACGCGGCCCACGAGCTGAAGCGGCGCGGCACCGGCAAGGCCGCCGTGTCGCTCTGCGGCGGCGGCGGCCAGGGCGAAGCCCTGCTGCTGTACCGCGACTGATGAGCGAGCTCGTCTCGGGCCAGGACCGCGGCGGCGGTGCCGGCAGGAAGCGTTTCCTCGCCGACGCCGCCGCGCGCGGACTTGAGGTGGAGCTGGTTGAGCGGCTGGCCGCCAGCAGCCTGGAGGAGGCCGCCGGTATCCTCGGGATCGCCCCCGGCGACATCGTGAAGTCACTCGTGGTCAAACACAAGGACGGCAGCTTCCTCTTCGCCCTCGTTCCCGGCGACCGCCAGATCTCCTGGCCCAAGCTCCGCCAGCTGGTCGGCGTCAACAAGCTCTCGCTGCCCGGCGCCGACGTCGCCCTCGCGGCGACCGGCTACGAGCGCGGCACGATCACCCCGCTCGGCAGCACCTCCCCGTGGCCGGTCTACGCGGACAGCACCATCACCGGCCGGCGGATCTCGATGGGCGCCGGCGAACACGGCTACAGCGCGTTCGTCGACGCCGACGCGCTCACCGCGGCGCTCGGCGCCGTCGTCGCGGACATCACCGAGCCGATGCCGGCCGTCTAATACACCCGGGTTAAAACCAACGCGGGGTCACTTCCAGCCCATCCGAGGCCAAAGGATGGGCGAGAGGTGACCCCGCGTTGCTGTTTCCGGCGGAAGGGTCCGTAGGAATCAGGCGGTGACGGTCAGCGGCGCCCCGTTGACTGTGAGCCGCCAGTTGCTTTGGCTGAATACGGCCGCGTCCAGGGTGCCGAGGTCCACGACGTAGTCAATGATGCGCTGCCGGATTTCCTGCTGGCTGTTGGAGAGCACCGGCGCGGTCTTCACGGCCGGGAAGTTCCCTCCGCCGCTCTGCCGGTAGTTGTTGATCGCCATCGCGAATTCCTGGCCGGCCGGGACGGGCGCCCCGCCGTACGTCAGGTTCATGATCCGGTCCCCCACCGGGCGGGCGAGGTCGATCTCGTAGTCCAGCGGGGCGTCCAGGCCGTAGACGACGTCGTAGTTATAGTCCGGGGTGCCGTTCGGCGCCATCGCGGTGGCCGCGTTCGTGACGTCCTGGGCGCTGGCCGTTGTGCCGGAGACCGGCTTGAAGTACTGCGCGGACCATTCGAGGTAGGCCTTGACCTGGGCGCCGGTGACCTTGATGGACAACAGCGTGTTGTCGAAGATGTACAGCCCGGCCACGTCGCGGATGGTCAGCGGGCCCGCCTTGACGTCCACCGCCCGCGAGAACGCCGCCGCGATGGAGAGCACCGGGAGCCCGGCTGCCGGCCCGTTGGCCAGCTCCGCCTTGATAGTGCTCGCCTGGACGTAGTTGATCGCGTCGATCGCGGCCGAGTCGCCCCAGCAGGCGGTCGCCGTGCTCAGCGGCGCGGTGGACGTGCCGATCACCTGGTTCACGTACTTCACGGTCGCCTGGTGGCCGGCCTGCACGGCGCTGACGACGGCGGCGTCGGCATCGACGGTCTTGGCGTCGAGGAGGTGGGAGTGCGCCGAGACGACGCTCCACTGCCCCCGGTCCTTGGCGAGCTGCAGGTCGATCACGGCGACGCGCATCCCCCACTTGAGGGGTTCAGTCAGGAGCACCTGCCGGCCGGTGGCCTTGTTGGTGACGAAGCGTTCCGGAATCTCCAGGTGGGCGTGCCCGACTAGGATCGCATCGATCCCGGGGACCTCCTCGGCGAGCTGGGTGGAGGCGTTCTCGGGGAACGGCAGCGCATCGCCGTAGGAAGAGCCCGGCGTCGCACCGGAGTGGCTGGAGACGATGACGACGTCGGCTCCGGCCGCCTTCATCTGCGGGATAACGGTCTTGGCCTCCTCGACGATCCCGTTGAAGTCGAGCTTGCCCTGGACGTTGTCGCGGTCCCAGAGCGCGCAGCCGGGGGTCACGAAGCCGACGAGCCCCACGGTCAGCCAGCCGTTCCCGGTCTTGACGCGCTTGAGGATGTACGGGGTGAAAGCGCGCTGGCCGGTGACGGCGTCGTGCACATTCGCGCCGAGCAGCGGGAAATCCAGCTGCTTTTCCCAAGTCCGCAGCAACGGGATGCCGTAGTTGAATTCGTGGTTGCCGAGCGCGACGGCGTCGTAGCCCACGGCGTTCATGGCCAGTGCCATGGGGTGCTTGACGGTGTCGGAGATGGGGTTGACCTTGGCGAAGTAGTAGGCCAGGGGCGCGCCCTGGATCGTGTCCCCTGAGTCGATGGTGAGGGTGTTGCCGGCGCCGCGTTCTGCCCGGACCGCCTTGATCAGGGTGGCGGCCTGCGCGATGCCGATCTTGTTTCCTGCGTTGTCCGAATAAGGCACGTCCTTGAAGTAGTCCCAGTTGAAGACGTTGTTGTGCAGGTCGGTGGTGCCGAGCACGGTCAGCTGGAACTGCTTCTTCCCGTTGGCCGGCGCGGCCTGGGCCGCCGGGGCGCCAGAGAGGGCGGCAGCGGCAGCGCTGCCGCCGACGAAGGCCGCGGTGAGCATGGCGCGGCGGGAGAACGAAGGATTCGGATCGGTCATTGGGTGGACTCCTCAGGGTTTGGCGGCCGGTCGGCACAGAGCCAAAGTCTAGGGGCCGCGCACGCTCCTGAAAAGGAGAGCCCCCAATCATTTACAGAAGGTTCACCTGGGCCGGATCCGACCCGGAACGCAGGAAACCCCGCCCACCGGAGTGGACGGGGTTTCCCGAAGCTGGAAAGCTGAATGCCTTCCGGAGCTCAGAGTGTTACTTGAGGGTAACGGTGGCGCCGGCAGCCTCGAGCTGCTCCTTGGCCTTCTCTGCAGCTTCCTTGGTGGCGCCTTCGAGGACAGCCTTCGGTGCACCGTCGACCAGGTCCTTGGCTTCCTTGAGGCCGAGGGAGGTGATAGCGCGAACTTCCTTGATCACTGCGATCTTCTTGTCGCCAGCAGCTTCGAGGATGACGTCGAAGTCAGTCTTCTCTTCAACCTCTTCAGCGGCGCCGCCGGCGGGGCCAGCAACAGCAACCGCAGCAGCGGTAACTTCGAAGGTCTCTTCGAAGAGCTTGACGAACTCGGAGAGCTCGATGATGGTCAGTTCCTTGAAAGCTTCAATGAGCTCTTCGTTGGTGAGCTTCGCCATGGTTGGCGTCCTTCCTATAGTGGTGCTTGGCGGCCGGGGCCGTGCCTTCGCACCGGAGTCTGGTTTGAAAGAGAGTTAGTTCTCTTCGGCAGCTGCGGCTTCGGCCGGAGCTGCGGCTTCGGCGTTAGCCTCGGCTGCGGGGGCTTCTGCTTCTTCAGCGGCGGGCGCTTCGGCAGCTGCCGGTGCACCGTTCTCTTCTTCAAGCTTGAGGCGCAGTGCGTCGATGATGCGTACAGCAGCGGCAGCAGGAGCCTTGAGGACGCCTGCAACCTTGGCGAGCTGCAGCTCACGGGACTCGAGTGCTGCCAGGGCAGCAACTTCGCTGGCGTTCAGTGCCTTGCCTTCGAAGTAACCGGTCTTGATAACCAGCTGCTTGTTGGCCTTGGCAAAATCCGTCAGGCTCTTGGCAGCGGCAACTGCGTCACCCTTGATGAACGCGATTGCAGTGGGGCCGGCGAGCTGACCGTCGAATGCTTCGACACCAGCTTCCTTGGCTGCAATTGCGGTCAGGGTGTTCTTGACGACCGAGAACTTGGTTTCCTGGCCGAGAGAAACACGCAGCTGCTTGAGCTGTGCAACGGTGAGCCCACGGTATTCGGTCAGGACAGCGGCGTTCGATTCCTTGAAATCGTTAGTGATCTCAGCTACTGCTGAAACCTTGCTAGGCGTTGCCATAACCCTCCTTCCGGGGATAGTGCCGGTTTGTCCGGGTCCCCGCTCAGATGAGCTAAAACTAAAAACGCCCCGCGCAGATGCACGGGGCTTGGCTCAACGCGATCATGCCGCGGAGCTTTGCTTCGTTCACCTGCGCCGGCCGCCCTATGTCAGGGTCCTTCGTCTGGAGATCCACTGGCCCTCCCGGCGCAGCTGCAGAATTGAGCCTTGCTTGGGAGAGTGGATTTCCAACAACCGACGGTCTTTGGTCCCATCAGCTTACGGGAAGGGCACCGTGTGCTCCAAATCGGCTCAGCTGACACTGGGCCGGAAGTCCGGCAGCTCCTTTTGCCAGATGCCCGTCACGCCCGCGGTGGTGAACCCGAGCTGCTGGTTAACGGTGAGGAGGTAGCGGTTTTCCGGAGCGTTCCAGGTATAGAGCACACGCGCGTCCGGGAACTGTTCGGTCAGCCTTTCCATGTTCGCCACCTTAATCAGCAGGCCAAGCTTGTTGCCGCGGTGCTCGCGCAGCACAACGGTGTCGTCCTGGAAGACGACGTCGGGGCGCAGGGCCAGGACGCTGATGGTGGTCAGCCCCACGAGCGTTCCGCTGGCGATGTGCTCGACGGCGGTGACCACCGTCCGGCGTCCCTGCGCGATGGCGACGTCCTCCGCCTCACGGAGGATGCCGCCGTCGAACACCAGAGCCCCGTCGTCGGCGCCGGGGATACCATCCTCTCCGGCCTGGTTCTCCAGCGCGGCGACAGCCTCGAGCCACTGCTCCGGGCAGCGGTCCGTCCAGTGGTGCAGCTGGTAACGTCCGGCGTTGGCTTCTTCCGCCTCGGCCTGCAGCTCGGCGACCAGCTTGCTGTCCAGCGGAAGGGTGCAGGAGCTGAACTGTTCGATGTGCTGCAGGGTGTAGCCGGTGTGCTGCGCGAATTCCACCTCCCGGCTGTTCAGTGGCACGAACCCCATCCCGGTACCGGGAATCAGCTGCCCTGCCTTGTTGTCGGCGAGCGTCGCGCCGGGGTGGTTCGTGTCGATCAGGATGATGCGCCTGCCCTCCTCCCGGGCCAGGTGCTCCGCGGCTTCCAGCAACTGCCGCCCCACGCCGCGGCCCTGGAACTCCGGCAGGATGTCGAGGGTGAATTCGGCCAGGTCCAGGTTGTCCGCGAGCGGCAGGGCAATATCCACGGTTCCGACGATCTGGTTGTCGACCTTGGCTACCAGGATCACCTGGCGTTCATAGGGGTCCGCCAATTCCAGCAGCTTCTCCAGCGGCGCGTAGGCCAGGTCATCGCTCCCCCACGTCTGCATCCGGACCTTCCGCCCTACTTCGACGGCGGCAAGGAAATCTGCTGCATCCGGTCCGTCCAGCGAATCCGGGATCCAGAGCTGCTCGACCCGTACCTCGTGTGCCTTAGCGGGCATGTTCCCAGCCATCCTGCCGCCCAATGCTCTACCGCCCCATGCGTTGCCCGGCCCGCGCCGGGCTTTCAAGCGTCAGCATATGCCCGTTTGGGTCCGCATTCCATGGCCGGCACCGGGATGTTTGCGGGCAGCCTCGATGCAGGCGGGGTCACTGGGACGACGCTGCTGTCCCGGACGTGACGGAGCGTTGCCATTCCCCGTCCCAGCCGGCCGGACGGAAGCCGAGGGCCACGTTAATGGCCAGCATGTGGTCGTTTTCGGCGGCGTTGAAGGTGGTGACGCGTTCGACGCGGGGGTAGTCCGCCAGACGGCGGAGGTTGGCGATCTTGACCAGCATGCCCAGGCGGTGGCCGCGGTGGTTGGCGGCCACCAAGGTGTCATCCTGCTCGGCAAGCCACGGCTTGCTGGGCGCCAGCTCGAGGACGGAGTAGGCGGCCAGTGCGCCGCTCTCCCGGTGCCGGGCCGCAGCCACGAGCGAGACGTTGCCGGCCTGTTTCCAAGTGTCCTCCACATGCCGGACGCGTGCGGCGTCCCAGGTTTCCTCGTCAAAGCTGAGGCCTCCCGTGGGCGCGTCCGTGCTCATCCGTGACATCAGCACGGCAAGCTGCTCCACGTGTTCGTCCGGGCAGCGGTCCGTCCAGGTCAGCAGCTCGTACCCGGCGGCCCTGGTCCGCGCGTCCCGCTCCAGGCCGTCCAGCGCCGGCGCCGCGGCAACGAGATCCAGGCTGCTGAACCGCTCCACCTGCTCGAGCTGGTAGCCTGCCGCCGCGGCGAAACGAACGCCGCGGGCCGCCGCCGGCAGGGCGCCGGTCCCGGTCAGCGGGGCGATCACGTCCGGGCCGTCGGCGTCGAAGTCCGCCGGGTGTTCCGTGAAACTCATCAGGACGCTGCGGCCGTCAGCGGCGGCCAACTCCTCCGCGTGCTGCAGCAGCGCCCGGCCGATCCCGCGGCCGGCATACGCCCTGAGCACGGCGACGTGCAGGAGTGCCCGGCCAAGGTTCTCCTGCTGCTCGAAGCGGATCCAGGACTTCGCCGCCATCCGGCCGTCAACGCGGACAAAGAAGATCCGCATTCGGGTGTAGGCGTTGTCGCGCCAAAAGCGCAGCCGCGCCGGGGGCGCCGTCGCCCGGTCCAGGCTTCCCCAGGTTTCGAGGGTCAGCGCGTCACAGAGGCGACCGAATTCGTGGAAGTCCGCGGCGTCCGGGGCGTCGATGGTTTCCGGGAGGGTCAGGGGTTCGATGAGGTACGTCGCTGGAGTCACCGGGACAGCCTAACCGGGGTCCGGAATGCAGAAAAGACCGCCCCGCGGACGCGGGACGGTCTTTTCGCTGCTTACTACGGCAATCCGGGAGGGGATTAGACCTCGGTCAGGACCTTGGTGACGTTGGGGTCAACCGAGATGCCCGGGCCGAACGTGGTGGCGACGGTGGCCTTCTGGATGTAGCGGCCCTTGGAAGCGGACGGCTTGAGGCGAAGGACCTCTTCCAGAGCGGCTGCGTAGTTCTCGGCCAGCTTGATGGCGTCGAAGGAAACCTTGCCGATGATGAAGTGCAGGTTCGAGTGCTTGTCGACGCGGAAGTCGATCTTGCCGCCCTTGATGTCGTTGACAGCCTTGGCGACGTCAGCGGTCACGGTACCGGTCTTCGGGTTCGGCATCAGGTTGCGCGGGCCGAGGACCTTACCGAGGCGGCCAACCTTGCCCATGAGGTCAGGGGTGGCGACGGCGGCGTCGAAGTCGGTCCAGCCGCCGGAGATCTTCTCGATCAGGTCGTCGGAACCGACGAAGTCGGCGCCGGCAGCGATTGCGGCCTCAGCCTTGTCGCCCGTGGCGAAGACGAGGACGCGGGCGACCTTGCCGGTGCCGTGCGGCAGGTTGACGGTGCCGCGGACCATCTGGTCGGCCTTACGGGGGTCGACACCGAGGCGGAACGCGACCTCAACGGTGGCGTCGAACTTGGACGGGTTGGTGTCCTTGGCGAGGGTCACTGCCTCGAACGGCGCGTAGAACTTCTCCGCGTCGATCTTGGCGGCGGCTGCCTCATATGCTTTGCTGCGCTTTGCCATGCTGCTTATTCTCCTTGTGCAGTTGTGGTCTGCGGACCGCGCTGGGCCCTGCCACAGCCGGATGCCGAACGGTTGATCCGTTCCTGGTTCCCGACATTTCAATGTTTAGGTGGTGCCGGTCGCCCGGCGGTGCTGTCCGTCGTCGGTTTCGGTTTCCCGGACCCGGCGCCGCATCAGCGGTGGGGGAATTAACCCTCGACGGTGATACCCATGGAACGGGCGGTGCCGGCGATGATCTTCGCGGCGCCTTCCAGGCTGGTGGCGTTGAGGTCTTCCATCTTGGTGGAGGCGATCTCGTTGACCTGGGCCTGGGTCAGCTTCGCAACCTTGACGGTGTGCGGGGTAGCCGAACCCTTGGCGACGCCTGCAGCCTTCTTGATGAGCTCTGCAGCCGGCGGGGTCTTGGTGATGAACGTGAATGAACGGTCTTCGTAGACGGTGATTTCAACCGGAATAACGTTGCCGCGCTGGGCTTCCGTCGCAGCGTTGTACGCCTTGCAGAATTCCATGATGTTGACACCGTGCTGGCCAAGCGCAGGACCGATCGGCGGGGCCGGGTTAGCGGCACCTGCCTGGATCTGCAGCTTGATGAGGCCGGTGACCTTCTTCTTGGGAGCCAATGTAGGGTCCTTCTCTCAATTACGTCCTGGGACACAGGAGCGTGCCTCAGGTTGTTGGCCGCCATGGCGAGGCGGCCTGCCGCTCCAAGGCTGCTAAGCGGGCAGCCCGGGGCGAATTCTGTCGGTGTTGCTAGATCTTGCTGACCTGGTTGAACGCCAGCGTGACCGGGGTCTCGCGCTCGAAGATGGAGACCAGCACCACGAGGGTCTGCGAATCCACCTTGATCTCGGAGATCGTGGCGGGGAGGGTCTCGAAGGGACCTTCCTTGACGATAACGGATTCGCCGACCTCGAAGTCGACGTCGACCGCGGCGGCTGCGTGCTTGACCGGCTTGCCCTTCTCGGCCTGCTCTTCTTCGAAGACCGGGGCGAGCATGGAGAAGACCTCGTCGAGGCGCAGCGGCACGGGGTTGTGGGCGTTGCCCACGAAGCCGGTGACGCCGGGGGTGTGGCGGACGGCGCCCCACGAGGCGTCGGTCAGGTCCATGCGGACCAGTACGTAGCCGGGGATGCGGACGCGGTTGATGACCTTGCGCTGAGCGTTCTTGATCTCAACGACTTCCTCCATCGGGACCTGGATTTCGAAGATGTAATCTTCCATGTCCAGGGTCTGGATGCGGGTCTCAAGGTTTGCCTTGACGCGGTTTTCGTAGCCGGCGTAGGAGTGGATGACGTACCAGTCACCCTCCTGGCGGCGCAGCTTGGCCTTGAATTCGTCGGCGGGGTCGACCTCGGCCGCGGCGGCGGCGGCCGCGAGGGCGTCGCCTTCCTCGCCGGTTCCGGTTTCCTCGGCAGCTACGGCCTCGTCAGCAGTCTCGTCAGCGGCGTCGGATTCGGGCGCAGCAGACACAGCCTCGGACTCTTCCGTGGCTTCCGCCGCGGCGTCCTGGCTCTTATCCAGCTCAGTCTCAGTTACCTCGAGCTCCTGCTCAGACACTTGGTCTCCTGCTTCCTCATTGCCTAACATGCCTATTTAAATGACTCAATTCCGCACACCCCGCGGAAGCTCCGGTTTCCCGGAGGTCCACGCAGTCTGCGGACCGGTCGCCTTAGCGGTCCGTGGCGCCTGTTCCGCCGAATACCCAGCTCACTCCGGTCCCGAAGGCCAGGTCCAGCAGGGTGACGATCACCATCATGATGACCACGAACACCAGCACCACGAGCGTGTAGTTGATCAGTTCCTTGCGGGTGGGTGCAACGACTTTCTTCAGTTCACCGATGACCTGGCGGACGAAGAGTGCAATCCGAGCGAAGAATCCTGCCTTAGGGGCATTCTTGGCGGGGCGGCCTTTGGAGCTGCTGGCAGCTGTTTCGGTCACCTGATCCTCACTCATCCTCGCGATGTCGGATACCCGGCTCTGGACTGAACCATGGTTGCTGCGCTGGTTCCGGTAAACCCCGGAACAGCTTGCGCAGGGCAGACAGGACTCGAACCTGCAACCTGCGGTTTTGGAGACCGCTGCGCTACCAATTGCGCCACTACCCTATGGATCGAAAACCGGTCAGACCGCGCATTTCCGCAGGCTTCCCTGAGGCGCACGCCATCATCGTGTTTTCAACACCGGAGAACCAGTCTACGCAACAACTGCGTCCACGTCGAACCGGCTCCGTCCGGACCCCTGGCTGCCTGCGGAAACGGCGGACCCGAAAGCCGCTTTCCCGCTCTGGGTCACATTCATACCCGGCACCCCGGAGGATCCGCTGAACAGCATAGAGTAGATTTCGTCGAATCCCCTCATCCAGCCACGAGCTGAACGCGAAGAACGGACCCGCAATGCCTGCCGCCCGCATTTCCCAGCGCATTTCCGCCATAGCCGAATCCGCCACACTGGCTGTCGATGCCAAGGCGAAGGCGTTGAAGGCGGCCGGCCGGCCGGTGATCGGCTTCGGCGCCGGCGAACCCGATTTCCCGACTCCCGGCTACATCGTCCAGGCAGCCATCGAGGCCGCGGGCCAGCCGAAGTACCACCGGTACTCCCCCGCCGGCGGGCTGCCCGAGCTGAAGCAGGCCATCGCGGACAAGACCTTCCGGGACTCCGGCTACAAGGCCGAGGCATCCCAGGTGCTCGTCACCAACGGCGGCAAGCAGGCTGTCTACAACACCTTCGCCACGCTGCTGGATCCGGGCGACGAAGTGATCGTCCCTGCGCCGTTCTGGACCACTTACCCGGAGGCGATCCGGCTGGCCGGCGGCGTTCCGGTGGAGGTCTTCGCCGGCCCGGAACAGGGCTATCTGGTCACGGTGGAGCAGCTGGAAGCGGCCGTCACGGATCGCACCAAGATCCTGCTCTTCGTCTCCCCGTCCAACCCCACCGGCGCTGTCTACTCCCCGGAGCAGGTCCGCGAAATCGGCCAGTGGGCGGCCGCCAAGGGCCTCTGGGTGGTCACCGACGAGATCTACGAGCACCTGACGTACGACGGCGTGCCCTTCACCTCGATCGCCACGGCCGTCCCCGAGCTCGGCGACAAGGTGGTCATCCTCAACGGCGTCGCCAAGACCTACGCCATGACCGGCTGGCGGGTGGGCTGGATGATCGGCCCGGCCGACGTCATCAAGGCCGCCACCAACCTGCAGTCGCATGCCACCTCCAACGTTTCCAACATCATGCAGATCGCTGCCCTCGCGGCAGTTTCCGGCCCGCTCACGGCGGTCGATGAGATGAAGGTGGCCTTTGACCGCCGCCGGAAGGCCATCGTGGCCGGGCTCAACGCGATCGAGGGCGTGGACTGCCCCACGCCCAAGGGCGCCTTCTACGTCTACGCCGACGTCCGGGGGCTGCTGGGCAAGGAGCTCCCCACCGCGAACGGCCCGGTCCGGCCCTCGACGTCGGCCGAACTCGCCGCGCTGATCCTCGACGAGGTGGAAGTCGCTGTGGTGCCGGGCGAGGCCTTTGGCCCCTCCGGTTACCTGCGCTTGTCCTACGCACTGGGCGACGAGGACCTCGCCACCGGCGTCGGCCGCCTCCAGGACTTCCTCGGCAAGGCCAAGTAGCGGCCCGAACCTCTGATGCTCCCTCACATAGGGTCCCTAAGCCGCCGGCTTGGGGACCCTACGTGACGGAGCATCTTAGGGTTAGAGGAGGCGGCGCTCCGCGGCCCAGCGGGTCAGCTCGTGCCGGCTGGAGAGCTGGAGCTTGCGCAGTACCGCCGAGACGTGGGTTTCTACTGTCTTGATCGAGATGAACAGCTCCTTGGCCACTTCCTTGTAGCTGTAGCCCCGCGCGATCAGCCGCATCACCTCAAGTTCGCGGGCCGACAGCCGGTCCAGTTCGTCGTCGGCGATGTCCGCCGGGGCGGTGCCGAAGGCGTCGAGGACAAAGCCCGCCAGCCGGGGTGAGAAGACGGCGTCGCCGCCCGCCACGCGGCGCACCGCGTCGCTGATCCCCGCCCCTGAAATGCTCTTGGTGACGTAGCCCCGCGCTCCGGCGCGGATTACGGAGACGACGTCCTCGGCGGCATCCGAAACGCTCAGCGCAAGGAACCTGGTGCTGCCCAGCAGCGCCGCGGAGCCGGCCAGGACCTCGCGTCCGCCGCCGCCCAGTCCGCCGGGAAGATGGACGTCCAGCAGCACGACGTCGGGACGCGCCTCGGCGATGACGGCGACGGCTTCTTCTACGGTGCCCGCCTCGCCGACCACGAGGATGCCGGGATCCAGGTCGGCCTTCAACCCGGAGCGGAAGATGGCGTGGTCATCGACGATCACCACGCGCGTGGCCACGGGAGGGGTCCCGGCCCCGCTGCTGGCCAAGGGCTGGGTGCTCATGGTTGGTCCTCTCCGTTGGTTCTGGTGCCGTTGCCGGCGGCTGTGTTGTTGGTGGTGGCAGCGAGCGGCAGCCTGAGCCGCACCTCGGTACCGTCGGGGCCGCTGGCGATGGCGGCGGTGCCTCCGTGGCGCCGCATCCGGCCGATGATGGATTCCCGGACGCCCAGGCGGTCGGCGGGGATCGCGCCCGGATCGAACCCCGGCCCCCGGTCCTTGACGAAGACCTCGACGGCGTCATCGGTGACTTCCAGGTACACCGAGACGGCGCCGCCGCCGTGGCGGGCCGCGTTGAGCATGGCCTCGCGGGCTGCCTGGACGAGGGCCTCGAGGCGTTCTGTCATGGCGCAGTCCCCCACGGTCACGACTTCCACGGCGTGCCCCAGGGAGTCCTCGACGTCCGCGGCGGCAGCCTTGAGCCCGGCGGAGAGCTGGCCCGAGTCCGGCCCGGGGTCGCGGTAGAGCCAGCCCCGCAGCTCCCGTTCCTGGGCGCGGGCGAGGCGGACGACGTCGTGCTCGTTGGCGGCGCGACGCTGGATCAGCGCCAGCGTTTGGAGCACGGAGTCGTGCAGGTGGGCGGCGATCTCGGCCCGTTCGGTGGCACGCACCCGGCCGGCGCGCTCGGCCTCCAGATCACGCCAGAACTTCAGGCCCCAGGGGAGCAGCACCAGCGCCACGCCGCCCAGGACGGCCACGGAGGCCAGCAGCGCGAGCCAGGTCTGCTCCCAGGAGCCCGAGCCGGACACCATCAGCAGCACCCCGGCCACCACCAGGGCGAGCCCGGCCGCGAGCCTTGCCCAGCCCCCGGCTTGGTCGGCCTTGGTCTTGTCCACGAGGCCGGCCCGCCGCGTTTCATCCAGCTGCATCCAGGCAATGGCGGCGCCGCCCAGGATCGCGGCAACCGGGATAAGTGTGCCTAGCGGCACGTCCAGGCCAAAGAGCCGGGCGATCAGGATGCCGGCCGCCAGCAGCAGCCCGGCGCCGAGCAGGATTTCCTTGCCGTACGGCATGCCCGGGAACCGCGTCCGCCAGGCCCCTGCCGGGACGCCGGCGCCGGCGTCCACGCCGACGCCGCTCGCCCCGCCTACCGCGGGACCGCCTACCGTGGGCGCGCTCACCGCGGGAGCGATCGGCGACGCCGGCTGACGGGCGTTGCGCTTAGAGTTCTCGTCCGCGGTGGGCACCATGATCCAAAGCCAGGCATAGAACGCGACCCCGGCGCCGCCCGCGAGCGCCGCCACCACCATGCCGATCCGGACCATCCGCACCGGCCAGCCCAGATGATGGGCCAGGCCCGCGCAGACGCCGGCGATCACGCGGTCGCTGCTGCGGACCAGCGGCGGGCGGGAAACGGCTGTCGTCATGGGTCAATCCAAACACGGACCGGGGTTTCCCGGAGCCGTTTTCGGGCGGAACCGGGGACCGCTCAGGGGCCGTTCAGGGTCTTCCCCAGTAGAGCGCCGGGCCCCCTGGGCGGGAGGATCGAGGTATGAACCCGCACACTCCGCACCCAGATGAGGACCCGAACGCTTCGGGCCGTCCGGATAGCACTCCGGACGCCACTTCCGGCGGCCCCGCCGACACCACTGCGGCGGCCGGCGAACCAGCGCAGGAGGCTCCGCCGCTTTACCCGCCGGGCGGCCCGTACCCGTCCGGCCCCGGGGCCACCCCTCCGCCGTACACCGGCGCCCCGCCGGCCCCGGGCGTGCCGCCGCAGAACTTCTTTGACTGGATCCGCAGCCACGGGATCTACCGCGGCCGTCAGCGCTGGGTCGGCGGCGTCGCCAGCGGCATTGCCCAGCGGCTCGGCGTCGACCCCTTGATCGTGCGCGGCATCCTGATCGTTCTGACCGTGTTCGCCGGCGTTGGCGTCCTGTTCTACGGCCTGGCCTGGGCGCTGCTGCCGGAGCCGGACGGCCGGATCCACGTCCAGGAGGCGGCCGCCGGCCGCTGGAGCTCGGGCATGACCGGCGCCCTGATCACCACCATCATCGGGTTCCCCAGCCTGGGCAGCGGCGTCTGGGGCTGGGACCGCTACGGCTTCGGCGCCTTTGTCTGGACCGTGTTCTGGGTGGGCGGCGCCATCTACGTCATCTACTACCTCACGCAGCGCAACAAGGCCCGGGCCGGCGGACCCCCCGCGTCCCCAGGGCCGGGGACGGGAGGTGCCGGCTGGAGCGCGGCGGGCGCCGGCACCTACGGCACCATGTCCGGCACCGGCACCGGCCCGGGCAACCCCGCCACACCCGGCGACAGCGCCTTCGACGGCACCTACGGGAGCACTTACGAGAGCACCTACGGCGGCACCGGGCCGACCCCCACCGGCACTAACCAGACCCTCCCGCTGGAAGGACTCCCGGCGCGGAATTGGGAGGACTCCGGAGCTGCCCCCGGCTGGGCGGCACCGCCCCCCGCCGGCCCCACCCCGCCCTACGGCGGCGGTTACGGCCCCGTGCCGCCGGCCGCGCCGGTGCCGGCCCCCAAGCCCCGCAACCTGGGCCCCGGCGCTTCTGCCGTGGCGGTAACCGCCGGCATCGCACTCCTGGTCGGCGGCGGCATCAAGGCCCTCGACGCCGCCCACGCGATCAACCTCGGCACCGCGGGCAACGCCGTCGTATGGGCCAGCGCCGCGGCGGTGCTGGGTCTGGGGATCCTGGTCTCCGGGCTCCGGGGCCGGACGGCGGGCATCCTGGGGTTCTTCGCCGTCGTGGCACTGATCATCGGCGGGATCTTCAACCTGGTGCCCAACGCTGACCGGGCCCGCTTCCAGAACATCGACTGGGCCCCGGCGAGCATCGAGCAGGCCCGGGACGGCTTCGACATCACGGGCGGGACCGGCACGGTGGACCTGACCAAGCTCAACCTGAACCCGCCGCTGGGTTCCGACGTCGTGGTCCGGCTGGATGCCACGGCGAGCAATGTCACGGTGGCCATCCCCACCAGCGTCCCGGTCCAGGTCCAAGCGGACATGACGATGGGAAACCTCAGCGACAGCCGCGGCAACCACGGCGGCATGACCACCCAGCAGAACGACTACAACACGGACAAGCCCGGCAGCCGCCTGATCGTCAAGATCTCGGGGACCCTGAGCAACGTCACCGTGAAGGAAGGGAACTGACATGAGCAGCTACGACCCGGCGGACACGCCGGCAGGGCCCTCGACCGACGGCGGTCCGCGGGCCCGCGTGGGAACCGTGGTTTGGGGGCTGATCGTGCTGGCGCTGGCCGCGCTGATCATCATCTCCCGGCTGGGCCTCGTCGCCCTGAACGGAACCTATGTGCTGATCGGCCTGATGATCGGGGCCGGCGCCGCGCTGGTGGTCGGCGGATTACTGTCCGCCCGCAGACGTGACAAAGACACTACGACAGGGAAGTCTTGAACCATGGATAAGTTCTTCAGCATCGTCCGGGGCCTAGGCCTGAAACGCGGCCCGCAGCGCTGGCTGGGCGGCGTATGCGGCGGGATCGCCGCCAAGCTGAACGTCGACGTCGCGTACGTCCGGATCGGGTACCTGCTTTTCGCCCTCATCCCCGGCCCCGCCTTCGTGTTCTACCTGGCAGCCTGGCTGATCCTGCCGGACCAGCGGAACGCGATCATCCTCGAGTCCTTCCTGGAGAGGCGCGCCGGTCGGCCCTGACCCGGCCCTGAGCCGCGGCGGCAGCCGCCGGCCCCACCACGAACGCGCAGTGCCCCCGCCGACTCCGGCGGGGGCACTGCGCGTGGGTCACCGTTTGTGTGCTGCCCCACATCCGCGATTACACTTCTAGGTGAGCTCAGCGTGGCGCTCTGCCTGTACCCCTTCGAACCAGGATTTGAGCCGAGACATGAAAATTGGAATCCTCACCAGCGGCGGAGACTGCCCCGGACTGAACGCCGTGATCCGCGGTGCCGTCCTGAAAGGCATCGCCGTCCACGGCCACGAATTCGTGGGGTTCCTGGACGGCTGGCGCGGCGTGGTCGAAGGCGACATCATCGACATCCCGCGCGCGCTGGTCCGCGGCATCGCCAAGCAGGGCGGGACCATCCTCGGCACCTCCCGGACCAACCCGTTCGAGAACAACGGCGGCCCCGAGGTCATCAAGGCGAACATGGACCGCCTCGGCATCGACGCCATCATCGCCATCGGCGGCGAAGGCACCCTCGCCGCCGCGAAGCGCCTGACCGACGCCGGGCTGAAGATTGTCGGCGTGCCCAAGACCGTCGACAACGACCTCGACGCCACCGACTACACCTTCGGATTCGACACCGCCGTCGAGATCGCCACCGAGGCCATCGACCGCCTGCGCACCACCGGGGAATCCCACCACCGGACCATGATCGCCGAGGTCATGGGCCGCCACGTCGGCTGGATCGCCCTGCACGCCGGCATGGCCTCCGGCGCCCACGCCATCCTGATCCCGGAGCAGAAGGCCTCCATGGAACAGATCACCGAATGGGTCATCTCGGCCCGCGACCGTGGCCGCGCGCCGCTGGTCGTCGTCGCGGAAGGCTTTGTCCCCGAGGGTCAGGAGTCCCCGCACTCCGAGCGCGGACTGGACACCTTCGGCCGGCCGCGCCTCGGCGGCATCGCCGAACTGCTGGCCCCCGAACTGGAGGCCCGCACCGGCATCGAGACCCGGGCCACGGTGCTGGGCCACATCCAGCGCGGCGGTGTCCCCACGGCTTTCGACCGGGTGCTGGCGACCCGCCTCGGCATGGCGGCGATCGATTCGGTGGTGGAGCAGCGCTGGGGAACCATGGTGTCGCTGAACGGCACCGACATCGTCCATGTCGGCTTCGACGCCGCCTTGGGCAACCTCAAGAGCGTGCCGCAGCACCGCTACGAGGAAGCGGCCGTTCTCTTCGGCTGAGGCGTCCCCGGGCTGGGCTTTCCCGGCTGGGCGTTGCCGCTGGGTAGGGTTGAGGCATGACTCTTGCGCCCGGTTCCGCTGAAATCATCCAGCTCGCGTGGGCCCGCCGGCTGGGGCTCGACGACGGCGCTTTTGCCACCGCCGCGGGTCGCCGCCTCACCCGGGTGGACGACGCGGCCCGTTCCCTGCAGTTCGTCCGCCTGTTCGGCAGCTCCGCCCTGGTGGGGCCGGGATGGGCCATCGACGCCGCGGCCGGGTACTCCGAGGAGGAGCTGGCGCAGCACGTCACGCTGCTGACCATCACGCGCGGGCACGGCGGCCACGGCCTGGGCGCCGCCGCACTCTTCTTCGCCGACGACCTGCCGCTGCAGCAGCCGGCCGAGGAGCTGACCGTCTCGCAAGGGAACCCGGAAGCGATCGAACTCGAAGCACTGTGCCCGCCGGACGACGTCAACGAGGTCGGCCTCGCGGACCTCGAACACCGCTTCACGATCATGCACGTCGAAGACGGCCGGCGGACGCCCGTGGCCTGCGGCGCCTACACCGAATGGGAAGGCATCTTGGCACAGCTTGGCGTGCTGGTGGCCCCCGAGTGGCGGCGCCGCGGCGTCGGCACCCTGGCCGCCTCGATTGCGGCCCATGAGGCGCTGGCCTCGGGGTTGACGCTGCAGTGGCGCTCCGATGTCAGCAACAAGGGCTCGCTGGCCCTGGCCCGGAGCCTGGGCTTCACCGCCGGCGGCATCCAGACCAGCGTGCTGCTGGGCTAGTCGGGCCGGGTCCGGTTGCGCCCGGCCGCGTTGCCCTAGCCCCGCTGGGCGTCGGCGTCCTCCGTGACGGTGGCCCCGCCGGTTACTGCCGCCGGAACCGTGCCGGGGGTTCCCCAACCCTCGTGCGGCTGCGGCTTGGCGAAGAACAGCGCCACGGCAGCGCCGAGCAGGATCACCGCCGCGGGCAACAGGATGGACTGGCCCATCGCCGTCGAGAATCCCTCGTGCAGCGCCTCGGGCAGCCTGCCGCCGAACGCCATCGGGTTCGACTCCCCCGACGCACCCGGGGCTGCCGGGAGTTCCGCGGCAAGGCGGGCCTGGATCAGCACGGCGATGGCAGCGCTGCCCAGGACCGCGCCGATCTGGCGGGTGGTGTTGTAGACGCCGGAGCCGGCCCCGGCCTGGCGCGGCGGCAGGTTCCGGGTGGCGGTGGAGCTCAGCGGCGCCCAGATGCCGGCGTTCGCGAATCCCAGCACGGCGCTGGGCAGCAGGAAGAGCCAGATGGGGGTGTCCGGGTGCATCAGCGAGGCGTTCCAAAACAGCGCCACTGACATCAGGACCAGGCCGCCGGCCGTGATGAACTTCGGGTTGACCCGGTCGATGATCTTGCCCACGACCGGTGCCAGGCCGCCGGAGATCACGGCCATCGGAACCATCATGAGCGCGGACTGCGTCGGGGTGAGGCCCCGGACCACCTGGTAGTAGAAAATCAGCGGCAGGCTGAAGGCGGTCACGGTGAAGCCAACCGTGGTGATGCCCACGTTGGCCAGCGAGAAGTTGCGGTCCTTGAACAGGCCGAGGGGCAGCAGCGGTTCGCCCTTGTTGAACCGCTGCCAGGCCACGAAGGCGACGAGGACAACGACGCCGCCTATGATCAGGCCCCAGACGGTGATGGGGCCGGTGATGGTGCCCCAGTTGTAGGTTTCGCCTTCCTGGATCCCGAACACCAGCAGGAACAGTCCGACGGCGCTGAGCAGCACGCCGGGGATGTCGAACTTGTGCGGGTGCGTGCTCAGGGCCGGAACGAAGCGCAGGGCCAGGATAAAGCCGGTGATGCCGACCGGAATGTTGATGAAGAAGATCCACTCCCAGCCCAGGCCGTCCACCAGGACTCCGCCCAGGATCGGCCCCACCAGGGTGGCAACCCCGGCCGTGGCACCCCAGATGCCCATGGCGGCGCCGCGGCGGTCCGGCGGGAAGATCCGCGTGATGACGGCCATGGTCTGCGGTGTCATCATCGCGGCCCCGAGGCCCTGCAGCACCCGGGCCTCGATCAGGGTGTGCACGTCGCCGGAGAGCCCGCACCACAGCGAGGCAAGGGTGAAGACCACCAGTCCGGACAGGTACAGCTTCTTCGGACCGAAGCGGTCGCCCAGCCTGCCCGTGATCAGCAGCGGGACGGCATAGGCCAGCAGGTAGGCACTGGTTACCCAGATCACCGAGTTGATGTCAGCGTTCAAGCCCTCCATGATCCGGGGGTTGGCCACCGAGACGATGGTGGTGTCGATCAGGATCATGAAGAATCCGATCACCAAAGACCAGAGGGCGGCCCACGGCCTCGCTACGTTTTCCATTAGGTTCCTTAGGGTGCGTGGGTGGCCGGTTCAGGCGAGGAGCGCCAGAATATCGTTCCGGGCAAACATTTGGGCGGCTGCCCGGGCGGAGGGACTTCCGGCGTCGGGGTCGGCGCCCGCGTCCACGAGGACCTGGACCACGTCCGGGTAGCCCTTGAACACGGCCCCGGCCAGCGGTGTCTGGCCGCGGTCGTTGGCTGTGTTGGCGTCGCCGCCGTGCGCCAGGATGAGCCGGACGGTGTCCGCGTGGCCATGGTAGGCGGCAAGCATCAGCAGGGTATCGCCGGCCGCGGTGGTCAGCGTGGCGGGCGCCCCGGCGGCGAGGTAGCTGCCGAGCAGGGCGGAGTTGCCGTCGCGGGCGGCGTCGAACAGCGCGTGGGCGAGGGCGAGGGTCTCCTCGTCGGGGGCGGCCGGCTCGGAAGCGGCCGCTTCCGGCCCGCCGCTCACCGGGTCCCCCGGAGGAAGCCGGTCTGGCGTCCCACGACCTGACCGGCGTCGGGCGCCACAATGAGTTCCTGGGCGGCGGTGTACGCTTCGTCGCCGTCCATCACGGTGAGCACCTCGTCCGGGGCGACGGAGCGCTTGATGACGGCCAGGGCCACCGGACCCATTTCGTAGTGCTGCGCCACGGAAGTCAGCGTGCCGACCTTCCGCTCGCCGGCCCGGACTTCGCTGCCGACGGCGGGCAGCGTGTGCTGGGACCCGTCCAACTGGAGGAACACCAGCCGCCGCGGGGGATGACCTAGGTTGTGCACCCTGGCGACTGTTTCCTGTCCCTTGTAGCAGCCTTTCGCCAAGTGCACTGCCGTGCGCAGCAGGTCCAGTTCGTGCGGGATGGTCTTGTCGTCGGTCTCCGACCCCCAGCGGGGGCGCCACGCGGCGATGCGCAGCGCCTCGGCCGCCAGGACACCGGCCAGCGGGCGTTCCGCCACGGTGGCCTCAAGCTCTGCAGCCGGCACGAGGTATTCGAACCACGGCCGTTCCAGGCCAGGGTGGGTGTCCTCGCCCACCACGGCGTAGGAGTACCCGCCGGCGCCGACGTGCGGCCAGGGATCTTCCCAAACACGGAGACCGGACCACTCCGGAACCGGCCGGGTGGCGCCCAGCACAGCCCAGTCCGCCGAGACGTCGGCGACCTCGACCCGGAGCATGAACTTCATCCTGGTCAGCCATTCGGCCAGCGGCGCGGCCTCGGCCGCCTCCACGATCAGCCAGGTGGTCTCGCCGTCGTCCAGCACCCGCGCGTCGAACTCGATCCGGCCCTGCACGCTGAGCAGCAGCAGTTCGGTGGACTGGCCGGGGGCCAGGGCCGTGAGCTGCTGCGAGGACAGGGTGTTGAGCCAGCTCAACCGGTCCGGCCCGCTCACCGTGACCACGCCGCGCTGGGACAGATCGACGACGGCGGTGCCGGCAGCCAGGGCGCGCTGCTCGCGCAGCGGTTCGCCGTAATGGGCGGCGACGCCGGCGTCGGCACCGGCCGCTTCGACGGCGCCCGGGCGCGACAGCAGGGGGCTCTTGGTAGTCATATGAAGTAGAAGTCCTCAGCGCTCAGCGGTATTCCGGATTTTCGAAGTCGAATCGGGTGCCGGCTTTCCAGCCTTCGGGCAGGTTGCCGTACGCGGGGATGCCGCCGGCATCCTTGAGCATCCGGGCCAGGTGCAACAGGTTCCACGTCATGAAGGTGGTGTTGCGGTTGGTGAAGTCACTTTCCGGGCCGCCGGAGCCTTCGTCAAGGTAGCTCGGCCCCGGTCCCACCGCACCGATCCAGCCCGCATCAGCCTGCGGCGGGATGGTGAAGCCGATGTGCTGGAGGCTGTAGAGCACGTTCATGGCGCAGTGCTTGATGCCGTCCTCGTTGCCGGTGATGAGGCAGCCGCCCACCTTCGGATAGAACGCCCACTGGCCCTTGGAATTCAGCTCGCCGGAGTGCGCGTAGAGACGCTCGATCAGTTTTTTGGTCTGGGACGAGTTGTCCCCCAGCCAGATCGGGCCCGCCACCACCACAATGTCCGATTCCTGCACCGCCGGGTACAGCGCGGGCCACTCGTCGCTCGCCCAGCCGTGCTCGCGCATGTCCGGGTAGACGCCGCTGGCAATGTCGTGGTCCACCGTCCGGATGACGCTGGTGGCGACGCCCTGCTTCTCCATGATCCTGCGGCTGATCTCGATCAGGCCCTGCGTGTTGGACGTCTCCGGGGATTTCTTCAGGGTGCCGTTGAAGAAGACTGCCTTGAGGTCGCCGTACGTGCCGGGTCTCGCCGCGTCAGTGCCGGTTTCATTTGCGGTGCCACTTGCTGTGTCGTTCACTGTGGTGCTCCCTGCGTTCGCTGCGGACAACGGAAATCCAGTGAGACCCCGGCTTCGGCCGGACGTGCGGTTCAGCCGACCTTGCTGAGGATGGCGGAGGCGTGCGCTTCCAGGCCGCCGCCCGGCGTCGAGCCCTTGCCGGCGGCGACGTCCCAGCGCCAGAGCAGCTTGCCGTCGACCAGGCCGAAAATCCGTGTTGCCGCGGTGTACTCCTTGGAGTGGCTGCCGCGCATCACCATGTCGGTGCTGAGCTGGATCTGCGGTCCCTTGATCTGGCCGTAGTAGAGCTCGGAGATCCCGCCCGGATGCGAGATGGAAACGGAAATGTCGAAACCGCCCTCGCTGTTGCGCAGTTCCTCGACCTCGTCGGCGCTCTTGAGCACCGGGACGATGTCGGCCGGAATGAGCCCGGGGCCGCCGTCCTCCTCGCGCTGCTTGCGCTCAAGGGCCCAGAAACCGGTCTCCACGGTCAGCGGCCGGAGTTTGGTTCCCTCGTCGTCCGTCAGCCACGATTCGGCCCGGTACTGCAGGTACGGCAGGCCGTTGTGGGTGAAGGAGACGTGCTGGAGGAAGTGCTCCGAGTCCTCTTCCCCGGCGCCGAGCCGGCCGCGGCCCTCCCACTCACCAATGAGCCAGGACAGCGGAACAAGTTCGGGGGTCAGATCTGTAGGAATTTCAATCGGCACAGCAGCTACCTCTGGAAACTACGGGTTCTGGACGCTTAGCGGCTTTTTACTTCTGGCCCTTGAAGAGCCGGTACACCACGAAGCCGGCAAACCAGGCCATGGAAAGGCCGGCGACGGCAAGCAGGACAAGGAAGAAGATCTCAAATGCAAGTACGGACATGATGCCATCCTAACGCGTTAGTGGAGGAGTAGTTTGTCTATGAAGTAAGCCAGCGAACCGACCGCGGAGACGGGCGCCAGGCCCATGCTCAGCACGGCCGGCAGGTTCAATGTAGCGCCCCGGATGATCACCAGCCGGCGGAAGCTGACCAGGACGGCCCCGACCACGATCCCGACGAGGGCGGCCGGCAGCACGGCGATGTCGGAGAGCACGAGGCCGGCCAGCGGGCCGGCAAGCCCTGCCCCGACGATGCCGAGCGGAGCGACGATCCGGTCCGGCCAGCGGATCAGGCCCGCCATCAGGGCGATCGCCGCGCTGATGGCGGCAACGAGCAGCATTTCCCTGACCCCGTTGAAACGCGAGCAGGCGATCCAGCCGGCGCCGAGGCAGGACAGCAGCACGCCGGCGCTGGACCCCAGGGTGGACTCCAGCCGCTGGGCCTGGCCCGTGCCGCGGATCAGCTGCATGACGAAGATGGCCATCACCCCGGCCGCCACGAATGCTGGCGTCCAGTTCAGGAACCCCGGCGCGGGCAGGTAGGTGGCGGCCACAGCGGAGCCGATTCCGGGGAGGCCGATCAGGGCGGCGAGGGTCTTCTTGGCCGGGATGCCGAGGAAGTGCGGCCAGCCAATGCCGACGCAGGCCGCGGTGAGCACCGCGACGGCCAGCAGGACCTCAGGCGCGGAGTAAGCCCCGGCAATGATCGCGGCGAGTCCGGCCAGGCCGATGACGCCGACACTCCAGGACTTCACAGTTCCCCCTCCAACGTCTGTCTCAAAGCCCTCCCCAGCAGGGCACCCGGAACGCGGTCCCCCACGATCAACTTAGCCACGATCAACCGGTACCTTCGCTCACTGCGGACCCGTTGGGCCTGCTCGACTCGCCGGGCTGGAGGCCCTGACGGATCAATCCTGCCCTATGTGAACGTTTTGTGTCGCAAAAGGGCCAAGCTGGAGCGGCGGAACAGTGCCTGTCGGGGGCCGTTTGGGTATACTCAAAGCTCAGCTACGCTTCCTCCGGCAGCCGCAGGCAGGTCACCGTCCGGAAGCTCAGTACCGGCCGGTGAGAGCCCGGCTCAGACGCCCAACGATGCGCGGACACCCCTTGGAGGAACCATGTCGCACATCCTGCTACTGACGAACAGCACCGGGTCATCGGTGGATGTCCTGCCTGCGCTGGAACTGCTTAATCACCGCGTCCACATTCTTCCCGCTGAGCCCACGGCCCTGCTCGAGACCGACCCGTGCGACATCGTGCTCCTCGACGCCCGCAAGGACCTGGTCGGCGCCCGCTCCCTCACCCAGTTGCTCAAGGCGACCGGGCTGAGCGCACCCCTCATGCTGATCCTGACCGAAGGCGGCATGGCAGCGGTCTCCTCGGCCTGGGCCGTGGACGACATCCTGCTGGAGTCGGCCGGGCCCGCGGAAGTCGAAGCCCGCATCCGCCTCGGCGTCGCGCGTGCCCTGCCGGACCAGGACGACACCCCCACGGAGATCCGGGCGGCCGGCGTCGTCATCGATGAAGCCAGCTACACGGCCCGGGTCAACGGGGCGGCGCTCAACCTGACGTTCAAGGAATTTGAACTGCTCAAGTACCTCGCCCAGCACCCCGGCCGCGTCTTCACCCGGCAGCAGCTCCTGACCGAGGTCTGGGGCTACGACTACTACGGCGGCACCCGCACCGTGGACGTCCACGTCCGGAGGCTGCGGGCAAAGCTCGGCGCCGACCACGAGAACCTGATCAGCACCGTCCGCAATGTCGGATACCGCCTGACGCTGGTCCGGCAACCGGATGAGGAACTCACCGAGGCCTGAGCGGCTCCGCCCACCGCGCTGGCCCGTTTCGAACACAGAAAAGCCCCGGACTCAACAGTCCGGGGCTTCCTTACGCCGCTTGGCGCTGCAGTGGAGGACATACGGGTCGAACGTATCGAGGCCACCCCAGTGGTGGATCCCCCTCGCATCCATTCAACGTTTCGAACCGTTGAGCCGGATGAGATAACGACTATACGTGCCCCGAACGGATGCATCAAATCGACGCGGCCCCCACCCGCCGGCGGGCAGCGGACGTATAGCCTTGCATCATGAGTCCTGCGCATCCGGAAAACTGGCCCGTACTCACCCTGCAGGGAGCTGTGGACGAACAGCTGCTGCGGGACGTCAAGACGCTCGTGGCGGCCGCCGAGGAGTCCGACGGCAACCCGCCGCTGTCCGAGCAGACCCTCGTGACGCTCCGCGCCGCGGGCGCGGGCCCGCATTCCGTGCTGGCCTTGGCCCTCTACTCCCCCGACTATTCCCGCGAGGACTCCGGCGTGGATGCCGCTGCCCCCGGCCACGCCGGATCACCACACCCGGGCCGGGGCAACGACTTGGCGGGCTTCGCCGTCGTCGTCGAGGAGGCGGACGGCACCGGGGTGCTGGAGGTGGCCGTCCATCCGAGCTACCGCAACCAGGGCGTCGCAGACCGGCTGGTCGGGGAACTCCGGAAGGTGCGCGGCTTCGCGGGCCTGAAGGCGTGGTCACACGGCAACCATGAGGCCGCCGCTGACCTGGCCGCCCGCTACGGCTACGCCCCGGTGCGCGAGCTGTGGAAGATGCGGCTCGCCACCGCGGCCTCGGAACTGCCCGACGTCGCCCTGCCCGACGGCGTGTCGCTGCGCAGTTTCGTGCCCGGCCGGGATGAGGAGGCCTGGCTGGCGGTCAACCGGGCCGCCTTCGCCCACCACCCGGAACAGGGAAATATGAGCCGCGCGGACCTGGACGCCCGTATGGCCGAGCCGTGGTTCGACCCGGCCGGCTTCCTGCTCGCGGTCGACGCCGACGGCCGGATCCTCGGCTTCCACTGGACCAAGGTGCACCCCCGTCACGGCGAGCACCCGGCAATCGGCGAGGTCTACGTGGTCGGCGTCGCCCCCGAGGCGCAGGGCACCGGCCTGGGCAAGGCCCTGACCGTGGCCGGCATCAAGCACCTGCAGCAGCAGGGCCTTCACGCCGTGATGCTCTACGTCGACGCCGACAACATTCCCGCCGTCGCACTGTACCGGCGTCTGGGCTTTTCACGCTGGGATGTGGACGTCATGTATGCCCCGCTGGAAGGGCAGTAGCCGGGCCGGCGGCCGGGCACCCGGCCGGGGTCGAAACCTGGGCTCATCCGGATCTGATTCCTTGTAAGGTTGAAGCTAAATCGCGCCAGCATTAGGAGAGACCATGCAACGGGAATCTGCCCGGACAGCCACGTCTGAAGCCGCTACGCCGGACAAGGCTGCGCGTCCCGTGCGGGCGCGGTTCGGTTCCTCCGAAGTGCCCGCCTCCCGCGCCACCCAGGACCGGATCGACATCCCCGAGTTCGCCCCCAACCTGGAACCGGAAGGCGACATCAGCCCGGACCGCTTCCTGGACCGGGAGCTGAGCTGGCTCGCGTTTAACTCACGCGTCCTGGAACTCGCCGAAGACCCCAACCTTTACCTGCTGGAACGCGTCAGTTTCCTCTCCATCTTTGCCTCCAACCTGGACGAGTTCTTCATGGTCCGCGTCGCCGGCCTCAAGCGCCGCATCGCCACCGGCCTGGCGGTGCCCTCCCCCGCCGGCCTGAGCCCAATGCAGGTCCTGGAACAGATCGGCGACGCCGCCCACCGGCTCCAGCAGCGCCACGCCAGGGTCTACGCGGAACAGATCCGCCCCGCGCTGGCCTACGAGCACATCCACCTGATGCACTGGGAAGAACTCGACGACCAGGCCAAGGACCAGCTCAGCGCCATGTTCGCGGAAAAGGTCTTCCCGATCCTGACGCCGCTGGCCGTGGATCCGGCCCACCCGTTCCCGTACATCTCCGGGCTCTCGCTGAACCTCGCCGTCGTGGTCCGCAACCCGGTCAGCGACAAGGAGCTCTTCGCCCGCGTCAAGGTCCCGGACCAGCTGCCGCGGCTGATCTCCATTGACGGCCCGCGCGCCGGCTCCGTGCCCGGGCGGGTGGCCCGATTCATCGCGCTTGAGGAAGTCATTGCCGTCCACCTGGACCAGCTCTTCGCCGGAATGGAGGTGCTGGAACACCACACCTTCCGCGTTACCCGCAACGAGGACGTCGAGGTCGAAGAGGACGATGCCGAGAACCTGCTGCAGGCCCTGGAGAAGGAACTGCTGCGCCGCCGCTTCGGCCCGCCGGTCCGGCTCGAGGTCACCAACGACATCAACCCCAACATCCGGGCGCTGCTGATCCGCGAGCTCGGCGTGGAGGAATCCGAGGTCTACTCCGTCCCGGCCCCGCTGGACCTGCGCGGGCTCTCCGTGATCGCGGGGATCGACCGCGCGGACCTGCACTACCCCAAGCATGTGCCGCACACGTCCCGGTACCTCAACGAGTCGGAGACCTCCAAGGCAGCGAACGTCTTCGCGGCCATGCGGCGCCGGGACATCCTCCTGCACCACCCCTACGATTCCTTCTCCACCTCCGTGCAGGCCTTCCTCGAGCAGGCCGCCGCGGACCCCAAGGTGCAGGCCATCAAACAGACCCTGTACCGCACCTCCGGCGACTCGCCCATCGTCGACGCCCTGATCGATGCCGCGGAGGCCGGCAAGCAGGTGCTCGCCCTTGTGGAGATCAAGGCCCGCTTCGATGAGCAGGCCAACATCTCCTGGGCCCGGAAGCTGGAGCAGGCAGGGGTGCACGTGGTCTACGGCATCGTGGGCCTCAAGACCCACTGCAAGCTCTCGCTCGTGGTCCGCCAGGAAGTCGACGGGCTGCGCCGCTACTGCCACATCGGCACCGGGAACTACCACCCGCGTACCGCGCGCTATTACGAGGATCTCGGCCTGCTGACGGCCAACGAGCAGGTGGGCGAAGATCTGTCGAAGCTGTTCAACCAGCTTTCCGGCTATGCACCCAAGTCCACCTTCAAGCGGCTGCTGGTTGCTCCAAGGTCGGTGCGCTCCGGGCTGATTGACCGGATTGAAACGGAAATCCGGAACGCCCGGGCGGGAATCGCCGCCCGCGTCCAGATCAAGGTGAACTCGATGGTGGACGAAGCCATCATCGATTCCCTCTACCGTGCCTCGCAGGCCGGGGTGCAGGTGGACGTCATTGTCCGCGGCATCTGCTCCCTGCGTCCCGGCGTCCCCGGACTCAGCGAGAACATCACTGTGCGCTCCGTCCTGGGCCGATTCCTGGAACACTCCCGCGTCTTCGCCTTCGCCAACGCCGGAGACCCGGTGGTCTACATCGGCTCGGCGGACATGATGCACCGCAACCTGGACCGACGGGTGGAGGCCCTGGTGCAGCTCAGCAGCGGGGACGACACCTCGTATGTCCTGGACATGCTCCGCCGCTACATGGATCCGGGTACCGCCAGCTGGCATCTGGACAACAGCGGCGAATGGGTCCGCCACCACCTCGCGGAGGACGGCACCGCCCTGCAGGACGTCCAGTCATGGCTGCTCGCATCGCGTTCGCGGCAGCGCTCGGCGAGCCTGCGCTAGGGCCTCCGGTTGTGAGCAGCGATTCACTGGTCGCGGACCAGACCGACCATCCCGGCGAGGCCATAGCCGTCGTCGCGGCCGGCGCCCTGCCGTGGCGCGTCAACAAAGACAAGCTTGAGGTCCTGCTGATCCACCGCCCGCGCTACGACGACTGGTCCTGGCCCAAGGGCAAGCTTGATCCGGGCGAGACCGTTCCCGAGTGCGCCGCCCGCGAGGTGGAAGAGGAAATCGGCCTCAAGGCTCCCCTGGGCATCCCGCTCCCGCCCATCCATTACCACGTGGCAGCAGGCCTGAAGGTGGTGCACTACTGGGCGGTCGACGTCGACGGCGCCCCGCTCCGCCCGGATGGCAAAGAGGTGGACAGCGTCATGTGGTGTTCGCCGGAGAAGGCCGCCGGCCTGCTCAGCAACCCCAGCGACCGGGCCCCGCTGGAGCACCTCGCGGCAGCACACTCCCGCGGCGAACTGGACACCTGGCCGCTGCTGGTGTTGCGTCATGCCAAAGCCAAGCCGCGCTCGTCCTGGTCCAAGGCCGAGGGCGACCGTCCGCTGGCTGCCACCGGGACACGCCAGGCCCAGGCCGTGGGCCGGCTGCTCCAGGCCTGGAGCCCGTCGCGGGTGGTGACGAGTCCCTGGCTGCGCTGCGTAGCCACGGTCGCGCCCTATGCCAAGGCCGTCGACGCCAAGGTGAAGCTGCATGAATCACTGACCGAGCACCTGCACGGCCGGAGCCCGCACAAGACCGCCAACGTCGTCGAATCCCTGTTCGACAAGGGGCGCCCGGTGGCACTGTGCACGCACCGCCCCGCACTGCCCACGGTCTTTGCGCAACTGGGCAAGCACATGAACTCCCGGCTGCGGGCCCTGCTGCCCTCAAACGATCCATTCCTCTCGCCCGGGGAAATCATCGTCTGCCATGTCTCGCACAGCAAGGGCAAGGTCGTGGCCGTGGAGCAGTTCCGGCCCTTCGACGACTAGGGTCCTTGACCCCGGCGTCCCCCGGCCCTAGTTTGTATCAAGTACTTGGTACATAACTGCGGGATCTTTGGGGGATTTCATGCCGGGCGAGTTCTACTTTCCATCGATGCTGCTGTTCGGCCCGATCATCGCCGCCGTGCTGGTCTACGCCGTGCTGCGCTGGGTAATCTGGGCGCCGGATACAGGCACCTCCCCGGCATCGGTGTCGGAACACGCATTGTGGGTGGGGGTCATCGGCTGGCTGGCGAGCTCGCTGCAGGGCGCCATGAATCTGGGCATCATTCCGGCCGACCCTTCCGCCGGCGGCGCCATGACGACCCCCGCGACGATCCTGCCGGCCCTTACCTGGCCGATCCTGGGTTGCCTGGGCGTACACGCGCTCGGCCAGGTCAGCTATCCGGGGCCGCGGCGAATGCGGCGGCAGACCGTCCTGTCGGTCCGGCGGATCCGCGACTTCCTGCCGCACCGGCTGGCCGCGGTCACGGCGGCCGTCTTTGCCGCCGCCGGCGCGCTCATCGCGTGGACCGCCACGCTCCCGGGGTTCGCACCCGTGCCGCCCACAACCGGGGCGGACGGCCCGTACACCCGGCAGACGCTGGGCGTTGACGGCCGTATTCCCGGGGTTGAGCTAGCCGCCTGGCTGGGCGGAGCCCTGGCCGTCCTGGCCGCCGGGACGATGCTGGTGCTGTGGCTGATTGCCAGCCGCCGCCAGCTGGAGGCCCTCGACGCCGGCGACAATGCGGTGCTGCGCACCATCGCCATGAACCGCCTGCTGCGGACCGCTTCCATAGTGGCTGCGGGGCTGGGCGTGATCGCAGGCAACTTCGCAGCGCGGCCGGACCCGTCAACCGGCGTCTCGTCCTGGACGAATGCGGCCGGCCTGGCGGGCATGGGTGTCCTCTTGATGATGTGGTTTTGGGGGCCGCCGCGGCTCGCGGCCGCCGGGCTGGGCGCGCGCAACCGGCCGCCTGCAGGACTGCAGGCCGGCGGCCAGCACCCCGCGGCCCGGCTGGTCTCGTCGCTGGGTCCGCTGCTGGGACTCGCGGCGGCGGTGCCCCTGCTGGCGGGGGTCTTCATCGTCCCCGGATTGACCGCCGCCGCGGCGGGCTTCGGAATGGCGGGCTTTGCTACCCTGATGGCGGCCGCGGTGCTGGCGGTCATTGCGGCCGGCGAGCTGCTCCTGCAGCGCAACTACGGCGACCCGGGAGCGCCGCGCAACTGGCCGCGGCAGCCGGTTAGCCCGGCAATGCTGACCACCGCCGTCCTGGCCCTGCTGTCGTTCCTGCTGGCCCTGGCAGTCACGGCGGTCGGTCAGGAACGGCTCTATGGCGAGCCGGACTGGGTTCCGCCGGCCCTCCTCGCGACCGGCGGCGCGCTTGCCTCGGTGCCGGCTTTCCTCGCCGCCAGGCACCGGCAGGGGGTCCCCGGTCTTGCCGCCGGCATGGACGCCGCGCTGCGCGCCGTCGCGATCCACCGGACCGTGCGGACCCTCGCGGCCCTGTTCACCGCCCAGGCCGCCGTGTTGCTGCTGACCCAGGGGCCCGCGTGGGCTGCCTTGTTTGCAGCCGAATCCTTCGGGGGACCATTCAATCCCGACGCCAACACGTGGTGGCCGGCGACCCTGGCCGGCGCGGTCCTCGGCACCCTTGCCACCATCATCGCCCTTATCCCCGTCGCCGGCCCCGCGCGCAGCCCGGCCGGACCCGTGCCGCGGCGGGACAAGGAGCCCGCCGCGTGACCGCGGGAATCTCCATCGACCTCCGCTCGGCCACACCGCCGTACGAGCAGATCCGGGCGCAGATCGCCTCGCTGATCGTCATCGGGGCGCTTCCGCCGGGAACCCGGTTGCCGACCGTCCGGCGCCTCGCCGCAGACCTCGGCATTGCGGCCGGAACCGTCGCACGTGCCTACAAGGAGCTCGAACAAGCCGGGCTGATCCAGACCGGGCGCCGCAACGGAACCGTCGTCGCCGGCCCGGTCGGCGGGGACGGCCCGGGTGGCGCCCTCGGTGATGCTGTCCCGGCGCGGCCGGCGGCCGGACCGAACGCCGCGGTGATCGCCGCCGTCGACCGCTGCATTGCCGCGGGCCGCGCGGCCGGCCTCGACGACGGCGCGTTGCTCGCCGTGATGCGCGCCCGGCTCGGCCAAAGCCATGAATACGGCGAGCAAGACTCTTCTCAGTAGACTGGGAGCGTGAGCATCCCAACGCCCTACGAAGACCTGCTGCGCGATGTCTTCGAGCACGGCACCCACAAATCGGACCGCACCGGGACGGGCACCCGCAGCGTGTTCGGCCGGCAACTCCGCTTCGACCTGGGCAAGAGCTTCCCGCTCATCACCACCAAGCGCGTGCACTTCAAGTCCGTCGCCGTGGAACTCTTGTGGTTCCTGCGCGGGGACAGCAACGTGAAGTGGATGCAGGACCAGGGCGTCACCATCTGGAACGAATGGGCCGACGCCGACGGCGAACTCGGCCCGGTCTACGGCGTCCAGTGGCGCTCCTGGCCCACGCCCGACGGCGGGCACATCGACCAGATCGCGGAACTGGTGGAGAACCTCAAAAGCAACCCCGATTCACGCCGCCACATCGTCTCGGCCTGGAACGTGGCAGAGCTCAAGAACATGGCCCTGCCCCCCTGCCACGCCTTCTTCCAGTTCTACGTCGCCGACGGCAAACTCTCCTGCCAGCTGTACCAGCGCTCCGCGGACACCTTCCTGGGTGTGCCCTTCAACATCGCCTCCTACGCCCTGCTGACCTGCATGCTGGCCCAGCAGACCGGGCTGGAACCGGGTGAGTTCGTCTGGACCGGCGGCGATGTCCACATCTACGAGAACCACCTGGACCAGGTCCTCACGCAGCTGGGCCGGGAGCCTTACGAATATCCGCAGCTGAGGATCACCCGCCAGCCGGAGTCCATCTTCGACTACACCCTCGAGGACTTCGAGGTCGTCGGCTACCAGCACCATCCAACGATTAAGGCCCCGATAGCCGTATGAGCAACGAGACCAGCAACCCCACGGATCCCGTCGATTTCACCGAGCAGCTCCGCGGCACCGTCACCGGCCTCGGCCTGGTGTGGGCGCAGACCAGCACGGGAGTGATCGGCCAGGCCGGGACCATGCCGTGGCACCTTCCAGAGGATATGAAGCACTTCAGCCGGCTCACGGCCGGGCACCCCGTCATCATGGGGCGCAAGACCTGGGATTCCTTCCCGGACAAGTACCGGCCGCTGCCCGGCCGGACGAACATTGTCATCACCCGGCAGGAAGGCTGGGGCGGGACCCCGGAGGCCGACGGCGCCTTGGCGGTCAAATCCCTCGACGACGCCTTGCTGGAGTCGCAGTTCGCGTCCGGTCCCGAGATGGTCTGGATCATCGGCGGCGGCGAGATCTTCACGCAGTCCCTCGACCTCGCCGACGTCGCCGTCGTGACGACCATCGACACCGCGACGGAGGGCGACACCTTCGCCCCGGAACTCGGCTACGACTGGACCGCGGAGGCCAGCCTCCCGCCCGACGGCTGGCTGACTGCGGCGAACGGCACGCGGTACCGCATCACCCTGTGGCGGCGGACGGAGGCCAAATAGTGCTGCGTAAACCGGAAATCCTCTTTGTCCTCGGCTACATGCTGCTGCCCCTGCTGGCGCTGCTGTCCGCGATCGTGGGACTGACCATGATCCTCGGCGGCAACAAGATCGCGGGCGCGATCGTGCTCGTCGTCGTCACGCAGCTGTTCGCTTTCGGCGCCATGTTCGCCCTGCGCCGGCGCAAGAGCGCACTGCTGGCGGAGCCCGACGGCGAGTAGCGGCACCGGCCGCGGCTCCCGCCGGTGCCGGCGGATGGGGAGACCACCCCATCGCGCGATCCCGGCGGCACGGCTAGATTGGGGCCGGTCAGATTCTTTGGTCTGGCTGTAATGAGCTGGAATGCACTTGGTCTTGGCAGTGGCCCGTTAGGCTGTTGCCCGTAAGGGGGGATGCCATCATGGCAGGTAACGTGTGGGGCGCCGACGTCGCCCAGCTTCGGTCGCTCGCGCAGCACTTCGGCAAGACGTCGGAAACGCTACTGCAGCAGTCCTCGGTCCTCACGTCCACGATCAACAACAACACCTCGTGGAAGGGCGCCGACGGCGCGCGCTTCAAGTCCGACTGGAACGACACCCACCGTGCCTTGATCCAGCAGACCGCCCGGGCGCTGAAGCAGCAGTCCAAGGTACTCCTGACCCAGGCCGACGAGCAGGAGAAGGCCAGCAACGCCGCCCCGGGCTCCGGCGGCGGCCCGCTGGGCCCCCTCGGCCACGGCGCCGGCCCCGGGGCGTGGGCCGTGGCCGGCGGCATCCTCGCCGGCGGAGCCGCCCGCCTCAAAATGTTCATGGGGATCCAGAAGAACTTCAAGACCCCGCTCACCCTGGCCAAGCAACTCGGACAGTACGGCTGGGTCTTGAAGAACGAGCGGGATGCACTGTCCAAGGCGTTCTTCACCACCGGCCGTCACCGGTTGGGGGGACCCGGATTCACCGCAAGCAACCTCTTGCGCAGCGACCCGCTCAAGGAGCTGCTCACGGCATCGACGAAGTCCAGCAGGGCCCTCGGCCTGATCGACAAGGCCTCGGACATCGCGTCGCTCAAGGACCTCAACAAGCACATACCCGGGCTGTCACGTCTGGCGCCGCTGCTCGAAGAGCGGCAGCTCTTCGGGGCCAACAAGAGCTGGGACTGGCTCGGGAAGTCAGGACTGTCCCGCACTCTCGGCTGGGCCGGAGTCGGATTCAACGCCGTGGACACAGTAAAGAGCTTCGCGGACGGCGACCTCAAGGGTGGCGCCGCCAGCCTTGGCAAAACGATGCTCGGCGTCGGATGCTTCATGCCGCCGCCTGCCGGGACCATCTGCCAGGTGGCGAGCGTGGGCGTAGCCGTTTACGAGAACTGGGACACCATCAGCAGCGTCGGCAAGAACGTCGGGGAAGGCATCGTCGACGCCGTCAAGGATCCGGGCAAGTTCGTCAGCGATGCCGCTGACAGCGTCAAGGATGCCGGCGAATCCGTGGCACACTTCTTCGGCTTCTAGATTAGGAGAATCACATGACAGTTCAGGATGAAACTGCCTACGAGCCCCGGCTCGGCGTCGATGTCATCGGCTTCGGCATCGGGGAAATCGCGTACCTGCTTGATGTTTTCGAGGGACCGGCCCGTGACCGTTCCGTCAGCGTCTTCCGGGCTGAAGAGATGGTGGACGACGTCACTCTGGCGACCGCCGGCGCCTCCTCGCTCCTTGCACGGGACCTGGCCACGGTCAACGAGGAGGGAGAGCTCGGCGTGACCGGTGTCGCCGCCGCCGTCGCATCCGCTTTCGGCCACGCAACCCACTGGACGGAGGTGTCCCTCCTGGCACCCGAGTCGATGGACAACGTGCTGCTCATCGAAGCCCCCGACGTCGCGCTGATGCTGCAGCCCCGGCTGCTGGGCACCTGGTTCGTGTTCGCGCAGGACCCCGCCATCAGCTCGGCCGAGGCTACGCTGCGGCTGGTCAAGCAGCACGCCGCAGAAACCCCCGGCGGCTCTGCCTATTTCGTGTTCAAA
This sequence comes from Arthrobacter sp. 10T419, assembly GCF_056394105.1. Classification (NCBI taxonomy): domain Bacteria; kingdom Bacillati; phylum Actinomycetota; class Actinomycetes; order Micrococcales; family Micrococcaceae; genus Arthrobacter; species Arthrobacter sp. 10T419. The sequence goes on along the minus strand of NZ_JBFTHF010000001.1, from coordinate 535,361 downwards.
ACCCTCACTGCCGAGACCCGTCTGCTGGTGCGCCGGGAAGGCGAAACGTGGACGACCGGCGTGCCCGACTTCGAGACGGATGAGGTCGTGGAAACCGCAGGCCTGGACGACGCCGCGCTGCTGCGGGCGATTGAGGAGTCCCGTGGACAGGCATAATCAGAACACCCCCCAGGATCCCGCCCGCAACGGCGCGCAAGGAGAGCCTGAGCGGGGAGCCGGGCCAGAGCGCCCGATCCGCCGCAGGGCGGACAACGGGGATCTTGTCGCTTACAGCGCCGAAGAGTACGGGGTCCGCAAGGATGAAGGCCTCGGCGTGATCAAACCCGTCAATAGCGCCAACGGCATTCTCTTCCTGGCTATCCTGCTGACGATCGGAATGGGAGGGCTGGTCTACTTCGTCGTCCAGATCATCAGGCAGGACGCCTGGCACATCGCCGGCGAGGTCTGGTGGGTCTTTCCCGCCTGCATCTTCCCCTTCGCCGCTGCCTGGTTCAACTACTTCAAGGAACGCAAGGCCGAAAAGCTCCGCAAGGCCGGCAACCTGCCGCGGCCGGTCGAGTAGCGTGACGGAGGAACCGCCCCTCCCCTTTCAGTCGCGGAGCATGCTGAATTTTCCCGACGTCGCCGAGGGCCCGACGATCTCGTCGAATGCTGCGCAGGCCTACGGCACCGGAGGTAATCTCCTGAAGCCGCGAGGGTCCCGTGGCGAGGCGTAGCCGGGACGTGCCCCAGGAACGCGGTTACACACCGCCGCCGGCCCCGGAGGCGCCCGTGAAGCACCGGATGGCCGAAAATGGCGAAATTGTCAGCTATACCGACGAGGAATACGGCGTACGCAAAGACGACGGGCTGGGCATCATCAAGCCGTTAAACGCCTCCGGCGGCCTGCTGTTCCTGGGCCTGTTGATAACCGCCTTCTTCGGACTGATGCTCTACGGCGTGGTCCAGATGGCCGTCACCGACCAGTGGCACATCATGGGCGAGATCTGGTGGATGTACGTGCTGGTACTCTATCCACTGTTCGCCGGCTGGGCCGGCTACTTCAAGGAACGCAAAGCCGAGAAGCTGCGTAAGGCCCGCAACCTGCCGAGGCCGGTCAAGTAGCTTCTCCGCAGGTAAAAAGTTCCGTGGCCCGGTGGGCGCGACGGCGTCCTCTGAAGGGCCGCTGGCAACCGTCTTCCCGAGCAGATCCGCACCGTTAGTCAGGACGAACTGTGAGCTTCGATCGCGAGCGTGAACGCCGCAACGACGACGTCTATGCCGAGCACAAGGAGGCGCTCGCGCGGGGCGAGAAGCGCGTGCTGCGAAAGACCGACACAGGCGAACTGCACAGTTACCCCGCGGACGAAATCGGGTTTTCCCCCGGCCGCGGCCAGGTGCAGGTCCGGTCCTGGTGGGGCATGGGAATCCTTGCCGCCGTCATGGGGCTCTTAGTCATTCTTTCCGGGGTGATCCTGCTGGCCCCTGTGGGCCGCGGTGAGCAGCCTTTCTGGGGAGCACTGTTCCTGACGGCATTCGGCGGTTTCGGAGCCTGGTATACCTTCGGCATGGCAAGTGACGAGTACCGGGCCAAAAAGCTACGGACGGAGCGGCAGGCGCCCGAGCCTGGAGCCGGGCACATCTCGCAGTAGTTCGCAGGGCCGGGCATCGCTCGCTCGCATAACGTACCCGACTGCGAATGCGTCATCCACACCATCCAGAAGGTAGAACCACGTGCCTACAGACACTGACAACCACCAGCACGACGAAGAGATCCGGGCCCGCCATGAACGGGCAGTGGCTGCCGGGGAGAAACGGTTCCTGACCAGGACCATGGACCACGGGCGACTGCACTCCTACGCCGCGGACGAGATCGGCTTTGCCCGCGCCGGGTCCGGCCCGATCGTCGCCACGGCGTCCGGGATGGTCCTTCTGGCGGCCGTGTTCGCCGCGGTGACCGTGTTCTCGATTTTCCTCGTCGCCGCCCCTACCTCGCGGGGCGAAAGCCCGCTGTGGGGCGCTCTCGTGCTGACCGTGGTCGGCGCCTCGGGTGTGCTCTACGCTGTTCGGCTCGCCGTCTCCGAATTCAAGGCCAGGCGCATCCGCCGCGAGCGCGGCCTTCCGGAGCCCAGCCCGCGCCAGCTGAACTGATACGGGACGTTGCCGAGCCCTGCGGGAGGGCCGACGTACCCACGTGACGTAACCGGCTGCGGGCCAGGCACCGCAAAGTCTAAACTGGCCCAATGACTACAGCAGCTACCCCGTCCGTCGGACTGGTCGGTTGGCGTGGCATGGTCGGCTCCGTCCTGATGCAGCGTATGCAGGACGAGGGCGACTTCGCCAACATCAACCCGGTCTTCTTCTCCACCTCGAACGCCGGAGGTGCCGCCCCGGCCATCGCCGGTGCGGCGGCAGGCGCTGCCGGCAAGCTCGAGGACGCGTTCGACGTCGAGACGCTGGCGAAGCTGCCGATCATTGTGACCGCCCAGGGCGGCGACTACACCAAGCGGGTGCACGGCGAGCTGCGCAGCCGCGGCTGGGACGGCCTGTGGATCGACGCCGCTTCCACCCTCCGCATGAACGACGACTCGATCATCGTGCTGGACCCGATCAACCGCGACGTCATCGACGCCGGCCTCTCCGGCGGCGTGAAGGACTACATCGGCGGCAACTGCACGGTCTCCTGCATGCTGATGGGCCTCGGCGGCCTGTTCAAGAACGGCCTCGTCGAATGGGGCACCTCGATGACCTACCAGGCCGCGTCCGGAGGTGGTGCCCGGCACATGCGTGAACTGCTGAGCCAGTTCGGCACGCTGAACGCCGAGGTCAGCAGCGAACTGGACGACCCGGCGTCGGCGATCCTGGAGATCGACCGCAAGGTCCTGGCCCACCAGCGCACCGACATCGACGCCACCCAGTTCGGTGTGCCGCTGGCGGGCTCGCTGATCCCCTGGATCGACGCGGACCTCGGCAACGGCCAGTCGAAGGAAGAGTGGAAGGCCGGGGTGGAAACCAACAAGATCCTGGGCACCACCGGCGCGGACCGCGTCATCATGGACGGCCTGTGCGTCCGGATCGGCGCCATGCGCTCCCACTCCCAGGCGCTCACGCTCAAGCTCCGCGAAGACCTCTCCGTCCCCGAGATCGAGAAGCTCCTGGACGCGGACAACGAATGGGCCACCGTGGTGCCCAACACCAAGGAAGCCTCGATGGCGGACCTCACCCCAGTGGCGGCGTCCGGCACCCTGGACATCCCGGTGGGCCGCATCCGCAAGCTCGAAATGGGCCCGGAGTACATCAGCGCTTTCACCGTCGGCGACCAGCTCCTCTGGGGCGCCGCGGAGCCGCTGCGGCGCATGCTTAAGATCGCCACCGGGACCCTCTAGCCCCTGCGGGTCCGGTCAGGTTCGGTCGAGGCCGAGGAACCGGCGGTACTTCGCGGCCTGCAGCTCAAAGGATTTCCGAGCCGCAGGCCGCAGCCCGTTAACGTCGTCGAACGGTTCGGGCGCGATGGCGCCGGACCGGCCGTTGCCGGGCGCCGCCCAGGTCCCGACCACGGCGCCCCCGGCCACGAGGGTCTTCTTGAACACGCCGTTGCCGCCGGGGACGATCTTGTCCGCGTGCTGCGCGTGCAGCGCGATGGACCGGTCGGTGTAGCCGAGGAGGAACTCGTCGAATCCGGGCAGCGCCAGCACGGTGCGCTGGCCGGGGACGGCGCCGTCGAGCAGGGCCGCCGTCTGCGGGGAGAGCCAGTAGGTTTTTCCGTCAAATTCCAGCTCCGCCAGCCGGTCGCGCACGTCTGCCAGCGCAGCCCGGACCTCGGTCAGCGGGACGCCGGACCACCAGGCGAAGTCACGTTCGGTGGCAGGGCCGTGGCTGTAGAGGTAGCGCAGCAGCCACTCGGCGATCCCTTCCTCGCGGCCCAGCCGCCGCGAGTCCTTGATCCAGTCGTCAAACGCCACCACCAGCTGCTGGTTGCCGGCGAGCGGGCCCAGCACCAGCAGGCCGCGCTGGCACAGGGTCCCCAGGAGATGGATGCCGCGCTGGCCTGCCGTGGACTGGCCGGCTTGTTCGAAGGCCTGGAACAGCTCCGCCCGGCTGGCTGCTGCCCCGCCGGCGACCCGCTGCAGGGCGGCATCCGCGGCGGCGTCGACGTCCGCGGCGGAGATGCCCAGTTCCCGGTGCCGCCCCGCCAGGCCTTTGATGAGGCGGGCGGAGGTGATGTCCAGGACCCATTTCAAGTCCTCGGGCGCCAACAGGTGCAGCGTGCCGCGCATCGGCCAGGACCGGACGATTTCGCCGCGGTCCAGCGAAGCGCGGACATCGGCCGCGCGGGAGCCCGGCACGCGCTGCCCTACGGCCCACAGCGCAGCCTGGAGGTCCTGCGCCTGCATGGCGGTCATACCCCGGACGGCGCCGGGAACAGACTCGAAAGCCGGGCCGGCAAGCCCTTGGGAGACCAGGCGGAGCCGGCCCATGACGCTCCGGCTCAGACGCGTGCGCACCACTGCTGCCATGACAACATCCTAGGCCGGGCTCAGCCGCCCCGGCGGAATCCGGCCGGTGCGCGGCCACCGCCCGGTCCTCTCCCAGCCTGCGTCCAGCCGGCTTCATTACCGTGGATGCATGACTTTGGGTGATGTGTGGCCTCTCCTGCGGCCCCTGTGCAGGAGGCTGGCCCTGTTGGGATGGGCCTCCAGCGCGGCCGGTATGGCCGCCGGACTGGCCGTCGCCATCGCCAGCGGCACCCGTCTCTCCCCCATGATGACAACGTTCCAGACGGTGTCCGCCGCGTCCATGGCGGTAGCCGTGGTCAGCTTTGTCACGGCTGCGATGATCCAGCCGCGGTCTCCGGCGTTGCAGAACGCCGACCGCAGGGAAGCCGACCCGGATCCCGGCGCGGAGTTTCCCGCCACAGTGCACAGTTTCCTCCTCGGTTCGCTGGCACTGCTGGCCGGGGCGGTGGCTTTCGCCTGCGCCGGGCTCCTGCTGCGGAGCGGGCCCAGCGCCCAGTCCGTGGCGTTCTGCCAGGTCTTCCTGCTGGGCGCCGCGGCGTCCGGCTTCACCTTCATGCTCTTCAGCAAGGTGGTCCCCCGCCGCGGGAGGAACTAGGCCCGGCGGCTGCCACGACTTAGACCTCGACGCCGATCAGCAGCGGCTCGGGGTGCAGCTCAATACCGAAGCGTTCGAGGACGCCGCGGCGCACCTCGCGGGCAACCGCCAGGAGATCTGCCGCGCTGGCGCCGCCCCGGTTGGTGATGGCCAGGGTGTGCTTGGTCGACAACGATGCGCGGCCGCCGGAGACGCTGCCCGGCTCAAGCCCGAAGCCCTTTCCGTAGCCGGCATGGTCGATCAGCCAGGCCGCGGAGAGTTTGGTCAGGCCCTCGGTGCCGCCCGGGTAGCGGGGGGCATCCTCGGGCAGCCCCGCGGCAACCTCGACGGGCACGATCGGGTTCGTGAAGAAGGATCCGGTGGAGTACGTATCCCGGTCCGCCGCATCCAGCACCATGCCCTTGGAGGCCCGGAGCCGGAGCACCTCGCGCCGGACGTCGTTGGAGTAGGCCCGCTGGCCGGTCTCGACGCCGAGAGCCCGGGCCAGTTCGGCGTAGCGGATCGGAGCGCTCATCCGGCCCAGCGGCAGCTGGAATTCGACCGTGAGCACCACGTACCGCGGAGAGCCGTTGGTGGTGGTCTGTTTCAGCACGGAGTCCCGGTAGCCGAACTTGAGCTCCGAATTGGTGAACGTCTGGACGGCATTGCGTTCCCGGTCCCAGGTGCGCACCGCGGCGATGGTTTGCGAGACGTCGGAGCCGTAGGCTCCGACGTTCTGCACCGGCGTCGCGCCGGTGGCGCCGGGGATCCCGGACAGGGCCTCTACGCCCGACCAGGCATGCTTGACGGCATGCTCCACGAGGGCGTCCCAGTTGTGCCCGGCCTGGACCACCACGGCGACTCCGCCGCAGGAATCCTCAGCATTGACGGTGAATCCTTCCGACGCGATTTTCACGACGGTTCCGGGGAAGCCTTGGTCGCCGACCAGCAGGTTGGAGCCCCCGCCGATGATCAGCAGCGGCTCGCCGGCGGCGTCGGCCGTGCGGACAGCGTCGATGATCTCCGCTTCGGTGCGGGCTTCGACGTAGTTGGCGGCGGGGCCGCCGACGCCGGCCGTGGTCAGGGCGGAAAGCAGTGTCTGGGTCACCCCACCAGCCTAGCCGGGTTCGGCGTATGCCCGGAAAGGCGGCAGGGCCGGGCCTAGGCGGCCTTGCGCGCCACCGGGGAGAGCAGGAAGCTGACGACGAGCATCACCATGACGGCCAGCAGCGAGTGCAGGATGCCGACGTGCTCGGCCAGCAGGCCGAGCAGGGGCGGTCCGCAGAGGAACGCCCCGTAGCCGATGGTGGAGACCACCGAAACGCGTGCGGCGGCCTTGACGGGGTCGTCCGCGGCGGCGGACATGCCGACCGGGAAGCCCAGCGAGGCGCCCAGCCCCCAGACGGCCAGGGCGACGTAGGCCAGCCAGGGAACCGGCGCGAAGACGAACAGGCCCAGTCCCGCCACGGCCAGCGCCGCGCACCAGCGCATCACCGGGACCCGGCCGTAACGGTCCAGCACCAGGGTGCCGGCGAAACGGCCCACGGTCATGAAAGTGACGAAGAGGCCGTAGCCGGCGGCTCCGGCGGCGTCGGACTGGCCGTGCCCGTCGGCGAGCGCCAGCGCCACCCAGTCCCCCGCCGCGCCCTCGGCCAGGGCGAGCCCGAGCACCAGGACGCCGAGCAGCAGGGTCCGGCGGTCCCGCCAGGCCTGCGCGATCTGCCGTTTGTTATCCAGCGGTTCTTCCGGGCCCTGTGTGGCCTGGCTGATGATGGGCAGCGGACCGGTGGAGGGATCCTCAAAGGTGTCCGGCCCGGACGGGGTGAAATCCTTCTCGGCCTCGACCGGGGTGATGTCGGCGCGGAACCAGCTGGCGGCCGTGGGCACGGAACCGGCGACGAGCAGTCCCACGGCGGCCAGGTGCCAGAAGACCGGCACGCCGGCGCCGGCAGCCCAGGCCCCCGCGCCCGCGCCCGCGACGGTGCCCAGGCTGAACGCGCCATGCAGCCGCGGCATGATGTGCCGGCGCACCGCGCGCTCGACGGCGGCGCCTTCCACGTTGGACGCCGTGTTCCAGCTGGCCGTGCCGAGGCCAACCACCACGAGCCCAGCCGCCACCGCCAGCGGGTTGACCAGAACCGAGGTTCCGAACCCGGCAAGGACCAGCCCGGCGCCCACCATGATGCTGCCGATCCGGATGGTCTGCTTGGAGCCGAAACGCAGCACGATCAGCCCCGACGCGGAGACCGAGACGAAGGAGCCCAGCGTCATGCAGAGCAGCAGCAGGCCGACGTTCCCGGGCGTGAGGTCGAGTCCGTCACGGATGGCCGGAAGCCGGGACACCCAGCTGGCGAAGGCTATCCCGCTGAAGGCATAGGCCGCCACGACGGCGTTGCGCCACCGGGTCACCTCGGCGGACTGGGCCACACGGACCCTCACGGCTGGATCATTCGGTCAGGCCAGCCTGACGACGGCCTGGGCCTTCATGAGGACCTTCTGCCCGCCTGCGACGACGGTGAGGTCCACGCGGGCGGTGCCCGCGTCGGCGTCGAGCGCCCCAATGGCGCCGCTGACTTCGATCACCGCGCCTGCGTCCGGGGTACCGGTGGTGTCGGCCACCGGGACCGGCTTGCTGAAGCGGGTCTGGAAGTCGACGACGGCGGCCGGGTCACCGGCCCAGTCGGTCACGAGCTGGACGGCGGCGCCCATCGTGAACATGCCGTGGGCGATCACGCCGGGGAGGCCGACGCCGGTGGCGAAGGCCTCGTTCCAGTGGATCGGGTTGAAGTCACCGGAGGCGCCGGCGTACTTGACGAGGTCTGTGCGTGTGACCTCGATGCTTCGGCTGCCGAGGTCCTGGCCGACCGTGAGCTCTGAAAATGTGGGGGCCATGGCTTACTGTCCCTCTCCGCGGACCAGGATGGACGAGGTGGTGGTGGCGACGGCTTCACGCGGAGCGGCCGCATCGCTGCCGGCGAGGGCGAAGATCTCGGAGCGGGTGGTGATCATGGCGCCTCCCCCCATGGCGCGGACGCCGTCGACGTGCAGTTCGGCCACGAGCCGGTCCCCGGCGACGATCGGGCGGTGGTGGACGAAGCGCTGGTCGGCGTGGACCACGCGGGAGAAGTCGATGCCGGAATCCGGGTCCTCGATCAGCTGCGCGTCGGCGCGCTGCGCGACGATGATCGCGAAGGTGGGCGGGGCCACGAGGTCGCCGTGGCCCAGGGCCCTGGCGGCGTCCACGTCGAAGTGGGCGGGGTGGGTGGCTTTGACCGCGCGCGCGAACTCGCGGATCTTCTCGCGGCCGACGTCGTACACCTCTGCGGCAGGGTAACTGCGGCCCTGCAGATCCGGATTGATAGTCATGGTTCCAGCCTAGCGCCCTGCCTTCGGATGGCTTTCCCCGTTACACGGCCCCGCGGCGCTTGCACCCGGACGATATGATGGAAACATCAATTCGTAAATCCACGGTGCGGGCGGTGCCCGTCCGCAGGCCAAGAGAGCGCAGGACCGCCATGATTTCCGCAGCGCAGACCCCCTTGTACGAAATCAAGGCCAACCTGTTCAAGGCCCTCGCCCACCCGGCGCGGATCCGGGTGCTGGAACTGCTGGCGGCGGCCCCGGACGGCTCGGCTCCGGTCAGCTACCTGCTGGCCGAGACCGGTCTGGAGGCCTCGCACCTGTCCCAGCACCTGGCCACGCTGCGCCGGCACCGGGTGGTGACCTCGGTCCGGACCGCCAACGCCGTGACCTACCGGCTGGCCCACCCGAAGATTGCCGAGCTGCTCGCCATTGCCCGGATCTTCCTGCTGGACAGCCTGGCGGATTCGGGCGAACAGCTCCGGCTCGCGCAGGAACTGCCGGCCGCGCACCTCCAGGGGTCCGCCTCGTGACCGCCGCGACGGCAACGACGGCGGCCCGCGGCGTCCGGGGCTACCTCGCCCGCTTCCTGCCCTCCCGCCGCGACTACGACGGGCTGCGCGGGTCGTGGCGGACGGACTTGCTGTCCGGCATCACGGTGGGCATCGTGGCCCTGCCGCTGGCCCTCGCCTTCGGGGTGAGTTCCGGGGTGGGTGCCGAGGCGGGGCTCATCACGGCAGTGGTCGCGGGACTGGTTGCCGCCGTCATGGGCGGCTCCCACGTCCAGGTTTCCGGGCCCACGGGCGCGATGGTGGTGGTCCTGGCCCCGGTGGTCGCCGCGCACGGCGCCGGCAGCATCGCCCTGGTCTCCGTGATGGCCGGGCTGCTGGTCATCATCCTCGGCGTCAGCGGCCTGGGCCGGGCGGTCGCGTTCATCCCGTGGCCCGTCGTGGAGGGCTTCACCCTGGGCATTGCCGCCATCATCTTCCTGCAGCAGGTGCCGATGGCCACCGGCACTGAGGGAGTACCGGGCCACAACACCATGCTGGCCGCCGTCGAGAGCGCCGCCACGGCGACGGCCCCCACGGTGCTGCAGACCCTGGCTATCGTGGCGGGCGTCGCCGCGGTGATGTTCCTGCTGCCCCGGCTGAACAAGGCCATCCCCGCCAGCCTGGCCGCCGTGTTGCTGGCCACCGTGGCCGCCGAACTCCTGGACCTGCAGATCCCGCGGATCGGCTCACTGCCGCATTCCCTCGCCGCACCGTCCATGCCGGCACTGGACCCGTCGGTGCTGGGTGGCCTGCTCATGCCCGCCGTCTCCATAGCCACGCTCGCGGCCATCGAATCGCTGCTGTCCGCGCGGGTGGCCGCCGGCATGGTCGGCCCCGACGGCCGGCCCACCGGGACCTACAGCCCGGACCGCGAACTCACCGGCCAGGGCCTGGCGTCGGTAGCGGCGGGTTTCTTCGGCGGCATGCCGGCCACGGGCGCGATCGCCCGGACCGCCGTTAACGTCCGCTCCGGGGCGAAGACCCGGCTCGCGGCGATCGTCCACGCCCTCGTGCTGCTGGCCATCATCTACCTGGCGGCGGGCCTGGTGGGCAGGATCCCGCTGGCGGTCTTGGCCGGGATCCTGATGGTCACGGCCACCCGCATGGTCTCACGGCAAACCGTGGCGGCGGTGATGCGCTCCACCCGGGCCGATGCCTTCGTCTTTGTCCTGACAGCACTGATCACCGTCGCGTTCGACCTGATCGTGGCGATTGAGATCGGGCTGGTCGCGGCGGCGGTGTTCACGCTGCGCAAGTTCGCCTCGCTCAGCGGGGTGCAGCGCGAAGACATCCCGGGCCCGGCTGAACCCGGTGACAGGCACATCGCCATCTTCCGGCTCGACGGCGCCATGTTCTTCGGGGCCGCGGAACGGGTCCTGCAGGAGATCAGCCAGGTCAAGGACATCCAGGTCGCGATCATCCGGCTCTCGCAGGTGCGGATGCTCGACGCGACCGGGGCCCACACGCTGGTGGACGTCATCTCGGCGCTGGAGCTGCGCGGAGTCACGGTGCTGCTCAAGGGCGTCCAGCCGCAGCATCTGGACCTGGTGACCAATGTCGGCGTGATCCGCTCGCTGCGGCACCACAAGCATTTGTTCGCCAGCCTGCCGGACGCCGTGGAGCACGCCCGCAGCCACGTGGTGCGGAACGCCGCCGCTAGCGCTTGAGGTTTTTCCGGATTGTCTGGCCGCGGACCACGATCCCGGCGATGTGCAGGATGAGACCGACGCCGATGACGGCCAGCGAGGCCAGGGCCAGGCCTTGGTTGCCCGTGTTGTTGCCGACCAGATTGAGGATGATGCCTGTGGCGATCAGGCCCATGGCGCTGAAGACGAGCACCTTGTAGGTGGTTGACGCGGTGGCCCAGAATTCGTTCAGCACCGTGCCAGTCTACCGGGGACCCCTGCACCCGCCGTCGTGGGCGGACCCGGGCTCAGAACAATGCCTCCTGGACAGCGGGGACCTCGGAGCCGTGGTCGCCAAGCTCGATGGTTCGCGCTTTCAGCTCGCCGAGGTTGACGACGAATTCAAGGTCGGCGCCGTCGAGCCTGGCCAGCGCGACGCTGCCGCTCAGCGACGCGAGCCGGAAGCCGTGGGCGTCCGAGCCGAGGTCGTGGGGGTAGGCGTGCCGGGCGCCCGGGGTGCAGGCCGCGTCGGCCAGCACGGGACGCAGCCACCGTTCGTCCACGACCTCAAAGCCGTCCGTATTGGCACCGCCCAGCAGGTTCCGGACTCCGGCTGCGAGCCGGCTGTTGAGGGCCTCCAGTGCTGCGGCGGGCGGCGGCGCTGTGAGCCCGGCGGCCTTCGCCGCCGAGCGGACCTGCTGCGGCAGCCCGGCGTCGCGCGTGACCAGATCCTCCAGCACCCTGACCACCCGCCCGTCGTCGGCGCGGGCGACGTAGCGGGCCACGACGGCACCCTGCTCGGCAAGCCGGTGCCACTTGCGCAGGTTCGAGGCGGTGCCCACCTTGCTGGCGCCATTGGCGAAAGTCGCGACATAAAGCCAGTGCGGCTGCATCAGGTAGGCGCGCAGCCCCGGCGGGACCCGGCCGCCGCGGTGGAAGTCATGGATCAGCCGCGAATCGTCGACGGCGAAGCACGGCCCGCACTGCTTTCCTCGGGCGGCCGGGGCACGGTCCGGGCAGACCATGTGGTCCCGGTCCGCGGGTCCGTGCACTTTGTGGTGGCCCAGGCAGTGCTTCCCCCGCGAGGCGAGCCGGAAACCGAGGCGCGTACCGGCGTCGAGCACCAGTTCGGTGAACGCACCCGCGGGGTCCTGCAACCGCAGGACGGCCCGGCCGGCGTCGGGCTGGCCAGGAACCGGCGAGGCCGGCTGCAGACCATCCCAAAAGACCCCGTGGACCAGATAGCGGGTATCGGTCACGGGGTCTCCTTGCTGGGGCCGGGAACCGGCTACAGTGCCGGCTGCACCCCAAAGGCTACAGCGAGCTTCATGATCTTTTCGGCTCGGCCCAGGCGCGGCAGGTCGGAGCCGTCCCGGATGACGCGGCCGTTGGCCTCGAAGTCGGCCATGAAGTCGGTGGCCCAGGCGACGTCGGACGGCGTCGGGCTGATGACCTCATTGATGACGCTGGTCTGGTCGATCGCGAGGCAGAGCTTGCCGGTCATGCCCATCATCACGGTGATGCCGGTCTGCTCGCGCAGGATCGGGTGGTTGGTGCCGACCGTGGGGCCGTCGATCGGCCCGGGCAGGTTGCCGACGCGGCTGGCGACGACGAGCTTGGCGCGCGGGTAGGCCATGGCCTCCGGGGTGGCGGCCATGCCGGTGTCGCGGCGGAAGTCACCGGAGCCGAAGGCCAGCCGGAACGCGCCCTGGGCCTTGGCGATGTGGTTGGCTTCCTCGATGCCGACGGCGGACTCGACCAGCGGGATGACCGGGGTCTTGCCGTCCATGCGGTGGTAGCTCTCGGTGACCTGGTCCGCGGACTCGGTCTTGGCGAGCATCACGCCCAGCAGTCCCGGAGTGCCGCGCAGGCCGGCGAGGTCATCGGCCCAGAAGGGGCTCGTGGCGTCGTTGATCCGGACCCAGGCGCTGCCGCCGGCGGTCAGCCAGTCCACAACGTGCTCGCGGGCGGCATCCTTCTGCGAGGGATCCACCGCGTCTTCGATGTCCAGGATGATGGCGTCCGCGCGGGACTCCGCCGACTGGCCGAAGAGCTCCGGCTTCATGGCGTTGACCAGCAGCCAGGAGCGGGCGATTTCGGCCGGGACATTGCGCTGGGGCCGGACGATCCCGGCGGTGGTGGTAGAGGTCATGCCTCTACGCTAGCCGCCCGGGGCCGCCCGCCGCCAAGTAATACCCCTGTTTAGGGCGACCAATACGACCAAAATCACCCCGGCGCGCGAAACTGGCTCGCAGTTGTTGTCGTTTGAAGGAATCTAAACGACAACGACTGCGAGCCAGTTGGGCGGGCACGACGGCCGGCGCGGCCGGTGCGTGCCTAGGGGATGTTGCTGCCCCGGGCCGTGATCCAGAGCCGGTACCACTCGGTGCGCGTCATGGCCGAGGCCACCTTGGCGGCGCCGGCGCAGGCCCGGATCCGGTCCGGCTTGGCGGTGCCGATCACGGGGGCGATTCCGGCCGGGTGCTTCATCAGCCAGCCCAGCAGCACAGCCTCGCCCGTGGTGCCCTTCTCCGCGGCCAGCTCCGCGACGAGTGCCGCGGCGGCCTCCTCCGCGGCACTCGGGCTCGCCGCCGGCGCCCCGGTGTAGAGCCCGCGGGAGAGCGCCCCGTAGGCCTGCAGGGTGATGCCGTGCCGGACGCAGTGCTCCACGGTGCCGTGCGGGAAGCTGTAGTCCGTGCCCTCGGCGTGGTTGACCAGCACGGTGCTCTCCAGCCAGGCCCGCGCGGAGAGGCTCATTTCCAGCTGGTTGGCCACCACGGGCACCTCGAGCCGGTCCTGCAGCAGCTCGATCTGCGGGGCCGACATGTTGGAGACCCCCACCGCGCGGACCTTGCCCTCGGCCATGAGCTGCCCGACGGCGGACGCCACCTCGGCAGGGTCCAGCAGCGGGTCCGGGCGGTGCAGCATCAGCACGTCCACGTAGTCCGTCCGCAGCCGGTCCAGGCTGTCGTTGACCCGGTCCAGAATGCCGTCCCGGCTCAGGTCGTAGAACGCATCGAGGCCCTGTTCGCCCAGCCGGATGCCGCATTTGGTCTGCAGCCGGACCCGTTCCCGCAAGCCGGGCGTCTGCGCCAGCACCTCGCCGAAGACCGCCTCGGACTTGCCGTTGCGGTAAATGTCGGCGTGGTCGAACAGGGTGATGCCGGCGTCCAGGGCGGCGTCGACGGCCGCGGCCGCCTCGTCCACGTGCGCGGACGAGTACGGTTCCGACGACCAGCTGCCGCCCAGGCCCATGCAGCCATAAATCAGTTCCTGGGTGGGGAACCCTCCGGGCTTAGGGGGCGCGGAACTCACCGAAGCCAGACGGTGGTGTTGCCCGGGAGCAGCTGGCCGTCCAGCGGGCCGCTGCTGACCAGCACCTCGCCGGTGGGCAGTTCGACGGCGTCGTCCCCGAAGTTGGTGACGGACTGCCAGCCGCCGTGGCGGCGGAAGTGCAGCACGTCGGCGCGGCCGGTCTCCAGCCACTCCAGTTCCTCCGAGGTCTGCAGCTCGCGGCGCAGCTTCAGGGCCTTGCGGTAGAACTCCAGCGTCGAGCCTTCGGTCCCGTCCTGGGCTGCAACGGCGTAGCGGCTGAACCATGCCGGCTGAGGCAGGTGGGCGCCGCCGTCGCCGAAGCCAAAGGAGGAGCCTTCCGGGGCCCAGGGCAGCGGCACCCGGCACCCGTCGCGGCCGATCTCGACACCCTTGTTGCGGAAGAAGGTGGGGTCCTGGCGTTCGGCGTCGGGGATCTCAGCGACCTCCTGCAGGCCCAGCTCCTCGCCCTGGTAGAGGTACGCGGAACCGGGGAGTGCCAGCATCAGCAGGGTCGCGGCACGGGCGCGGCGCAGGCCCAGTTCGACGTCGAGTTCCTCGGCCGGGGCGCCGGCCAGCAGCCAGCCCTTGCCGTCCTGGCCCTTGGCGTGCCGTCCGCCGCCCTTGGGCAGGCCGTAGCGGGTGGCGTGCCGGACGACGTCGTGGTTGGAGAAGACCCAGGTGGAGGAGGCGCCGGACTCGGTGGCCTCGGCGAGGTTGCGGGTGATGATTTCGCGGAACTCGTCGGCGTCGAAGTCGGCCTGCAGCAGGTCGAAGTTGAAAGCCTGGCCGAGCCCCTCCGGGCTGGCGTAGCGGGCGCGGCGGGACGCGTGCACCCAGGCCTCGGCGACGGCGGTGCGCGGCGGGTTGTACTCGTTGAAGACCTCGCGCCATTCGACGTAGATCTCGTGCACCTCGTCGCGGTCCCAGAACGGGTGCGAGCCGTCGTCGAAGCCGTCGGTGCCGGAGTTGGCCTCGCTCAGCTCGACCTTGGACAACAGCGGCTCGGTGAGGTCCTTGGTCAGGGCGTGCGCGACGTCGACGCGGAAGCCGTCCACCCCGCGGTCCGACCAGAAGCGCAGGGTCTTGAGGAAGTCGTCGCGGATCTCGCGGTTGGACCAGTTCAGGTCCGGCTGTTCCTTGGCGAAGATGTGCATGTACCACTGGCCGGGGGTGCCGTCCGGCTCGGTGATGCGCTCCCAGGCCGGGCCGCCGAAGACGGACTCCCAGTCCGACGGCGGGATCTCTCCGTTTTCGCCCTTGCCGTCGCGGAAGATGTAACGCTCGCGGGCAGCCGAGCCGCGCGGGGAGGCGAGGGCTTCCTTGAACCATTCGTGCCGGTTGGAGGAGTGGTTCGGGACGATGTCAGCGATCAACTTGATGCCTGCGGCATGCAGCGCGGCGGACATCTCGTCGAAGTCTTCCAGGGTGCCGAGCTTGGGGTCGACATCGCGGTAGTCGTCGACGTCATAGCCGCCGTCGGCGAGGGCCGAAGGGTAGAACGGGGAGAGCCAGACGGCGTCGATGCCGAGTTCCTTGAGGTACGGGACCTTGGCGGTGATGCCCTTGATGTCGCCCAGGCCGTCACCGTTGGAGTCGGCGAAGCTGCGCGGGTAGATCTGGTACACGGAGGCCTGGCGCCACCAGTTGGGGTCTGCGGCGAGGTCGGAACCGGACAGGGTTGCCAGCGTGGCGGTGTTCGACAAGGTGAATCCTTCGGGGCTGGGGAGCGGTGTCTGACAAAAGCGGGTCTGATAATTTAGATACAAGCTAAATCTATTGCAGGTTCAATTATGGGTCCGCACTTACAGGGAGGTCAAGATTCCGAAGCCGCAGGCAGCCGCCACCCCCCAACTGCTGCGCCGCGTCAACGCCCAGGCGGTGCTTGCCGCCATCCGGGGCACCGAGGTGGCCACCGGCACGGAACTGATGGCGGGAACCGGACTCACCCGGGCTTCGGTGATTGCCGTCTGCGAGGACCTGATCCGGCGCGGCTGGATCCGCGAACTGGACGCCCCGCGGAAGGACGCTCCCGCCGCCGGACACCCGCAGAAGGGACGGCCTGCCCGGCGTTTCGAGCTCCGGGCGAGGGCCGGCGTCGTACTCGGCATCGACATCGGCGCCGCCACCACCACCGCGGCCGTCGCGGACCTCCGGGGCACAGTCCTGGGCCGCGCCAGCGGGAGTTTCCGTGCCGCGGACATCCCCGCCGCGGAGCGGATCGGCGTCGTCGACCGGGCCTGCCGAGAGGCGCTGGAGGCCGCCGGCGAGGCCCCGGGCAAGGTTCTGGCTGTGGGTGCCGGCATTGCCGCTCCGGTGGACCGCGGCGGCAATGTGCTGGCCGCCCAGCACTTCTGGAGCCTGTTCGACGTCGGGCTCCGCTCGGCCCTGCAAGACCTCCACGGCTGGACCGTGCTGCTGGAGAACGATGCCAACCTGGCAGCACTCGGTGAACGCTGGCGTGGATCCGGCGCCGGCGTGGATGACCTCGTGGTGCTCCTGGCCGGCGAGCGGCTCGGCGCGGGCGTGCTGGAGTCCGGACGGCTGTTGCACGGCCGCGGCGGCGGCGCCGGTGAAATGGGCTTCCTGGACATGGTTGAGGGCGTCGGCTCCAGCGACGGCATCGCGAGCCTGGCCCGGCAGTGGCAGTCAGCGGGCGGCGGCCCGGCCGACGGCGGCGAAGCGAGCGCCCGGCGCGTATTTGAGGACGCCGCCGCGGGGGACGCCGCGGCCCTCGCGATCCTGGGCCGGCTCTCGGAGCGGATGGCCCGGGTCATCGCCGCCATCGCAAGCTTGATCAACCCGGAGCAGGTGGTGATCGGCGGCGCCGTCGCGGATTCGGCCGGCGCACTGGTGCCCGGCATCACCGCCGCGCTGCCGCGTTTCACCGCCACTCCCCCGCGTGTCACGGTCTCGCCGCTGGGCGACAAGATCGTTACGGTGGGAGCCATCCGGCACGCCCTGGATTTCGTCGAGGCCAACGCCCTGGAAGTGGAACTGGCCGGCTGACGGCCGCCCAAGCAGGCCACTTTTCCAAGGAGCCGAATCTCAAGATTCGGCAACGATTGGATACCCAAGTCGAAAGTTTGACGCAGGTTTCCTTTTATTCTTCTCTCTCATCCGTAGACTGGCGTCACTCTGGTCACTTGCGGCCGTCCAGCTGACCCGTCGGCCGGGCGGCGGTCTCATGAAAGATAAACGTGAACTCTTTACGGATGAAGGCCGCGTTCTTTGCCGCGCTTGTCCTTGCCCTGGCGTCGGTCCCAACAACCGGCACGGCACCTGCACACGCCGAGCTGACGCCGGCACCTGTCGCGACCGCCACGGCAACACCGACTCCTAGCGCTCCGGCCGCGGCAACGCAGACGGCGACCGCCACCCAGACGGCAACACAGACGCCGACGGCGGCGCCCACCGCGGAAGCCCTGACTCCGGGCGCGGACGCCGTCCAGCCGGCGCCGACCCCCTCCGCTACTGCCGGCACCAGCCCGTCCCTCACGACGGTCGAATCGCTGCCCCCGGAAAACTCGGGCGAGCCCTTTGTGGCACACACCTTTGAGAATCCGCCCCCGGCCGGCGTGAAGGGGGCTCCGGCCACGGCCAGCGCGGGCATGCTGTCCACGGAGTCCTATTCGCTTGCCCGCCAGGGTGACATCAAGGTTCGCCTCGTCCTGGTCCAGTTGGCCGACAAGAAGGCCACCATCTCGCAGACAGCGGCTAAGGCCTCCATCACCACCAGCAGCAATTACTGGAAGACCATGTCCAACGGCCGCCTGTCGATGAGCGTGGCGACGGTGGAGAGCCGCACCAGCAAGGCCACCTCGACGCAGCGCTACCCGGACATGATGAACACCATCGCCACCGAGCTCAAGTGGACGCCGAATCCCTACACCGCACTCGTCGTCTTCGTGTCCACGCCCACGCTCTCCGACGGGGCGTACGGCGCAGGCTGGAGTTACAGCGGCACGAGCGGGCGGGTCATCATGCCGCTCCCGGCCACCCTGACCAACAGCGTGCTGACACACGAATTCGGGCACGTGCTGGGCCTGATGCACGCCAACAGCTTGCAGTGCGGCAGCGGCGCGCAGGACGTCGCCACCAAGTCGGACGGAACGTTCGCCGACTCCACCTGCAGCATCCGTGAATACGGCGACAGCCTGGACCTGATGGGCGTCTCCCAGACCACCCAGCCCGCCATCAGCTCGACCCTCTGGACCTATGGAGGATTCGGCCGCGGGGACGAGGTTCTCGACGCCGGGATCCTCAAGGACGTCAAGAAATTCACCTTGAAGGCCTGGGCCGGCACCGATGCCAGACGCGCCGTGAAGTTCACCGACCCGGTGAGCGGCGAAGTCTATTTCCTCGAGTTGCGCCTGCCGGTCAGCTACGACACCGCGAAGGCCGTGAACCTCAACAGCGGCGTCAAGATTGTCCAGCAACTGGGGGCGGGCTCGCTGATCCTGCTGCCAGACTCACGACCCTTCTCCGGGTACTACAACCCCAGCCAAACCTGGCAGGCCGGCCAGACCTTCAGCACCCATGCCGGCACCCGGGTGAAAATTGATTCCATCTCGGCTACCGCCGCGGCCATCACCATCACCGCTGCCAACGCCGTGACCGGAGTGTTCCGGGACGCCTGGCTGCAGGCCGGCGGGGAAGCCAGCCTGGGCTACAGCACCAGCGACGTGACCTGCCCGTACGGCGCGGCGGCCACCACCACTTGCCACCAGACTTTCCAGCGCGGCGTGGTCTACAGCACCCCGGGCGTGGGCACCTATGCCGTCTCGAACACCTACATGTCCGGGTGGAAGGACGCCGGCTGGCAGCAGGGCATCGGCTACCCCACCGGGACCGCGAGCTGCGGCCTGTACGGCGGAGGCTGCTACCAGCCCTTCCAAAAGGGCAACATCTACTACTCCACAGCGTCGGGCGCCCACGCCGTCGTCGGCGTCTATTGGAATGCCTGGCGGGACGCCGGCTGGCAGCCCGGCATCGGCTACCCCACCGGAGCACCAAGCTGCGGACTCTACGGCGGCGGATGCTTCCAGCCCTTCCAGAAGGGGAACATCTACTACTCCACCGCATCCGGCGCCCACGCGGTCATCGGCGCCTACTGGAACGCCTGGCGGGAAGCCGGCTGGCAGCCCGGCATCGGCTACCCGACAGGCGAACCCGTCTGCGGGCTCGCGGGCAGCGGCTGCTCCCAGTCGTTCCAAAAGGGCAATGTCTACTTCACCACCGCCACCGGCGCCCACGCCGTGAGCGGTGTTTACGCCACAGCCTGGGCAGCGGCCGGACTCCAGCCGGGCCTCGGCTACCCGACCGGCGCACCGGCGTGCGGGTTGTACGGCGGCGGCTGCTACCAGCCCTTCCAGAAGGGGAACATCTACTACTCCTCCGCCTCCGGCGCGCACGCGGTCATCGGCGTCTACTGGAACGCCTGGCGGGAAGCCGGCTGGCAGCCCGGCATCGGCTACCCCACGGGCGAACCCGCCTGCGGGCTCGCCGGCGGCGGCTGCTCCCAGCCGTTCCAAAAGGGCAACGTCTACTACACGCCCACCACCGGCGCCCACGCCGTGAGCGGCGTCTACACTACGGCCTGGACGGCGGCCGGACTCCAGCCGGGCATCGGCTACCCCATCGGAGCTCCCAGCTGCGGGCTCTACGGCGGCGGCTGCTACCAGCCTTTCGAAAAGTCCAACATCTACTACTCCGCCGCGTCCGGCGCCCACGCCGTCACCAGCCGGTACTTCAACTCCTGGCGTGCGGCCGGATGGCAGAAGGGCGTGGGGTACCCCACGGGCCCGGAAAAGTGCGGATTGTGGGGCGGCGGCTGCTACCAGCCCTTCCAGACCGGCAACAGCTATTACACCGCCGCGACCGGCGCGAACATGATCGGCCAGCCCTACCGGGAAGCCTGGCGGCTGGCTGGCTGGCAGTCCGGCGGACTGGGCTACCCGCTCGGCGCAGCTGTGGCCTACAACGGCTACCGGACGGTGCCGTTCCAGGGCGGTTCCATGATCTACAGCTCGACGGGAGTCAAGGTCGTCCGTAAGTAACGGCCTTACCGGTGGGCCGGTGCGTCACTCCGGCATGATCATGGTGCGCAGATCCAGCTGCCGCAGCACCCGGTCCGCGACCTCCGGGTCCATGTCGGGTTCGTTCCGGGCCGCCACAACCTCCTGACGCGCGGCGTCGAGGGCGATGGTCTGGACGGCAATGGCCAGCTCGCGGCCGCGCTTGCGTTTTTCGGTGACGCTCTCGTTCCGCAGGCTGCCGTCCAGGAGTTCCGCGTGCAGCCGGGTCATCTTCTCCTTGACCAGGGCCACCTTTTCCTGCGGCAGCTCCTTCATAAGCTCGTGGTCCTTCAGCGCCGCAATGGCCGCCTGCTGGGCGCGGGAGGCCAGCAGCCGGGCGGCGTCGCGCTCCACGGACCCGTCCTCCGAGGCCTTCAGGACCCGCATCAGCCACGGCAGTGTCAGGCCCGGCAGCACGAGCGTGGCCAGCAGCACGGCGCACGCAATCACCAGCAGCTCGCTGCGGGCCGGGAACGGGGTCCCGTCGGCCAGCGTGGCCGGGAGGGCCAGCGCCAGCGCCAGGGTGGCCAAGCCGCGCATGCCGCACCACGTCAGGATCAGGACCTCTTTCGCGGAGGTGGGACGCAGCGTGTTTTTCTTGCTCCGCGCCAGGCCCGACATCATCGCCAGCCAGCCGAACCGCACGGCGAAAACCAGCACGCAGACCACGGCGGCTGTTCCGGCCATGCCGATCACCGCGGTGCCCTCGTCGTGGATGACCTGGCGGATCTCTAGGCCCACCAGCCCGAAGGCGAGGCCCGTGGCGAGCAGCTCCACCACGTCCCAGAACGCCGTGCGGGTGACCCGCTCGGCGGCCTCCTGCGGCCGTGAATGCCGCTGGATCTCCAAGGCCGTGACGACGACGGCGATCACGCCGGAGGCGTGCACCTCCTCAGCGAGGATGTAGGCGGCAAACGGGACCACTAGCGTGACCGCGCTGCGGGCCACCATCGAGTGCACCAGACGCGTGATGAGGCGCGTGAGCCAGCCCATCCCGATCCCGACGCCGACGGCAAGGGCCGCCCCGACGGCGAACTGGAGCACGACGTCGGGCCCCACCCTGCTGCCGGCAACGGAGGCCGCGACGGCCGCCTGGAAAATGACGATGGCGGCCGCGTCGTTGAACAGGCCCTCGCTCTGCAGGACCGTGATGAGCCGGCGCGGCATGTGGACCCTGCCTGCGATGGAGTCCACCGCCACGGGATCGGGCGGGGCCACCATGGCGCCCAGGGCGATCGCGGCCGGGATGCCGATACCCGGGATCATGAGCCAGGCGGCGCCTGCCACGACGGCGGTGGAAACCACCACAAGCGCTACGGCGAGCATCAGCAGCGTCCGCCAGCGCACCCGGAAGACGGCCCAGGAACTGCGCTGCGCGGTCGCGAAGAGCAGCGGCGGCAGGAAGATGGGCAGGATCAGTTCCGCCGGAATGTCCACCTCCGGAAAGCCCGGGATAAACGTCAGCGACGCGGCGAGGATCAGCATCAGGACCGGGTATGGCAGGCGGAGCCGGTCACCCAGGCCCACCGCCACCACGGTGGCCAGAAGAAGTCCGATGATGAGGGCCAGCTGGTCCATGTGCACTCTTTCCCCGGGGTGACGGCGACCAGTCCCCGGCCATCGACGCGCCAGCCGCCCCCACCACCCTATCGGGGCACTGCTTCGCCGGGGCCGGCCCGGCGGACTACCTCACGGGTCCAGTTCGCCGGTTTAGCTCACGGGACCGAGGGCCGCGGCGAGCGGCAGGGTTCCGTCCCGGAACTCGATTGTCCGGCCTGCGGTCTGCGGCAGACCGAGCACCGCGGCGGCGACGAGCGCCACGTTGGAGCGCGAGGTGCCGGTGCCGTCAGAGGTATCGGTGGGGTTGACGTCCAGCAGACCGTTGCCGGGGCCGTCGGTCAAGGCTCCCGGGCCCAGGATGGTCCACTCCAGGCCGCTGCCACGCAGGTGGGCGTCCGCGGCAGCTTTGGCCTCGGCGTAGGCGTGGAAGCTGTTGTCCGCGGGGACGCCATGGTCCGGCCCGGCCCCGAGGTAGGAGACCATAACGTAGCGCCGGACGCCGGCGTCGCCCGCGGCGTCGATCGACCGGATGGCCGCGTCCCGGTCCACGGCATAGGTGCGTTCCGGGCTACCGCCGCCCGCGCCGGCGGACCACACCACGGCGTCGTGGCCCTTCAACGCTTCGGCGATTTCCGCCGTCGTCGATTTCTCCACGTCGAGCACCAACGGGGTGGCGCCGGTGGCGGCGACGTCGTCCCGATGGTCCGGGTTGCGGATGATGGAAGTCACCTCGGCCCCGTCCTTCGAGAGGATGCCGGACAGTTCCATAGCCACTTTTCCGTGGCCGCCGATGATTGCGATTCGCGTCATCGTCCCATTCTGTCCCACGAGTGCTGTCCCCGCACCCGGTACGTGGCCATTCGAGCGCGTTGCGCTATTACTTCGGGCCGTCATGGGCGCGGCAGAACAGCCATAAGTGACAGAGCAACGGCGGAACCCGGACCGCCGACCGGGTGGCCGCGGACGACTAGGCGGTCCGGGCGTCCCGGAGGCCTACCAGATGGTGTAGCCGGTGAAACCGTGCCCGACTTTCACCCGGTGCCCCATAGCGGTTCCCCCCGAAGCGCTGGGGTAGAACCAGAGGTCGCCGTGCGTGTCGGTGGCGACGAGGTCCAGGTAGCCGTCCACGTTCTCGAAGTCCCCGTCTGAGACTATGCGCGTGTAGCCGCCCCATCCGGAGCCGAAGCTGTGCACCCCTCGGCGGATGGTCCTGCCGTTGTCGGAGTACGGACAGAGGGTCCCGTGGGTGTCTCGGGCGTAGAAGTCGGGGTACTCGGTCCCGATCTTCATATCCACAAGCATCCGCCCGGCCCATCCGGTGCCGACCCGCTGGCGCGGAAGCCAGCGCGGCATATCGTGACCGATGGACACTTTGTAGGGGTACCGCCACAGCGTGCCGGAGTGGTCGATGGCCAGCAGGGCGAAGTGGCCCGTCTCGTCGATGATGCTGGTCATCGGGTTCCAGCCGCCGCCGACCCGTTTCGGCTTGAGCCAGCCACCATGTCCGTTGCTCGGGTATATCCAGAGGGTTCCAGACTTGTCCCGCGCGTACACCCCGCCGTAGGCTCCCACGTGGGCGTTGATGATGTTCGTGAAATGCCACCCAGTGCCCGACTTGATCCGCGGCTTGAACCCGCCGTCCCCGTTGCCCGGGTAAATCCACAGGGTGCCGTGGCTGTCCTGCGCGAGCAAGTCGGGCCTGCCATCGCAGGTGTAATCCCGGACAGCGGGTCGATACGGCTCGCAGCTGGATCGGACAACCGCGCGTGACGGGTCGGCTTGCACTGGCCCTGCGAGCAACCCGGTTGTCAGGAGCAATGGCCAGGTGATGCTGATCAGAAGACGCCGGCTTGCTTTCATGGCCCGGAGCCTAGACCCGTGTGCCATTGTGCACACGAGTATCAAAACCCGTGACTAGTACGACCCGTACGCAAGTAGCGGCTGCCGCCCTCGGCGCTCACCTGGTTCCGCGGATATGAAACGCAGCCAGCAAGACCGATGACCTGCTTCTTCGTGGCGGTTAAGACAAAAGGACCCCGCAGGCCGGGCCTGCGGGGTCTTTCTGTAGCGGCGGGGAGGCTCGATCTCCCGACCTCACGATTATGAGTCGTAAAGTATCGCCCTTAGATTGTCTAGGTTTGCCAGCATTTCATATCCATTTTGTATCCATACCGCTTGGGTGGTAGATCGTTCGCGTTACGCCAGGACGCGACTGAAGAGCGCATCCACCGCCTGTGCGGATGAATGTGCGTCCTCGGCGAAGAGCTGGGCGTACACGTCCAAGGTAGTCACGGCGGAGCTATGGCCCGCGATCTGCTGAACCAGTTTCACGTTTGCACCGGCGCTCACAGCCAACGTGACGGCAGTCCGCCGCAGGTCATGAAACACGACGTCAGGGAAGTCCGGGGCCACCGCCTGACAGCGCTCCACGGCAGGATGGAAAACGCGGCGAGCAAAGTTCGAGCTCCGCAGCTCAGCACCTGACGGCGACGTGAAGACCAACGCGCCCGGCTCCAGATTGCCTACATGCTGTTCCAGAAGCGTCGCCACAAACGGTGGGATCGGAACAGTACGCGGCCTTCGGCCCTTTGTGGTTTCACGGAACTGCAAACGGCCATCGACAGGCACCAGGGTGGTCCGGACGACAACCTGCGGCCGCTCGCCAAGGGTCAGGGCACCGGCTCGAAGGCCTGCAATCTCAGACCACCGGAGGCCGGTGGTGCCCGCGAACATAATCAGAGCCTCATAGAGGTCATGGGAGGCGTCTTCGTACCGCCCGCCCGCAGCCGCCTGCTCCGCAAGCGACTGAAGCTGCGGAGCTGTGAGGGCCACATGCTCCCTCACCGGATCAGGCTTCGGGACGTGGTTGATCGTAGCGTTGCGGGCGGGATTGGTTGACAGAAATCCCGAATCCGCCGCGTACTGAAGCATCCGGCCAAGTTGACGGTATGCACGCTGGCGCGCATCGTCGCTGTCAAAGGTCGTCAGCCATTCGTTGATGACGGTGAGCGTCACCGTTGCCAGTGTCCGGTGTTCTAGGTGCGGCCTCAGATGTTTCTCATATATCCGCCGGTACCCGGCCACGGTGACGGGTGACGTCGGGCGGGCGCCCTTGGCTCCCACCCGCTCAATGCGGTCAATCCATTCCAGGTAGAGGTCATGAAACCTCATCTTGCCGCCGGTGCGCGTGTCTACCAGCGTGCCCCCGGCCCTAGCGGCGTTGATCTTCAGCTCATGGGCCTGCGCTTCGGCCTTAGTCCGGAACGTCGGGTAGAGCCTCTTCCCATCCACGCGGTAGTCGTGCCGCCATTTCCCGTTGGGGAGTTTCTTGATCGCCATCGGCCAAGACTATCCACATAATCGTAAGTTCGCGAAACGTTGGACGCCTATTCCTGGGGCGCTTCGCGTACACACACGACACGCCCAAGTTCGATGCACGGAACCTCCCGCCGCGCCGACAGTTTCCTGTGGGCTACAACGGTGAATGACACCCCATTTCCCCCGAGATCCCGGGCGAAACGAGGTTTCGCCGAGCAGGTTTCCTGTGGATTAACGGGGGGTTAAATGACATGATTGTCATACGTCACCCGGGCTCCCCCGGGGGGCTCTTGCACTACATGTAGGATCGTAGAGCTTGACACGGAGCCAGCGAGAGCGCTAGGGAAATTGACCCAGCGCCCCTGCCCGGTCAGCCACCACCGACTACGGCTTCACCCTCGCAAGTTTGACTCGCAGCCCCCATGATTCGGCGCGATCCTCGCAGGCATCGAAGCTCCCGTCAGTCACCCCCGCGCGCCCGTCCAGGTCGCCTTCCAGCACTGCCGCATGCCCAAATGGCATCGGTCCCTTCCCATCCGGAGTCTTGTTGTCCACGATTACCACCGCCATCTCCCCCGAACGGGCGCGAGAGATCACATCATCCGTCTACCTGAGCCGCCGCGACGCGGCGCTTTATATGTGCGTAAGTGAAAAGTTCCTGGCGACCCACCTAAACGACGGCCCCCTGCGCTTACGCCTTGGGTCCAAGATTGTTTACCGCCTGTCCGACATTGAGGACTGGATGCGCCAGCAGGAAGTGCGCCGATGAGCGGGGACTCTCCGCTAGGGCTACGAGTCCCACAGGAGGAACTCCCCCGGCCGGTTGTCCTAATTATGCAGCCACCCCCAGAGCCGCTGGCGCTAGGTGCCAATCCCCCGCCAACACGGGGAAACCGGCTACATTGCCAGCCCCAGAGGGCCGTAGTTTCTTGAACACATTTGTTGAACGGAATTCGAATGCCAGACCGGGCAGGCCGAAGGCTCAGAGCAAGTGCAAAGTCAAGGGATGCGACAAGGATGCTGCCAGCAGGAACAGGTGCTGGACCCACTACAGACAGTGGGAACGCAAGTACGGGCATCTCCGGTGCCATTGGTCCGGTTGCCGGGTGCACCAGGACGACGGCGGCCGACGGATGAACGGCGTCTTTTACTGCCGCCGCCATGAACACGAACACCTGAGGATCACCCCACAAGCGCAAGTTCTAAACGGCGGGCGCCTAGGCTGCCTGATCACACCAGATGCCAATGGCTGCTGGCTATGGAGCGGGCCAATTAATGACGGCGGTTATGGCCTGTTTGTCCCCGAGGGCGCGAACACAGCCAAGTGGTACGCGCACCGGGTGGCATGGGGTCTCCTGATGGGCGGGCATGAGCCCGGCCTGGAACTGGACCACCGGACGTGCAAGCGGCCCAACTGCGTGAACCCCTCACACCTGGAGCCAGTCACAAAGAGCGTCAATCAGAAGCGCAAGCGGAATAGTCCCGAATGGGACTGGACCAACCCCGACGCGGTGAGCAATCCCCGCGTCTCCCAATTCGCCAAGGAGCACGGCCTACCCGCGCCACTCCCGACCACAAGCTCACACATCGTCAAGCGTCGCCGTCCGGCCACGCTCTCACCCACCACCAGAAAGACCCGAAATGCCCCCAGCAACACCCGCCGAACTCGCACACGCCAAGGAGTTTGACGTGTGCAACAACCGCTATCGCAAACTTGGGCTTTGCACCCGTTGCGCACCCCAGGCAGCATACGGACACCAAGACGGCTTCACTAACGTCAAGCCTCCCTGCTCGGACTGCCTCCCAATCATCATGGGCTTCCCTACCAACGAGCCCGGTGAATGGCGAAGTTATAGCCGCCGGCATGGACGCCGCCTCTCCCCCGCATTGGCTCTGGCTGGGGTCTCCTAAGGGCATTGAGGTGGGAGGTTCAGGCCTCCCCCTCCCGCCCTGCCGGATAGGCCGTAACCCACCTTAGAATCCGGAAAAGCTCTCTAACCCGTTCACGACCGGAGGCGCTATGACCACCGGGGCGGCGGCGGGGCCGTCAGGGGGTCCCTCCCCCACCCCTTTGGGAGCGGGTGAATGATCCAGCGAATCCTTTGGTGGTCCGGGCCGTAGTGGTTCCCCTGGCACGGCGGCGGTTGGACGGCTGGTGTTCCGAGCGCTGCTCAAGCGAGGCAGGTTGAGTATGATTTCCGCCCTCGTCTACGAAGAGGCAAAACCGATCCCTCCTACGACGAAAAATAGGCCCCCGATCATGCACATGAATCCCATGCCTCTAATCGTCGGCACGTCGGCGAATGTAAAGCCCCCTGGCTTGATTCCGCGACTTTCCTTGTAGATCCTTGACCACGCGGTCGCCGTGTCGTTGATGTCTCGGAAGACGCACAGCCCGAACAGGAACAGGAAAAGGCCCGCTGCACTAAAACCAATGCCCACCCAGTTCATCCGGGTTGCTGCGCCGAGAACGAAGGTGGCTAGGAACACTGCGTAGAACAGCCAATAGAACGTCCTCGCGGGTTGGGGCAATTCGGTCAAGAGCCGCCTAATCCCCCTGAGTGTTTTGATGATGCTCCTTCCGCCGGTCAGTTGATCACAACGAAGATGTGGTCCCCACCATTGGCCGAGCCTAGCTGACCCGGTTCTCATAAACGTGTTCTCAGAAACGATCGTTTACTGCGAGTGAGAGTGACGGCCAGCTCTGGGCAGCTGGTCCCCGGAAATTAAGGTGGGTTGTGTTCTCATAACTCATAACATAATCTAATTATCAAAACATCGTTTGGAATTGAGTATACGAGAATGAGGCAATCAGAATGGCACTAGTTGGGTACATGCGAGTCAGCACGGCGGATCAGAATACAGACGGTCAGTTGGACGCGTTGGTGGCGGCGGGTGTCAAGGCCGACCCCCGCCACCTGTTCCAAGACCACGGAGTGAGCGGTGCCAAGGCGGAGCGTCCGGGGCTCACTGAGTGCCTGAAATCCCTCAGGGAGGGAGACACACTGGTAGTCGCCAAGTTGGACCGCCTGGGGCGGTCCCTCGGGAATCTGGTCCAGTTGTTCCAAGAGCTTGCAGATCAGGGTGTGGGTGTCCGTGTGCTGGATAACCCTATGCTCAGCACGGACGGCAACAGCGCCCAGGCGAAGCTCATGCTGGGTATCTATGGGGCGTTCGCTGAATACGAACGTGACCTACTCCGTGAACGCACGAACATCGGACTCGCGGCAGCCCGTGCACGCGGCCGCAACGGGGGCCGGCCCAAACTGCTGGACACAGCGAAGGTCACCAGGGCGAAGCAGTTGCACGCCGCTGGTGTCATGAGCCCCAAGGAAATCGCGGACGCGGTGGGCGTCTCCGTTGCCACGCTGTACCGATACCTCGCCAAGTAGGACTCCATCCAAGAAAGCCCCCGGGGAAATCCGGGGGCTTTCTCGTGTCTTGGAACAGGCTCAGAGTCGGCACCCGCTCACCACTCAGGCGGGAATGTGCGGGTTCTTGAACACCCGATGAGGTATGGGCCATTCATAGTGATCAAGTGCCCGCTCCGAACTTTGCCTTCGAGGGTTTTTGAAGTCGGCGCGCCTGGTGTCCGCGATGGGCGTGACTTCATAGTCCGCTAACGTCTCAGCGGGCGGCTCGGTGGCAGTGGATTCGCCACCCCGCCCATTGAAGGCTGCACCCCAACCCTCTCGACTCACCCACTCATCCACGCCGCCATCATCAACCTCGTTGACCACGGGCTCGTGAAGCACGACGTCAAGCAGCGGGTTATCGGCAGGGTGGTGGAAGACGGAACGCCGTGCATTGTTTGCGGTAAGGGAATTGAAGTATCGGGCGATGACCGTTGTCCCCTGAAGATGGGTATCTGGCATCTCCGGTTGCCCCATGTACAGCCCCACGCGGCGGGAGAGTGGTACGAGAAAAGCCCCGGCAGTGCCCAACCCTACGCCCATCATGGGATGGGCGTCGGGATGAGCCAACAACGTAACCGGCGTATCCGATGTCAAGAGCGCACGGCGGCGAAAGCGATATAGCGACCACCCACAACCAGCGAACATCTGGGCAGTGGGCTCGATGAGGTCGCGCAGGATTCTTATGTGCGCGCTTGCCCCGAGTTCTATCTTCGGACCTCCTGGCTTCGTAAGGTCCTCCCACTCGCATTCAAGTTCGGCTTCTCCTACCTCGCGTTGAAGCCCCTCGGTCATTACCTTCTTCAGATACGCAATACCTGCCACAGCCGTCTGCACGCGAATAATCGCGGCCACGTGATCCTGTTGCTGGTTGCGGATAGCGGGGCTTCGCAAGTGCTGGAGTGCCGCCCAAAGCGCGATAGCGTCACGGTCCTCGTCCCGAGGAGGCCATATCCGATCATCGACAACGGCCTCGAACGCCTTCGCGGCCGTCCCCTCAACTTCCGAGAACCGCTTCTCCCAGAAGTCGCTCAGGGTCGGCTCTGCCTTTGTCCCGATGTTGATGTTGTAGAAGTCGCGGATCACCGAGGCATTGCTTATGGACACGGGGTGCTGACGGTCGCCTGGAAGCCAGACTTGTTGCACCCGATCACCGGCATCCGCGAAGCGCTCCAAATAGAAGCGTGGCACCGTGTGGTGCCGCCTCGACAATTGGCCCAAGTCTTCCCCCAACCCAAAATGTCACCCGTGTGACGACGACACACTAGCACCGCCCCCAGAATGGGCCGACGCCGAGCCCCTGTCGCCGTCTCGTTGCTGCCGGAGCTTCATCTGGGTGCGTGGCACGTCCTTGGTTATCCCCCCGAACAGTGCGGCAGATGGTCGCGTATCCATTTTGTATCCACGAGCCGGAGAAAAGGATGGATTTCCGGGGAAAGGGAAGGATCGGCCCCTGGCCCTTCTCCAAGCGGAGAGACAGAAAGACCCCCGGAATCTCGCGGATTCCGGGGGTCTTATCTGGTAGCGGCGGGGAGGCTCGATCTCCCGACCTCACGATTATGAGTCGTGCGCTCTAACCAACTGAGCTACGCCGCCACGAATGAGAAAAACCTGCGCCAAGCCGGTCAAAAACCGCCTTGACGCAGGCCCTCATTCAGAGCCCCCCACCGGAATCGATCCGGTGACCTCGTTCTTACCAAGAACGCGCTCTACCACTGAGCTAGGGGGGCAACGAGTAAATACTCTACCGGAAGATTCGGCTCCCAACAAATCGGCCGGCCTCCCCTGCCGGCGGTGCCAAAATCCGCGCGATTTCGGGGGTATCCCGGACCTTCGGGCATCCCCCGCGGGCCCATTCCGGCCGGTCCGCACCCCGGATGTGACGAAGGCGACTCACGGGTCCGGAGCGTGCCAGGAACTGCGCACGCTCCGGACCTTAAAGCAGGACGGGCCGGCTCAAAGAGAGCCGGCCCGTCCTGGCACTGCCTAGTAACTAGGGGTTACCACTTGTTGCGGGGCTTGAAGCCGCCTTCGGTGCGGGGCTTGCGGGTGTCGGTGCCGACGCTGCGCTCGTTGCGATCGCTGAAGGAGCGGCCGCCGCGGTCAGCCGAGGAACGCTCGCCGTCGTTCTTGCGGAACTCGCGCTTGAAGCCGCCGTTGCCCTTGAAGTTGCCGCTGCCACCGGAGTAACCGCCGCGCTCGCCGCCACGGTTGCCCTGGTAGGCGCCCCGGTCGCCGGAGGGCTTGCGGCCGTTGTCCAGCTCGAGGTGGATCAGCTCGCCGCCGATCCGGGTGCGGGACAGTGCCTTCAGCTGATCCGGGCTCAGGTCCGCCGGGAGCTCCACGAGGGAGTGGTCCGAGCGGATGTCGATGCCGCCGATCTGGGCCGAGGAGATGCCGCCTTCGTTGGCAATGGCGCCCACGATGGAACCCGGCATGACGCGCTGGCGGCGTCCGACGGCGATCCGGTAGGTGGCGTTGCCCTCGGTCAGGGTGCGGGTCGGGCCACGGGAGCCGAACCCGTCCTTGGAGCGCTCGCGCTTCTGGAATTCCGGCGCGGCGGGCAGTTCCTTGACCAGGAGCGGCTGTCCGCCCTGCGCCATGACGGCCAGTGCGGCGGCAATCTCGGCGGCCGGAACGTTGTGCTCTTCCTCGTAGGAAGCGATCAGGTCACGGAACGCCGAGACGTCCTCAGATTCGAGGGTCTCGGTGATCTTCTCGGCGAACTTGCCCAGCCGCAGGGTGTTGACCGTTTCCGCGGTAGGCAGGTGCATCTGCTCCACCGGCTGGCGGGTGGCCTTCTCAATGGAACGCAGCAGGTACTTCTCCCGCGGGGTCATGAACAGCACGGCGTCGCCGGAACGGCCCGCGCGGCCGGTGCGGCCAATGCGGTGCACGTAGGACTCGGTGTCGTGCGGGATGTCGTAGTTGATCACGTGGCTGATGCGCTCGACGTCCAGGCCGCGGGCCGCAACGTCGGTGGCGACGAGGATGTCGATCCGGCCCTCCTTCAGGGCCTCGACCGTGCGCTCACGCTGCTGCTGCGGGATGTCGCCGTTGATGGCTGCGGCCTGGAAGCCACGCGAGCGCAGCTTGTCGGCCAGGTCCTCGGTGGCCATCTTGGTGCGGACGAAGGCGATGACGCCGTCGAACTCTTCGACCTCGAGGATGCGGGTCAGTGCGTCGAGCTTGTGCGGGCCCATGACCTGCAGGTACCGCTGACGCGTGTTGGCGCCGGTGGTGGTCTTGGACTTGACCTGGATCTCGGCCGGGTTGTTCAGGTACTGCTTGGAGAGGCGACGGATCTGGCTCGGCATGGTGGCAGAGAACAGTGCAACCTGGCGGCCCTCGGGGGTCTGCTGGAAGATCTGCTCCACGTCATCGGCGAAGCCCATCCGCAGCATCTCGTCAGCCTCGTCCAGCACAAGGTACTGGAGTTCGGACAGGTCCAGGGAACCCTTGGCGATGTGGTCGATCACACGGCCGGGGGTACCGACGACGACCTGGGCGCCGCGGCGCAGGCCGGCCAGCTGGGGTCCGTAGGCGGAGCCGCCGTAGACCGGCAGGACGGTGAAGTCGTCGATGTGCTTTGCGTAGGAGGTGAAGGCCTCCGCGACCTGGAGCGCAAGCTCGCGGGTCGGAGCCAGGACCAGGGCCTGCGTCTTGCGGGAGGGGCCGTTCAGGTCGTGGAGTTCGGCCAGCCGGGACAGTGCCGGTACTGCGAATGCTGCAGTCTTACCGGTACCGGTCTGGGCTAGGCCCACAACGTCGCGGCCTTCAAGCAGCACCGGGATGGTCGCTGCCTGGATCGGGGACGGCTTCTCGTAGCCGACGTCCTGCAGGGCGGCAAGGACGCGGGCATCAATGCCGAGGTCGACGAAGCGGAGACCGGTTTCGTCGTCACCGGCATCGTTCGGGGTGTTTTCGGCCGCGGTTTCCACCGGCGTGGTGGCTGCTTCGGCGGCAGGGGTTTCGGTGATCTCGACGTCGGCCTGGGTGTTTTCAGTGTCGACGGAGTTGTCCTGATTTTCGGGCATAGGGGAATCTTCCTCATCCATAGGGGCCAGGCGGCACAACCCGAGGTGAGCGGAGCCGCAGTACACGTGCCGTAATTGCCGGGCATACGTTGACCGGCCGGTCACATAGAAGCCCGGCGCTTTCGCAATCCCGTGGCAGGACTTCCCGCTGCAACTCTTGGCTGCTATCCCAGCAGTCTGTACAGCGTTTTCTTTAGCCGGCTCTCCCTATGAAAATGCCCGCATCACAGTAGCGGGCCCCAACACTTGCCAGTCCTGCCTCAAAAATTGGGCAGGAATAAGGGATTTCCGGAGTGGGGGATATTTCAAGTGTAAGGCATGCACACCTGCAGGTGGTAACGCAGGGGTCGACGGCGGCGGTGAGCTTGCGCACATGCCGCACCGCCCGGGCCTGTGCGGGCCCCGGACCGCGCTCCGGCGGGCGTGCTAGTCCGCCGGTTGCAGCTTCGCAAATTCCTGGTGGTACTCCGGCTGCAGCCGGATCAGGCCATCGGCGTCGGCATCCCGCAGCGCCTCCATGTCCTGGACCGTGGGGTCGGAGAACCATTTGCCGATCGTCACGCCGTGCGCCGGGACGTAGAGCCGGTGGATGTGGTCCCCCGCCTGGATGCTGCCGGTGCGCGCCACGCGCAGATAGGTGCCTACAAGTCCGGCCTCGGTGAACCGCTTGACCCAGTGGGGTTCGTTCACGCGCCGCTGGAAGGTGCTGCACGGCCGGCGGGGCGAGGTGACTTCCACTTCGACGTCGAGCCCGATCTTCCAGCGTTCGCCGATCACCGCGTTGGTGGCGTCGATGCCGGCAACCCGGAGGTTCTCGCCAAAGTATCCGGGCGGGATGTCCCGTCCAAGTTCCGCGGCCCAGTAGTCGGCGTCGGCCTGGGAATAGGCGTACAGCGCCTGGTCTTCGCCGCCGTGGTCGATCCGGTCGGCCTGGATGTCACCGCGGAGGCCCAGCCGGTGGACTTTCACGGGTCCGTCCACGGGACGCTTGTCGATGGCGGTCACGCCCAGTCGTCCCTCGTCGCTGAGCAGCTGGTGCACCCGGCAGACGGCAAGCACAGAAGCGGTGTTCATGGCACCAGTGTAGGCCCGGGGCCGCGTCCGGACGGCGGAACGTAGGATGCTCCCATGAGCAGTGTTGGAGCAACAGACGTGTCCGATGTCCTGGCGATCGATTCCCTGCTGAGCGCCGAAGAGCTGGCTGTTCGGGAAAAGGTCCGCGATTTCACCAGCCAGCGGATCCGGCCCGGGATCGCGGCCTGGTATGACGACGGCGTCTTCCCGCTCGAACTGGCAGCGGAACTGGGCGAGCTGGGCGTGCTCGGGATGCAGCTGGAGGGCTACGGCTGCCCGGGCCGCTCCGCCGTCGAGTACGGCCTGGCCGCGATGGAGCTCGAGGCCGGCGATTCCGGCATCCGCACCTTCGTCTCGGTGCAGGGTTCCCTCGCCATGACCGCCATCCACCTGTGGGGCTCGGAGGAGCAGAAGCAGGCGTGGCTGCCCCGGATGGCCGCGGGCGAAGTGATCGGCTGCTTCGCCTTGACCGAGCCCACCGCCGGGTCGGACCCGGCGGCGATGCAGACCTTCGCCCGGCGGGACGGTACGGGCGATGACGCCGGCTGGATCCTGGACGGGGCGAAGCGCTGGATCGGGCTCGCCTCCGTCGCGGACGTGCTGGTGGTGTGGGCAATGACCGACGACGGCGTGCGCGGCTTCCTGGTGCCTGCCGGCACGCCGGGGGTGACTGCCACGCCGATCGGGCAGAAGCTTTCGATGCGCGCCTCGATCCAGTGTGATGTGGGCTTCGACGGGGTCCGGCTGGGCCCCGAGGCGCAGCTGCCCGCCGCCCGCGGGCTGCGGGGACCGTTCAGCTGCCTGAACGAGGCACGCTACGGGATCGCCTGGGGCGCGATGGGCGCCGCCCGGGACTCCTACGAGGCTGCGCTGCGGTACTCGCAGGAGCGGCTGCAGTTCGGCAAGCCGCTGGCCGGGTACCAGCTCACCCAGGAGAAACTGGTGAACATGCTGCTGGAAATCCAGAAAGGCACCCTGCTGGCGCTGCAGCTGGGCCGGCTCAAGGACGCCGGGAAGCTGAGGCCGGAGCAAATTTCGCTGGGCAAACTGAACAACGTGCGGGAGGCCATCGCGATTGCCCGCGAAGCCCGCACCATCCTGGGCGGGAACGGGATCACGCTGGACTATTCACCGCTGCGGCATGCCGCCAACCTCGAGTCGGTGCGCACCTATGAGGGCACCGACGAGGTGCACACCCTGGTCCTGGGCCAGCACATCACCGGGCTGGCCGCCTTCCGCTAGCGGCGCGGGGTGAGATGACAGTTCGCGGCAGTGTTGCCGCACCACACTGCCGTGAAATGTCATCTCGACGGCGGCGATGGCGCGGCCTCAGGCGGAGAAGCCTCCGTCTGCCTTGACCAGCTGCCCGGACACCCAGCGGCCCTCGGGTGAGAGCAGGAACGCCACCGTCCCGGCCACGTCCGCGGGGGTGCCGAGCCGGCCGCCGGGATGCCGGCGGGCCAGGTCCTCGCGCAGTTGCGGGTCCATCCAGCCGGTGTCCACCGGCCCCGGGTTGAGCACGTTGGCGCTGATGCCCTGCGGGCCCAACTCCCTCGCGGCCGCGATCACGATCCGGTCCAACGCGCCCTTGGACGCCCCGTACGGCAGGTAGAACGCGGTGTGGTCGCTGGTCAGCGCCACGATTGCACCGCCTTCAGCCGGCGCCTGCCGGGCAAATGCGGCGATCAGCTGCCAGCTGGCGCGGGTGTTGACGGCGAAGTGGCGCTCAAAGCTCTCCAGGGACGTGTCCAGGATGCCCGAGTCCACGGATTCGGCGTGGCTCAGCACCAGACCCTGCAGGGTGCCAGCCTCTTCCGCCACTGCGGCCATCAGCCGGTCCACGGCCTGCGGATCCTCGAAGTCGGCGGGCACGGCCAGCACGGCGGCGCCGGTCGCCTGCAGCTCGGCTGTGAGGCGTTCGACGTCGTCCGGCTGCACGCCCCAGGGCATCCGGGTGTCGTAGTCCTGCCAGTAGGTGAGCACCAGGTCCCAACCGTCCGCTGCGAGCCGCCGCGCAATGCCTGCACCGATGCCGGCGAGCCTTCCGACGCCGGTAACCAGGGCCGTCTTGCGCTGCACCGGCGGGGCATCGGCGGCCGGCGTGTCCGGGTTATCTGGCCTGGGCGGGGTGGAAACCATGGTGCCCAGCCTAACGTCCGGCCTAGGCCGGGACCGGGACGGCCGCCTGCTTTCCGGTGTCCTTGCGGATGGTCGCGCTGATGACGGCGGCGATGGTGCACATCGCCGCGGCGGCGAACCAGGCGTACGTGTACTGGCCGGTGGCGTCCCGGACGGCACCGGCCGCCAGCGCTGCCGCGGCGGCGCCGAGCTGGTGCGCGGCGAAGACCCAGCCGAACACGACACTGCCGTCCGCGCCGAACACCTGGCGGCAGATCGCGGCCGTCGGCGGGACGGTGGCTACCCAGTCCAGGCCGTAGATGATCACGAAAACGATCATGCTGGGCTGGATCTCGGCGCTGAGCAGCAGCGGCAGCACCAGCAGCCCGATGCCCCGGAACTGGTAGTAGACGGCGAGCAGGATCCGTGGATTGAAGCGGTCCGTCAGCCAGCCCGAGGCGATGGTGCCGAGAATGTCGAAGATGCCGACGACGGCGAGCAGGCCGGCGGCCGTGGTTTCGGCCATGCCGTGGTCGTGGGCGGAGGGGATGAAGTGGGTGCCGATCAGTCCGTTGGTTGTGGCTCCGCAGATGGCGAAGCCGGCCACGAGTGCCCAGAACGTCCGGACCCTGCTGGCCCGCTTGAGCACCTGGAGTGCCCGGACGGCGGCATTCCGGCGGGGCCCGGCCGGGACCGCCTGCTCCCCCGGCGTTGCGGTCTCGCCGGCTGTAGCCCCACCCTCCGCGGACTCGGTCTCGGCGCCATACGGCAGCGCACCGACGTCGGCCGGTGAGTTCTTCAAGAACTTCAGCACCAGCGGCACCACCGCCAGGGCACCGGCGGCGATCAGCAGCGAGGCCTGCCGCCAGCCGGGGCTCTGCGCGAGGGCGGCGATGAAGGGCAGGAACACCAGTTGCCCGGCCGCGCTGCCCGCGGTGAGGATGCCGATCACCAGCCCGCGGCTCTTCACGAACCAGGTGTTGGCGACCGTGGCGGCGAACACCAGCGCCATCGATCCGGTGCCGAGTCCGATCAGCAGCCCCCAGGTCAGCAGGATCTGCCACGACTGGTTGACCAGGACGGTCAGGGCGCTGCCTGCCCCGATCAGCACCAGCGCCACGGCGGTCACGGCGCGGATGCCGAAGCGCTCCATCAGGGCCGCGGCGAACGGTGCCGTGAGGCCGAACAGCACCAGGTTGATGCTGACCGCGGCCGAGAGGACCGTGGTGGACCAGCCGAACTCGGTCTGCAGCGGCACCATGAGCACGCCCGGGGCGGCCCGGAAACCGGCAGCGCCGACCAGTGCCAGGAACGCGACGACGGCGACGATCCAAGCCGGATGGATGCGGCGCCGGGTGGAGGTCCGGGGCTCACTCATGCTGCGGTTCCGTTCTTCCGTCTCGCCGGAGCGGTGGCGAGGGGGACCGGGTCGGCGGTCCGGGTGAGGCTGTGCCAGCTGGTGTTTTCGGCCGTGAGCCGTTCGCCGCAGGCCGTGCAGCTGTCCGCAGAGGAGGTGCGCTGCCCGCAGCCGCTGTGGACCACAAACATGTGCGCCTGTTCGGACGGCGCGGCCAGGTGCTTCTCGGACCAGATCACGACGGCATTGAGCACCGGCAGGGCGTCCTCGCCTTTGGCGGTGAGCACGTACTCCTGGCGGCGGCGGCCGCCGCCGTCGTCGTAGGGGCGGCGGGTGAGCAGGCCGGCGTCGACGAGTGCTGCCAGCCGCCGGGTGAGGACCGAGTCAGCAGCGCCCAGCCGGGCCTTCATGGCGTCGAAGCGTCCGTTGCCGAAGAAGACTTCGCGCAGGACCAGCATGCCCCACGGGTCGCCGAGGATGTCCAGGCCGCGGGCCATGCTGCAGTTGCGCCGGGACCAGTCGGATCGAAGTGCCATACCGGCAGATTAGCTGGCTTTCTTCAAGATAGCTAGAGGCCGCAGCTGCCGGGACCTAGAGGTACGGCCGGAGCCCGGCGCGGGACGGCCGGTAGGCCAGCGCCCAGTACACCAGCATCGCCATCCCGCAGACCACGCCGAGGCTGGCGACCGTGAGCTGCCACTGCGTAGTGGGATCCTTGCCCCACTCGTGTGCCCCGGCCATCACCGCGAGGTACTTGGGGGTGAGGTAGAAGGCGACGGCGGAGGCGGCGACGATGATCCAGCCGGCCAGCCGCATTTTGCCGTCGCGCGAGGGGACTCGGTGGATGGCGAACCCCATGCACGGCAGCGCCACGGCCATCCAGACCCAGTGGTGGGACCAGGACACCGGGCTGATCAGCAGCATCAGCAGCGCGGTGGCGGACACAGCCACGAAGTTCTCCTCCGCGTCAACCGCCCACATGATCACCAGCGCGGCGACGGCGGCGAGGCCCAGCGCGAGCACCAGCCAGACCACGGAGGTCAGGGACGAATCCGGCATCCCCAAGTGCAGCAGCAGGCCCTTGACCGAGAGGTTGTCCACGTAGGCCGGCCCACCGATCCGTCCGGTGTCCGGCAGGATCTTGGTCCAGAACGTCACCGAAGCGGTGGGCAGCATGGCCCAGGCCAGCGCGATCGAGCCGAAGAACCCCGCGGCCATCCAGCCCAGGGCCTTGAAGTCGCGGCGGACCAGGAAGTACAGGCCGAAGGCGAGCGGGGTCAGCTTGATCCCGGCCGCGATCCCGATCAGCAGGCCCGCCGGCCAGCGGAACTCGCCGGCCCGGGATTTTCCGTAGAGTGCGAAGTCGGCCAGGATCAGGCCCATCAGGATGATGTTGATCTGGCCGAAGTCGAAGGTATCCCGCCACGGGCCCATCAGCAGGATCGCCGCGGTGCCGGCCAGGGCGACGGCCCGGAACCGCCAGTCCGCGACGGCGTCGCGCCAGCGGCCCAGCCCGAAGTAGTGCCGGGTCAGCCAGGCGGACACGACGGCTGCGCCGAGCAGCGCGGTGGCAGTGAAGACAAAGCCGCCGGCGCTTTGGCCCAGGGTGGCGAGGGCGGCGAAGATCAGCGCGGCGAACGGCGGGTAGGTGAACGGAAGCCCGTCGCGCGGGGCGTAGAGCTCGTTCACGCCGGCTTCGCCGGTCTGCAGCACCCGGTTTCCGCCGTAGAAATAGACCTCGAAGTCGTTCAGCAGCGGGATGTAGGCCGAGTACAGCACCACCAGGGCGGCGACGACGGCGGCCGCGCCGGCCGCCGTCGCGATCCAGCCGCGGATGGTGGAGCTGGCTGCCCTGGAAGTGCTGGTCACCGGAGGCTAGCTGCCCGTCTCAATGCGCGCGAAAGCCTGCTCGAGGTCCGCAATCAGGTCCTCGACGTCCTCGATGCCGCAGGAGAGCCGGATCAGGTTCTCCGGGACTGCCAGTTCGGTGCCCTTGACCGAGGCGTGGGTCATCTCGGAGGGGTAGTTCATCAGCGATTCGATGCCGCCCAGGGATTCCGCCAGCGTGAACACGGAGGTGGATTCGGCCACCTTGCGTGCCGCGGCCTCGCCGCCCTTGAACTGCACGGAGATCATCCCGCCGAACTTCTTCATCTGCTTCTTTGCCAGTTCGTGGCCCGGGTGGGAGGGCAGGCCCGGGTACAGCACGGCCTCCACCTCGGGGCGCTGCAGCAGCCATTCGGCCACGGCCTGGGCGTTGTCGCTGTGCCGGTCCATCCGCACGCCGAGCGTCTTGAGCCCTCGGGTGGTGAGGAACGCGTCCATCGGCCCGGACACGGCGCCGACGGCGAACTGCACGAAGCCGATCTTCTCGGCCAGCTCGGGGTCGTTGACGATGATCGCGCCGCCGACGACGTCGGAGTGCCCGCCGATGTACTTGGTGGTGGAGTGCACCACGACGTCGGCGCCGAGGGCCAGCGGGTTCTGCAGGTACGGCGAGGCGAAGGTGTTGTCCACCACGAGGAGGGCGCCGGCGTCGTGCGCCACCTTGGCGAGCGCCTCGATGTCGGTGATCTTCATCATCGGGTTCGACGGCGTCTCCACCCAGACCAGCCGGGTCTTGCCGCCGGCCGCGCCGCCGTTCGATCCGCCTGCGGCGACGGCCTTCGCGACGGCGTCAAGATCGGACATGTCCACCGGGGTGTTGCCGATCCCCCACTCGCCCAGGACGCGGCTGATCAGCCGGTACGTCCCGCCGTAGGCGTCGTTGCCGAGCACGATGTGGTCTCCGGGCCGGGTGAGGGCGCGGATCATGGAATCCTCGGCGGCCAGGCCGGAGCTGAAGGAGAACGCCGCTGCGCCGCCCTCCAGCGCGGCGAGCTGCTCCTGCAGGGCGTCGCGGGTGGGATTGGTGCCGCGGCCGTATTCGTAGCCTGCCCGGAGGCCGCCGATCCCGTCCTGCGCATAGGTGGAGGAGAAGTGCACCGGGGGCACCACGGCGCCGGTGCGCGGCTCGAAGGCCTGGCCGGCGTGCACGGCGCGGGTGTTGAAGCCGGCGTTGGCCGTGGAAGAGCTTTCTGGCTGGGACATGGGACTCCTTGAATTGGTCAGTTGCTGAGGTAGGCGAGGAGGTCGTGGCGGGTCAGGATCCCCACCGGAGCGCCGACGAACGTCACCATCAGGGTGTCGGTGTCGGAGAGGAGTTCGCGGGCCGTCGAGATCGATTCGAGCGAACCGATCACGGGCAGCCGTGCCTCCATGTGTTCGGAGATCTTGTCGGTGAGGTTCGCCTCGCCGCGGAAGAGCTTGGCGGTCAGGGTGCGCTCGTCGACGGCACCGAGCACCTCGCCCATCACGACCGGCGGTTCCTGGGACAGCACCGGAATGTGGGAGACGCCGTACTCGTTCATGATGTTGATGACGTCCCGCACGCTCTCGTTCGGGTGGATATGCACCAGGTCCGGCAGCTCGCCGGTCTTGGACTTGAGCACTTCTCCCACCGAGGCTTCGTCGCCGCCGGCGAGGAAGCCGTAGGAGCGCATCCACTGGTCGTTGAAGATCTTCGCCAGGTAGCCCCGGCCCGAATCGGGCAGGATCACGACGACGACGGCGTCGGCGGGCAGGTCCTTGGCGGCCTGCAGCGCGGCGACGACGGCCATGCCGGAGGAACCGCCCACCAGCAGGCCCTCTTCCCGGGCCAGGCGGCGGGTCATGGCGAAGGACTCGGCGTCGCTGACGGCTATGACCTCATCCGGAACGGCCTTGTCGTAGTTGGCGGGCCACATGTCCTCGCCGACGCCCTCGACGAAGTACGGCCGGCCGGTGCCGCCGGAGTAGACCGAACCGGCCGGGTCGGCCCCGATGATCTTGACCACGCCGCCGTCGGCCTCGGGCCGGTCCGCGGAGACTTCCTTGAGGTAGCGGCCGGTGCCGGTGATGGTGCCGCCGGTGCCGGCGCCGATCACGCAGTGCGTGACCAAGCCGTCCGTGTCCTTCCAGATCTCCGGGCCGGTGGACTCGTAGTGGCTGGCCGGCGCGGCCGGGTTGGAGAACTGGTCCGGCTTGTAGGCCCCCGGGATTTCAGTGACCAGGCGGTCCGAGACGCCGTAGTAGCTCTGCGGGCTGTCCGGCGCGACGGCGGTGGGGGTAACCACCACTTCGGCGCCGTAGGCCTGCAGCACGGCGCGCTTGTCTTCGCCGACCTTGTCCGGGACCACGAAGATGCAGCGGTAGCCCTTCTGCTGCGCCACGAGCGCCAGGCCCACACCCGTGTTGCCGGACGTGGGCTCCACGATGGTCCCGCCGGGCTGGAGCTTGCCGCTGCGTTCGGCCTCTTCGACCATCTTGGCGGCGATGCGGTCCTTGATCGAACCGCCGGGGTTCAGGTATTCCAGCTTCACCAGGACCGTG
Source organism: Arthrobacter sp. 10T419 (assembly GCF_056394105.1). Classification (NCBI taxonomy): domain Bacteria; kingdom Bacillati; phylum Actinomycetota; class Actinomycetes; order Micrococcales; family Micrococcaceae; genus Arthrobacter; species Arthrobacter sp. 10T419. Next base: position 494,079 of record NZ_JBFTHF010000001.1, on the reverse strand, counting down.
GCGGCGATGCCGTCGGTCACGTGATTGAGTTTGACGAGCGGCGTGTTGCCGATGAGGTCCAGGACGGACTGGGCGTACTTCATAGGTACAAAGTTACCGTCTCCGGGACGGCGGGCACGTCGCGTCGCCGGCGCCGCGGTCCGGGTGCGACGATAAGGCAGTGAAGCGAAGGACCTGGTTGAAGACGCTGAGGAGCTACCTCGTCCCCGGCGGGATGCTCCTCGCCGGGGTGGCGGTGCTGGGCACCGGGCTGTTGCCCTGGCCCGCATTCGAGGAGCTCACCGGCCGCACGGTGCCCGTACTGGGCTTCGTGGTGGCCATGTCCCTGGTGACGGAACTGGTGGACGACGCCGGGCTGTTCCGGGCCGTCACGGACCGACTGGCCGCCCTGGGCCGGGGCAGCGTGCTGCTGCTCTGGCTGCTGGTGATCGCGCTGGCAACGGTCTCCACCGTGTTCCTGTCGCTGGATACGACGGCGGTGCTGGTCACGCCCGTCGTCGTACTTCTGGCCGTCCACGCCCGGATCCCGCCGCTGCCCTTCGCGCTGACTACCATCTGGCTCGCGAACACGGCCTCGCTGCTGCTGCCGGTGTCCAACCTGACCAACCTGCTGGCCCAGTCCCGGCTGGGTCTCAGCCCGGCCGCCTTCGCCTCGCTGGTCTGGGCCCCCGCGCTGGTTGGGATCCTGCTCCCCCTGGCTCTGCTCTGGCTGGCCTTCCGGAAGGATCTGCGGGGCCGCTACGGCCCCCAGCCGGTCCACCGGGTGCGTGACAAGGTGCTGCTGTACGCCTCGGCTGGCGTGATGCTGCTCCTGCTCCCGGCCCTGGTGTCCGGAGTGCCGGTACAGATTCCCGCCGCTGCCGCGGCCGCGGTCCTCCTGGGGCTGTTCCTGTGGCGGCGCCGCTCGGCCCTCCGCTGGGCCATGGTCCCGTGGCGGCCGCTTATGCTCACCGTCGGCCTGTTCATGGTGGTCGAGGCGTTGCACGCCAACGGCCTGACCAAGGTCCTGGCGGGCGTCGCCGGGTCCGGGGAGAGCCTTCCCGCGCTGCTCCAACTGGCGGGGCTCGGCGTGGGAGCCGCGAACACCGTCAACAACCTGCCGGCCTACCTCGCGCTGGAACCGGCGGGCGGCTCGCCGGTGAGGCTCGCGGCCCTCCTGATCGGCGTGAACCTTGGCCCGCTGGTGAGCCCCTGGGCGTCCCTGGCGACCCTGCTCTGGCACGAGCGCCTGCGGGCCCTCAACGTCGAGATCCGCTGGGGCGGCTTCGCGCTGGCCGGCCTCGCCGCCGTCGTCCTCACGGTTCCCCTCGCGGTCGTGGCCCTCTGGCTGGCCAGCGGCATGCACTAGGCGCGGGTCAGGCCCCGATGTCGTTTCCGGCGGTTTCGCCGCTGCCGCCGGCCGGAGCCGGTGCCGCGGGCGCGGCGTTCTGCCACAGCCCCACTACGTTGCCCTCGGTGTCCGTGAAATACGCGTTCCAACCGGACCCCGGCACCTCCATCTTTGCCCGCTGCACCGAACCGCCCCGGGCCACGATCTGCTCCAAGGCGGCGTCGATGTCGTCGACGTCGACGGTCACCACCGGGGCGGTGAGCTCGCCGCGGCGGAACAGGCCGCCGTTGATCGACCCGGAGACCGCGGGCCGGCCCTCCTCGTCCATCGGGGTGGTCAGCGCCAGGCTGTAGTCCATCTCCGGCATGACCTGGAAACCCCAGCCGAACACCGAACTGTAAAACTCACGCGCACGGTTCTCGTCGTCCGCGGGAAGCTCGAAGTGCACCACTCCACCAGCCATCACACTCTCCTGACCATCAAGGGATCCGATCCCGGGGCGGGCGCGGGAAGTCCGGGCCACAGCCGGAGTCTAGTCCCGTCCGGGGCCGCGGATAAGGGCCGTCCGGTTGCGCGCATCCCTCCGCCCAACAGCCCGGATGTGCCCGCCGTCGGCCGGGCGTGGGAACATATTCGAGTGACCACCGCAGAGCTCCCCGCCGGCGTGCCCGCCGCGGCGGACGCCTCGCTGCGGTGGCACCCGGGCGGCCCGTTCGATCTCCTGCAGACCCTCGGCACGCTCCGCCGGGGCCACGGCGATCCGTCCATCCGGGTCACTGCGGACGGCTTCTGGATGGCGTTCACGACGGCGGCCGGTCCGGCCACGCTGCGCCTGGCCTCCGCGGGTCCGGCGGCCGCGCCCTGGATCGAGGCGCGCGCCTGGGGGCCCGGGGCAGCCGCGGCGATCGAGGCCGTTCCGCGAATGCTGGGACGCGACGACGACTGGACGGCCTTCGACGAACCCGGCTTCCACGCCACGCTCCCCCGGATGGTTGTCGACGCACGACGCCGCAACCCCGCCCTCCGGCTGCCGGCCACCGGGCGGATGATCGATTCCCTGGTGCCTACGGTGCTCGAGCAGAAGGTCACGGTGATCGAGGCACGCCGCGGCTACCGCTACCTGATGTACCGCTTCGGGACAGCGGCGCCCGGCGCCGGCACCGTGGCCCCCGCCAACCTCCTGGTCCAGCCCACGCCCGAGCAGTGGCTGCGCATCCCGTCCTGGGAATGGCACAAGGCCGGAGTCGGCCCGCAACGATCGGACACCGTCATGCGGGCGCTGCGTTCCGCGGCCGCGCTGGAACGGCTGGCGGCGCTGCCGGCGGCCGAAGCGGCCGCGAAGCTGCAGACCCTTCCCGGGATCGGCGTCTGGACGGCGGCCGAGGTGGTGCAGCGCACGCACGGCTGTCCGGACTCGATCGCGGTGGGCGACTACCACCTCGCGGCCTACGTCGGCGCGGCCCTGACCGGGCGGCGGACCGACGACGCCGGGATGCTGAGGCTGCTGGCACCCTGGGCCGGGCACCGCCAGCGGGTGGTGCGCATGATCGGCCTCAGCGGGTTCCGCAAGCCGGTTTTCGGGCCGCGGATGACCATCCAGGACCACCGCGGCCACTGACCGGCGCCGCTGAAGCAACGCGGGGTCACATCCGGCCCATCCGGGGCGCCTTTATAGGCGCGATCTGACCCCGCGTTGCGTTAGACCGAGCGGAGCCGGGTCTTCTTGATCCGGCCAACGACGGCTTCGAAGCCATCGGCGAGGTCATCGGCGTTGGCCTTGAAGTACGCCCAGCCAGCGCCGCGGAACGCTTCGTCCCGCCGGATGTCCCTGGATTGTTGTTCCCGGGTGAGGTGGTGGGCGCCCTCGTACTGGATGGCGATGCGGTACCTCCGGTAGCCCAGGTCTGCGGCCGGCGAGCGCCGGTCGTCAGGGTCCAGCCTGATCTGAAGCTCCGGCTCCGGTAATCGCGCGTCCATCAGCGCCAGCCGCAGAAAGGTCTCCGGGAACGAATCCGCCCCCACCCGCATCTCGTCCAGGGCCAGCCGGGCTTTCTCGACGCCCTTCATGTTGGGATGCTGGCGGATGAGTAGCCGCAGTCCGTCCTTGTACGCGTAGGGCTCTGAGCGCTGTTCCAGGCCAGGCCGGGGTATCCGAATGATCTGGTCGCCCAGGGCGATGAGGTAGTTGAGAGGCAGGCCCGAGGCGAGATCCAGCCAGGTCCGCGGCGGTGCCGTCACAGGGACGCCGTCGACGTCGGTCAGCTCGCCGGGGATACACCGCACGCGGTGTCCCGTAACCCCGGCCCGGCGGACGCGAGGCAGTTCGTGCGGCTTGCTGAGGTGGATGGTGGAACACCCGCCCAGCCACGGCGGCAGCCCGAGCCGGGTGAGCACGGCGGCGGTCTCGTGGGACACCCAGGCGCCGGGCGTGGCTGCGCTGAGTACCCGGGCACGTTCGAAGATCTCCAGGTGCCTGCCGGCCGGCAGATAGATGAGACGGCCGCCGTCGGACAGGTCCTTCGCCCGGAGTCGCTTGGACGTAACGCCGGCCGCACGGGATTCGTAGACCGTGAACGGCGTCTGGAAGAGACTTTCGGGGAGCGGCACAATGCGGACCATGGGCACCATTGTGGCCGCGGATTAGGCTCGCTGCCTGAGTTATCCACAGGCCTGCCTAATTCGAAGCATCGCGGGGTCACTTACGGCCCATCCACGGCCCCGCGATGGGCCGTAAGTGACCCCGCGTTGCGGTCAAAGATGCAGCCTGGCCACGGCTTCCTGGCGCATGTCCACCTTGCGGATCTTGCCGGACACGGTCATCGGGAAACTTTCCCGGACGTCCACGTAGCGCGGGATCTTGTAGTGCGCCAGCTTGCCCCGGCAGAATTCCGCCAGCCCCGCGGCGTCCAGCCTGCCGGCTCCGGGCTTGAGGATCACGCACGCCATCAGTTCCTCACCGTACGTGGCGTCAGGGACACCGATCAACTGAACGTCCTGGATATCCGGGTGCGTGTAGAGAAACTCCTCGATCTCGCGCGGGTAGACGTTCTCGCCGCCGCGGATCACCATGTCCTTGATCCGGCCCTCGATCACCAGGTAGCCGTCCTCATCCATGCGCGCCAGGTCGCCGGTATGCATCCAGCCTTCGGCGTCGATCGCCTCGGCCGTCTTGTCCGGCTGGTTCCAGTAGCCCTGCATCACGGAGTACCCGCGGGTGCACAACTCGCCGATCTCGCCGCGCTGCAGCACCTCCCCGGTCACGGGGTCCACGATCCGGTTCTCCAGCTGCGGCATGGTGCGGCCGACGGTCTGCGTGCGCTGGGCCATGGTGTCCCCGTCGCGGGTCATGGTGGAGACCGGAGAGGTCTCGGTCATGCCGTAGCAAATGGCCACGTCGCGCATGTTCATTTCCGAGATCACCCGGTTCATGACCTCGATGGGGCACAGCGACCCGGCCATGACGCCGGTGCGCAGCGTCGAGAGGTCGTAGGAGGCGAAGTCCGGCAGCGCGAGTTCGGCGATGAACATGGTCGGCACGCCATAGAGCGACGTTCCGCCGAAGTCCTGCACTGCCTCCAGCGCGGCGGCCGGCGTGAACCCGCGGCCCGGAATGATGGTGGCGGCGCCGTGGCTGAAGGCGGCCAGGTTGCCGATCACCATTCCGAAGCAGTGGTAGAACGGCACCGGCAGCACCACCCGGTCGTGCTCGGTGTAAGCCAGCAGCTCGCCGATGGCGAAGCCATTGTTGAGCAGGTTGTGGTGGGTCAGGGTGGCGCCCTTGGGAAAACCGGTGGTGCCGGAGGTGTACTGCAGGTTGATCGCGTCGTGCGGGTCCAGTTCGGCCATCCGCGCCTTCAAGCCGGAGTGCGCGACGTCGTCGGCCCGCCTCAGCAGCTCGGCGAATGTCCGCTCCGCCTCACTTTCCGGGACCCCGGCGGTGAGGCCGGGCTGGCCGGAATCGGGCAGGAACACGACTTCGCGCAACTCGGGACATTCCGCCAGCGCCTGCCGGGCCATCACCGTGTAGTCGCTGTTCCGGTCCGACGGCGCCGCCACCAGCATCCGCATGCCGTTCTGCTTGACGACAAACTCCAGCTCGTGGCTGCGGTACGCCGGATTGACGTTGACCAGGATCGCCCCGATCTTCGCTGTGGCGTACTGCAGAATGGTCCATTCGGCGCAGTTCGGGCTCCAGATTCCGATCCGGTCTCCCTTGGCGACGCCGAGCGCCAGCAGCGCGCGGGCCAGCCGGTCGACGTCGTCGTTCATCTTGGTGTAGCTCCACCGCCGGGCCTCCCCGCCGGGAACCGCCGCGGCCTCGATCAGCGCGTCGTGGTACGGGAACCGGGCGACGATCCGCTCAAAGTGGTCGCCGATGGTTTCATCGATCAGCGGGACGTCAGTGTCCCCGGCTGTGTACGCAAGCATGGTGTGACGCTACCAACAGGCCGCCGGCAAGAGAAGGGCAAAGCGTGGAAGTCCTAGGAAATCTTCAGGACATCTTCCGACGCCGGGTCGGCCGCCCGGTAGGGTAAAACCCATGAGCGCACCCATTGACCTGCAGGCCACTTTCATTCCCAACGAGGGCGAATTCTTCCGCGTGAAGCTTGCCCTCGAAATCGCGATCGACGAGGTCGTCAACGAACCCGGTTGCATCCGCTATGAGCTGACCGAGGCGAGCGAGGACAAGCTGGTTCTGACCGAGCAGTGGGCTTCCCAGGCAGACCTGGACAAGCACTCCAAGGGCACCGCGGTCCAGGACCTGAACGAGTCCCTGAGCGCCTTGCTGGCCGAGCCGGTCAAGCTGGAAAAGCTCTAAGCCCGCCCCGCCTCCGAACACAAACGCGGGGTCACCTCGCGCCGGTAATCCCTCAAGGGATGGGCGCGAAGTGACCCCGCGTTGCTGTTTGTTGCGGCAGTCCGGCTTAGATATCCGGAATCTGGCTGCCGTCCTGCTGGGTTGTTGCGGCCTCGGCCTGGGAACGGGCCACGTGCGCGTGGACCTCCTCCATGTCGAGGGCCTTGACGGCGTCGACCACCTGCTCCAGCTGCTGGGCGTTCAGCGCACCGGGCTGGGAGAACACCAGTACCTTTTCGCGGAAGGCCATCAGCGTGGGGATCGAGGTGATTCCGGCCTCGGCGGCAAGCTGCTGCTCCGCTTCGGTGTCCACCTTGGAGAAGACCACGTCCGGGTGCTTCTCCGAAACGGCCGAGTACGTGGGGCCAAACTGCTTGCACGGGCCGCACCATTCGGCCCAGAAGTCTACGAGGACAATGTCGTTGTCCTCGACGGTCGATGCGAACTGTTCACCTGTAATGTCTACGGTAGCCATGCGTCAACGGTACGCGAGCCGCCCGCGAAAGTCCCCTGCGTTTCGCTGATGGCACATCCCGGCGGGCACGGCGCGTGGGTCACGCCCAGACGTGCGGGGCGGGGCGGCGGGCGCCCGGCAGCGCGTTCGTTTCCCGCCACTCGTGGATCCATTCGGGCAGCTCCAGGTCCGCCGGCGGCGCCCCGAACTCGCGGATGATCTCTTCCTGGCTGACCGGCTTGCCCTTGCTGACCAGCCGGGTGGCGATGTGGGCGCGGGCGTAGATTTCGCCGTCGACCACCATGCGCTGCTCAAAGTAGATGGCCTTCTCATCCAGGCCGATGACCTTGGACTCGATGGTGTACTGCTGCCAGAGCTGCAGGGAGCGGCGGAAAGCGATCGTCTCCCCCGCCACCACTGGCGTCCAGCCGCGCCGGCGCATGGCCTTCCAGGTCCCGCTGCGTGCCATCAGGTCGAAGCGGCCCAGGTCCATCAGCGAGAGGTACATGCCGTTATTGACATGCATTGCGATGTCGATGTCTGTCGGGAGCACGCGGAGCGGCAGCGAGGACGTGTCCCAGATGCTCAGCGGCGAGCGCCGGGCGGACTTGATGAGCAGGAGGAGGGTGCGGAGCAGCAGGTGCATGGGACTATGTTACCCGCGGGTAACAAAGGTGCCAAGAAGGGTCGGCCGCTCAGCCGGCGGACAGCACCGCCACCGTGGCCTTGCGGCCGGAGCCGCGGATGGTCCAGCAGTTCCCGGTGCCGAGCACCTCAAGGTCCTCGAGGCCCGCGTGGCGCAGCACCAGCGCGGTGTTCTCGTCCACGGCCACGGCCCGGTCCACCAGGCCCTCCGCCACCGCCGCGACCGCGCGGCTCAGGGTCCCGGCCTGCGCGGTATGGACGTCGACGGCGAACGGCACCAGGCCCAGGCCGTCGCGGACGTCGATTTCGTCAAGGCCTTCGGAGCATTCCTCCGAGCACACCTCGATGCCCCGGATCCGGTAGCCGCCCACAAGCGCCCGCTGCGGCGCGATCATCGCCCCCGCGGAGAACCCCAGATAGGGCACGCCGGCAGCGACCGCCTTCCGGATCGCCGCCGCCGAGCCATGCAGGCCGGCCAGGTAGTCCGGGGTAGGGCCGCCTCCGACGACGATCCCGTCGACGTCGTCGAACGCTTCCGGGTCCGCCGGCTCATTGGAGCGCAGCAGGACCGGTGTCAGCTGGCAGGACGTGCGACTCTGCAGCGGCTCCAGGTACGCGGGGAGGAAATACTCCGAGCTGCCTTCGCGGTCGAACAGCACGACGGCGATCCGGGGAGGCGGGCTTCCCCCGCCGCGGTTCCGGACATCCTTGACGAAGCGGTCAAAGATAACCGGGGTGGTGACGGTATCGGGGCCCCCGCCCACCAGGATGATGCTCATGGGTATCACGGTACCCGCCCGGCCGCCGGGTCAGCCGGTGGCGACCAGCTCGACTTCGAAGCCGTCCGAGTTCACCAGGTAGGCAGCGTAGTGTCCGGGGCCGCCGGCGTGCGGATATTTTTCCGGAAACAGCTCGGTCCAGCCGTTGCCGGGGCCGTCCGCGGCCAGCGCGTCCACCTGCTCCGGCGTTCCGCCCCGGAACGCCAGATGGTTCAGCCCGGGCGCGGTGCGGTGGTGGTTCCGGCCGTCCAGGTCGGGTGACTCCTCGACGACGATGTACGTGGCGCCGCGCCGCCAGCTCCGCCCGCGGGGCCAGTCCTGGAACTGCCCATAGCCGAGCCTGGTCAGCAGCCAGCCCCATTCGTCCCGGGCCCGCGCAAGGTCCGGCACCCAGAGCTCGACGTGGTGCAGGGCGCCGAAGGATTCGTCAGTCACTGTGTGAGTCTCGCACGTGCCTCAGTGCAGGATGCGCTGGAACAGGAGATGGTCCTGCCAGGCGCCCGCAATCTGCAGGTACTCCGGGGCATGTCCGATCTGTTGGAAACCGGCCCGCTGCAGCACCCGCTGGGAAGCGGCATTGTGCGGCAGCGTGGCCGCCTGGATCCGGTGCAGGCCCAGCGCGGTGCTGGCGGCTCCGACAACATGAGCGACGGCGGCCGATCCGATGCCCCGCCCGTTGAAGTCCTGATCCACCCAGTACCCGAGGTTGGCGCTGAGGAAAGGCCCGCGCACGATGCCGCTCAGCGTCATCGTCCCCACGGCCTCCCCGCCGGCCAGCAAGACCCACGGAACGCCGGTTCCGGCGCCGAACATGGCGAGTTTGCCGCCGATGTTGGCGCTCTGCCCCTCCGTGGTGAAGAACTCGGCGCTCCGGGTCGGTTCCCAAGGCGCAAGATGATCCCGGTTCCGCCGGTACGCGGCCCCCAGCCGTTCGGCGTCGGAACCGCGAAGCAGCCTGATGCGGACACCGCCGGGCAGCTCTCCCGCCAGCGCGCTTGGGGCGTCAGTCGTCACGTGCCCCTGCCGTCCCGGTGAGCGCAATGATCATCCGCTCCATCCTGGCAACGCCGGCGAAACGCCCCGCGTTGTCCGTCACCAGGAGCGAGTCGAACCTCTGGTTCTTGGGCCTCGTCATGGCCCGGGCCAGGGCCTGGCTGAGCGGGGTATCGAGGTTCACGCGCATCCCGGGGCTGACCACGCCCAGTGCGGACGCTCCGGCGTCCAGCACCGCGACCGGCCGCAGGTGCTCGCCGAGCAGCACGACGGCCTCCAGCGCCGGGTTGGCCGCGAAGGCGTCAGCGGCCTGGGTGACGCTGCCGGCCGTCGTCGCCGGTTCGACGACGTCGCGGATGACCGTCTTGTGTGCCACCGGACGGGCGCTGGCGAGGCGGTGGGCCAGGTCAAGATCAATGCCGGCCCAGGGCGGGGCAGGCCGGGCGAGGTAGTAGCCCTGCACGAGCGGGACGCCCAGCGAGACCAGCGCCTCGAGCTCCTCGGCCCGTTCGACGCCCTCGGCCAGGATCCAGGCGTCGACCTGACTCGCAAACGCGCCGAGCATCCCGATGAGGGCACGCTTCGCCTCATCACGGTCGACGTCCTGGATCAGGTCCCGGTCGATCTTGATCAGGGCGGGGCGCAGGGCCAGCAGGTGGCGCAGTCCCGCGTAGCCGGCTCCGGCGTCGTCGACGGCGATCAGGGCACCGGCGGCGCGCAACTGGTTGAGGTCCGGTTCCAGCTCCACGTACGAGTCGATCGGTGTTTGCTCTGTCAGTTCGATGATCAGGCCGCCCAGTTTGCCCTCGTCGCGCCAGACGCTGCGGATGCATTCCGTGATGAGCAGCTCCGGTGAGACGTTGAGGGTCAGGAAGCAGTTGGCTGGCAGGGCGGCGCGGGCCTTGAGCGCGGTGCGCAGCGCGGCCGCTTCGAGTTCAGCGGCTTTCCCATGTTGACGCGCAGCGGCGAACCAGACTTCGGGGTTCTTCTCGGCATAGCCGGGAAACCTGGCGAGGGCTTCATAGCCCACCACCGCTCCCCGCGCGGTATCAACGATGGGCTGGTAGGCAGCCGCCAGGCCTTCGCCGCGGCAGGCCGAGGCCAGCAGCCCATCCCAGTCCGGCGGTGCAGTGGCGCCGGACCCGGAAGGTGGACCGCCCGCCGCAGGAATCAACTAACCGGGTGGATTGCTTTGTGCACCGAGTCGACGAGCTCGGCGGGAAGCTCGGTCAGGCCGTGCACGGACGCGGCATGGGCGCCGACCTGGACCAGGATTTCGTCATCGGTGCTGCAGACCCAGCGGGCTTCACAACCGGGAACAACGTCACCACATGCAAACGATTTCATGTCAACTCCTCAGGCTCATTCGATCAACGCGCCTAACCCTACTCCGCAGTAATGCCGGATCGGCCGATTATCCGCCCGGGTGTCGCCGGAGCCTCCGGTGCCGCGGAAGGATCAGCCGGCGACGCTCTGCGGTTCGTCGCTGGCGGCCAGCTCACCCAACCACTCCAGGGCGTCGGCGCGGGAGGTGAAGTAGCGTTGCGGGCAGTCGTTGCCGCGGCGCATCCACGCGGCGACAACCCGGTCCACGTTCGATTCGCCGACGAGTGCCACGGAGGAAACGAAGCGGCTCTCCAGGTAATGGTTGCGGGCTCCGGCGGTCAGCTTGACGTCGCTGATGTCGATCAGCAAGGGCAGCATCCGCCCGGCGCTGATTTTTGAAATGGCAACGACGGAATCGACGGCGTCCGCCGTATCGAGCATGGACCCGGAGGCCCAGGCCAGCCGAAGAATTCCGCTCTCATCCAGGTTGAGCGTCCCCTTGCCAGCTGCCAGGACTATCTCCATGTGATTCCCCCTCCTGCGACAGAGTAGCGCCTCAGCGGGCCAAGATGTGACGCCGGGCACGTTTTCGACCGGAAAATGACGTTCGACGGCGGAAAACCCCAGCGTTGCGCGCCTTCGCCAGCGGCCGGACCGCGTAGGGTGCCGTCATGGACATCATCCTGGTTCCCGGTTTCTGGTTGGACGCGTCGTCGTGGTCGGAGGTCACGCCGCCGCTGGTCGCCGCGGGGCATCGGGTCCACCCGCTCACGCTGCCCGGGCTGGAGTCGGCTGACGCACCGCGCGCCGGCATCGGCTTGCGCACCCACATCGACGCCGTCGTGGCCGCCGTAGACAGGGTGGACACCCCGGTGGTCCTGGTGGGCCACTCCGGCGGCGGGGCGATCATCCATGGCGCCGTGGATGCGCGACCGGACCGCGTTGCCCGCGCCATCTACGTGGACAGCGGCCCGCTGGGGGACGGCGGCGTCGTCAACGACCAGCTGCCGGCCGACGGCGACGAGGTGCCGCTGCCGCCATGGGAATTCTTCGAGGACGAGGACCTCGTTGACCTGGACGAGGAGCTCCGGTCCGCCTTCCGGGCCCGCGCCGTCCCGGAACCCAAGGGCGTTGCCTACGACCAGCAGAGGCTCCACGATGACCGCCGCTACGACGTTCCGGCAACTATCATCGCCTGCGAATTTCCGACGTCGGTGCTGCTCGAATGGATTGCCGCGGAGCAGCCGTATGTCGCGGAGCTGGCACGGATCCGCGACGTCGAATACCTGGACCTGCCGACCGGGCACTGGCCGCAGTTCACCAGGCCCGCGGAACTGGGTGCTGCCATCCTCGCCGCCGTGGACCGAACGCCGATTGCTCCATAACTGCCGTTTTCACGTCCCATAACGGCACCTACGGAGCAGTCGCGCAATAAAACAAAAAAGCCTCCGGAACCGTTTGGTTCCGGAGGCTTTCTCGAGGGTGGCAGATGAGGGATTCGAACCCCCGTAGGCGTTGCCAGCTGATTTACAGTCAGCCCCCTTTGGCCGCTCGGGTAATCTGCCGAACTTCAAAAGAAGATCACTCGCGGCTTCCATCTGCCGAACGCCTGTTTCCAGTCCGTTCCGCTTCCAGCAACCGCGGGCAAGACAACTTTACAGAACTTCCGCCGAAGAATCGAATCGGCGCCGCGTGGCCCCGGGAGGCCCGGAATATCAGGCTTCTCCGAGGATGCGGCCGGCGAGTTTGGCCTCGAACTTCGCCGCCTGCTCGGCGGTGACCTGGTTCAGCTGCACCGCCCGGGCCAGGTCCGCCTGCACGCCACCGAGGCGGGCGGAAGCGTCTGCGGCCGGGCTGAGGATGATGGAGGCCGCCAGGGCCGCGGCGGCCACCGACGTCACCGCCGTCGTTATGGAACCCGCGGCTGCGGCGGTGGTGCTGCTGACGTTACGGATGACCCTGCGGTTCATGTGCCCTGCCTTTCAAGCGGCTCTTCCAACGGTCCCAACTCTCCCGGGCCAAGCTTCGTTCCCCCCGGGGTTCAGCTTTGAGCCAACTGTGAAGACCGGCCGCCCCGCGGCACCTTCACATCCGGAGCATCCGTACTAGGCTGGAATGCAGAAAACACCGCCCTCCAGCAGGGCGTCCGGACAACATCAGGAGGACAGTCATGGCAGGCGAATCCACATTCGACGTCGTCAGCAAGGTCGACAAGCAGGAAGTCGCCAACGCGCTGAACCAGGCGCAGAAGGAACTGGCGCAGCGGTACGACTTCAAGGGCGTCGGCGCCGAGGTCGACTTCAGCGGCGAGAAGATCCTGATGAAGGCCAATTCCGAGGAGCGGGTGCTGGCCGTCCTTGACGTGCTGCAGTCCAAGCTGATCCGCCGCGGCATCTCGCTGAAGTCCCTCGACACGGGCGAGCCCTACCCTTCCGGCAAGGAATTCCGCCTCGAGGCCACCATCAAGGAAGGCATTGCCCAGGACCTTGCGAAGAAGATCAACAAGTTGATCCGCGACGAGGGCCCCAAGTCGGTCAAGTCCCAGATCCAGGGCGACGAGCTGCGCGTGACGTCCAAGTCCCGCGACGACCTCCAGGAAACCATGAACCTGCTGAAGGGCTTCGACGAGGCCGATCTCCAGTTCGTGAACTTCCGCAGCTAGCTGCGCTCCGCGTCGGGCACTCCCCTGCGACGCACAAAAGGGCTGGCGCCACCGGTATTCCGGCAGCGCCAGCCCTTTTGTGCGTCATGGAACCAGGCGCGCGTCGTCAGGCCGGCGGGCCTAGCCCAGCTGACGCCCCGCCATCCGCTCAAGCCGGCCGATCCGTTCGCTCATCGGCGGGTGCGTGGAGAACATCCGCGCCATGCCGCCGCCGCGGAACGGGTTGGCGATCATCAGGTGCGAGGCGTTCACCAGCCGCTGGTCCTGCGGCAGCGGCGCGAGCTGGACGCCCTGCTCGATCTTGCGCAGGGCCGAGGCCAGCGCCAGCGGGTCGCCGGTGAGCGCCGAACCGTCCTCGTCGGCGTCGTACTCGCGGGTCCTGGAGATGGCCATCTGGATCAGCGACGCGGCAAACGGCGCCAGCAGGGCCATCGCGAGGAGGGCGAGGGGATTGCCGTTGCGGCGGTCGCCGCCCCCGCCGAAGAACAGCAGCATCTGGCCCACCGAGGTGATCACGCCCGCGACGGCGGCGGCCACCGACGAGGTGAGAATGTCCCGGTTGTAGACGTGCATCAGCTCGTGGCCGAGCACGCCGCGGAGTTCGCGGGCGTCGAGCAGCTGCAGGATGCCCTGCGTGCAGCAGACCGCGGCGTTTTGCGGATTCCGGCCGGTGGCGAAGGCGTTGGGTGCCATGGTCGGTGAGATGTAGATCCGCGGCATCGGCTGGTTGGCGCGGGCGGAGAGCTCCCGGACGATCTGGTGCAGCTCCGGCGCCTCGGCCTCGGTCACCGGATAGGCCTGCATGGACCGGATCGCGATCTTGTCGCTGTTCCAGTACCCGTAGGCGGTGGTGCCGACGCCGATCAGGGCCATGATCCAGATGGGCGCCGAACTCCGCATCCCGGATCCAATCACCGCGCCCAGGCCAAGCAGCACCGCCCAGAGCACGCCGAACAGGGCCGCCGTCTTCAAGCCGTTGTGATGGTTATGCACTGATCCTCCCAAGCCATGCCGTCGATCGGGTGTCCCACGGGTCACCCATCTAAGAAACGAACCGCTAGGGAACCGGGTTCCGCGCGTCGTACTTCAGGAACCCGGACTGCCAGCGCGCCACGAGCCAGGCCACCACCGCGCACAGCACCCCGCCGGCGAGCAGAACCCAGCCTTCACTGAGCAGCTTAGTCGCGCCGCCGGCCAGCATGTCCCCCACCCGGGGGCCGCCCGCGACGACGACCACGAAGACGCCCTGCAGCCGGCCGCGCAGGTGGTCCGGGGTGGCCGATTGCAGGATGGTGGTGCGGAAGACCGCGCTGACGGAGTCGGCGATACCGGCGAGCGCGCAGCACACGGCGGCAGGCACCAGCCAGGGGGTCACGCCCGCGGCGCCGGACCGGCCGGCGAGCACGACGACGAGGCCCAGCCCCGCGATGGAGGCGCCCCAGCCCATAACGGACCAGACCACCGCCGTGCCCTGCGCCCGGACCGCACCGAGCGGGCCGGAGAAGAGCCCGGCCAGGAACGCGCCGACGGCAGTTGAGGCCAACAGCACGCCGACCGTGGCTTCGCCGCCACCGATCATGAGTGCGGCGATGGCCGGCAGCAGCGCCCGCGGTTGCGCCAGGATCATGGCCACGAGGTCGATCACGAAGGTCATGCGCAGGTTCGGCCGCGTGCCGAGGAAGCGGAAGCCCTCGACGACGGAGCGCAGGCCGGCCCGGTGCGACTCATGCCCTGGCGGCATGGGCGGCAGCTTCAGCAGGGCCCAGACGACAAACGCGAAGCTGGCCACATCGATCGTGTAGGTCCAGGCGAAGCCGACCGTGGCCACCAGCACGCCGGCCAGCAGCGGACCGGCGGTCATGGTCAGGCCGAAGATCATCATGCTCAGGGCATTCGCCGCGGGCAGGAGCTCTTTCCGGACCAGGACCGGGATGATGGCGCTGCGGGCCGGCTGGTTGATGGCCTGCGCGCCGCTCTGCACCGCGACGAGCAGGTACAGCAGCCAGACGTTGCCCAAGTGCAGCCACGCCTGCAGCGCCAGGCCGACCGTAGTCAGCCACAGCACCGCGGAGGCGAGCAGCGCGACCTTGCGGCGGTCGTGGGCATCCGCGATGGAGCCGCCGAGGAGGCCGCCGAACACCAGCGGGACCAGGGCAAAAATGCTCAGCAGCCCCACGTACAGGCTGTCCTGGGTGAGCCGGTAGACCTCGAGGCTCACGGCCACGAGGGTGAGTTGGCTGCCCAACGCCGAGGCGGCGGATCCAAGCCACAGACGGCGGAAGGCCGGGCTTTCGCGTAACGGCGTGATGTCCGCCAGGAATTTCCCCACCCGGCAACTCTAGTGGGCCACAAAGGAAATAAGCCGAACCTTATTGTGACCAGCTCAAAATAAGTGCTTGAATGGGGCCATGACGGATTCGGTGGGCGGCAGCGAGGCATGGACCGCCGCCCTGCATGCCCACGGCCGCCGGGTCACTAAGCAGCGGCTGGCCGTGCTGGCCGCCGTCGAACGCCACCCGCATTCGCCGGCGGAGAGCATCCTTGCCGCAGCCCGCGAGGAGCTGCCCGAACTTACGGCGCAGTCCGTCTACGTGGTCCTCGGCGACCTGACCGAGCTGCAGATGCTGCGCCGCTTCGAACCCCCGCACTCGCCCGCACTGTATGAGACGCGTGTGGGGGACAACCACCACCACGCCGTCTGCATCAGCTGCGGCCGCGTGGAGGACGTTGAATGCGCCGTCGGCCACGCGCCGTGCCTCACCCCGCACTGGGACTCGGGCTCCAAGCCCATGACCATCCAGATCGCGGACGTCCTGTACCAGGGCATCTGCGAGGACTGCCAGCGCACCCAAAAACTCCCCGCCGACCGTAACTAAGTTAGAAACAGAAATAGGAGAATGATGACTCAGAACATCTCTGCGCCCGCAGTGTCCACGACACAGTCCGGTGCCCCCGTCACTTCCGACGCCCACTCGCAGTCCGTCGGTGCTGACGGCGCGATCATCCTGACCGACCACTACCTGGTGGAGAAGCTCGCCCAGTTCAACCGCGAGCGCGTGCCGGAGCGTGTCGTGCACGCCAAGGGCGGCGGCGCCTTCGGCACGTTCACGACCACGGGGGATGTCTCCCAGTACACCAAGGCCGCGCTGTTCCAGCCGGGCGCCGAGACGGACATGCTCATCCGTTTCTCCTCCGTCGCCGGCGAGGCAGGCTCCGCCGACACACTCCGCGACCCGCGCGGCTTCGCCGTGAAGTTCTACACCACCGAGGGCAATTACGACCTCGTCGGCAACAACACCCCGGTGTTCTTCATCCGCGACGGCATCAAGTTCCCGGACTTCATCCACTCGCAGAAGCGCCTCCCGGGCACCCACCTGCGCGACGCCGACATGCAGTGGGACTTCTGGACCCTCTCCCCCGAGTCCGCCCACCAGGTCACCTGGCTCATGGGCGACCGCGGCCTGCCGGCCTCCTGGCGTGAAATGCAGGGCTACGGCTCGCACACCTACCAGTGGATCAATGCAGCGGGCGAGCGCTTCTGGGTCAAGTACCACTTCAAGTCCAACCAGGGCGTCAAGTCCCTGACGGGCGACGAAGCGGAAGAGCTGGCCGGCGCGGACGCGGACTTCTACATCCGCGACCTGCAGGAGAACATCGACGCCGGCAACTTCCCCTCCTGGGACCTGCACGTCCAGGTGATGCCGTACGAGGACGCCAAGACGTACCGCTTCAACCCGTTCGACGTCACCAAGGTATGGCCGCACGGCGACTACCCGCTGGTCAAGGTCGGCACCATGGAGCTGAACAAGAACCCGGATAACTACTTCGCGCAGATCGAGCAGGCCACCTTCGCGCCGTCGAACTTCGTGCCGGGGATCGCCGCCTCCCCGGACAAGATGCTGCAGGTCCGCATCTTCTCCTACGCCGACGCGCACCGCTACCGCGTGGGCACCAACCACGCCCAGCTCCCGGTGAACCTGCCCAAGAGCCAGGTCAACAACTACAGCCAGGACGGCGCGGCGCGGTACCACTTCAACGCCCCCTCCGTCCCGGTGTACGCGCCGAACTCCTTCGGCGGTCCCGCCGCCGTGGAACCCCAGAACCCGGCTGGCGGCTGGGAGAACGACGGCGAGCTGACGCTCTCCGCGCACTCCCTGCACGCTGAGGACGGCGACTTCGGCCAGGCCGGCACGCTGTACCGCGAGGTGTTCGACGACGGCGCCAAGGCCCGCCTGCTGGACACCCTCACCGGTGCGGTGGGCGGCGTCAAGGACGCTGGCATCAAGGAGCGCGCCATCCAGTACTGGACCAACGTCGACGCCGAGCTCGGCGCGAAGCTTCGGGCCAACCTGGGTGCCGCCGCCGGTGCTGCCACCTCGGACGCAGAGGCTGCCAACAAGATCGGCTAGCCTTTCCCAGCAATGAAAGAACACCCCGCCGCGGAGAACCGCGGCGGGGTGTTCTTTTCGTCCGGAGCCCGGACCGGCGGGACAGCTAGGCGCCGCTGGCGCCGGGGTCCGCCGCCGGGGCCGCCGACGCTGCCGCGGTAGCTGCTGCCGGCGCGCCCGCCGCTGCGGGGCGGTGGCCCCTCTTGGCGAGCTGGATCTGCTCGTAGACGTGGTGGCGGAGCTCGGTGAACCGGGGCAGGGAACGGGTCTCCAGCTGGTCCCGCTCGGCCGGAAGGTCGATCACGATGTCCTCCTGCACCACGGTCGGGGAGCTCGAGAGGATGATGACCCGTTCACCGAGGTAGACCGACTCGTCGATGTCGTGGGTCACGAAAAGCACGGTCACGCCGAGCTTCTTCCAGACCACCCGGATCAAGTCCTCGAGGTCCGCGCGGGTCTGCGCGTCGACGGCGGCAAACGGCTCGTCCATCAGCAGGACCTCGGGCTGGTATGCGATGGCACGGGCGATCGCCACGCGCTGCTGCATGCCGCCGGAAAGCTGCCAAGGGTAGGAGCGCGGCACGTGGGCCAGGCCCACGGCCTCCAGGGCCTCGTCGACGAGCCGGTCGCGTTCGGCCTTGGGCACGCCCTGGTTCTTCAGCGGCAGTTCCACGTTGTCCCTGACCCGCATCCAGGGGAACAGCGAGCGTCCGTATTCCTGGAAAACCACCGCCATCTTCTTCGGCGGCCCGGACACCCGCTTGCCGTCCAGGAGCACTTCCCCCTCGGTGGGGGTCATCAGGCCCGAGATGCACTTGAGCAGGGTGGTCTTGCCGGACCCCGAAGGGCCCACGAGGCAGGCCAGTTCACCGGCGCGGAGATCGAAGGTGAGGTTCCGCACCGCTTCGACGTCGCCGCCGTCGGTCTGGTAGACCTTCTTCAGTCCGCGGACGGAGAGCATCGCCTCCGGGGCCGCTTGCGCTGCACTAGGCTGCATTTTCTACCTCTTTCTGGCCGTGGTACCAGCGCAGGATGTTCCGCT
Source organism: Arthrobacter sp. 10T419 (assembly GCF_056394105.1). Classification (NCBI taxonomy): domain Bacteria; kingdom Bacillati; phylum Actinomycetota; class Actinomycetes; order Micrococcales; family Micrococcaceae; genus Arthrobacter; species Arthrobacter sp. 10T419. Next base: position 475,602 of record NZ_JBFTHF010000001.1, on the reverse strand, counting down.
CGGCCCATTGGAAGATGAATGACATGGCCACGCCCAGCAGTCCGAGGACCACGATGCCGGACCACATTTCGGGGATGGCGAAGGACCGCTGGAACTGGACAATGGTGAAGCCCAACCCGGAGGACGAGGCGAACATTTCGGAGATGACCATCAGGATCAGCCCCAGGGACAGCGACTGGCGCACGCCGGCGAGGATCTGCGGGCTGGCCGAGGGCAGCACCAGGTAACGCACACGGGCCCAGCCGTCGATGCCGTAGGTGTGGGCCGAATCCGAGAGGACCCCGTCCACGGCGCGGACGCCCTCAATGGTGTTCAGCAGCACCGGCCAGACACAGCCGGAGATGATGACCGCGATCTTCATCGAATCGGTGATGCCCATCAGCAGGATCAGGACCGGGACCAGCACGGGCGGCGGGATGGCGCGGAAGAATTCGAGCGTCGGTTCCAGCAACGCCCGGAGCCATTTGACCGAGCCGATCAGCACGCCGCCCACGACGCCGATCACGATCGCCGCGACCACGCCGATCAGGAGCCGGGCGATGCTGGGCAGCACGTCCGAGAAGAAGCGGGGGCCGAACCAGACCTCGCCGAACTTGTTGACCAGGGCGGCCGGGGTCGGGACGAAGAAATTGACCGTTCCGAGGGTGGAGGCCCACCAGGCCAGGACGAGCAGAACTGGCAGCGCGAGCAGGTAGGCCGCCGTTTTCAGTGCTTTCATACGATCACCTCAGAACGGACCGAGGAATGCCAGGACAGGGTCTTCTTTTCGATGAAGCGCATCAGGACGTTGATCAGCACACCGATCAGCCCGGTGGCGAGCACCAGGGCGTACACGCCCGAGATGGCGCCGCCGGATTGCGCGAGCGCGATTTCACGGCCTAGCCCCGGCGAACCGATCACGAGTTCCGCCGTGATGGCCAGGACCAGCGCCACCGTGGCTGCGAGCCGGACACCGGTCATCAGGTAGGGCAACGCGGTGGGGAACACGACGTAGCGGATCCGCGCCATCCACCCCAGCCCGTAGGTCTTGGCGGTGTTGTTGGCGACCATGTCGACGTCGGCCACCCCGTAGAGGACCTGAATGAGGACCTGCCAGAAGGCGGCATAGGTGATCAGCATCAGTGACGACTCGATCTTCACGCCGAAGAGCAGCACGGCCAGCGGGATGAGGGCCACAGACGGAATCGGGCGCAGGAACTCGACGGTGGAGTTGGTGGCTTTGCGCAGGAAGCTGCTGGATCCGATGATGAAGCCCAGCAGCACGGCGAGGGCAACCGCGATGATGAGGCCCAGGAACCAGGCCTTCATGGTTTCACCGACCGAGACCCAAAACGCCGTCAGGCCGAAGTCGAGGGCCAGGGCGGAAATGACCTCGCTGGCGGGCGGAAGGTAACGTTCGTCGATAATTCCCAGACGCGGAATGAGCTCCCAGGTTCCCAGGAACCCAATTATCCCGACCACACCGAGCAACTGCTTCACCGGAAGTTTGTGGCCGGACCGGCGGTTCCGCCTCCCGCCGGAGGCGGAACCGCCGGACGCCACAGCGTCGGAACTCATGGAACTTACCGAACTCACGGGAGGAGGTCGCCTGCGTTCGGGGCCTTGGACAGCGTCCCGTACTTGGCGGCAGCATCACCGAGGGTCTTGAAGGCGTCCTTGTTGAACTCCACACGGTAGCGGGGCAGGACAATCTTGGCCCGGGTGGCTTCGTCGATCTTGGTGTAGGTGCCCACGATGTCGCGGACTTCCTGCGGGTGCGCCTGGGCATATTCGAGCGACTTGTTCATGGCCCGGGTGAACTTCTGGGTCAGCTCGGCCTTGCCCTTGATGGTGTCCGCCTTGGTGAAGTAGCCGGCGATGTCCAGCTCAGGGCTCATGTCCACGAAGTTGGAGGAAATGATCTTGCCGCCCTCTGCGACGGCCTTGGACAGGAAGGGCTCCAGGATCCAGGCCGCGTCCACCTGCTTGTTGGCCAGCGCGGCGGGGGCGTCCGGGAAGGCCACCTCCACGAACTTCACGCTCGAGGGGTCGCCACCGGCCTTTTCGACGACCGACTTGATGGTGGTGTCCCCGATATTGGAGAGGTTGTTCACCGAGACGGTCTTGCCCGCAAGGTCCTTCGGGGACTGGATGCTGGACCCGGCGGGGACGACGACGCCGCCGATGTCCTTGCCCTTCTCGCCCGTGGTTGAGGCGCCGTTGGCGACGAATTTCAGGTCAAGGCCCTTGTCCTTCGCCACCATGACGGAGATCAGGTTGGAGAAGGCGAAGTCGAAGCTGCCGCTCACCACGCCGGGGACGATCGCCGCACCGCCGGTGGCCGTCTGGATGTCCAGCTGAAGGCCTTCGTCTTTGAAGAATCCCAGCTTGTTGCCCAGGTAGATGGGGGCGCAGTCGACGATCGGGATGACGCCGACGCTGACCTTGGTCAGATTTCCGCCGCCCGTTGCACCGCCGGATGCGCTGCCCCCGCCGGTGGAACTCGGCGATCCGCTGCCGCAGGCCGAGAGGGCCAGGACCGATGCGGCCGCCAGCACGGCGATAATACGACGTTTCATGTTCACTCCTATGTGCGCATTGGCGTGGGCGTGACAAGCTCCCAAGCCCCAAAGTTCGCTCTCCGAACAAGCGTTCAAAATCAAGTCTGACCTAAGGCTACTGTGAGGTCAACCACATTAGGCGCATTGTTACAGCTCCGAGACGAGCGCGGAAGAGGCCGCGGCAATACCTCCCGCAACGCAGCAACGCGGGGCCCCTACGCCCGTCCGGACAGGCCGGACGGGCCGTAGTGACCCCGCGTTGACTAACCGCGTGGAAGTGCAGCGTTGCAGCTACGAGCGGGTGAGCGACTCCGCATCCTCGTCCGCAACCGGATCGGCGGCCGGGCCGTTGACGGCGGCCCTTGCCTCGGCGAACTTCTCGTTGAGCCGGGAGTGGCGCTGGCCGTAGGCGAAGTAGATCGCGATGCCGATGACCAGCCAGATCGCGAAGAAGATCCAGGTCTCCACCGCCAGGTTCGTCATCAGGTACAGGCACAGGACGGCCGAGACGACCGGGAGCACCTTGCCGAACGGCACGCGGAAGGCCGGCTTAAGGTCCGGCCGCTTCCGGCGCAGCACCAGGATGCCGAGGCTGACCATCACGAACGCGGAGAGCGTGCCGATGTTGATCATTTCCTCGAGCAGGTCCACGTTGGTCAGTCCGGCCACGACCGCCACGGCCGTGCCGCAGATGATCTGCAGGCGTGCGGGGGTCGCCCGGATGGTGCCGGTCTTGGAGAGCGAGCGCGGCAGCAGGCCGTCGCGGCTCATGGCCAGGACCACACGCGAGAGGCCCATCAGCAGCACCATGATCACCGTGGTGAGGCCCACGAGGGAGCCGAAGGCGATGACCTTTGCGGCGTCGGTGTTCCCCACGGCCTCGAAGGCAGTGGTCAGCGTCGGGTTCTTCGCCTCGGCCAGCTTGGTGTAGGACACCATGCCGGTCAGGGCCAGCGAGACCAGGATGTAGAGCACGGTGACGATCGCCAGGCCGCCGAAGATGCCGCGGGGCAGCGTCTTCTGCGGGTTCTTGACCTCCTCGGCGGAGGTGGCGACGACGTCGAAACCAATGAAGGCGAAGAACACCAGGGCGGCGCCGGCGAAGATGCCGAGCGTGCCGTACTGGGCCGGGGCCGCGCCGGTGAGGAAGCCGAAGAAGGACTGCTTGAGCACGTCCGTGGCGGCGGTACCGCCGGTGGGTTCGGAGGCAGGGACGAACGGGGCGTAGTTCTCAAACTTCACGTAGCTGAAGCCGACGACGATGACGAAAAGCACGACGGCGATCTTGATCAGCGTGAACACGTTGCCGACACGGGCGGACAGCTTTGTCCCCAGCACCAGCAGCACGGTGAACACGGCAACAATCAGGAAGGCGCCCCAGAAGAGGTCGACGCCGGCCACGGAGATCGACGGCGGGACGTCCAGTCCCATCAGCGCGAACACTTTGCTGAGGTAGATGCCCCAGTATTTGGCGATCACGGCGGCGGCGGTGAAGAGCTCGAGGATGAGGTTCCAACCGATGATCCAGGCGAGCACCTCCCCCATGGTGGCGTAGGTGAAGACATAGGCTGAGCCGGCCACCGGGATGGCGGTGGCGAATTCGGCATAGCACATGATCGCCAGGGCGCAGGTGACGGCTGCGATGGCGAACGAGATGGTGACGGCGGGGCCGGCGAAGTTGGCGGCAGCCTTGGCCCCGACCGAGAAAATGCCTGCGCCGACCGCAACGGCGACGCCCATGATCATCAGGTCCCAGGTGCTGAGCGAGCGTTTCAGCTTGCGTCCGGGCTCATCGGCGTCGGCGATCGACTGCTCGATGGATTTGGTCCGGAAAAGGTTCATAGGAAAGTCCAAAATCTCGGTAGCTGGTTGGAAACAGACCTATTAATAGTAGTGTCCATCCACTGGACGGCCGCTTTTATCCCACATCGTGAGACGCAAAAGAGCGCGAACATACCCTTGGGGGCCCCGGCCGCGGGGCCCCCAAGTGAACGTTCGCGCCCAGGGCTTCAGTGGCTCAGGCGGGCCAGTCCATCAGCGTCGAGCGGATCAGGAAGCGCTTGCCCTCGGGAGCCTCGACGGAGAAGCCGCTGCCGCGGCCGGGGACGACGTCGACCGTCAAGTGGGTGTGGCTCCAGTAGTTGAACTGCTCCTTGGACATCCAGAATTCCAGCGGCTGCGGCTGCAGGCCGTCCGAGATGTCGAACAGGCCCAGCAGCACATCGGAGTCTCCGGTGAGGAACTCCCCCGCCGGGTAGCACATGGGCGAGGAGCCGTCGCAGCAGCCGCCGGACTGGTGGAACATGAGCGGGCCGTGCTGGAGCCAGAGCTTGCGCAGCAGCTCAACGGCTTCGGGGGTGAGCGCCACGCGGGAAAAGTCCTCGCCGGCCTGTGTCACGGCGGCGTCGAGCCTGGTCTGGGTCATCGGAGCTTCTCCTGCAAGTAGGGGCGGCTGTCACGGGCGGGACGGGAAGGCGGGGCGGACCGGTCCGGTCCGCCCCGCCGCAACGGCTTAGAAGAAGCCGAGCTTGTTCTCGTTGTAGCTGACCAGCAGGTTCTTGGTCTGCTGGTAGTGGTCCAGCATCATGGCGTGGTTCTCGCGGCCGATGCCGGAGGACTTGTACCCGCCGAACGCGGCGCCGGCCGGGTAGGCGTGGTAGTTGTTGACCCACACCCGGCCCGCCTGGATTTCGCGGCCGGCGCGGTAAGCGACGTTGCCGTTGCGGGACCAGACGCCGGCGCCCAGGCCGTAAAGGGTGTCGTTGGCGATGCCCATGGCGTCGTTGTAGTCGCTGAAGCGGGTCACCGAAACCACCGGGCCGAAGATCTCCTCCTGGAAGATCCGCATCTTGTTGTGTCCCTCGAAGATGGTGGGCTGGACGTAGTAGCCGCCAGCGAGGTCGCCGGACAGTTCGGCGCGGGCGCCGCCGGTAAGCGCTTTGGCGCCCTCCTGCTTTCCGATGTCGATGTAGGAGAGGATCTTCTCGAGCTGGTCGTTGGAGGCCTGCGCGCCGAGCTGCGTGTCGGTGTCCAGCGGGTTGCCCTGGATGATCTTCTGGGTGCGGGCCAGCGCGTCGGCCATGAAGGAGTCGTAGATGCCTTCCTGGACCAGGGCACGGGAGGGGCAGGTGCAGACCTCGCCCTGGTTGAAGGCGAAGAGCGTGAAGCCCTCAAGAGCCTTGTCGTAGAAGGCGTCGTTGTTATCCGCGACGTCGTTGAAGAAGATGTTGGGGCTCTTGCCGCCGAGCTCCAGGGTGACCGGGATCAGGTTCTGGGACGCGTACTGGCTGATCAGGCGGCCGGTGGTGGTCTCGCCGGTGAAGGCGATCTTGCGGATTCGCGGGCTGGAGGCGAGCGGCTTGCCGGCTTCGACGCCGAAGCCGTTGACGACGTTGATGACGCCCGCCGGCAGCAGGTCGCTGATCAGCTCCATCAGCACCAGGATCGAGGACGGGGTCTGCTCGGCCGGCTTGAGGACGACGGCGTTGCCGGCGGCGAGCGCGGGGGCCAGCTTCCAGACGGCCATCAGGATCGGGAAGTTCCACGGGATGATCTGGCCGACGACGCCGAGCGGCTCGTGGTAGTGGTAGGCGGTGGTGTCGTCGTCGAGCTGGGACAGCCGGCCCTCCTGGGCGCGGACGGCGGAGGCGAAGTAGCGGAAGTGGTCCGCGGCGAGCGGGATGTCGGCGTTGAGGGTTTCGCGGATCGGCTTGCCGTTGTCCCAGGACTCGGCGACGGCGAGCATCTCGGTGTTCTCGTCGATCCGGTCGGCAATCTTGTTCAGGATGGCCGCGCGCTCGGCGACGGAGGTCTTCCCCCACGACGGTGCGACCTTGTGCGCGGCGTCCAGGGCCAGCTCGATGTCCTCGGCGGTGCCGCGGGCGACCTCGCAGAAGGCCTTGCCTGTCACCGGGGTGATGTTCTCGAAGTACTGGCCCTTGACCGGGGCAACCCATTCGCCGCCGATCCAGTTCTCGTAGCGGTCCTTGAAGGTGACCTTCGAGCCCTCGGTACCGGGCTGTGCGTAGACAGTCATTGCTAGCTCCTTTGCTGTGCAAGATTGGTGGCGGGAGCGGCCAGGATCTCTGCGGCCGCCGCTGGCACCAGCCTAGGAGCCGGGAGGTTGCGAGCAGGTTGCAACCATGTGAGCCGGATCACGCGGACTCTCATTGCGCTGGGCTCGTTCAGGAACGCGGCCACCATCCAGGCAATAGGGCCCGTGTTCTGGTACTTACCTCCACCCCGCAATACCTATGGACACCGCCGGAGCCCCCTCCGATACTCAGCGTGACGCCGCAGGCTGTTGCGGCGTGGGCGTCCAGCTGCTCACCAACGGCGCTCACACCTTCATTGAGGGGGCTCTTGGCATGGTGGTAAAAACGGCAACAAAAGCAGGAGGAAGAGGCTGGCGGATGGCGTCGGCCATTGCATTGGCTTCGGCGATGGCCAGCACCTTCGTGGTCTCGCAGGCTGTCCCGGCGAGTGCGGCGACGTCGGGCGGGATGGTGATCTCAGAACTCAACTACCATTCCGGATCGGATCTGGATACCGACGACTTCCTGGAACTGACCAACACATCAGGCGCTCCGCTGGACATCTCGGGATGGTCCTTCACCGCCGGCGTCACGGCCGTCTTCGCTGCGGGCACCGTGGTTCCCGCCAACGGCTACTTTGTGGTGGCGAAGGATGCCGCCCAGTTCCAGACCACATACGGGTTCGCCCCGAACGCCGTCTACGGCGGAAACCTCAGCAACGGCGGCGAAGCGGTCACGCTGGTCGATGCGGCGCTGAACGTCGTGGACACCGTCACTTACGCGGACGTCGCGCCCTGGCCATCGACGCCTGACGGGACGGGCCCCACCCTCGAACTGCGCGACCTGACCTTGGACAACACACAGCCCGACAGCTGGGGCGCGAGCCTGGCTGCGGGCGGCACCCCCGGGGCCAAGAACTCGCTCGACGGGACCGGGCCGGCGCCGGTCGTCGCTGAGCTGAAGGCGACCCCGGCGCGGCCGTCCGCCGGTCAGCCGGTGGCCGTTACGGCCCGGCTCCGGACCGGCTCCACAGCTCAGCTCACCTACAAGGTGATGTTCGGCGCCGACGTCGTGGTTCCGTTCGTCGATGATGCGGCCAGCCCCGGCGGGGCAGGCGACGGCGTGTATTCCGGAACCATCCCGGGTCAGAGCGCGGGCAACCTGATCCGCTACCGGGTCGATGCCTCCGCGGGCGGTACCGGCTACTCGGAACCTGCGGCCGGTGACTCGGTGCGCTACCGCGGCGTGGTCGTCCTGAACTCCGCGGTCAGCAGCTCGCTTCCTGTCATCGAGTGGTTCATGGATGACGCCGTGTACAACGACATTCTGGCCAACCACCGCTACGACGATTACCAGGGCGCGGCGGTCTGGGCCTACAACGGCCAGGTCATCGACGGCGCCCTGATGAACGTGCGCGGCAACACCTCCCGGAGCAATGCCAAGGTGAGCTGGAAGGTCGAGCTGCCCAAGGGTTACATCTTCGATCTTGGCGGCAAGCTGCCCTATCCGCTGGACGAATTTGCGCTCCAGAACTACGCGGACAACTTCGCCGACGTCGGCTGGGCGACCGTGAAGGCCGGCGGCGACCGGGCCCTGAACATCGTCCCGGTCCGTACGCAGCGCAATGGCACCTTCTGGAGCCTGGGCCGGATCATGGAGACCGAGGACGGCCGCTGGCGGGATGACCAGGGCGTGTCCAACTGGGCGATCTACAAGGGCGACGGCGGCAGCGTGGGCGCCACGTCGTCTCCGGCCGCGCTCCAGGCCTCGGGCTGGCTGGACAAGAAGACCCGCAAGGATGAGGACTTCTCCGACGTCTGGACCCTGTCCAACTCGGTCGACGCCTCGCCCTCAGCGGCGCAGCAGGCCTGGATCTACCAGAATGTGAACATGCCGGAGCTGGTCAACTATATGGCGATCAACTCGATCATCCGGCACCAGGACAGCGGCTGGTACAACTGGTGGCTGGCCCGCGACACCGACGGGACCGGCCGGTGGGAGATGTGGCAGTGGGACCTGAACTGGATCTTCACCACTCCCTCCTCGGACGGCAAGGGCCTCTTCCTGACCCCGGACACCTCAAACAATTTCACTCAGGCCATGCTGAGCTACCCGGAGATCAAGGAAATGTTCTACCGGCGGCTGCGTACCCTGGCCGACCAGTTCCTTCCGGCCGGGCAGTACGAGGCGCAGTGGGACGCGATATCGGCCCAGACCACGCCGGACTGGAACCTGGACCGCGCTAAGTGGGGCGGGTACACGCCGGCGTCGGCGCGGACCGCGTTCCTGGCCGGCCTGGCGGATCGCCGCAACACGATCAACGGCAACACGGGCCCGGGCCTGCCGGTGCCCACCACCCAGGCGGCCGACGCCAATGTGGTGGTCAATGAGATCCAGTACCACCCGGCCGGAAGCGGTGGGGAGTACATCGAACTGGCGAACCCCGGCAGCACGGCCGTGGATATCTCGGGCTGGACGATCGATGCGGTCGGCCTGAAGATCCAGCCCGGCACGGTGATCCCCGCCGGCGGACGCGTGGTGTTCGTGGCGAATGACAAGGCGTTCCGCCTCGCTTACACCGGGGCGAACCGCTTTGTGGGCGGCACGTTCACGGGCACTCTCGACGACGCCGGCGAAGCCATAGTGCTGCGCGACGGCAGCCGGGTGGTGGACTCCGTGACCTACTCGAACGCGGCGCCGTGGCCGACTGCGGCAGACGGCACCGGCCCTTCGCTGGAGCTGACCTCGCCGACGGCGGACAACTCCGTTGCGTCGAACTGGACCGCGGTGTCCACCACCGGCGGCACACCGGGACTGGCAAACACGAAGGGGACTCCGCCATCGAATGTGGCGCCTGTTGCGGCGTTCACGAGTGGGGTGAGCGGGTTGACGGCGAACGTGAACGGGGCCGGTTCAACGGACTCGGACGGCACGATCGCCTCGTACGCCTGGGACTTCGGTGACGGCGGGACCGGGACCGGGGTGACGGCGAGCCACACCTACGCTGCCGAGGGGACGTATACGGTCACCCTGACCGTAACGGATAACGGCGGCGCCAAGGGCACGGTCAGCCATTCGGTAAGCGTTGCCGCGCCGCCGGCGGGCAGTGTCCTGGCTCAGGACACGTTCACCCGCACGGTCACCGGCGGTCTGGGGACGGCGGAAACGGGCGGGCCCTGGACATTGTCCGGGACAGCCTCGAACTTCGCCGTCAACGGCAGTGCGGCCACGATTGCCAGCCCCGCTGCCGCCAACCGCTACGCCTACCTTGACGGTGTCTCCTCCACTGACACGGAGGTGCGGGCAACGATCGGCTTCAACCGGCCGACCGCCAGCAGCATCTACACCGGCCTGATCGGCCGCCGGGTGGGTGCGGATACCTACGGTGCACGGGTGGTGGTTAATTCCGCCGGCGCGGTGAGCCTGCACCTGACCCGCAGCACGAATACGAACATGAGTGCCGCGACAGTGTCCGGGCTGACCTTCAATACCGGGGACCGGCTTCAGTTCCGGCTGCAGGTTACCGGAACCGCACCGACCACCATCCGGGCGAAGGTCTGGAAGGTGGGCACCGCGGAACCGGCGAACTGGCAACTGAGCACAACCGACAGCACGGCCASGCTGCAGAGCGCCGGTGGAATCGGCATCTACAGCTACCTCAGCACCACCGGAACGCCGACCCCGTTGACCGTCAGCTTCGACGACCTCTGGGCCGGGCGCACCAACTAGCGATACTCGGCAAAGAAGTCCCCGCCGGCGCAGACGACGCCGGCGGGGACTTCTTTGTGCGCCATGCAGCGCCGAGAGCGCGTCCTGCTCAGGCGCCGAATTCGGCTTCGAGCCGCTCCAGGTCCGCGACGACGGCGGCGCGTCTGGGCGAGCGCGGCGGCAGCAGCTTCAGCGCGGCGGTGCGGACCTCGACGTCGTCCCGCGCTTCCGGCAGTTCGGCATATTTCAGCAGCGATTCGGCGCTGCCGTCGGTCAGTACGGCCTCGCGCAGCAGGGACGAGACGCGGCTGCGGAGCTCGGTGATCCCCGGCGCCTCGGAGCGCGGCAGGACTGCGCCGCGGTAGATTTCCAGCGCGATCCGGTGCGCGCCGCGCTGCAGGCAGCTGAGGACCTGGCCGGAGTCCGGCACGAGGTCCACCGGGAGGCGGTACGGCCTGGACTCCGGGACGGCGTCCGGATTGAGCTGCTGCAAGACCTTGCGCAGCCGCACCATCTCGGCGCGCAATGTCATGGTGGAGCCGTCGCGCGGGTAGAGCAGCGAGCTCAGCTCCTCGGCGTTGAGGCCTTCCGGATGCGTGCTCAGCAGGGTGAGGATTTCGCTGTGCCGGGCCGAAAGCGTGACGGTGCGGCCGTCGATGCTCAATACGGCCTGATCGCGGCCGAGCAGCTGCAGGCTGTTGCGGTACAGGCTGCCGGGCGCCCTGGAGCCCGCCCGGGCGGGCCGCGCTCCGCCGGACGCGGCGTCGGACCCGGCGTCGGACCCGGCGCGAGACGCGGCGGCGGTCTGCCGGCGTCGAACCGGGGCGGCCTGCCGGGCGGCGGCAAGCTGGAGGCGCTCCACCCGCAGGTGCGCCTGCGCGGCGGCGACGGTCGCCTCGACGAGGGACAGGGTGTGCGGCGCGACGGCGGATTCGGTGCCGGTGATGTCGACGACGCCCAGCAGGGCCCCGGAATCCGGGTCGTGGAACGGCACGGCCGTGCAGCTCCAGGGGTGGACGGAGCGTTTGTAGTGTTCGGCGCCGGCGATCTGGATGCCGCGGCCAAGGGCGAGCGCGGTGCCGGGGGCGCTGGTGCCCACGGTGGCCTCGGACCAGTCTGCGCCGGGGACGAACATCATCCCCTCGGCGCGGCGCTGCATGGCGGGGTCCCCTTCGACCCAGAGCAGCCGGCCCACCTCGTCCCCGACGGCCACCAGCATGCCGCTGTCGTGGCTGGGCAGGACCAGCAGTTTGTGGATCACGGGCATGATCGCGGCCAGCGGGTGCTGCCGGCGGTATTCCTCGAGTTCCTCGCGGTCCATGGCCAGCGGGGCTTCGGGGTTGTCCGGGTTGGCGTGCAGTTGCGCGGAGCGCTGCCAGGATTCCCGGATCAGGCTGCGGAGCCCGGGCGGCTGCTCACCGGCCAGGCCTATGGAGTCCAGTTGCTCGTGCCCCGCGTAGGCATACTGCTGGCGCAGCTCCGGGCTCAGGCCGTGGCCGGAGCCGCGCGGGGCCGTCTGCTCGACTGGATTCCTCATTGAACTCCCACCTGGCTGGCGCGCTCTTGAGCGCGCGACGGCATGCCGGAGGCAGCGTCGTCCGGCCCAGTCTAGTTCCGTGCCGGGAGATTGGGAATGCACCCGCCCGGGCCTCAGCCAGTGGCGCCCGACGGAAGAACGTAGCTTTGAATCTCGCCAAGAGCCCGGATCTCGGGGCTGGGCAGGCCGGCGTCGGCAGTAAGTTTCCGGAATTCCGCGCTGCTGCTGAAGCCGTCAAAAACCTCCCTGCTAGGGCAGGTATCCAGGACAACGATGCCTTCATCGGTCTGCACGCAAAGATGTAATTCCAGTTGGCCGGCGGGCAAGAGCGCCAGCATCCGGTCGTGTGCTGCAAGGAGCTCCGCCGGGTTCCCGCGGAAGGTGTACATTCCCAGATACATTGCCTGTCTCCTTTGCATTGATTGCGGTGTTTGGTTTCTCCGGCGCGGTCCTCGCGGAGGCTCACCGCGCAGTGGTTGCGGGCCGTCGCCCGGCCCAGGGTCTGGCCTGTTCAAGCTGGGCAGCAAGCCTGAAGAGACTTGCTTCGGCGCCGAAACCCGCGAGGAAAGACATCCCGACGGGCAGCCCGGCGGAATCCGTGCCCAGCGGAATGGACATGGCCGGGTTGCCTGTGACGTTTGCGTACTCGCCGTCGAACATCAGGAAACGGCCGGCCTCCTGCTCCCCGCGGAGGGGGTTCTCCGGAGTCGCCGTGAGCGTGCCCAGCGGAAGCGGCGGCCAGCCGACCGTCGGCGTCAGCCAGAGATCGTACAGCTCGAAGAAGCCGGCAACGCGGCGGCTGAAACGCTGCAGTTCCTCCACGCCCTGCAGGTAGTCCCCCGCGCTGACGTTCCGGCCGCGCCCGAACAGGACTTCGGTGTAGAGCTCCAGCTCGCCCGGTTCGGGCCCCCGCCCCAGTCGCCGGGTCCAGTACCCCTCGATCCAGGCCGCTGCAGCAGCGTACACGTCGCGGAGGGCCCGGCGTCCGGCCCGGTCCAGCGGCGCCGGGCGCCCTTCCTCGAGCTCGTGACCGAGGTCGCTCAGCAAGTCCACGGTCGCGTCGAAGACCCGTAGATAGTCAGGATGAACCGGCTGGCCGCGGTTGGGGGTAGCAGTGGCCGCGATCCTCAGCCGTCCCGGTGGTGTCGCGGTTTCGGCCACATAGGGACGGAGCTGCGGCGGGGCCCGGTAGGGGTCCCCCGGAGCCGCACCCGCGACGGCGTCGAGCAGCGCCGCCGCGTCGCGGACCGTGCGGGTCAAGGCGAATTCGGCAGCGAGGCCGCCAACAACGTCGCCGTATTCCGGCCCCAGCGGCACACGGCTGCGGGTCGGTTTGAGACCGAACACTCCGCACCATGCCGCCGGATAGCGCAGCGACCCGCCGAGGTCGTTGCCGTGGGCCATCGGAACGATCCCCGCCGCGACTGCCGCTGCCGACCCGCCGCTCGATCCGCTCGTGGACAAGCACAAGTCCCACGGGTTGCGTGTAGCCCCGTGCAGGAGCGGTTCGCAGTGCGGGCTCAGGCCGAACTCACAGGTGTTGGTCTTGCCGATGACGGCCAGTCCGGCGCGGCGGAAGCGGCGTGCGAGCTCCTGGTCGTGGCGGGAGACGTTCCCCGCAAGCCAGCGGGAGCCTTCGGAGAAGGGCGTTCCGGCAATTTCCAGCGCCAGATCCTTGACGAGGAACGGCACGCCGGGGAAAGGAAGAGCATCGGAGAAGACGTCACCGGGCTGGGCGCTGCCGGTGTTGGGAGCGTCCCCGTCCAGCTCGACAATCACGGCATTCAGGGCTGGGTTCAGTACCCTGATCCGTTCCCTCGCCTCGGCGAGGAGTTCTGCCGCACTAACCTGGCCGGAGCGGACCAGATCGGACTGCCCTGTCCCGTCCATCCACCGAAGTTCGTCATCCACGGCTGCCTCCCGGAGGGGGACCCGGGGCTATGAGCGAGCCGTTGCAGTCCCCGCGGGTGAATTCTACGTCCGGGCGCAGCGCAGGAACAGGTCAACGCCTACTGCGGTTCGGCGGTTCAGTCCCGGGAAATCCGGATCATCTCTTCCCGCGGCACGACCTTGATGCGTTCGCGCACCACGCCGTCGTCCGGATGGGAAGCGGTCCACGCCGCGCCGAGGGCCAGCTCGTGGGCGTCCAGCTTGTTCCAGCCTTCCCAGGTGGTGTACTGGATGCCGCGCTCTTCGAGCAGGTCGATGATGGCCTGCGGATCCGGGTTCTGGGCTGGCGGAAGGGTCAGCCGGTCCTCGAGCAGGAAGCCGATGGTCTCCAGCGCATCTCCCTTGGTGTGGCCGATCAGGCCGACCGGGCCGCGCTTGATCCAACCCGTGGCGTAAATGCCGGGCACGGGCTTGCCGTCGGCGCCGAGCACGCGGCCGCCTTCGTTGGGGATGACGCCGCGCCGCGCGTCGTACTCCAGCTCGTCGAGCTGGGAGCCGTGGTACCCGATGGCGCGGTAGACGGCCTGGACCGGGTAATCGACGAACTCGCCGGTGCCCTTGACGTTGCCTGTGCCGTCCAGCCGCATGCGCTCGAACTTGATGCCCGTCACCTTGCCGGGATGTGCGGCGGCGCCTGTTTTTTCGCCGAGGATCTCGACCGGATTGTGCAGGAAGTGCAGGTGCAGCCGGCGGGAGGACGGTTCCTCGGCCTCGGCGTGCTCCTCGACGAGCCAGTTGCCAAGGGTGCTCACCATGGTCTTGATCTGGTTGTTCGTGCGGATGGCCTCGTCGGAGGCTTCGTCGAATTCGAAGTCCTCCGGGTAGAGCACGATGTCCACGTCCTTCGCGTGGCTGAGCTCGCGCAGCTCCAGCGGCGTGAACTTCACCTGCGCCGGTCCACGGCGGCCAAAGACGTGCACGTCCGTCACCGGCGAATTCTTGAGCCCCTGGTAGACGTTGTCCGGAATCTCGGTAACCAGCAGGTCATCTGCGTGCTTGACCAGCATCCGGGCGACGTCCAGGGCCACGTTGCCGTTGCCGATCACCGCGATTTCTTTGGCCTCCAGCGGCCAGTCGCGGGGAACGTCCGGGTGCCCGTCGTACCAGGAGACGAAGTCGGCCCCGCCGAACGAGCCTTCGAGCCCGACTCCCGGAATGTCCAGGTCCGCGTCCTTGATGGCGCCGGTAGCGAAGATCACGGCGTCGTAGAAAGCGCGGAAGTCGTGCAGGGTCAGGTCCCGGCCGTAGCTGACGTTGCCGAGGAAGCGGATATCGCCGCGGTCCAGCACCTTGTGCAGGGCGTTCACGATCCCCTTGATCCGCGGGTGGTCCGGCGCCACGCCGTAGCGGATGAGCCCGTAGGGCGCCGGGTAGGCCTCGAACAGGTCGATGCTGACCTCGAAGTCGCCGTCCTTGACCTCGTTGGACTTGGTCAGGATGTCCGCGGCGTAGACACCGGCCGGTCCGGCGCCGACAATCGCAACGCGGAGGGGACGTTTGGTCGTTCTTTCAGGCGAGGTTTCGGCCGAGTTGGACACCGGGAGCCCTTCTGAGTCTTGGCGGGTGCGCCGGCAGATACAGCGCACAGTCCCCTATTCTAAATGCCCCCGCGGTGGGGTGGTCCCCGGGTGAGGGAGAACGCAGGTGACGGACATCGCAGACGCCGCGGCCGCCCTGCCGGGCTCCGCGGCAGGAATAGCCGCGCCGGGGGTGGTGTTATGGGTCTTGTGCCTATCTCCGACGGATCCCCCGCTCCCGCATCCCTGACTTCCCCGGGCGGCGTTGCCCCCGCTGCCGGAGCCGCCGGTGACGCCGCTGGCCCCGCCGCGGCACCTGGACTCAAGGCAGTGGACAAGGACACGACGGCGGGGATCCTGTTCGGCATCGGCGCCTACGGCTTGTGGGGCCTGCTCCCGCTGTACTTCTTCGTGCTGCACCCGGCCAGCGCCGTCGAGATCGTGGCCAACCGCGTGGTCTGGTCCCTGCTCTTCTGCGTCCTGCTGATCACCGTCACCCGCGCCTGGCGGGTGATCGGCGCCGCGTTCCGGAACCGTACCGTGATCGGTCCGCTGGCCCTCGCGGCCGTCCTGATCGCGATCAACTGGCTGACCTACACCTACGGCGTGACCACCGGCCAGGCCGTCGAAACATCGCTGGGCTACTTCATCAACCCGCTCGTGTCCGTGCTGCTGGGCGTCTTTGTCCTGAAGGAAAAACTGCGGCCGCTGCAGTGGGCCGCCGTCGTCGTCGGTTTCATCGCGGTGGGCGTACTGACATATTCCTACGGCAAGCTCCCGTGGATCGCCCTGACCCTGGCGTTCAGTTTCGGCCTCTACGGCTTCGTCAAGAAACGTGTGGGTCCGCGGGCGGACGCGATCACCAGCCTGTCGGTGGAAACCATCGTGCTGGCGCCGATCGCCGGCGTGACCATGATCGTCCTGGCCCTGACCGGCGCCGCCTCGCTCACCACCAACGGCGCCGGACACTTCTGGCTGCTTGCCGCGTCCGGCGTCATCACCGCTGTCCCGCTGCTGTTCTTCGGCGCCTCCGCGCGGCGGCTGCCGATGACCACGATCGGGCTGCTGCAGTACTTCGCCCCGGTACTGCAGTTCATCGTGGCGCTGGTGGTGTTCAAGGAGGCCATGACCCCGGAGCGCTGGATCGGCTTCAGCGTCGTCTGGCTCGCGCTGTTGCTGCTCACGGCGGACATGCTGCGGACGGCCCGGAAGAACTCCGTCACCCGCAGGCTGGCCCGCGCCGCCGCCTAGGGCAGACCAGCCCAGGCGGCGGCGCCGGCTTAGTCGTCCGGGCTGGTGTCGATGCGCACGTAGTCGCGCGGCACTACGACCATGGGGACCGGCAGGGCGCGGAGCACCTTGTTGGCCGTGCTGCCGATGAAGAGCTTGTTCTTCTCCGCCAGGCGGGACGAACCGACAATCATAATCTCCGCGTCGTCCCAGTCGAGGTCATCGATGGCTTCCTCAATGGTCCGGCCGTGCGCGACCTCCACGGTGACGTGGTGTCCCGCCGGCAGGCGCTCGGCCGCGGCCTTCAGGACGGTGTTCGCGTGGACATGCGCGGCGTTGACGTTTTCGCCGCCGTCGCCCTCGGCGTCCAGTTCGACGAGCGAGACCAGCCGCAGCGGCACGCCGCGGCGCTCGGCCGACTCAATCGCGACGTCGATCGCCGCCTCCGCGCCGGTCCGCTGGCCGACGGCGAGGGTCAGCCGGGTGATGGGGTCGGTGTTGCGGTAGCCGCGGGGCGCCAGCGCAACCGGCACCGGTGAGGCATGCAGCAGGGCGTTGGCCACGCTGCCAACGCTGTACCGCTTGAACAGGCCGCTGTTCGCGGCACCCACGACGATCAGGCCGGCGCGGTATTCCTTGGCGGCGTCGATCAGTCCCGCGGCGAAGGAATCAGCCTGGCGCACGTGGAACCTGGCCTCCAGGCCCTCCGGAACCAGGGACAGTCCCTGCCGCTCCGCCGTCAGCACGGACTGCTCCGCGGCACTGACGCGGTTTCCCTGCGGGTTCAGCGCGACATAGGGGGTGTTCCGGTCCACCACATGAACCAGGTCCAGGTGCGCGCCCTGGGCGCGGGCCATGGCGGAAGCCAGGGCGACGGCGTCGGCGCCGCGGTCGTTGGGTGTGTAGCCAACTACGTATCGCATGTAAGAACCCCTTATGGGTCTGGGGCAGAATCCAGCTTGGCTCCGGGGTTCCGGGCGACGTCGGCCGGTCTGCGTTCCTGCAGTGGTAGGAACGACTCTAGCCCAGCGTTGCGGGGAATAGTGGGTGACTTTTGGCCCTGCGGCACGCAAATTTCCGCGACTACGCTGAAGCCGTGGAGGGGAGCTCACCATGAGTCTGACCAGGAACACCGGGTTCGCGGCAAAAACGAGCGGGCTGGGAGTGCTGATCTTCCTGTTCGCGCTGACCGGCTGCACCCCTTCTTCGCCCCAACCCTCCGGGAGCAGCCCCGCGTCGGCGACGGAATCAGCGACGGCATCGGCGACGTCGACCTCCACACCTTCCGGCACTGCGACGCCCTCATCCACCGCCTCGGCGACGCCGTCGGCCTCCGCGACGCCGTCTCCGGATTCCGACGAGACCAAAGCCCCGCAGGACGGCGACCGCGTGATCTCCTCGACCATTACCCATGACTGGGCCTGGCCTGGAGCGAAGTCGCCGTTCAAGACCACGCACACCAATCCCGTACCGTTGGCCCCGCCGCCGGCGGAGCCCCTGCCCACGCTGTACGCCATTGGCGCCGGCCAGCACCCCTCGGACACCCCGCCCTATGACCAGCTGAGCTTCCGGTTCAACGGTGCCTTTCCCAGTTACGACATCTCGTTCGTCCCCGAACTGATCGCCGACGGCAGCGGCCTGCCCGTGCCGATGCCCGGGACGGGCGCCATCCTGAAAGTTGTCTTCCACGGCGCCCAGGCGCACACCGCAGACGGGAAGGGCAGCACCGTCAAGAGCAGCCCCGCCCCGTCGATCGGCTACCGGGCACTCACCCGCTACGCCCCGGCCGGGGACTTCGAAGGGGTCCTTAGTTACGGGATCGGCGTCGGCCGCCCGGGTACCGCCGTGCAGCAGACCAAGGTGCGGGTCTACGAGGTGGAGAAGATCGAACAGGGCCGGCACCTGTACGTCGTCGCGATCCAGCTCGACGCCAGCTCCTGGAAGTAGGCCCGGACGCGAACGAGCCGCGGACTTCTCGGTCCGCGGCTCGTTCATGTTGCTCTGTGTTGTCCCGCTGGGGGTGTCCCGCCGGGGGTGTCCCGCTGGGGGTGTCCCGCCGGGGGTTCCCGCCGGCGCTTAGGCGTTGGCGCGGACCGCCGCGGCCAGCACCTCGAGTCCGTCCAGCAGCAGCTCGTCGCTGATCACCAGCGGCGGCAGCAGCCGGATCACGTTGCCGTAGGTGCCGCAGGTGAGGATGATGACACCCTCTTTGAGGCAGGCGGCGGCAACGGCCTTGGTCAGTTCCGGGTTCGGTTCCTTGGAGCCGGCCTGGACCAGTTCGATCGCGAGCATGGCGCCGCGGCCACGGATGTCACCGACCACGGTGAGCTCGGACGCGAGCTCCCGCAGCTTGCCCAGGGCAAGTTCCTCGATGTGGCGGGCCCGGGCGTTCAGGTCGTACTGCTCCATCGAGCCGATGGCCGCCAGCGCCGCGGCACAGGCCACCGGGTTACCTCCGTAGGTGCCACCGAGTCCGCCCGGGTGGACGGCGTCGAGCAAGTCGGCGCGGCCGGTGATGGCGGAGAGCGGCATGCCGCCGGCGATTCCCTTGGCCATGGTGACGATGTCCGGGATGACACCCTCGTGGTTCACGGCGAACCATTCGCCGGTGCGGCAGAACCCGGACTGGACCTCGTCGGCAATGAAGACGATGCCCTTCTCCTTGGCCCAGGCGGCAAGGGCCGGCAGGAAGCCCTCGGCCGGGACGATGAAGCCGCCCTCGCCCTGGATGGGTTCGATGATGATCGCGGCCACCGACTCGCCACCGATCTGCTTCTCGATCATGGTGATGGCACGCTTGGCGGCCTCGGCGCCGGTGATCTCCGGGTTTTCCTCGCGGTACGGGTAGCTCATCGGCATCCGGTAGACCTCGGGCGCGAACGGGCCGAAGTTGGTCTTGTACGGCATCGCCTTGGCGGTCAGCGCCATGGTGAGGTTGGTCCGGCCGTGGTAGGCGTGGTCGAAGGCGACGACGGCGTCCCGGCCGGTGGCGAGGCGGGCCACCTTGACGGCGTTCTCCACGGCTTCGGCGCCTGAGTTGAACAGCACGGTCCGCTTCTCGTGGTCGCCCGGGGTGAGCCGGTTCAGCTGCTCGGCGACGGCGACGTAGCCCTCGTAGGGCGTCACCATGAAGCAGGTGTGGGTGAAGTGCTCCACGGCTTCCTTCACCGCGCCGACGACGGCGGGATCCGAGGCGCCGACGCTGGTCACGGCGATGCCGGAGCCGAGGTCGATGAAAGAGTTGCCGTCGACGTCCTGGATGATGCCGCCGTCGGCGTCGGCGACGTAGACCGGGACGCTGGAGGCGACGCCGGACGCGACGACCGCCTTGCGGCGCTCGGTCAGGGCCACGGACTTGGGGCCGGGGAAGTCGGCCTGGACGCGGCGCTTCTGCTCCAGACGGTAGGTGAGGTCGTTTGCTGTGGTGGTCATGGGGAAGGCCTTTCTAAACGTGTAAGGGTCGGCGGGGCCGGGTCTGGCGGGAGCGTTAGGCAGCCGCGTCAGGCATCGAGCGCACTCATGACGTGCTTGATGCGGGTGTAGTCCTCGACGCCGTACATCGAGAGGTCCTTGCCGTAGCCGGACTGCTTGAAGCCGCCGTGCGGCATCTCGGCGGTGAGCAGGATGTGGGTGTTGATCCAGACGGCACCGAAGTCCAGGTCGCGGCTGACCCGCATGGCGGTGCCGTGGTCCGTGGTCCAGACGCTGGAGGCGAGGGCGTATTCGACGTCGTTGGCCAGCTCGATCGCTTCGGCCTCGGTGCTGAACTTCTGCACCGTGATGACCGGGCCGAACGTCTCCTTCTGGACAATGTCGTCGGTCTGCTTGGCGCCGGTGACAATGGTGGGCTCGAAGAAGAAGCCCTTCTCCCCCGCCCGGTGGCCGCCGGTCTCAATCTTGCAGTTCGCCGGCAGGTGCTCCACAACGTCGGTGACCGCGTTGAAGTGGTTGACGTTGTTCAGCGGGCCGAAGTAGTTGTCTTCGTCGTTCTGCGAGCCGGTGTGCAGGGTCTTGGTGTGTTCTACCATGGCGGCGACGACGTCGTCGTGCACGGAATCCTCGACCAGGACCCGGGTGATTGCCGTGCAGTCCTGGCCGGCGTTGAAGAAGGCGAACTCGGCGATGGCCGCGGCGCTCTTCTTGATGTCCGCGTCCTTGAACACGATCGCCGGTGCCTTGCCGCCGAGCTCCAGGTGCGCGCGCTTGAGCCCTTTGGCGGCGCCGGTGGCGACAGCAATGCCGGCCCGGACGGAACCGGTGATGGAGACCAGGCCCGGGACCTTGTGCTCCACCATCATGGCGCCGGTCTCGCCGGTGCCGAGGACGACGTTGAGCACGCCGGCGGGGAGGATCTCGCCGGCGAGGCGGGCCAGGACCAGGGTGGATTCCGGCGTGGTGTCGGAAGGCTTGAGCACCACGGTGTTGCCGGCGGCCAGTGCGGGGCCGATCTTCCAGATCGCCATCAGGAACGGGTAGTTCCAGGGGGCAACCTGCGCTACGACGCCGATCGGTTCGCGGCGCACGTAGGAGGTGTGGCCCTCGAGGTATTCACCGGCGGACTTGCCCTCCAGGATCCGGGCGGCACCGGCGAAGAAGCGCAGCTGGTCTGCCCCCGCGGCAACCTCCTCGGCGGCGATCAGGGAGCGGACCTGGCCGGTGTTGCGGTGCTGGGCCTCGACGAGTTCGTCACTGTTGGCTTCGACGGCGTCGGCGAGCTTGAGGAGCATGAGCTGGCGCTGGCCGGGGGTGACGTGCTTCCAGCTGGCGAAGGCGTCCTTCGCGGCGGTCATGGCGGCGTCGACGTCGGCCTGCACCGAGACCGGCGACTTGGCCACCACCTCCCCGTTGGTGGGATTGACAATGTCCAGCAGGGCCGTCCCGGCGGGGGTGACGAACTCGCCGTTGATGAAGTTCTGCAAGGTTTGAACCACGGTGTACAACCTCTTTCGTGCTGGCCTCGGAAAGGCAGGTATGAGGGGATCTGCGACTGCTCCGAGCCTATGCCAGGCACGCAAGGCAGGGAATAGGCAGCTGCACACCGAAGCAGCGCGACTTTAGTGCGGTTGACCAGCCCCCGGCTATCCTGATTCCATGGCAATTTCACTCGCGGCCCTGCTGGGGGTTCCGTCCCTCAAGCTGACGAAATCGGGCCTCGCGGAGACCACCTGGCACCAGGACATCCACTGGGTCGCGGTGACGGAGCAGGAAGACCCGCACCGCTTCCTCAACGGCGGGGAACTGGTCCTCACCACCGGGATGCGGCTCAGGACCGCCCCGGAGCAGCGCCGCTTCGTCCGCCAGGTCCAACGCGCCGGCGCCGTGGGCATCGGTTTCGGGATCGGGCTGACACACGACGCGGTGCCGCCGGCCCTGATCGCCGAGGCCAACCGCTGGGGCCTTCCGGTGGTGGAAGTGCCCTACGAGACACCCTTCATCGCCATCGGCAAGCTCGTGGCCGACGCCCAGTCCGCGGACCACTACGCCAAGCTGGAGCGCCTGATCGCGGGGCACCAGGTCTTGGCCCGCGCCCTGCTGACCGGCGGCGGCCTCGCCGAGCTGCTCAGGCACCTCGGCTCCATGCTGCGCACCGAGATCGTCCTGACCCAGTTCACCGCGCAGCTCTACAACAGCGCCGCCGGCAACCCCTCCCCCACGGCGGACGGCTGGGCCTCGTACCCGATCCCGACCGGCCGCCGCGACGCCTGCACGCTGTGGGTCAGGCACCCGTTCGAAGACTCCGGAATCATCGGCTATGCGCAGAACCTGATCAGCGTCGAGCTCAACAACATGGTCAAGCAACGCCAGTCGCAGCGCGCCCTGGCCGGGCAAGTGCTTGAGGACGTGATCCACGGGACCCTCGATGCCACCGAAGCCACCCGCCGGCTCGCCGGCATCGGCGTCAACAGCACCCGCAAGAACGTGGTCCTGCTGGCGGAATCGGCCGCCCACGCCAAGCAGCTGGGCAGCTCCTCGCTGCCTCAGCCGCTGGCGGCGGCGGTGACCGCCGTCGTCGGCAAGGACCTGGTGGTGCTGGTGCACGACGACGGCAGCGGCGCCGGCGCCCTGGCCCGGAGCCTCAGCGACCACCTCGCCGAGGCGGGCATCCACGCCACGATCGGCATCGGCGGGGCGTACACGAAGCCGAACGGCCTGCGCTGGAGCTACTTCGAGGCCCGCGACGCCGCCAGCCACGGCCTGCCGGTCAACGAGCCGGAGCGGCTGAGCCTGACCTCGCTGCTGCTGGCCAGCGAGGACGTTCCGCTGGCGGACATGGCGAACGAGTCGCTGAACCCGCTCCGGAACTTCGACGCCGCGCACGGCGCCGAACTGATGACCACACTGGAGAGTTACCTGAGCAACAACGGCTCGGTCGCCGCCGTCGCCGAGGAGCTCACCCTGCACCGCAACACGGTCCGCTACCGGCTGGCGCAAATTACCGAATTGACCGGCTACGACCCGGCGCAGACCGCGGACCGGGTTCAGCTCTGGCTGGCGCTGGCCGTGCAGCGGCTCAGCGCCCGGCAGCCGCGCTGACGCACCCGCCACCAACAACGCGGGGTCAGACCGCGCCCATCCGGCAACTGCCGTGGGAACGTTCTGACCCCGCGTCGGAGTGGAACCAGCGCGGCTAGCGGGAGAGGCCCTTGAAGACGTTCTTCGGCCGCTGCATTTCGCCGTGCTTGGCGCCCAGGACGATCACCCAGCCTGCGAAGACCGGGATGGCCCACTGCAGGATCTTCAGCTGCTGCTGGGCAGAGCGAAGTTCCTCCGAGGCGCCCGGCTTGGGCTCGGTGGCGCCCTCGGCACCCTCGGCGGCGAGCTTGTCCACCTTCGCGCCCTGCAGTCCGGCGTACAGGGTCACGGCTGCACCGGCCAGGGTGACGATCGACTTGTAGATGCTCAGCCGGGTCACGCCGTCCTGCTTGGTCATCCGGCCCTTGTTCTCCCACATGATGGCGAGGCCGGAAAGGAAGTGCGCGCCGAATGCGGCCGTCTGGTACGGGGCCCACTTCTTCCAGCCCAGGCTGGACAGACGGGTGCGCTCGGCGGGATCCTTGGCCTCCGCCGTCGCGCCGTTCAGCCCGATGGCGCCCATCAGCGAACCGCCAAACCACGCGCCGGCGGTCAGGTCGTGGATGGATCGGGCAACAAGATTACCTGCCATGGTGAGCTTCCTATCGTGTGAATTCGAATCCGGAATGGTGCGGCCACATGCGACGCCGCACCCCGGACATCGTAAGCACACTTACCAACAAGTTGGTAGTCCCGGTTTCGGGCCGCCGACCGCCGGACGGAGCTTCCAGGCAGCCGATCCGTTACGCGTAAGCTCGAAGCAATGGAAGAAATCAGCAGGGAGCTCCCGCAAGGGCAGGCCGTGCCGCGCCACGCGGCTGGCATCGGCGAAGCCGCCGATGCCGCAGAGGCCGCCTCAAACAGCAGGGTGCTCGACGTCGTCGCGCGGTGGGGGTTCGCCGTGATGGCGTTGCTCCACATTGTCATCGGCGTGATCGCCGTCGCGCTGGTCCTGGGGGCGCCGGGCCAGGCCGAACCCACCGGAGCGATCGAGCAGCTCGCCGCCAACCCCTGGGGTCCGGCGGTGTTGTGGCTCTGCTTCACCGGCTGCGCCGGACTCGCCCTGTGGCAGCTGAGCGAGGCAACCCTGCGGGCCAGGCACCTGCCCCGCGGCGAACGGCTGGGCAAGCTGGTCTCCTCGGGCTTCCTGGCCATCGCCTACGGCAGCGTCGGCTTCACCTTTGCCAGCTTCGCCCTGGGCTTCCGCAGCGACTCGGGGGATTCCACCGCGGCCTTCAGCGAAGCCCTGATGAACCGGCCGCTGGGCGCACCACTGCTGATCGGCCTGGGACTGACCGTGGGTGGGATCGGCGTTTTCTTCGTGGTCAAGGGCCTGGGCAAGAAGTTCAAGGAGGAGCTGCGCCACTTCGAAGGCACGCACCGCGGCCACCTCATCAGCGGCCTGGGCGTGGCCGGCCACGTGGCCAAAGGCCTGGCGCTGGTCCTGACCGGTCTGCTGTTCGTGATGGCCGCGGCCACCAATGACCCCGGCTCGTCCACCGGGCTGGACGGAAGCCTCAAGGCGCTGCAGCACCACCCGTTCGGGCCGTACCTGCTGCTGGCCATTGGCGCAGGGTTTATGGCCTACGGGGTTTTCGCCCTGATCCGCGCCCGGTTCGGCCGGATGTAGCGCGGGTTTCCTCCCTTGTTGCCGAGCGGAGCCGGGGATATCGTTTTAGCTACCCGGCACGGCGTTCCCTTCTCTTCCGACAGGTGCAGCGCACGCCCCCGGTGGTCGGTTCTTCGAGGTAGGGCCATGAGCTACGTCCCAGTCAGCAGGCGCACCATCCGGCGCCACCGTGAGTCCGAGCGGTCCACCCGGCGCCTGGTGATCGTCCTGTCCGCGGCGGCGGCAGTGGCGTGGCTGCTGTCGGTCACGATGTCCACGGCGGTCCGGGTCGGCGGCTACGCCCACGACCTGGCCGTCGTCCTGCACGTCCTGTCCCTGGTGGTGTCTTTCGGCGCCATCATCCTGGTCGACTGGCACGGCTTCCTGTGGCTTGTCGGCCGCCGCAAACTGGCTGAAACCATCCGGCTCGACGGCGCTGCCACGCCGCTGATCTGGGCCGGTCTCGCCGGCCTGCTGGCCACCGGCGTGTTCCTGAACCCGCACCTGACCAACCCGATGACAGACGTCAAACTGGCCGCCGTGCTGGTTCTCAGTCTGAACGGCATCATGCTGATCCCGCTGATGCGGCGGCTGGTTCATCTTCCTCCGGAAACCCCGTTCCGGGGCCTAAGCGCCGGTCAGCGGACCCACCTGCTGGTCTGCCTGGTTATCTCGCAGGCGTGCTGGTGGACGGCGATAATCATCGGATTCATCAACGCCGAGTTCTGACGCGCCGGGTCCTGAGCGTCACACCGGTCAGCGCAGCGGGACGACCGCACCCTCCTGGTACAGCAGCGCCCGGATCTCCGATTCGGCCGAATCCAGCCGCTTCGGATCGATGGTCTCCCCCGCCGCGAAGTGGTCCAGCAGGCGCGGATCGACGTAGCTCTTTCGGGCGATCGACGGCGTGTTGCCCAGCACCGCCGCGGCGTCGACCATGGCGCGGCTCACGGCGCGCTTCCGGGCCGAGACCTTGGCCTGCGGGCCGCTCTTCGCCAGGTTCACGGCCGCCGCGACGGTGCCGCGCAGGGTGCGGAAGTCCTTCGCGGTGAAGTCCGCGCCGGTTCGTTCCTTGACGTACTCGTTGATCTCGGCGCTGGTGACCGGATGCCAGCTGCGGCCGTTCTTGTAGGCCAACAGCCGGGCGTTGCCGCCGCGGCGCTTGAGCGAGCGCACGACGGCGGCGAGGTCGGCGTCGTCGATCCGGGACTCCCAGGTCTTGCCGCTCTTGGCCGGGAAGCTGAGCCGGAGTTCGTCTTTGCGCACGTTCACGTGGGCGCAGAGCAGGGTGGCCAGTCCGTGGCTTCCGTTCTCGTTGGTGTACCGCTCGGAGCCCACGCGCAGCGATCCGCTGTCCAGCATCCTGAAGGCGGCCGCGAGCACGCGCTCCCGCGTGAGGCCTTCGGAGCGCAGGTCCAAGGTCACCAGGCGGCGGGCCGACGGCAGGGTTTCCGCGAGTTGGAGCGAACGGTCGAACTTCAGCCGGTCCTTCCGCTCCCGCCAGCTTGGGTGGTAGATGTATTGGCGCCGGCCGACGGCGTCGACGCCGGTGGCCTGGATATGCCCGTTCTCATACGGCGCGATCCAGACGTCGGTCCAGGCCGGCGGGATCCCGATGCTTTCCAGCCGCTCCCGCACCGGGCCGGCCGGCAGGGTCGACCCGTCCAGGTCCTTGTAGCTGAACCCGCTCCCGGCGGGAACCCGGCGGTAGCCGCGGCCGGACGCGTTGCTGTGACGGAGCCTCATCGGCCGGATCCTGGGTGCCTGGCAGTGTCCATGACGGTAAGCCTACTGACTACCCGCCGGGAATGCGCCGTTAACAACCAACGCGGGGTCACTTCGCGCCCGTCCCGGAGGGGATTTTGGGCGCGATATGACCCCGCGTTGCAGTTGTGAGGCGGCCGCTTAGACCTCCGCAGCGACTCCGCCTCGGGAGATCTCCACCATGTCCTCGCGCGGGACCACCTTGATGCGTTCGCGCTGGACGCTGCCCGCGCCGGCGCTTGCCTTTTCGCCGAGGGACCGCTCGTGCGCGTCCAGGGCCAGCCAGCCCTCCCAGCTGGTGAACTGCACGCCCCGGTTTTCCAGCAGTCCGACGATCGCCTCCGGCGCGGGTGCCGCCGCCGGCGGCAGGCTGCCGCGGTCCTCCAGCAGGTAGGTCACGGTTTCCAGGGCGTCACCCTTGGTGTGCCCGATCAGGCCCACCGGGCCGCGCTTGATCCAGCCGGTCGCGTAGATGCCGGGCACGTGGGCTCCGGAGGCGTCCAGCACGCGGCCGCCGTCGTTCGGGACAACGCCCTTGCTGTGGTCGAACTCGACCTCGGGCAGGGCCGAACCGAAATAGCCGATGGCGCGGTAGACGGCCTGGACCGGGTAGTCGATGAACTCGCCGGTGCCGCGGGCGTTGCCCGTGCCGTCCAGTTCGGTGCGCTCAAACTTGATGCCGGCGACGCGGCCGGGGGCGGCGGCGTCGTCGAAGATCTCGACCGGGCTGTGCAGGAAGTGCAAGTGCAGGCGGCGGGACGCGGTGAGCTCGGAGAGATTCTCCGGCTGCTCGGCGATCCAGTTGGTGAGCGTGCCCACCATGGTCTTGGTCTGGTTGTTGCTTTGGATCTGGCGGTCAGATTCGGCGTCGAACTCGAAGTCCTCCGGGTAGAGGACAATATCGACGTCCCTGGAGTGGGAGAGTTCGCGCAGTTCCAGCGGCGTGAACTTCACCTGCGCCGGGCCGCGGCGGCCGAAGACGTGCACGTCGGTGACCGGGGAGTCCTTCAGCGCGCGGTAGACGTTGTCCGGGATCTCGGAGACCAGCAGGTCATCGGCGTGCTTGGAGAGCATCCGGGCGACGTCCAGGGCCACGTTGCCGTTGCCGATCACCGCGATTTCCTTGGCCTCCAGCGGCCAGCCGCGGGACACGTCCGGGTGCCCGTCGTACCAGGAGACGAAGTCGGCGCCGCCGTAGGATCCCTCAAGCTCGATGCCCGGGATGTTCAGGTCCGCGTCCTTGATGGCGCCGGTGGCGAAGATGACGGCGTCGTAGTGGGTCCGGAGGTCCTCGAGTGTGAGGTCCGTGCCGTAGTCCACGTTGCCGAAGAACCGGATGTCGCCGCGGTCCAGGACCTTGTGCAGGGCGTTCACGATCCCCTTGATCCGCGGGTGGTCCGGCGCCACACCGTAGCGGATGAGCCCGTAGGGCGCCGGGTAGCGGTCGAAGAGGTCGATGCTGACGGTGAGCTCGCCGCTCTTGACGGCCTCGCTTTTGGTCAGGATGTCCGCGGCGTAGACGCCGGCGGGGCCGGAGCCGACGACGGCGACGCGCAGCGGGCGGGCGGCGGTTCCTACAGGGGTGTTCGTTGACACGGCTGTGTTCCTTTGGTTCGATCCGGGTGCTGCGGGTGAAACTAGCGGGCGGCGACGCGCGGGGCGTTCGGGGAGGTGGTGCTGTAGTCCGCGGTCTTAAAGTGCGACGGCGCGAACGGGCTGACGCGGACCACGTCGCCGATCACGATCACGGCAGGATTCGCGACGCCTGCTGCCTCCGCCTGGTCCGCGATGGTTTCGAGCGTTCCGATGGTCACCCGCTGGTTGGGCAGGTATCCATTCTCTACGATGCCAACAGGCGTCCCGGCTGGCAAACCGGCGCGTTCCAGCGAGGCCGCGGAATCGCGCAGTTGTCCCACGCCCATGAGCAGAATCACGGTGTGGTCGGAGCGGACGGGCACCTCGGAAAGCTCCTCATGGCCGGTGACTACGCTGAAGCCCTTGGCGAGGCCCCGGTGGGTGACCGGGATCCCGGCGGCGGCGGGGACGGAGATCGCCGAGGTGACGCCGGGCACCACTTCAACCTCGACGCCGTGCTGCCGGCAGAATTCGGCTTCCTCGCCGCCGCGGCCGAGGACGTAGGGGTCTCCGCCCTTGAGCCGGACCACCCGGTGGCCGGCGAGGGCTTCGTCGACGAGGATCCGGTTGATTTCGGACTGCGGGACCGGGTGGTGGCCGGGGGTTTTGCCGACTTCGATCACGCGGACGTCGGGGGCCAGTTCGCCCAGGAGCTCACGCGGGCCGAGCCGGTCGGCGACGACGACGTCGGCCTGGCCCAGGAGCCGCCGGCCGCGGACGGTGATGAGTCCGGTATCGCCCGGCCCGCCGCCCACGAGCGCCACCGTGCCGTCCCCGGCGCCTGGGCCCGTGCCCGAAGCGCGGTGTCGGCGCAGCGGCAGGTCTCCGGCCGCCAGGGCGGTGGCGACGGCGTCGCGCAGGGCCATCGCCCGGCGCGGGTCTCCCCCGGCGTTGACGGCGATCTTGACGTCATCCACGACGGCGACGGCCGGCGTCCAGGCGGCGGAGGCCTCGTGGTCGGAGGCGTTGACGCACCAGATCCGCTGCGCCTCGGCGTCGGCGGCGACCTGCGCGTCCACGCCGGCGTCACCGGTGGCGGTCTGGACGAACCAGACGCCGTCGACGTCGGAGCTGCGGTAAGGGCGGGGCTGCCAGCTGAGGAGCCCGGCGTCGGCCAGATCGTTCAGGGCCGGGCAGGCAAGCGGCGCCACGACGGTGACTCGGGCGCCGGCGTCGAGCAGTCCCCTGGCGCGGCGTGCGGCGACGGGTCCGCCGCCGACGACCAGCACGGGCCGGCCGAGCAGGCGCAGCGCGGTGGGGTAAATGTCCTGAATTGCCATGCATCGACGATAGGGCGGCGTCCGAGAGCGGAACAACGGTGCGGAAACACCCGTTCACGCAGGGTAACGGGGCGTAACCTGGGGCTCCGCCGGCTGGCGGGGCCGCCGATGTTGGGATGGGGTGCCGAGTCCCGAAAGAGCCCTCGCCTCTACTTCACCGCAATGACTTCGACCAGTTTGATGTCAGGATCCTTGGCCAGCAGCTCCGGGCCGTGTTGGCCGAGGGCAGCAGGAATGGCCCCGTTGAGGTGGGCCTGCCGGTCCTCCTCGGTGTCAAAAGTGTCGAAAATGCCGAAGGTGTTCTCGTTGACCCGGAACGCGTACCAGGTCCTTGTGCCCGGCTCGGTGAGCACGATCTCCCTGCCGCCGTTGAGGAAGTCCCAGACTTCCTGTTCCTTCCCCGCTTTCGCTTCGACCAGTGCCAGCACTCCAAATTTCGGTGCCACGGCTACCTCCTTGGAATTGGGATGGTTTGGCCGGCAGCCCGGCCTATAGCCGTGAGTGTAGGCACGCGGTCGGGGCGGAGCAAGGGGGTGGCGGCGTTAGAGCGATGTAGCGGTCCAGGGCAGGCAGTGGCTGCCCTCTGCGGGTGCATCCGCTCATTGTCGCCACTCCCCAATACAATTGCTCCGACCGGGCTAGCCGGTCCCGAAATGGGGGAAGGGGACTTAGTTGTCTCTGCGCGAAAACGTCCGTACTCGGACGCGCCCTGGCCGAACGACCAGGGCAGCAGCCACAGCCGGGAGCATCGCACTGCTTGCCGGTCTTCTGATGGCTCCGGCAGCGCAGGCGCTGCCGATGGAAACTGACATCATCGCCGAACAGCCGACACCCGCACCGGCACCTGCGGACACGCCTGCCGAAACACCGCCGGCGGAAATATCACCCGTCGAAACACCGCCGGCGGAAGTAACGCCCGCCGCTCCGGAAAACGTCAGCCCGCCGGTTATCGAGGGTGACCCTGTCGCGGGAGGCACACTCACCTCGACAGGCGGCCAGTGGAACGGCGCCGGCTGGATCAAGTACAGCTGGATCGTCGAAGGTGTCACAGTTCAAGCCGCCGACCACGCGGTTGGTGAAGCTGACGTGCTGCACCTTGACCCGTCCATGGCAGGCAAATCGGTCCAACTGACGGTGCTGGCCTCACTGGAGGCCCAGGGACCCGGCACCGAGCTGGCGGCGACGCCGGTAACGGTTCGTCCGGGAACTTTCGCGGGGGTCAGCTGGAACAGCGCCGTAGCCGGCAAACCCGTCGTCGGGCAAGCGCTGTCGCTGAGCGCACCGACGTGGAGCGACGCCGCCGTCCAAGGTGCAGCAATCGGCTACCAGTGGTACCGCGGACTTGACCCCATCACTGGTGCGACGGGGCCGAGCTACACCGTCGCGGCCGCCGATGTCGCACAGAAGCTGTGGGCCAAGGTGATGCTCTCCGCACCGGGCTTCACCTCAGTGGAACTCACTTCCGCCCAAGTCACCGCCGGCAAGGGAAGCTTTGTGGCGGCGCCGGTTCCGACGGTCAGCGGTGTAGCGAAAGTGGGCCAGTTGCAGAGCGCCAATGCCGGCACGTGGGCGCCGACCGGGGCCACGCTGTCCTATCAGTGGTATCGCGGAACGGGAGCCATCGTTGGCGCAGTCAGCCGCACCTACGCCACAACTGCACTCGACTACAGGAAGACGCTCAAGGTCAGGGTGCGTGCAGCCAAGCCCGGCTACACAACGCTGGACCGCTACTCCGCCGCCCGCGCGATTGCTGCAGGGACCATCGTGGCCACCCGGTCGCTGACGGTAACCGGAACCCACCGCTATGGCCAGACGGTGAGAGTTTCTCAGGGTTGGACTGCCGGTTCGACGATCCGATACCAGTGGTACCGGAACGGCGTCGCTCTCAGGGGAGCCACGGGGTCGGCCCTGCGTCTCGGCGGCGGCCACGTCGGCGCTCGGGTCGCTGTGAAGGTGACCGTCACGAAGCCTGGCTACGCCGCCCGCACCGTCGCCACCAAATCCGTGGTGGTTGGTAAGGCGCTCATGACGGTCAGGTCCGTCCCGAGAATCAGTGGCGGGCGCGGGCTGGGCGGCACGCTGACAGCGGCGCCTGGTAGCTTTGCTCCGGCTCCGACGTCCTTCGCATACCAGTGGTACCGCAATGGAGCTTCCATCCCCGGCGCCAGGTACCGCACCTACAGGGTGGCTGCAGCGGACAACGGTCGGTCCATTTCCGTGAAAGTCTGGGCGGCCAGGCCTTATTACGAAACCCGGGCCGCCTCTAGTGCAGCAATAAAGCTTCCCGTCTGGGCTGTCACCGTGCTTCGCGGCGACGGCACGTACCGTGTCGGAGTCAACATCAGGCCAGGCCTGTACAAAGCTACGGGGACGGGCAGTGGATGCTACTGGGAGAGGCTCAGCGGCTTCTCCGGAAAACTCAGCCAGATCAAGGCCAACAACTATGGATCGGCGCGGACTTACGTCCAGATCGTTCCAGGAGATGTTGGATTCAGCTCGGACGGCTGCGGCTCCTGGACGACCGTCCCGTCCACCGGCGCCCGGTCCAGCCGGATCACTACCGACGGCACCTACCGCGTCGGCATCGATATCCTGCCGGGCACCTACTACGGCTACGGGGCAGGGAAGTCCTGCTACTGGGCCACGCTCCGCGGTTTCCGGGGTACGTTGAGCGATATCATCGACAATTACTACGGTGCGGCCAGAACGATCGTCACCGTCCCCGCCGGAACTAGTGGCTTCGAAGTCAGCGGTTGCGGCACGTTGACGCGCGGCTGACAAACGGAAACCAGAAAGCCCGACGGCGATAATCGCCGTCGGGCTTTCTTGTTCAGTCTGGGGCGCCAGAGACCTAACGGGTGCTGCCGGCGAGGAGGCCGCGGCGGCGGAGCAGGCGCTTCTCGATCGGGGCGAATACCAGCAGTTCGATCAGGATCCCGACGCCGAGGATCAGCAGGATGGCGGACATGACGATGGTCATGTCGGAGAGAACGCGGCCCTGGTCCAGCATCGAGCCGAGGCCGAAGCCGATGGTGCCGCCAACGGCGATGATTTCCGCGGCCATGAGCGAGCGCCAGGAGAACGCCCATCCCTGTTTGAGGCCGCCGAGGTAGCCCGGCAGGGCCGCCGGCAGGATGATCTGCAGGGCCAACTGGAGTCGGGAAGCGCCCAGTACTTTTCCGACGCTGCGGTACTGCGGTGGAATCTGGTCGACGCCCGAGACCAGCCCGTTGATGATCGACGGGATGGCACCCATGAACACCACGAAATACACGGTGGCATCAGTGATCCCAAACCAAAGAATGGCGGCCGGCACCCAGGCCACAGACGGCAGGACTTGCAGGCCCGAGATCAGCGGCCCGAAGGCGCGCCGCAAGGGTGCCACCTGCGCCAGCACGAGCCCCACCGGCGTGGCAATGACCACGCTGATCAGGAAGCCCAGCACGCCGCGCTGCAGCGAGGTCCAGACAGCCTCCTGCAGCTTGCCTTCGCTCCAGAGGGTGCCGACCTGGCCGATGACATCCAGCGGCCCGGGCACGACGTCGCGCCGCTTGAAACCGAGGGATACGTACAACTGCCAGAGGATCACCAGCACCGCGAGCGCAGCCACCGGCAGCAGGATCCGGCCCCAGTCGATACGGGCCCTGCGCAGGGCGTCGGACTGCAGGGAATCGAGGCCTGCTTCGAGCTCGCGCAGGTCTTCCTTTCCGCTGGAGGAACGGGTCAGGGCGGCGGTGACCTTGCGGGTCTCGGCCGGAGCTACCGCCACGGGAAGTTGGCTATTTGGCATGGCGACGGATTTCCTCTCGCAGCCGGGCGGTGATTTCGCCGGTGAGCTGGCCGGCCAGGCCGACGTCGGTGCGGTGTTCCTCGCTGACCTGCCATTCGCGCACCACGCGGCCAGGCCGGGAGGAGAGCAGCAGCACGCGCTGGCCCAGGCGGACGGCTTCCCGGACGTTGTGCGTGACAAAGACGATGGTGCGGCCGGTTTCCTTCCAGATCCGTTCCAGTTCGTCGTGGAGCAGGTCGCGGGTTATCGCGTCCAGGGCCGCAAAGGGCTCGTCCATGAGGAGCAATTGCCGGTCTTGGGCCAGGGAACGGGCCAGGGATACCCGCTGGCGCATCCCGCCGGAGAGTTCGTGGGGCCGTTTGTCGCCGGCGCCGCCCAGGTGCACCAGGTCCAGCAGCTCCCCCGCCCGGATCCTGCGCTCGGCTTTCCCGATGCCTCGCAGCTTCAGGGCCAGCTCGATGTTTTCCCGGGCGGTCAGCCACGGGAAGAGTGCCGCGTCCTGGAACATGAACGCCGCGCCGTCGCTGGGCACTTCGAGCGCGCCCGACGTCGGGGCTTCCAGTCCCGCCATGATGTTGAGCAGGGTGGACTTGCCGCAGCCGGACGCACCGAGCAGGGCGACGAATTCGCCCTGCCCGATGGCGGCATTGACGTCGTCCAGTACCGGGGCGCCGTCGCCGAAGCGCTTGCCCAGGTTTTCCAGTACGACTGGCATGGTCGGCTCCTTACTGTTGTGGCGGGTGGCTGGAGGCTAGGGAGCTAGTCCTTGCCTAGCCCTCCGGCGGAGATCTTTTTGCCGGCCGCAGTCTCGCCCAGGACACTGTTGAGCGACGTGAGGTCGAAGATGCCGTTGATGTCGGCCTGCTTGGTGGTTCCGGCGTCGACGCCGTCCTGGAGCAGTTTCTTGTAGGTCCCGGCGAGCGGGTCGGTGGTGAAGACGATGTTTTTCAGGGACCGGTCGATGACGTCGGCCGGCAGCGCCTTGCCGGCGGCTGCCTTGAGTGCGTCGTTGAGGACGGTGGCTCTCTCGGCGGCGGGAGCCGCGTTCAGCCAGTCGACAGATTCAACATGGCCCTTGAGGAGCGCCTGCACGGTGGCCGGGTGCTCGGCCGCGAACGTCTTGTTGACGATCAGGACGGTGGTGACGAACTCGCCCTTCTCCCACAGGTCCTTCTCATCGACCAGGACCTTCGCGCCGGCCTGGAGCACCAGGCGTGACGCCCACGGCTCCGGCAGCCAGGCGCCGTCGAGCTTGCCGTCCTGGAAGAGTTTGAGGGTCTGGGCGTTCTCGGTCGGGTTGATCGTGACGTCGCCGCTGCCGTCTGTGGAGGTCTTGAACCCCTGATGGCCGAGCCAGGCGCGCAGGGCCACGTCCTGGGTGCCGCCGAGCTGCGGCGAGGCGAGCGTCTTGCCTTTGAGGTCGGCGGCCGAGTTGATGCCGGGTTTGACCACCAGTTGCGCACCGCCGGCCGTGGCGCCGGCGATGATGCTGATGGATTCGCCTTTGCTCTTCACGTAGGAGTTGATCGCCGGGTTGGGGCCGATGTAGGTCGCGTCGATCGCGCCGGCGTTGAGCGCTTCGATCGCGGCGGGGCCGGCGTTGAAGACCTGTGTGCTGAGCTTGGTTTGACCCAGTTCCTTGGCGATGAACCCCTTGGTGACGCCAATCAGGGCCGGGCCGTGGGTGATGTTGCCGAAGTAGCCGAGCCGCAGTTCCGCCGCCGGGGCGGTGCCGGCGGCCGGCGCTGCACCGGCGTCGTTAGTGCGGGACACCGTCGAGGCGACGGCTGCGCCGGCGCCGATCAGCAGGGCGAGGCCGACGGCGACGCCGATTTCGACGGTGCGCCTACGTTTCGGCCTGGCCGATTCGCCGGCGACGATCCGGGTGGTGCCGGGGGTGGGGTTCTTGGGCGTGGATGACATGGGAGGATCCTGTTCGTGGGGTGCGGGTGGGCCGGGCGGGTGGTCAGCGCCGGCGACATCGCCCCTGGAGTGCCCTGAGGGAGGGGCTGTTGAACCGTTCCGGAGTAGTCATGGACTCACCCTAGGGAGGGTCACGAACCGGGTTCAATGGTGCGGAAACCCGGGGTCACGCAAGTTCATGCAGCGTCACATGCGGACCCTGCATTCGCACCCGGCCGGGGCTCAGTCGCCTTTGATGTTCACGAGCTGCCGGAGCTTGTGCCGCACGCTGACCAGGTCAGTAGAGTCGCGCATCACCAGGTCGATGGGCTTGTATGCGGCCGGGATCTCGTCGATGAAGGCCTCGCGGGGCCGGAATTCGATGCCCTGCATGGCGGTCTTCAGCTGCGCGAGCGAAAACGCTTTCCGCGCGGCGGTGCGGGAATACTCCCGGCCGGCGCCGTGCGGTGCGGAGTTCAGCGACGCCTGGTTCCCCCGCCCGACGACGATGTAGGACGCCGTGCCCATGGACCCGGGAATCAGCCCGGGATCCCCGGCCTGGGCCCTGATCGCGCCCTTGCGCGAGACCCAGACGGACTTACCGTAATGCGTTTCCTGCGCGGTGAAGTTGTGGTGGCAGTTGATCCGTTCGAGTTCCCGGACCGGGCCGCCGACCCAGGACTCGAATTGCTGGACCACCCGGTCCATCATTTCCTCACGGTTCAGCAAGGCGAAGTGCTGCGCCCAACGCAGTTCCCGGAGGTACCGGACGAACTCGGGGGTGCCTTCCTCGAGGTAGGCCAGGTCCCGGTCCGGCAGGGCGATGTGCCGGCGCAGGGCCATGCTCCGGGCTTCGGCGATGTGCCGCTGCGCGATCTTGTTGCCCACCCCGCGGGAGCCCGAATGCAGGAACAGCCACACCGCGGCGTTCTCATCCACGCACACCTCGACGAAGTGGTTGCCCGAGCCCAGCGAGCCAAGCTGCAGCTCCCAGTTCGCCGCGTACTTGGCCGGGTCAAAGCCCGCTTTCGCCGCCAGCCGCCGCAACTCGGCGAGCCGGGGTCCGGCGGTGGCAGAGATCCTGCGGTTGAAGTGGCCGGCGGACAAGGGAATGGCGCGCTCGATTGCCTCGCGCAGCCGCTGCAGGTCCCTGGGCAGCTCCTTGTGCGCGTACTGGGTGCGGACGGCGATCATGCCGCAACCGATGTCCACGCCCACGGCGGCCGGGATGATCGCGCCCACGGTGGGGATGACGGAGCCCACAGTGGCCCCCTTGCCCAGGTGGGCGTCCGGCATCAGCGCCAGGTGCGGGTAGATGATGGGCAACTGGGCCGTGGCGAGGGCCTGCCTGCGGGTCTCGTCGTCCAGGATCGATGCCCAGCTGAAGAGACGGCTGTTGATGGCTTCCAACGCTCTGCCCTCCCACGACGATGATGGTCCGCCGGGGGCCGGGTGGCAAGGGACGACCGTTGCGGCGACTTGGCCGGCTTTGACGAGCCCCGCGGCCATTGCTGGCCACGCAGCCGACTGCCATTCTTACTGAACCGGGACACGCAGGAAAGGACGAGACGATGCCCCTCTATCTGTCGAAGTTCAGCTACACACCCGAGACTTGGGCGAGACTGATCAGCAAACCGGAGGACCGCAGGAAGGCCGCCCAGGCCTACATCGAATCGGTGGGCGGGAAGCTCCACGGCTTCTGGTATGCCTTTGGCTCCCACGACGGCTACAACCTGTGGGAGGCGCCGGACAACGTATCCATGGCCGCCGTTGCACTCGCAATCAGCGGAGGCGGCGCACTTAGCTCCTTCGAGACGACCGTGCTCCTGACGGTCGACGAAACAATGGAAGCACTGGCCAAGGCCGAGCAGATCAAGTACCGGCCGCCGGGCACCTGATTGTTTCGGGTGCGGCAGGCTCAGTCCTGCATCCGCTCCAGCCGGTACGTCAGCTTCGCCTCCCGTTTGGGGTCGCCGCCCAGGGACTTGGTCCGCGCAATGTAGTCCGTTCCCCACGTCTTGAGCAGGAAGTCGTCGGCAATCCGGACGTGGCCGGCGGGGAATTTATAGTCCATCCGCTTCGCCACGCCGGACCAGTCGGCGGCACCGAACAGCTTCTCGGCATCGGCCACGGTCCGCACCCCATTGGCCGCCAGCACGTCCCCCAGCCAGCCGTACTGCCGGGCCTGGCTTCGGGGGTGTTCGGGGAGCAGCCGCGCAAGCATGTCGTGGAGGATGTCCCCGGTGAGCTCGGTGGCGGGATTCGCGGCGAACTCGGCCGTGCTTTCGGCCTGGCGGCGTTTGACGATGTCGTTGATTGCCGAGAACTGGGCGTCGGCGAGTTCGATCAGGGTCGACGCCATGGTGAACGCCCGGTCCACTTCCGCGTTGGCCTCCGCGAGTCCCTTGTACCGGATGTCATGCTCGAAGGCCGCCCAGGCGTGCTGCAGCACCGTCCGGATCTGGACTTCGAAGCGCTCCCCGATGAACGTGTGGCAGCCCACCGGCACGTTGCCGGCAGGGACTTCGAGGATGAGGTGCCGGCCGGCGTAACCGATCTGGCCGTTCCGCCGCTGGGAGCTGGTCTTGTCGTCGTCCTCGCGGCAGTCGAATTGCCCCTTCAGCGCCGTGGCAACGTCCGCGATGTCGGGTTCCAGGAACATGATGATCCGGACACCGATGAGGTCATCGAGCTGCTCGAGCCCGCGCTCGTATTTGAATCTGCCGTCGGCGGTGAGGCGGTCCAGCTTTTCTTTGACCGAGCCTGGGTCCTTGACCCGGGCCTGCACGGTGTGGTGGTTGAGACCATCGTCGCGGAGCCGGGCGCGGATGGCATCCCCGATCGCGTCCGAAGCCGCATTCAGCCGGGGCAGCAGAACACTGTATTGCTCCAGGGACCTGGCAACAACGGAATCATGGTCTTCCAACCGCTCCCCCTCGGATCAACGCGCAGCGCCTCTACTCAGCAGGGTATCCAAGGGCGCCGGTTTGAGCTATCGCAAAGCCTAGGACAGCAGGACAGCGTCCCGGACCGGTCAGCCTCAGATCGAGTAGCGCTCGTCCTCGTGGTCGCCCGGGTGGTCCTTGACGAGCCCGGCGGCAAGCGTGTTGCCGTCCTGCGGGTCGATCACCAGGAAGGCCCCGGTCCGCCGGTGGTGCAGATAGTTTTCCAGCGGCAGCGGCGCTGCGAGCCGGAGCTGGGCGTGGCCGATGTCATTGAGCTCCAACGTGCTGGTGGGCTCAAGCTGGAAGTTGGCGAGGTCCAGCTTGCCCGTCACGTTGCGGACCAAGGCCTGGACCGTGCGGGTGCCGTGCTTCACCAAGACCTTCGCGCCCTCGCGGAGCGGCTTGGGCGAGAGCCAGCACAGCGCCGCGTACAGGTCGGCGGAGGAGCCCGGTATTTCGCCCCCGGCGGGCCCCGCGGCCGCGATCGTGTCGCCGCGGGCGACGTCGAACTCGTCCGCGAGCCGGAGCGCTACGGACTGCGGTGCCACGGCCTCGGTAAGTCCGCGGCCCGCAAAGTCGATCCCGGTGACGGTGGTGGTGCGCGGCGCCTGGCCCGGGGTCAGGACACTGACCTGATCCCCCACCTGTACCGAGCCTTCGGTGATTTGTCCGGCGTAGGCCCGGTAGTCACGGTAATTCTCGACGTCGAGTCCGCCGGCGATGGCGTCGGGCGCCAGTGCACCCTGCGGCCGAATGACCAGCTGGACCGGGAAACGGAAGCTCTCCAGGTGGCTTTCGAGTTCGTCGGCGGCGGGCAGCGTCTCGAGGACCTCCAGCAGCGCCGGGCCCCGGTACCAGGGGGTGCGGTCCGAGCGGTCGACGACGTTGTCGCCGTCGAGCGCGGAAACGGGGATGACCAGGAGGTCGGTGATGCCATCGGCGCCGAGCCCCAGTTCGCGGCCGACCTTCTGCACGTCGGCCTCAATCCCGCGGAACACGTCCTCGCTGAAATCCACCAGGTCGATCTTGTTCACGGCCACGACCACGTGGGCCACACGCAGCAGTTGCAGCACGGACAGATGCCGCCGGGTCTGCTCCAGGACACCCTTGCGGGCGTCGATGAGCACGACGACGGCGTCCGCGGTGGACGCGCCCGTGACGGTGTTCTTGGTGTACTGCACGTGCCCGGGGCAGTCCGCGAGGATAAAGCTGCGCCGGTCTGTGGCGAAATAGCGGTAGGCGACGTCGATGGTGATGCCCTGTTCCCGTTCGGCACGCAGGCCGTCGGTCAGGAGCGCGAGGTCAATCGCTTGAACACCGGCTGCGCCGGCCCCGCCGAAGCCACGGTCCGCGGAAGTGCGGGCAACGGCGTCGAGCTGGTCGGAAAGGATCGCCTTCGAGTCGTGCAGCAGCCGGCCCACCAGGGTGGACTTGCCGTCGTCGACCGAGCCGGCAGTCGCGAACCTGAACAGTGAAGCGGATGAGAGCCCGAGGCTTGCTGCGGCGGATTCAGGCACAGTTGCGGTGGTGCTCATTAGAAATAGCCGTCCTTCTTGCGGTCTTCCATGGCGGCCTCGGAGATCCGGTCATCGGCCCGGGTGGCCCCACGTTCGGTGATGGTGGAGGCTGCGACTTCAATGACGACGTCGCGCACGGTGGCGGCCGCGGATTCCACGGCGCCGGTGCAGGACATGTCGCCGACGGTCCGGTAGCGGACCGTCTTGGTGATGACTTGCTCATTCTCGCGCGGCCGGGAGACCTCACCGACCGCGCGCCACATGCCGTCGCGGGCGAAGACCTCGCGCTGGTGGGCATAGTACAGGCCCGGCAGCTCGATGTTCTCGCGCTCGATGTAGCGCCACACATCCAGTTCGGTCCAGTTGCTGATCGGGAACGCGCGGACGTGCTGGCCCACGGTGTGCCGGCCGTTGTAGAGGTTCCACAGCTCGGGGCGCTGGTTCCGCGGGTCCCACTGGCCGAACTCGTCGCGCAGGCTCAGGATCCGTTCCTTGGCCCGGGCCTTGTCCTCGTCCCGGCGGCCGCCGCCGAAGACGGCGTCGAACTTGTTGCGCTGGATCGCGTCCAGCAGCGGCACGGTCTGCAGCGGGTT
Source organism: Arthrobacter sp. 10T419 (assembly GCF_056394105.1). Taxonomy (NCBI): domain Bacteria; kingdom Bacillati; phylum Actinomycetota; class Actinomycetes; order Micrococcales; family Micrococcaceae; genus Arthrobacter; species Arthrobacter sp. 10T419. Next base: position 435,478 of record NZ_JBFTHF010000001.1, on the reverse strand, counting down.
GCGGGTTCCGTCCGCGCGTTCGGCCAGCTCGCCCGAGTCGATGAACTCCTGGACACTGCCGACGACGAGCCTGAGGCCCAGCCGTTCCACCGTCCGGTCACGGAACGCGATCACCTCCGGGAAATTATGCCCGGTGTCCACATGCAGCACCGGGAACGGCACCTTCCCGGGCCAAAACGCCTTCGTAGCCAGGTGCAGCATCACCACAGAATCCTTGCCGCCGGAGAACAGCAGCGCCGGCTTCTCAAACTCGGCAACCACCTCGCGGATGATGTGAATGGCCTCGGACTCGAGGGTGTCCAGGGACGAGAGGCGGGCCGGCGCTGCGACGCCGATTGCCGCCCCCGCCCCTGCGCCGCGCGGCTGATCTTCGATCAGCCCAGCGCGCGGCTCCGACAGGCCCGATGCCACTCCCGGGGCGGCAATCGGCGTCTCAGTAGCGTCATGGTCCATCCCGGACAGCTCCAGGTCCTCGTTGGTGATTTGAGTGCTCATACGTGTAGTCCGCATTCTGTCTTGTCGGTTCCTGCCCAGCGTCCGGCGCGGGGGTCCTCGCCGGGCGCCACCTTGCGGGTGCAGGGCCGGCAGCCAATGGACGGGTAGCCCTGGGTAAGCAGCGGGTTGACGGGCAGGAGATTGTCATCGGAGTACTGCACCAACTGGTCGAAGCTCCAGGCCGCCACCGGGTTGACCTTGACCAGGCCGTTGGCTTCGTCCCAGGTGACCAGCGGGGTGTTGGTGCGGGTGGGGGCCTCGTCGCGGCGGACTCCGGTGAACCAGAGCTCGTAGCCGGCGAGGGTGCGGCGTAGCGGCGCCACCTTGCGCAGGGCGCAGCACTGGGCGGGGTCGCGGGCGAAAAGGTCCTTGCCCAGGAGCCGGTCCTGCTGCTCCACGGTGGTCTCCGGCAGCACGTCGACGACATTGACGCGCAGGTTCGCGGCCACTTCGTCGCGGGTGGCGTGGGTTTCCGGGAAGTGGTAGCCGGTTTCGAGGAACAGTACGTCGACGCCGGGGAGCTGGTCTGCGACCAGCGCCGGCAGGACGGCGTCCGCCATGGAGCAGGCGACGGCGACGGCAGGCAGCTCGAAGTTGCGGGCCACCCAGGCGATGACCTCGCCAGCCGGGGCGTCCCAGCCGAGCTCGGCGGCACCCGTCGTGGCGAGGGCCTTGAGCTCGTCGCGGGAACGGAGGGCCGCCGTCATTGCAGATCACCCTCATCGGCGGCGAAGGCCCACTCGGCGAAGGTCTGGCCCTCGACGTGGTCGGCCACGAATTTCCGGACCACACGCTCCACATAGTCGGGCAGCTCTTCGGCCGTGACCTTGAGACCGCGCACCGTGCGTCCCAGACCCGCTTCCTCGCGGCTGTCCGAAGCCAGCCCGCCGCCCAGGTGGACCTGGAAACCCGGGGTGGGGTCGCCGTCGGGCGTGGGAAGCATCATGCCCTTGAGGCCGATGTCCGCGGTCTGGATCCGGGCGCAGGAGTTGGGGCAGCCGTTGATGTGGAGCGACAGGGCCTGCGGAAGCTGCTTAGTCTCAACCAGGTCGGCGAGGCGGCGTTCCAGCTCGGCCACGGCGGTGGCGGCGGTGACCTTGGTTTCCACGATGGCGAGCTTGCAGAACTCGATGCCGGTGCAGGCGATGGTGCCACGGCGGAACACCGACGGCCGGGCGGAGAGGCCGAGGGCGTCTAGTTCGGCCACGAGCGGTTCCACCTCGTCCTTGGGCACGTCGAGGACCACGAGCTTCTGGTGCGGCGTGGTGCGCAGCCGCTGCGAGCCGCGGGCCTCCAGGGTGTCGGCGAGTCTCACAAGCTGGCTGCCGGAGAGCCGGCCGGCCACCGGGGTGGCACCGATAAAGAACTTGCCGTCCTTCTGCTCGTGCACACCGACGTGGTCGCCGGGGGTGGCGGGCTTAGGCGCCGCGGGACCGTCGGAGAGTTTGTAGCCGAGGTATTCGTCTTCGAGGACCCGGCGGAACTTCTCCGTCCCCCAGTCGGCCAGCAGGAACTTCAGCCGGGCCTTGGTGCGCATCCGCCGGTACCCGTAGTCGCGGAAGATGCTGGTGACTCCGAGCCAGACGTCGGCGGCCTGGTCCGGCCGGACGAAGGCGCCGAGCCGCTTGCCCAGCATCGGATTGGTGGAGAGGGCGCCGCCCACCCAGAGGTCGTAGCCGGCACCGAGCTCGGGGTGGACCAGTCCCACCAGGGCGACGTCGTTGATCTCGTGGACCACGTCCTGGCTGGGGTGGCCGGTGATGGCGGTTTTGAATTTGCGCGGCAGGTTGGCGAGCTCCGGGTCGCCAATGAACCGTTCGGCGAGCTCGTGGATCAGCGGCGTCGGGTCGATGATCTCGTCCTTGGCGATGCCGGCGACCGGGGAGCCAAGGATGACGCGGGGCACGTCACCGCAGGCCTCCGTGGTGGACAGACCCACGGATTCGAGGCGGCGCCAGATTTCCGGCACGTCCTCGACCCGGATCCAGTGCAGCTGGATGTTCTGCCGGTCGGTGAGGTCGGCCGAGCCGCGGGCGAAGTCCACGGAGATCTGGCCGATAACGCGCAGCTGTTCGGTGCTGAGGGCGCCGCCGTCGATCCTGACGCGGAGCATGAAGTACTTGTCCTCGAGCTCGTGCGGCTCGAGCGTGGCGGTCTTGCCGCCGTCGATCCCGGGCTTGCGCTGGGTGTAGAGGCCCCACCAGCGGAAGCGCCCGTGCAGGTCGGTGCCGTCGATCGAGTCGAAGCCGTGCTTGGCGTAGACGGACTCGATACGCTCGCGGACGTTGAGGCCGTTGTCTTCCTGTTTCCAGGTTTCGTTGGCATTCAGTGGGGCGGTGCCGTCCACTTTCCACTGCCCGTGCGGCTTGGCCGCGGGGCGGGCGGGTCGTCTGGCGCGGCCTGCGTCAGCCTGGTCCGGGGACGCTCCGGCTAGAGCTGTATCAGTCATGGATCGACTGTAGGGGTGGCCGCAATGGCGTCACAAAGGGTCAGAAACGCGGGGTCACCTAGGGCAACATTTCGTCATGAAGCGCTGCCGGCGACCGCCGCGTCATAGCGGTCCAGGGCGATCTCGGCGAGCACCGGGGAGGGCAGCAGCGGCGCGGTGATCAGGTCGGCACCGGCCTTGGCGAGCTGGTCGTGGAAGAACCCCGGGGCGAGCAGGTAGGAGGCGATGACCACCCGGCCGCCCAGGTCCACCGCCCCGGCGGACAGCCCCGCGCCGGCGCCTCCTGCCGCTTCCTCGCGGAGCATTGCGACGGCGTTCGGCACCGACGGCGTCGCCGAGGCGCCGTATGCGGCCACGATCCGGTTGGAACGGAGCGAGCGCAGTTGGCCCGCGAGTTCCTCGACGTTTTCCGCGGCGGTGGCGTCGGAAGATCCCGCGGCAGCGAGGATCACGGCGTCGTTGTCGGTCACTCCGGCCTCGCGCAGCCGCTGGTCCAGTAGCGCCGCGAGCCGCGGGTCGGGGCCCAGCGGCGCCGCGGCGAGGGTGCCCGGCCGGCTCTTCACGGCCCGGGCGATGTCCACCTTGACGTGGTACCCCACGCTCAGCAGCAGCGGCACGACGACTGCGGTTTCCCCCGCCGGGAGCCCCGCCACCACGGCCGGCAGCTCGGGGTCCTGAACATCGACGTAGGCTTCGCGGACGTCGAGCCCGGGGCGCAGCGCGGCGATCCCGGCCCGCAGGGCATTGACCTCCGCGGCCCCCTGGGTGCTGGAGGTGCCGTGGGCGCAGGCGATCATGATGGGGCTATTCATAGCCGTTAGCGTAACCTTGGAGCCGCCCCATCCGCCCCCTGCAACCGACCGGGACGCTCCATGACCTTCTCCTTTAGCCTCGTTATGGTCTGGCTGGACCTGGCCGGCGTTTTCTTCTTCGCGGTCTCCGGTTCGCTGCTCGCGGCGCGGAAGCAGTTCGACATTGTCGGGTCCCTGCTGCTGGCCTCCGTGGTGAGCCTGGGCGGCGGCGTCATCCGCGACATCATCATCAATGCAGGCCCGCCGGCCGCCTTTACCAACCCGGCGTACCTCGCTCCCCCGCTGCTGGCCACGGTGTTGGTGTATTTCCTGTTCTCCAGTGTCCAGCGCTTCACCTCGCTGCTGGTCCTGTTCGACGCCGGCGGGCTGGCCCTGTTCTGCATCACCGGAAGCCTGAAGGCCCTCGCCGCGGGCATGCACCCGGTGGCGGCGGTGCTCCTGGGGGTCACGACGGCGGTTGGCGGAGGCTTGCTGCGGGACATCACCGCCAACGAAGTGCCGCAGCTCTTCGACCCCAAGGACATCTACGCCCTGCCGGCGTTTGCGGGGGCCGCGCTGACGGTGGCGTTGTCCGTCTCCGGGGTGTTCACCGCGGTGACGGCGAGTGCGGTGGCGGCCGTGGTTTTCGCCTTCCGCGTAACCGCCTGGCGGCGCCACTGGTACGTGCCGCTGGCGGTCCGCGGCTGGCACCGTCTGGGCCTGGACGCGGCCGAAAGTGGACCCCGGGATTAGCTAGGATAAGAGCATGACTGACATGTTCCTCGAGAAGTTCCGCGCGCTTGTTCCGAAGTATCTCGAAGACGAATGGCAGGAAGAGGACGGGCTGCCGGCAGACGAGCTGGATGCGGCCCTGGCCGAGCACCAGTTCCAGGTTCCGCTGGTCCTCCGGGAGTTCTACCTGGCCCTCGGCGGCTGCGAGGACCTGATGGAGGCCTACCACTACTTCTGGGACCCCGAGGAACTTGAGGTCGACGACGAGGGCTTCCTGATGTTCCTCGAGGATGAGGAAGAACAATTCACCTGGGGCTTCCGTGTGGGCGATCTCAGCGTCCCGGACCCGATCGTGTACCGCCGCAACAACGCCCGCGGCCAGTGGAAGAGCGAGGAAGGCACCTTCTCCGAGTTTGTCTTCGACATGTTCGAGTGGGCCTTCAACGAAGAGGACGAGGACTAGAGCCCCCTCCCGGCTGCCCACGCCCCGGGGCGCCGAGTTTCCCCAGGTTTGAGCCGGCCGGTCGGCGTGTTGCGCAGAACCGCCGGTCCATTGCGGCCCTTGCTGACCAAACATGGGGAGATTCAGCGGACGACCCTGCCGCGCAGCACCTGCCACACTTCCGCGACGATCTTCTCCGGGTTGAAAACGACGTCCTGGTAGCCATACCTCAACACCGCGTACCCGGTAAGGGTGCTGGCGTTGTTGCGCCGACGGTCTTTCTTGACCTGCGCCGGTTCCAAATGCGTGCCGCCGTCGATCTCCACAATGAGGAACCCTTCCAGCAGGAAGTCCACGATCCCGATCCCCGGGAGATCGACCTGGGTCTGCGTGAAGATCCCTTCGCTCCGGAACAGGAGCCTGGCTACAACTTCGATCGCGGATCCTGCCGAACCGTCCACCAATTCCAGCGCCGCCCGGGCCGAACCGTTGCGGTTGCCGGGAAGATGCCCTCTGAGATATTCGAGAGTGGTTCGACCCTGCAGGAGGGCGCTTTCCACCATGACCACGGATTCCATGGGCGGCCGACATCGCAGGGCGTGCAGCAGAGTATCCGTCAGCCCAGCCACGGGCCGCGGGAACTCCGGCGGGACCACACTGCCCCGGTGAACAACCACCCCGAAGGCCGAACCATGGCGGCAGAAAAGGTGCAGCTGCGCCGGTTCGTGGAGTCTCCAGATCCTGTGATGTCCCGCCGCCGAGACACAGGACAGCAAGCCATTAGCCAAGACTGCGGCCACCATGTCCGGCGCCGCACCCGGCAATGCAACGACACCATGGCGCAACCGCAGTATTTCCCCGGAGGTAAGCAAGTTGCGGATACTCCGTTCCGAGAACCCAGCCTGAAGCAGCGTTCCGGTCCGTGCTACCGAGCCGGCAAATTTCATGTAGGTCGTGACATCCATGCGTCCAGCAGACCTGCCCACACCCACAGCGGGGAGGCTGCCCGGCAGCTATGTGGACAACTGGCGGCCTGATTCTCCCCAACTTCGGAGACGCCCGACGGCGGGTCGTCGCGACTTGCCGGTAATCCGACGTCCGCGGCGCCCAAAACCGGGGAGAGTCCCCCGCCCCGGCCGCCCAGCAAATCCGTGACAGGAAATTTACAGAATCACTAGACAATATGACACGACTGTCATAAAGTTGTTCGTGGGTTCACCAAATGCCTCCGGTGAATCTGATGCGAACGGAGAAATGGCCCCGGTTCCGCACAACGGACGACTCGTAACGTTGTGAGGAACCGGGGCCATTCCGGTTTAAGACCCAGGCGGGATACCGCGGAGCCGCTAGCTGCTGCGGTCCACCACGGCGTGCGCGAAGCTGGTCAGCGAATCCTTTACCACGCCCGCGGGCAGCGGCGCGAGGGCGGCAATGGCCTCGTCGGCCCAGGCCCGCGCCACAACCCAGGACTCGGCGGTGACGGGGTGTTCGCGCAGCCCGGCGACAGCGGCGGCGAGGGCCTCGTCGGAGCTGAGGTCGCCATCGATGAGCTGCAGCAGCTCCACGGCGGACTGGTCGCCGTCGGCCGCGGCCTTGCGCAGCAGCAGGACCGGCAGCGTCGGCACGCCCTCGCGCAGGTCGGTGCCCGGGGACTTGCCGGACTTGACCTTGACGCCGGTGACGTCAATGACGTCGTCGGCGAGCTGGAAGGCGACGCCGACCTTTTCGCCGTACTCCACCAGCAGCGCCTCGTAGGATTCATCCGCTCCCGAGAAGATCGCACCGAGCTGGCCGGAGGCCGCCACCAGCGAACCGGTCTTGTCCGCGATCACGGAGAGGTAGTGCGCCACCGGGTCCTCGTCCGGGCGCGGCCCCACGGTCTCGTGCAACTGGCCCAGGCAGAGCCGCTCGAAGGTGCGGGCCTGGATGCCGAGCGCCCGCGAACCGAGCTCGGAGACCAGGATGGAGGCCCGGGCGAAGATGAGGTCGCCGGTCAGCACGGCAACGGAGTTGCCCCAGACCTCGTGCGCGGTGGGGGCGCCGCGGCGGAACGGGGCGGAGTCCATCACGTCGTCGTGGTACAGGGTGGCCAGGTGCGTCAGTTCGACGACGACGGCGGCCTGCACCACGGCCGGCAGCGAGGCATCACCCAGGTGGGCGCAGAGCAGGGTCAGCAGCGGCCGGATGCGTTTGCCGCCGGCTTCCACGAGGTGGCGCGACGTTGCGTCAGCCAGCGGATCCGAGTTGGCGATGGCCTCGCGCAGTTTCTTCTCCACGCGCGCGAGGTTCGTGGTGATGGCCGGGCCGAGTTCCGGGTCCCCGGCGATGGCCGCAAAACCGGCCGGCAGCTGCAGTCCGGTGGCGATGGCGGTGGTGTTGAGGCTGGGTTCGGAGCCCGGCAGGCCGTGTCCGGCGTGCGTCCAGCTTTGGTCTGCAGAGTTGGTCACGGGTTAACCCTAACTTTTTGTTGCGGAATCCGCGGATTTGAGTCTGGAACGGGCCGGGTATTGGAGGTGGCCGGGACCAGGGCTTCCAGGACCCGGATCATCCGGTCCTCGATCCCCTTGGCCGAGGGGTCGGTCAGGTTGGCCAGCAGCCGGACGACGAACTTCATCAGCACCGGAAGGGGCATGCCCGTCCGGAGCGCCAGTTTCATCACGGCCGGCCTGCCGATCACGGCAGCAAAGGCCCGGCCCAGGGTGAAGTGCGAACCCCACTGATCCCTTACGAAGTCGGCGTAGCCGGCGAGGTGGGCGTCGGCGTCGGCCCCGTTCCAGGCCGCCGAGGCGGAGCGCGCCGCGGTGTCGATGATGAACTCGGCCGCGAAACGGGCCGATTCCATGGCGTAGGAGATGCCCTCGCCGTTGAACGGGGAGACCATGCCGCCGGCGTCGCCCAGCAGCAGCAGGCCCGGCGAATAGTGCGGGGTGCGGTTGAAGCCCATCGGCAGCGCGGCGCCGCGGATCTCGCCCACCTGGTTCTCCGGCGTGAAACCCCAGTCCGCGGGCATCGCGGCGGTCCACTCGCGCAGCACCTGCTTGTAGTCCAGCTTGCCGAATTCCTTGGACGAGTTCAGGATGCCCAGGCCCACGTTGGAGGTGCCGTCGCCGACGCCGAATACCCAGCCGTAGCCGGGCAGCAGCTTGCCGTCGCGGCCCGGAAGCTCCAGCCAGCCTTCCATCCAGTCGTCGTCGTGCCGCGGGCTCGTAAAGTAGGTGCGGACGGCCACACCCAGGGGGCGGTCATCGCGCTTGTGGATGCCGAGCGAGACGGCGGTGCGGGTCGAGTTCCCGTCCGCGGCGAGGACGACGTCCGCATTAAAGTCCCGCGTTTCGCCGGTCTTGCGGCCAGCGTCGTCAAGCAGCGCGGCGCGGACGCCGGTGACCCGGCCGTCCTCGGAGCGCAGCGCCTCGGTGACGCTGTGGCGTTCCAGCACGACGGCGCCGGCCGACTGCGCGTGCCGGGCCAGCTCCTCGTCGAAGCCGAGGCGGGTGCGGATCAGGCCGTACTGCGGGAAGTCGGAGACCTCGGGCCAGGGAAGTTCTATGGTGCGGCCGCCGGCAATGAGCCGCAGGCCCTTGTTCCGCCGCCAGCCCTCGCTTTCGGGGTGCGGCAGGCCAAGCTTCTGGATCTCCCGGACCGCGCGCGGGGTCAGCCCGTCGCCGCAGACTTTTTCCCGCGGAAAGCTCGTCTTCTCAAGCACCGTGACGTCGAGGCCGGCCTGGGCAAGGTAGAACGCGGCGGTGGATCCTGCCGGACCAGCGCCGACGATCAGTACTTTCACGGCAGCTGTCGGCTAACGTTCGGGCCGGGTGATGTTGCGGCGCAGCTTGGCCACGGGGCCGGTGTGGTTGGCAAGCGCGGCGGCGCCCGCAGCGGGTCCGGCAGCCGGGCCCGCGGGCTTCTGGGCACGGTGGACGGCGACTATGCCGCCGCTGAGGTTGCGGTACGTGACGGACTCCCAGCCGGCTTCCTGCAGCCAGGCGGCGAGGTGGTCCTGGTCCGGCCAGGCGCGGATGGATTCGGCAAGGTAGACGTAGGCGTCCGGGTTGGAGGAGACCTTGACGGCGATCGCGGGCAGCGCGCGCATCAGGTACTCGGTGTACATGGTGCGCCAGAGCGGCACCACCGGCTGGGAGAACTCGGCGATGACCAGGCGGCCGCCGGGCTTGGTGACCCGGAGCATCTCGGCAAGGGCCTTCTTGGGCTCGTTGACGTTGCGCAGGCCGAAGGAGATGGTGCTGGCGTCGAAGGTGTTGTCCGCGAACGGCAGTCGGGTGGCATCACCGGCGATGAAATCGATGTCCGGGCGGCGGCGCTTGCCGACCTTGAGCATGCCGAGGGAGAAATCGCAGGCGATCACGTCGATGCCGGCGTCGGCGTACGGCTCGCTGGACGTGCCGGTTCCGGCGGCCAGGTCCAGCACGCGCTGGCCGGGCTTCACATCCATGGCTTCAACGACGACCCGGCGCCAACGGCGCGTCTGTCCCATGGACAGGACGTCATTGACGACGTCGTATTTGGGGGCGACGTCGTCAAACATCGTGGCTACTTCGTCCGGACGCTTATCCAAGGATGCTCGGTTCACCCCGTTATTGTCTCAAATCTTCGACGCACCCCCTAACCACGGGCCGGGCCGGGGCGCGGCGCGAGGCGGGAGTAGTGTTATCTCATCATGACGAGCGCGTTCCAGACCAGAATTATCAGGACCCTGACAGTCCCCCTCGATGCCGATTCGTTCCCCGGGGGGCTGCCGTCGTTTCTGGTCCGTGACGACGTACTCTGCTGGACGCGACGCGAGGCCGGCCTGGTCGGCTTCGGCGAGGTGGCCCGGTTCAGCGCTACCGGCCCCGAGCGGTTCCTCGAGGCGGACATCTGGTGGCGGCACCTGGTCCTCGAGGCGGACATCACCGACGCCGTCGGCTGCCCCGGCACCGGCCCGGTCGCCTTCGGCTCCTTCGCCTTCTCCAAAGTTTCCGAACACGCCTCCCGGCTGATCGTCCCCGAAATCGTGGTGGGCCTGCGCGACGGGAAAGCCTGGCTCACCCAGCTCACGTTCGACGACGGCGAGCTCACCGAGGCGGGCGCCCGCGCCGCCCTGCGGCGCTGGCTCGACGTGGACGGCGCAGCGGCGCCGGGGCAGACGCCGTCGCGGGAAGCCAAGCTCAGCACCGGGTCCCTCACCGAGGCCGACTGGATGGCCGCCGTTGCCGAGGGCGTCGCCGAAATCCGCACCGGGGCGCTGGAGAAGCTGGTCCTGGCGAGGGACATTGTGGCCACCCTGCCCGACGGCGTGGACGCCGCCGAGATCCTGCGCCAGCTCGCGGTCCGGTACCGCGAATGCTGGACCTATGGCGTGGACGGGCTGGTGGGATCCACCCCCGAAATGCTGATCCAGGTCGAGGGCCGCACGGCTCAGGCGCGCGTCCTGGCCGGGACCCTGGACCGGCGCGACGCCGAGGGGATGGCCGGCTCGCCGATGGAGTTTGCCGAGCGCGTGCTGGCCGGGTCCGAGAAGCAGCGGCATGAGCACGACATTGCCATCCAGTCGCTCACCACGCAGCTGGCACCGTTCTCCGAGGCCATGAACGCGCACAGCGAGCCGTTCATCCTGGAACTGCCGAACGTCTGGCATCTGGCCTCGGACGTGAAGGCCGAACTGACCGAGGTGGAAGGCCATGTGCCCACCTGCCTGGCCCTGATCAACGCCCTGCACCCCACGGCCGCGGTCTGCGGCACCCCCACCACCGTGGCCGGAGCCCTCATCCGCAAACTTGAGCACCTGGACCGCGGTCCGTACGCCGGCCCAGTCGGCTGGCTCGACGCCGCCGGCAACGGCGAGTGGGGCATCGCGCTGCGCGGCGCGGTCATCGAGGGGCCGGACACCGTCCGGCTCTATGCCGGCTGCGGCGTCGTCGAGGGCTCCGTCCCCGAGGCCGAACTGGCAGAGACGTGGGCCAAGTTCCGGCCGATGCTGGAATCCCTCGGCATCAGCAGCTAGCCATCAGCAGCTGGCACTGGGCCCCGACGGGCCGCTTGGCCCGCTTGGGCCGCCTCGGCGGGACCGCCCCGGCCCGGCGGCCTCGGCCCGCGCCGGAATCCGTAATCACAGACAACCGCCGGGTGCGGCCCCTTGATATTTGGCGGCAATTAGTTATCCAATAGTGAAACTAAGTTTCCTGTGATGCACATCTCTTATTCGGCGATAGACTACAAGTCGTTTTGGACTCGCATGCCCCTGCAACAAAAGGTAAAGAAATGCTGATCTCCCGTTCCTTCCTGGCCGGCTCCGCGGCCAAGGCGGCTGCCCTCGTGGCCGTCGGCGCCCTTGCCCTGACCGGCTGCAGCTCTTCCGGCGGCTCGACGACCACCGATTCCGGCGTCAAGCTGATTGAATCCGGCAAGCTCACGGTCTGCTCGGACATCCCCTACGAGCCGTTCGAGTTCGTCAAGGACGGCAAGAACGTCGGCTTCGACATGGATCTGGCATCCGAGATCGCCAAGGATCTCAAGGTTGAGCCCAACGTCCTGACCGTGGCCTTCGAGGGCATCCAGTCGGGCCAGGCCCTGAACACCAACCAGTGCGACGTCGCCATCTCGGGCATCTCCATCACCGATGCTCGCAAGACCGTCATGGACTTCTCCACCCCCTACCTCGACGACGACCTCTCGCTGCTCGTGACCAAGGCGTCCGGGCTCAAGACCCTGGCCGACCTCAAGGGTAAGAAAGTCGGCGTCCAGCAGGGCACCACCGGCGAAGAATACGCCAAGTCCAAGGGCCTGGAGACGATCCAGTACGAGAACACCGGCCTGCTGATCCAGGCGATCAAGACCGGCGGCGTCGACGCTGCCATCAACAACCAGTCCGTGCTGGGCTTCGCGGCCAAGGGCGACAACAGCCTGGTCTTCGCAGAGACCTACAAGACCGGCGAGAAGCTCGGCGTCGCGATCAAGAAGGACAACAAGGCCATGACCGAGTCCGTGGACAAGACGCTCAAGCGCCTTGCCGACGACGGCACCATGACCAAGCTCAAGACCACCTGGTTCGGCGAAGCCGCCAAGTAACCCACCCGCCCGGACCGACCACAGCAGGGCGGTTCCGGATCAGTCGTTGGCTCCGGCCGACTCCTGACCCGGAACCGCCCCGCAACATGTAAAAGGCAAATCACATGGCAATGACTGTTCGCCAACGGGCCCGCGTCAGCCGGTCCGTTCAGTACGGACTGCTGGCACTCGCCGTCGTCCTGTTCATCCTCTTCGCCGACTGGGCCTCCATCGGCAAGGCGTTCTTCAACTGGGATTCCGCGGTCAAGCAGTTCCCGGAGATCATCACCCTGGCGCTGAAGAACACGCTGATCTACACCGCCTTGAGCTTTGTGGTGGGTCTCTCCGGCGGCCTGCTGCTGGCGCTGATGAAGCTCTCCTCGGTGGCCGTTTGGCGCTGGATCGCCACGCTGTACATCGAGTTCTTCCGCGGCGTCCCGGCCCTGCTGGTCTTCATTGCCTTCGGCTTCGGCATTCCGACGGCGTTCGGCGTCCGCTTCGACATCTACGTCACCGTGATGCTCGCACTGGGCATGGTCGCCGCGGCGTACATCGCCGAAACCCTGCGGGCCGGGCTGCAGGCCGTGCCGAAGGGGCAGCTCGAGGCCGCCCGCTCGCTGGGCATGCCCCACTGGCGCGCCATGGTTTCGATTGTCATCCCGCAGGCGTTCAAGATCGTCCTGCCGCCGCTGACCAACGAGGTCATCCTGCTCACCAAGGACTCCTCCCTGGTCTACCTCCTGGGCCTGGCAGCGTCGCAGTACGAACTCACCAAGTTCGGCCGCGACGGCATCACGCAGCCCAACGCCGGCCTGACCCCGCTGGTGATCGCCGGCGCCTGCTACCTGATCATCACCGTTCCGCTCGGAATTCTGGCCCGCCGCTTTGAATCCCGCACCGCCAAGACGAAGGGCTAGGACCATGACTGAATCAACGTCATCGGCTGCCGCGAAGCAGATCCAGGCCGCCGGGGTCTCCATCAAGGACCTCCGCAAGTCGTACGGCGCCAACGAGGTCCTGAAGGGCATCGACCTCGAGGTCGCTCCCGGCGAAGTCGTGTGCCTGATCGGGCCTTCGGGCTCCGGCAAGTCCACCCTGCTGCGCTGTGTCAACCTGCTGGAGAAGCCCAACGTGGGCACCATCCACGTCGGCGGATTCGAGTCGACCGACCCGGACGTGGACATCGACAAGATGCGCCGCAAGGTCGGCATGGTGTTCCAGCAGTTCAACCTCTTCCCGCACCTGAGCGCGCTGCAGAACTGCACGATCGCGCAGACCAAGGTGCTCAAGCGCAGCCAGGCTGACGCCTCCGACGTGGCCCGGAAGAACCTGGCCCGCGTGGGCCTGGACCACCTCGCGGACAGGTTCCCGGACCAGCTTTCCGGCGGCCAGCAGCAGCGGGTGGCCATTGCACGGGCGCTGAGCATGGACCCCGAACTGATGCTGTTCGACGAGCCCACCTCGGCCCTGGACCCGGAGACCGTGGGCGATGTGCTCGCCGTCATGCGGAACCTGGCCAAGGAAGGCATGACCATGCTGGTGGTGACCCACGAGATGGGCTTCGCCCGCGAAGTCGCCGACCGGGTGGTCTTCATGGACGGCGGCGTTGTGGTGGAGGAAGGCGCAGCCGAGCAGGTCGTCAGTGCCCCCACCCAGCCGCGCACCAAGGAATTCCTCCGGCGCGTGCTCGACCCGACGCACATCGACATCGCGGAGTAAAGCGGCGGAATCCGCTGGGCGACGCGCAAAAGCCCCTGCGCTACCGGAATTCGGTAGCGCAGGGGCTTTTGCGCGTCGTGGAATGGTTTGCGCATCACCTTCAGCATGCGGAGCGCGCACGACGGCGGGGCACGCCGGCGGCTGCCAGCTTTCGTTCCAGCCGGGCTGGCTCCATCAGGTCCGACCAGACCCACCGGACCACGCCGTTTCCCTGTGCCCGGATCCGGTTCTCCCTGTCTTTCTCGGCGACGACGGCCTGCGACGGGGTCCGGCCCAACAGAAACTCGGGCTTGACGTACTTCTCGACGCCGTCGAACTCGCCGGCAACCCGGACTCCGCCCCAGAAGTAGTCCGCGTAGCCCACGAGGCCCGCACCATCGCGAATCGCATACTGGAGTTCCGGCGCCTGGAACCCGGCTATCCGCATGAGCGCCCGGCTATATGATTCGCCTGCGGATCCGGATCTCGGATCCGCAAAATCCAGTGCCGTCAGGATCCGCCGCCGTGCCGCGGCCGAGTAATTTCCCTCGATTCCGGCCGAAAGCTGCTCCTTCGTCAAGGCTGGCAGGCGCTGCTCGACGTCAGGCCTAAGCACGTGGTCAAGCGGCACCACTGCCTCGGCAAACGGTGTAAAGGCGGCAATGTCCAGCACTGTGCGCACCCTTCCGGTCACCAATAGCCCGTCCCGTTCGACGTACTCCAATCCGGCCGGCGGCGCATAGTGCCGCAGCACGCCGGCCCGGGAGCGGCCGCCGTCGTTCTGCAGGGTTAAGGCGTGAACGGGGTGCCGGAGTCCAATAGTCGGAATCCTCCATACTGAAGCGGCGGAATGCCGGGCAAAGATCGTCGGCGCAATAAACGTCTCCGCGGCCGCACTGACCCGGACGCGGTATTGGTCCCAGGGACTCAACGCCCGCCAGGCACCCCCATCAACGTAGACGCCCTGGCGCACCCGGACCAACGCACCCGACCGGCAGCGGCTAGCCAACTCCTTGGGAGCCATTCCCCGCTGGATGTGATCGCGGGTGAGGATCAGCCTGGGCAATTCATTCATGGATCGACGGTCCCAGTCCTGCGGCGGCCGCACCATCCCGCGGCGCCAGCATGTGGACAACACGACGCGCTTCTCGTTCCGCGCTGCGCAAAGCACCTGGCGCTGCTGGTATTCGGGCCTCGCAAGGTATTTCGCGCGTCGCAAGGTATTTCGCGCGTCGCCAGGCTCGGGGCGCCGCGCCGGGCCGACGGCGAGTCGTAGCGAAAACCGGGTGCTACCGGCCCAGGACCCCGGCCACGGCGGCGGAGACGGCAGTGCGGATGCGCCCGTGCAGCTCGCGGAGGCCGTGGCGGTCCGTCCGCACTTCGATGATGCTGCGGCCCACCACGGGCTCCCCGAGTGCCGCCGCAAGGTCCGCCGTCGTACTGACCGCGCGGTGCGCGACACCGTACGCGGCGGCGAGGGCGGCAAGGTCAACCGTGTGCGGGGTGCCAAAAAGGCGCTCGACGGCGGTGCCGTAGCGGCCGGTCCGTTCGACGGCGCCGTGCTCCAGGAGCCCGAAGATGGCCCCGCCGGCGTCGTTCAGGACCACGATCCGCAGCGCCGGCACGGTCTCCCCCGCGCCCAGCAGCAGCCCGCCGGCGTCGTGCAGGAAGGTCACATCGCCCAGCAGCACGGTGGTTTCCTGCCGGCCGCCGACGGCGATGCCGGTGGCTGTGGCGAGGGTGCCGTCAATTCCGGCCAGGCCCCGGTTGGCGAACACCGTGGCCTGGGGCTCCTGGGGCGGGGCGCCTGCGAGGTCGACGTCGCGGATCCCGTTGGAGGAGCCCAGCACGAGCTGCCCGCGGACGTGTTCCCAGACCAGGGCGCCGACCGCCGGGCCGGTGGCGGCGGGACCGGTGAGCACCAGGTCCAGGGTGTGCTGGGCGGCGGCGCCGGCCAGCAGCCAGGCATCGAGCCAGGACGCCGGGCCCCGGCCGGCGAAGTCGGCCAGGTCGGCGAGGGTCTCCAGCGGCAGTTCGGTGCGGCGGCCGGGCTCGTACCAGGCCACCGGAACGGGCTGGTAGAGAGCGGACGGGACGTCGGCGCGGGCGAGCAGGGCCGACACCGGCCGGGACAGCGTGGGGCGGCCGAACAGTACAACCCGTTCGATCGGCTGGGCGGACTCCGGGCCGAAGTGCTCCAGCAGCAGCCGGTAGGGGCCCACCGCGTTCGGACCAAACCTGGCGTTGGAGGAGGGCTCGGCGAGCAGCGGCAGGCCATGGGCGCGGGCGAACGCCTCGGCGACCGGGCCGGCGTCGTGCCCGGCCAGGACCACTGTGAGCCGCTCGGGCAGCGCCGCGGACGCGGCCGGGAAATCCAGGGCGAGCGGATGCCGCGCGGCCTGGTGGATCCTGCGGCCGGACGCTTCCCCCAGGCCGTCGCCGGCGGCCGGGACCAGCGGGTCACGGAACGCCAGGTTCAGCTGCACCGGCCCGGGCGGGATGTCCTCGAAGGCTCCGGTGGCGGCGCTCAGCGCGGTCTCGACGGCGCGGAGCGGATTGTCGCCCGCGGGCACGTCGGCGGCGAAGCGCACATGCTCGCCGAAGAGGTCCGGCTGGACGGTGGTCTGGTTGGCCCCGGTGCCGCGGAGTTCCTCGGGCCGGTCGGCGGAAAGGACCACCAGTGGCACGGCGGCGTGGTTGGCCTCCATCACGGCCGGCAGCAGGTTCCCGACCGCTGTGCCGGAGGTGGTCAGCACGGCCGCGGGGGCGCCGGTGGACAGGGCCAGGCCCAACGCGGTGAAGCCTGCGTCGCGTTCGTCGATCCGGACCAGCAGCTCCACCCGGCCGGCGGCATCGGCCTCTGCCAGGGCATAGGCCATCGGCGCCGACCGGGACCCCGGGGCCACCACGACGTAGCGCACCCCCGAGCCGATCAGGGCCGCGACGGCCACCCGTGCAGCCTCGACCGCCCCCAGCCCGCCGCCCGCAGGCACGGCCGGTTCCCCGGCCGGGCTCACATGTTCTCCGGCGTCTCGATGCCCAGCAGCTCCAGGCCGCTGGAGAGCCGCCGCAGGACCAGTCCGCACAGGGCCAGCCGCGATTCCCGGACCGTTTCGTCGGCCTTGAGCACGGGGCATTGGTCGTAGAAAGAGGTGAAAAGCTGCGCGAGCTCGAACAGGTAGGCGCACAGCCGGTGCGGTTCGAGCAGTTCGCCGACTTTCTGCAGCGTCGCGTCGTATTCGAGCAGGTGCAGGGCCAGGGCGCGTTCGGCGGGTTCGACGACGGCGATCGCCGCCGCGGGCGCCGCGGACGCGGCGGCGGCGCCGTCGAGGTGCTGGTCCAGGGCCCCGGCCTTGCGCAGGATCGAGCGGATCCGGGCGGCCGCGTACTGGACGTACGGGCCGGTGTTTCCGGTCAGCGCGAGCATCCGGTCGAAGTCAAAAACGTACTCGGTGTCGTGCCCGGTGGAGAGGTCGGCGTACTTGACGGCGCCGATGCCCACCTGCCGCGCCGTGACCGCCCGTTCGGCGTCGCTGAGCTCGGGCCGGCTGGCGTCGATGACGGCGCGGGCCCGGTCCACGGCCTCCTGCAGCAGCGCCATCAGCTTGACCGGGTTGCCGGCGCGGGACTTGAGGATTTTGCCGTCCTCGCCGAGCACGTTGCCGATCTGGACGTGGGTGGCTTCCACCGTGTCCGGCAGCCAGCCGGCGTCGCGCGCGGTGGCCATGACCATCCGCAGGTGGACGTTCTGCGGCGCGCCCACGACGTACAGCACCCGGTCCGCCTCCAGTTCGCGGACCCGGTACCGGATCGTGGCGAGGTCGGTGGTGCCGTAGCCGTAACCGCCGTCGGACTTGCGAATGATGAGCGGCAGCGGATCGCCGTCCCGCCCGGTGAAGCCGGCCGGGAAGGTGCAGAGCGCGCCCTCGCTGATCCGGGCGATGCCGCGCTCCTCGAGTTCCCGGCACAGCTGTGCCAGGTGCGCGTCGTAGGAGCTTTCGCCGGCAATGTGGTCGTCGGTGAGGCTGATGCCGAGCATCGCGTAGATCGCGTTGAAGTAGCGCTTCGACTGGGCCACGAGCCGTTGCCAGACCGCGAACGTCTCAGGGTCCCCGCCTTGCAGTGCCACCACACGGAGCCGGGCGCGGGTGGCGAAGCCGTCCGGGTCCGTGGCGGAGGCGTCGAACTTCGCCCGCGCGGCCTGGTAGAAGGCGCTCGGGTCATCGACCAGCAGGGCGGCCTCGGGCGAGTCCTCGCCCGCCTCGAGCCAGTGCTCGATCAACATGCCGAAGGGGGTGCCCCAGTCGCCGATATGGTTCTGCCGGATCACGGTGTGCCCCAGCGCCTCGAGCACGCGCACGATGCTGTCCCCCACCACGGTGGTGCGCAGGTGCCCGACGTGCATTTCCTTGGCCACGTTCGGGGAGGAATAGTCGACGACGACGCGGTGCAGTGGCGCGGGCTGCGCACCCCCGCCGGTGGGGGCCGGAGCGTTGAGCAGCTCCTCGATCCTGGTGCCGTCGAAGGTGAGGTTGATGAAGCCTGGCCCGGAGATCTCCACCAGGCTGCAGACGCCGTCGAGGTCCAGGGCCTCCACGATCCTCGCCGCGGCGTCGCGGGGCGGCAAGCCGACTTTCTTGGCAAGGGCCATGGCGGCGTTGATCTGGATGTCCGCGAACTGCGAGGGCCGGATCACCGGGTCCGTCTGGCGGAACTCCTCGCCGAACGCGTGGGCAATAGCTGCCTGGACTCTGGGGACAACCATTTCGGCCGGATTATTCACACTGTTCAAATTATCAGTTCCCGCCATGCCCGGACGCTCCCGCAGAAGCAACGCGGGGTCACTTCGCGCCCATCAGGACCCCCGGAATGGGCGCGAAGTGACCCCGCGTTGCTTTGAGGGGCTAGTCGTCGGCGCGGAAGACCTGGACGACTGAGGGACGCGGGATCCGGGCCTGGCCGGGCTTCGGCGTCGCACCGGCGGCGACGTAGTCCGGGAAGCGGGAGTTCTGCGCCTCGAAGCTGCCGTCCTCGCCCGGGTGCTGCACGGCGACGAAGACGTGCCGTTCCTCATCGTGGATGATGGGTCCGCAGGTCTCGGCGTCGCGCGGCACGGCAAGGAACTGCTCCACGCGGCCGCGCTCCGGGCCGGCCAGGGTGACCTTGAAGAGACCGTCGGCGTAGCCGGTGGTCGAGGGCGCGCCGTCGGTGGAAATCCACAGGTTGCCGACCGAGTCGAAGGCCAGGTTGTCCGGGCAGGAGATCGGCGAGACCTGGCTGGCCGGGAAGCCGGCGAAGTACGCGGACGTGTTCTTGGCCGGATCGCCGCAGACCATCAGCAGGTTCCAGTTGAACTTTGTGGACGTCTGGTCGCCGGTCTCGGTGATTTCCACGATGTGGCCGTCACGGTTCAAGGTGCGCGGGTTGACCTCGGTGGCGCCCTCCTTGCCGGTCTTGCCGCGGTCCGTGTTGTTGGTGCACGCGACGTAGACCTTGCCGGTATGCAGGCTCGGCTGGACGTCCTCGCAGCGGTCCATCTTGGTGGGGCCGACCTTGTCCGCGGCGAGGCGGGTGTAGACCAGGACTTCCTCGACCGACATCCCGGACACCGTGGACTTGCCGCCCACCACCAGCGGGAGCCATTCCCCGGCACCGTCGAAGGCGCCGTCCGCGGGCAGCTTGCCGGAGCCGTCGATCTCGGCCGCCGGGGAGTCGCCGCTGAATTTGGCGACGAAGAGGTCGCCCTCGGAGAGCAGGGTCATGTTGTGCCGGCGGTCGGCCGCGGTCGTCCCGGGACGGTATTTGTCCTTGGAGACGAACTTGTAGAGGTAGTCGAAGCGCTCGTCGTCGCCCATGTAGGCGACGACGTGCCCGGAGGCGGCCACGATCACGTTGGCGCCTTCGTGCTTGAAGCGGCCCATCGCGGAGTGCTTCTTCGGCGTCGACGTCGGGTCCTGCGGGTCCACCTCCACGATCCAGCCGAAGCGGTTGCTTTCGTTGGCGTAGCCGGGGTTGCGGGTATCAAAGCGGGGGTCATCGAGCTCCCACTGGCGGGCCGTGGGCTTGCTGGTCAGGCCGTAGCGCTTGTCCGCGGCGGACGTTCCGGCGGAGACGAAGTAGCCGTTGAAGTTCTCCTCGCCGGAGAGGATGGTGCCCCACGGAGTGGTGCCGCCGGAGCAGTTGCCCAGGGTGCCCTTGATGGTCCGCCCGCCCGGGTCGGCAACGGTGGTGACGAGCGCGGAGCCGGCAGCGGGGCCGGTGAGTTCGTAGCTGGTGTCACTCAGGAAACGGCGGTTCAGCGGGGCGCCCTGGACGTAGCGCCACGGCTGGTTCTTGTTCTTGCGCTCCAGTTCGACGACGGTGAGGCCGTGGGCGGCGCGGCCGATGGCCCGGGTCTCGGCGGCGTCGAAGCCGGCCGGGAGCATGATGCTCTCGTTGGTGTACTCGTGGTTGGTGAAAAGCACGGCACGGCGGCCCTTGGCGTCGAGCGGCAGGATGTCCGTGTAGTCGTTGTTGTAGCCGAACTGGCGGACCTGCGCCGCGGCGCTCTGGCGGTCCACGTCGAAGGCGGGCGAGTCGTTAAAGAGCGGGTCGCCCCAGCGGATGATCGGCTGCCAGCTGAAGCCTGCCGGCACCGTGAACGCGTCGACGGCGGCGTCCACCGGGGCAATGGCGGTGAACTGCAGCTTGGACTTGCCGAAGCCGGACTTGGCGGCCGCGGCCAGGCCGGGGCCACCGGCGGCGGCCGGTTCCGCAGAGGTCACGGCGTTGCCGAAGACGACGGCGAGCGCGCCGGCGGCGCCGAAGCCGAGGGCGGCGCGGCGGGACATCGTGGCGGAGGCAATGTCGCGGAAGTAGCCGTTCGAGCTGCTGTTGCAGACCTCGCCGGAGCAGGCGTTGTCGCACTTGAGTGCACAGGTCACGGGGCTGCGCTTGCCCTTGGTGTGGCCCAGCATGGGCAACAGAGAGAACTTGCGTCCGGAGGAGACAGACATGGGTGGGACCTTCCAGGGCAGAGGGATGCGTCCCCCCACCCTGTCAGCGCCGGACAACGCGGAGCAGTCCCCAAGGTGAAAATCGGGTGAACGCTCTCGGTTCCCGCGAAGCCCGCCGGTTGCTTCGTAAACGCCCTTTTCGGCGCCGATAAGGGCCGTTACGGAGCAGTCGTTGCTGCCAGGAGGGCGTAGACGCGCCGGAGCCGGTCCAGCCACCAGTCCCTCCGCTCCGGCGCTGCGGCGTATTCCGACAGCAGGCCCGGGTCGACGGCGACGTCGCGGAGGCGGATGGCGCCGTCGTCGGGGACCAGGGAGTCACGGGTGACATCGGCGGCGAGCAGCGACACGGTCCCCAGCCCGCAGGCGTAGGGCAGTTCAGGCAGGGCGGCGGCGAGCGCCAGCCCGGCGCGGATCCCCACGGAGGTGTCCAGGGCGGAGCTGACGACGGCGGGCAGGCCGGCCCGTGCCACGATGTCGAGGGCACGCCGCACTCCCCCCAGGGGTGCCACCTTCACCACAACCAGGTCCGCGGCGCCGGCGCGGGCCACCTTGAGCGGGTCTTCCTCCTTGCGCACGCTCTCGTCCGCGGCGATCAGCACCGGAACGCCGGCGGCCCTGAGCCGGCGGCGCACCTCCGCGAGGCCGGCGATGTCCGGCACCGGCTGCTCGGCATATTCCAGTCCGACGGCGGCCAGCCGGGTCAGTGCCTCGACGGCCGCGGGGACGTCCCAGCCCCCGTTCGCGTCGACCCGGATCGCGGCGTCCGGCAGCGCGGCGCGGACGGCGGCCACCCGGGCGGCGTCGTCGTCGAGCGTCTGGCCGGTCTCGGCGACCTTGACCTTGACGGCGTCCACCCGGCCGAAGCGGGCCAGGATGTCCGGCACCCGGTCGGCAGCGACCGCGGGAACGGTGGCGTTGACCGGGATGCTGTCCCGCAGGGGTTCCGGGAAGCCCTGCCAGCCGGCCTCGACGGCGGCGTAAAGCCAGCGGGAGGCCTCGGCGTCGCCGTACTCGGGGAACGGGCAGAACTCCCCCCAGCCGAGCGGGCCCGGGAGCAGCAGGGCCTCGCGCTCCATGATGCCGCGGAATTTCACCCGCATCGGAAGGGTCACCACCCGGGCCAGGTCCAGGAGCTCCTCCACGCCGCCGGGATTCAGGCCGGAAGGGGTGGGGCGGTCGGCAGTGATGGGCATGGCTGTACTCTACCCGCGGCTCCAGCTGCCGCCCTCGCGCCGGACGGTTCCGGGCTGCTCGAGGTCCCAGACATCGGCAGCCGCCCCGTGCGGCAGTTCCAGGCGCCATTCCTCACCCGGCGCCGGGTAGGCGCGCACCGTCGCCGGAACCGAGCCGTGACGGTAGACCTCCACGATCGATCCGTCCACGAAGATCCGCAGTTCGTCCCCGCCGGCCACGGTGTCCGCGAAGACTGCCCGGACCTGCTCGGTCGAGGCCAGGACCAGCCGGATCCGGCCCTCCCCGCCGGTGACCGCGGTTTCCGTCTGGCCGGGCAATCGCAGGGTTCCCGCGGCACCCTTGGCGCGCTGGCGGCCCCGGTAGCCGCGCAGCTCCGGTGCCGGTTCGACGGCGAGTGCGTCCCCGTGCACCGCCAGTTGCCGGGGGAAGGTCAGCAGGCCGGCCCAGCCCGCGGCGTCCGCGGCCGGCTGGCCGCGGCCCGTGCGGCCGTCCGGGCCCGACACCTCGTCGGACCAGCCCCACAGCAGGGCACGGTCCGGCAGGGCCAGGATCTGCGGGGCGTAGAAGTCCGGCCCCAGGTCCGCCTTGCCGCCCCGCGCCGGGGTGAAGACCGGCAATCCGCTGGCGGTGTCCTCGGCGAGCGATCCCAGCAGGTAGCCCACGCCGCCGGCATGGTGGCGTTCGTCCGGGGCGGGCCGGAGCGAGGCCATCAGGAGCCAGGTCTCGGCTCCGGAGGAGTCCGGCACGCGGACCAGCTGCGGGCACTCCCAGATTTCGGCCGGCAGGTGCCTGGCGGCCAGGGTGTCCTCGGTGGTGAACCAGATGCCCTCATACCGCCAGTCGTGCAGCTCGTCGGCGCGGTAGAGCAGCACGGCCGCGTGCCCCGAGGCCAGGCCCGCCCCCTGCAGGGCAAAGCGCCGGCCCAGGAAGGTAAAGAAGGACGGACCGCGCACCGCGGTGACGTGGGGATCCGGCGGCACCCGCGCCGCGTTCTGCCCGTCCTGCCGCCAGTCGTCCGTTCCCGGGAGCCGGGGCCGGAGCGCGACCGGGTGTTCCTCCCAGCGGAGCAGGTCCGGGGAACTCAGGTGCCCCCAGCAGACCAGGCGGGGCAGCGCCGAGTCCGGGTTGAACTGGAAGAACACGTGGTACCGGCCGTCGAGGAAACACAGTCCGGCGGGACCGCCGACCCAGCCCTGCGCCGGCCGCGGATGGAAGCGGGGAAAAGCAGCGTCCGGGTGGCGTGCCGCAACCTCCGCGGCGGTGGGTCCGCGGCGCTCCTGGTTGTTCATGGCATGACTCTCGTACCGTTCGCGGCGCCGGTCAATCCTCCCCGACACCGCCAGCTTTCCCTCAGAAGCCTCGCAGCGTTCTGTGGGAACCTGTAGGGGTGAGTTTTCGGCAGACACGCAGCATTCAACCCATGTCAGCGGGTGCACCGGACGTGAATCCCGCGCCCGGCCCGGCGCCCCGCGGACCGGGCAGGGCCACCGGATTCCTCTTCCTGCTGGGCACCCTTGGCTGCGTGGCTGCCCTCGCCGCCACCTACTACTTCTTCGTGCGCACCACCACCGGCCAGTTCATCGACGAATCCGCGCTGGTCGAGGCCGTGGAAATCCACGGCGCGGCCGGGAAGGCGAGCAACAAACTCCTGGACTGGCTGCCCGCGCTTTCGGCGCTGATCGCGTCCGTGGTGGTCATCTTCGTGACCGTGGCACGCCGCCGCTGGGCGGCCGCGGGCATCGCCATCGCCGCCGCTGCGGGCGCCAACGTCGCCACCCAGGTCCTGAAGGACCTGGTCCCGGTGCGGCCGTTCCGCGGGATCGAAACACTGGAATTCAATTCCCTTCCGTCCGGACACACCACCCTGGCCGCCTCGGCCGCGGCCGCGGTGTTCCTGATGGTCTCGCCGCGCTGGCGGCCGCTGGCCGGCTTCCTGGGCGGCAGCTTCGCCGTCGCCACCGGGGTCTCCACGCTCATCAACCAGTGGCACCGGCCCGCCGACGTGGTGGCGGCTTTCCTGGTGGTCGGGGCGTTCATGCTGCCGGCTGGCTGGCTGATCATGCGCAAGGGTCCCAGGTGGAACGTGTGGGACGGCTACAACGGTCACTGGGCCTCCGCCCGGCTGTGGGTTGCCGTCCCGGTGCTGGCGGGGCTTACCTCCGCAGCGGTGGCCACGTACTCGCTGCTGAAGATCGCCCCGGGACCGGGGCAGGAGGGCAGCACAACGAACTACTTCTGGGCCGGCACCTCGCTGATCGTCATCACCGGCTACCTCGCCACGGTCGCCGGTGTGTGGCTGTTTGGCCACGCCGCACGACGCCGACGCGCGGCCTCCGGCGCCTGAGCGCCCGCCCCACGCCGGGGCCGTACCGGCCGGCAGGCCCGGTGCTGCCGCCGTCGTTCCCTTTACAACCGTCCGGGGCAGGCCCAGAATGATCACCTCCGGAGTCTCCGCGGGCTCAGCAGCGCCCTGACTCCTTTCGGTTTTGCTTGCCTTCATCCTGCCCAGACCAAGGGGACGCGCCATGAGCGACAGTGATGCATCACCGGCATCCCGGCGGGCCACACGGCTGGCCTCTGTACCCTCCCAACTGCGGATCAACGCCTACCTCACAGGCTCCGTGTACGCCCGGCGCCAGGACGACCCGGGGGTCTGCGACTTCACCTTCGGCAACCCCCACGAGATGCCCGATGAAAGCTACGTGGACGCGCTCCGGGAGGTCATCACCCCGCGCAATGAGAAGTGGTTTGCCTACAAAACCAACGAAACCGCGGCCCGGGCCGCCGCGGCCGACTCGCTGCGGACGCATGTGGGGGTGGACTTCGGAACGGAAGACATCTTCCTTACCACCGGCGGGTTCTCCGCCATCAGCGTGGCCCTGAAAGCCGTCGGCGATCCCGGTGACGAGGTGATCTTCAGCCTGCCGCCGTGGTTCTTCTACGAACCCCTCGCCGTGGAGGCCGGGCTGGTGCCGGTGAAGGTCCCGATCGACGCGGACAGCCTGGACCTGGACCTGGCGGCCATCCGCTCGGCCGTCACGGAGCGCACCCGCGCGGTGATCGTGAACTCCCCGAACAACCCCACCGGACGGATCTATCCGCCGTCCCTCCTGGCGCAGCTGGCCGAGCTGCTGGAGGCCGAGTCGTCCCGCATCGGGCGCCGCATCTACCTCGTGTCGGACGAGGCTTACAACCGCATCATCTTCGACGGAGCCCGCTTCCACAGCCCGGCCGAATACTATCCCCACACCCTGCTGGCCTACACCTACGGCAAGACCCATCTGGCCCCGGGGCAGCGGATCGGCTACCTCGCGGTGTCCCCCGCCATGCCGGACAGCGCCGCGTTGCGCGGGGCCATCGCGGCCCTGCAGATGGCCGGCGGCTGGGTCTTTCCGAACGCCGTCATGCAGTACGTCCTGCCGCGGCTAGAGCAGTTTTCAATCGACATCGGCCGGCTCCAGCGCAAGCGGGACGTGTTTGTGGACGCGCTCACCGCGATGGGCTACCGGCTCCGGCCGCCCGAAGGCACGTTCTACCTTTTCGTGTGCACCCCCGGCGGGGGCGACGACGACGCATTCGCCGACGCGCTCGCGGAGGACGGGGTTTTTGTGCTGCCCGGCACGCTGTTCGAGACGCCGGGGTTCTTCCGGATCTCGCTCACCGCGAGCGAGGAAATGATCGAGCGCAGCCTGCCGCTCTTTGCCGCCGCGTTCCGGCGCGCAGGCGGCGCCAGCCCCCTGCCGGCGTCCCCGGCGAGTGCCTGACACCTCAGTAGTTGCGGCGGTGTTTGAGCCGCGGAATGGTGATGGCGAAGACGGCGGCCGCGGCGAAGCCGAGCACGCCGGTGGCGCCCACGCCGGCGCCCAGCGACGCCGCGGCCGTGACGCCGGAGAGCAGCACCGGCCCGCCGGTGGCGCCGGCGTCGGCCATGAACCGCCAGATACCCAAGAACTGCCCGCGGCCGTTGTCCGGCGAAAAGTCGGCTCCGAGCGTCATGTTCAGCCCGGAGCTGATGCCGTTGCCGAAACCGATCAGGAGTGCGGCGAGCAGCAGGCCCACGAATCCGGTGCTGAGGGGGATCAGCAGCATGGCCGTGCCCATGATGAGCGTGGAGGGCACCGCCACCCATTGGCGGCCCTTGCGGTCCATCAGCTTTCCGGCAGGGTAGAAGACCAGCATGTCGATGGCCCCGGAGATGCCATAAATCAGCGAGGCCTGGGTGGCGTCCATGCCAAGGTGTTCGGCCCACAGCGGGATGACCACTTGGCGGGACGCGCGCAACGCGCTGAGCAGCAGGACCCCGACGCCGACGCTCAGGAACACACCGGCGTGGGAGGCCGCGACGCTGCGCAGCGTGGGTTGCGGGACCGGGGTGCCGGCCGTCGGCCCGGCCGCCACAACGAGGTCCGGGATGGTGACGGACAGGCATGCCGCCGCGGCCATTGCCACGACGCCGGCCCAGTAGGCGGCCGTGATGCCGCCGAACTGCATCACCGCAGCGCCGATGAAGGGGCCAATGAAGATGCCGATCCGGTTGACCCCGCCGAGCGTCGAAAGCGCCCGGGCGCGGAGGATGACCGGAACGGCTTCGGTCAGGTATTTCTGCCGGGCCAGGCTGAAGACGCTGGCGGCCATGCCGACCACCACCATCGCCGCGGCCAGCAGCCAGATCCCGGCCGGCACCAGCGGGGAAACAGCGGCGGCGGCGAGGGCGACGGCGCTCGCGGCTGCCGCCCCGACGATCGCCCAGCGCTCGCCGAACTTCAGGGTGATCAGTGACGCCGGCAGGTTAAAGAACCACGAACCGAGTCCAATGAGCGTGACGACCAGGGCCGCGACCGCGACCGAGGCGCCCAGGTCCCGGGCGGACAAGGCCACCACGGGCAGGATCGCGCCTTCGCCGATGCTGAACAGCAGTGCCGGGCCGAAGGCAGGGACGGCGATGCTGCGGAGGCTGAAGTCGGCGGGGCGTGTCGTGGTCATCCCTTCCATCCTAGGTCCGGCTGTACCCAGCCGGCCGGAGGTTCAGCCGCCCGGAGGTTCAGCTGTCGAAGTGGGTGTGGATTTCGCCGCCCGTGACGTTCTTCAGCACATCCGCCGCGACGTCGCGCAGCTTCTGGTTCCGGTTGCTGGAAACCCGGGTGAGGATGGCCATCGCCTCGTCCTGCGAGCAGCGGTTCTGCGCCATCACGACGCCGCAGGCCAGGTCGATGGAGGTACGGTGTTCCATGGCTGCCTGCAGGTCCTCGGCTCGGGCCTGGGCGGTGCCGATCCGGACGGCCAGGCGCAGCGCCCGGCCGGCGAGGTCCGCGAACCCCGAGGCCTCGGCCACGATTGCCGCGGTGAAGACTCCGGTCGAGGATGCGAAGAAGTTCAGCGCGGCCGCCGAGTCCTCGCCGATTTCCAGGGGTACGCCGAGGGTGCTGCGGCAGCCGTGGGCGGCGAGCTGCTGCTGGTATTCGGGCCAGCGCGGGTCCGTGTCCACATTGGCCAGGAGCACGATGCCCCGGGTCCGCAGCGCCTCGATGCAGGGGCCGTCGCCCAGGCTTTGCTCGATCCGGTCGAGCATGACGGCGTTGCTGCTGCTGCCGGCCACGGTCATGGTTTTCTTCCGCCGCTGCAGCGTCACGCCGCATTCGATGTCCGCCCCGACCGAGTGGCTCAGGGTGGACGCGGAAAATTCCGCGAGGCGGTCGAGGAAGTCCTCGACGTTCTCGGTGCCCACAATGAGGTCCTGCAGCTGGATGGCGGCGTCGTTCCCGGCGTACTTGCTCATGGCCTAAATGTAGCGGCTAAACGTAGCCGTCGACGATCGCGGCGGCAATCTCCCGGTATGCCCGGCGGGTCTCGGGCCGGAGGGAATCGAGCGTGACGAGGTCGCCGTCGGCCACGCCTCGGTCGTGCGGGACGGCGATAAGCTGGCGACAGATGCCGGAGAGGTGGTCCTCGATGGCGTCCTTGTCCACGCGCGAGGAGACTTCGTCCTTGTCCGTGATGACCACGACGGCGTTCCGTGCAAGGTCCTCGTAGCCGTGGCTGGCGAGCCAGTGCAGGGTGCTACGTGCGCGCTTGGCGCCGCTGACGGCGTAGCCTGCGGCGATGATCAGGTTGTCCGCGGACTGCAGGATCCCGCTCATCGCGTTGTGCGTGACGCCGGTGCCGCAGTCGGTCAGGGCCACGGAGTAGTAGCCGGAGATGAGCTTGCGGATCCGCAGGTACTCCTCCGCGGTGAGCGAATCGGACACCTCCGGATCCTGTTCCCCGGCGATCAGGTGCAGGCGGCCGGCATGGTGCATGTAGCGGGCCAGGGCCGTCAGCGAGTCGATGGATTCGACGTTGCGGAGCAGGTCGCTAATGGTCCGCGGGGCCTGCTGCTGGTAGATCCCCTCGCCGAGGGCGCGCTCCACGAGGTCGCCCGAGTCCGGGTTGGCGTCGATCGCGCAGGGCGGATCGCCGCGGTATTCGGCCAGGGTCAGTCCGACGCCCACCGTGGTGGAGGTCTTGCCGATACCGCCCTTGAGGCTCAGCACGGCGGTGTTGTAGCTGCCCTGGAGCTGGCGGGAAATCCGGCGCGCGAGCTCGTCCTCCTCGCGTTGCCGGGCACTCGGTCCGAGGTTCAGGCTGCCGCCCGTGAGGTTGTAGAGGGCGCCGCGGAAGCCGCCGACCGGACGGGGCTTCTGTTCGCGGACAAAGAGGCCTGGCGAGCTGATGAAGTCCGGCATCGGCGCGTCGGCCAGGGCGGCGGCACGGCTGGCCGAGCGGGTGGCGCGGGTGGGCTGCGGCGGCACGGAGGGGGCTGCGGCGTCAGGGACGGCCAACTCTTCCGGCTCCTGCGGCACTGCCGGCGCCGCCGACGTCGGCGGGGCGACGGGCGGCCGCGGCGCCGCCGGGACCTGGCTGATCACCGGAGTGGCTCCGGTAGCAGGGTTTCCAAAGCGTTCATCGGCGGCCTCGGCGGCCTGGGCCCAGGAGCTGCTGCGCGGCGGGGCCGGACGGGCAGGGGCTTCCGAGGGCTCCGCGGGGATGCTGCGGGGGTTGACGACCGGCATGGTTCCTGTCCGGACAGCTGGATTCTCACCATCGGCACGACGCAGGTCGCGGCGACGGCGAAGTTCAGGCTGTCCTGAGTTTTCAGCAGTGGCAGCTGAGTTGTCTTCCACCGATTCGGGCATCTTTTGGTTTCTCCCCCAGGACTCACAGCGGAGCACGCTGCGGCGCTTGTTGTGACTTCTTTCAAAGAGCCAGTCTAGGCGCAGTCGCCAGCACGCTTAGCTTCGGCCGGATCCGTGGCCCGTCTTGGGGCCCGCCTCAGTGGTGGGCGCGGGTCTCCTGCAGACGCCGGATGAACCACCGGGACTGCTCCGGTCCGTACGGAAGGATCGGTACGGCTTTGGTGGCGTCGTTCGGCGTCTCGCGGGTGGCCTGGGTGGCCTGCCGCACGGCGGTGCTCATGGTGTTGGCCATGGTTTTGACGAACTGGTCGCTGCACGGTTCGCCGTGGCCCGGGATCAGGAATTCGTAGCGGTGCCGCAACGCGGACAGGTGCCGCAGGGCATCGGCCCACTCCTCCGGGAAGGAATCCTCGAAGGACGGGTGTGCGCCCTGTTCCACCAGGTCACCGGCGAACAGCGTGGTGCCCGTCCCCACGAGCAGGTCGCCGTCGGTGTGCCCGCGTCCCAGGTAGAACAGTGTTGCCGTCTGGCCGCCCAAGTCCACCAGGACGGGCTGGTCCTTGACGATCGCGTTCGGCACCACCAGCTCCACCGAGCTGCCCTCGCCGGCAGCCATTTCCGGTTCCGCCGCCGCGACGAAGTGCCGCTGGGCGTCGCCGTTCTCTTCGATGTCCGCCGCGCAGTTTTCGTGCCCCCAGAACTCGGTCACGCCGTCGTCAGCGAAAATGGCGTTGCCGAAGAAGTGGTCGTAGTGGGCATGCGTGTTGACGACCACCAGCGGTAGCTGCGTCTTTTCGCGCACGGCATCGAGGATCTCCCGGCCCTGCCGGGGCCCGCCGCCGGTGTCGATCACCATGGCTCGTTCGGTGCCCACAACCAGGCCGGTGTTGAGCAGGGATCCTTGGGTGGTCAGTACGTAGTTGTCCTGACCGACCTCGAGCCATCGTGACATGAAATCTCCGTATTCCGGCGGTGCGCCGGCATGGTTGGTGCGATGTTCTGGCCTCGATTCTACCCGCGGGGCAAACGGAAAGCCCGGAAGCGGCACCCGTCCGCGTCCCGCAACTTGCCCTCTGGGATCCACCTGCCTAGGCCGGCAGGATGCCCGAGCGGCTGAGGAGCGCCCGTGTTTTCGGATGCTGCGGCGCGGTAAAAATCCGGCTGGGCGGCCCCTCTTCCACGATGACTCCCTGATCCATGACAACGATCCGGTCTGCTATGTCCCGGGCGAACTGCATCTCGTGGGTGACGATCACCATGGTTGTGCCCTGCTGGGCGATTTTCTTGATTACGGACAGAACCTCGCCCACCAGCTCCGGATCCAGGGCGGAGGTCGGCTCGTCGAACAGCATGACGCTCGGCTCCATGGCCAGGGCCCGGGCAATGGCCACCCGCTGCTTCTGGCCTCCGGAGAGCTTGCTGGGGTAGTTGTCCATCTTGTCGCCCAGGCCCACCATTTCGAGGTTGGGGACAGCCACTTTCCTCGCTTCCGCCGCTGAAAGCTTCTTGACGTCGCGTAACGGCGCCATGACATTCCCCAGCGCCGTCTTGTTCAGGAACAGGTTGAAGTGCTGGAATACGAAGCCGATGTCCGTTCGCTTCTGCGCGGTGATGGACGCTTTCTCGGCGATGAGTTCGCCACCGCGCTCCTCGTAGCCGATCAGGTGGCCGTTGACGTAGATGCGTCCCGCGTCGATGGTTTCAAGCTTGTTGATGCAGCGCAGCAGGGTGCTTTTGCCGGATCCGCTGGAGCCCAATATGGCGATGGTTTCGCCGCGGTGCACCACGAGGTCCACGCCTTTGAGGACTTCCACCCGTTTCTGCACGTGCGGTTTGCCGGAAAGCCTTCTCCACAAGGTCGGTTTCGTCTCGGAAACGAACGTCTTGTGGACGTCGCGGACGTCGATGATGGTCTCGTCAGCCATTGGCCCGTGCCTTTCGTTCAAGCACCACCACGACGCGTGAGAGTGGGAGGCTGATGATCAGATAAAGAATGGCCGCGGCGGTATAGATGGCCGTGGTCTGGAATGTCTGGCTGTTGAGGATGTTGGCGGTCTTCAGGATCTCCGTCACGGCGATCACCGACGTCAGTGCGGTGTCCTTGATCATCGCTATGAAGTAGTTGCCAATCGGCCCCATGGAGACCACGAAGGACTGCGGAATAACCACCTTCCACAGCGTCTTGGAGGGCGTGTAGCCCAGAGACAGCGCGGCTTCGGTCTGGCCATGCTCCACGGAGAGGATCGCGGAGCGGAAGACCTCGGACAGGTAGGCCGCGTAGTTGAGGCCCAGGCCCAGGATGCCGGCCGGGACAGGTTCGATGCTCACGCCGATGCTGGGAAGGACGAAGAAGATGTAGACAAGCTGCACCAGCAGCGGAGTCCCCCGGATCACTTCCAGGTACACCGTGGCGATGCCGCGGAGGATTTTGATCGAGGAGATCCGGGCCAGGGCAATCAGGAGGCCCAGCACGAGGGCCAGCGCCATGGCGCCAAGCGCCAGTTGCACGACGACGGGAACGGCCTGCAGGAGTGCCGGGAACACGGCCATGGTGTTGGTAATAAAGTCCACTGAAAATCCCTAGGTTAGGGTCGGGCGGGGCCGGCGTGCTCCGCGGTTGCGGATCGCACGCCCGCCGGCCCCGCATGAAGCTGGAACTTATTTGACGGCGTTGGCTTCGGTCAGCCCGTATTTCTTGAGGATCTCCAGGTACTTGGGGGTCTTCTTGAGGTCAGCCAGCCCGGAGTTCAGGTCCTGCAGCAGCTGCGAATCCTCTTTGCGGACGCCGGCCCCGATGATGCCCGGGTAGAACGGCCTATAGGGTGAGACGAGCTTCAGCTTGGGGTTCGGCTTCTGGACCAGGCTGTAGCCGATCACGGCGCTGTCGGTGAAGACCGCATCAACCTGCTTATTTTCCACGGCCGCAAGCAGTGAAGCCTGCGAGTCGAACAGCTTGACCTGGCTGCCGCCAAGGCTGTCAACGAGGTCCTTGAACACGGTGCCCGTCTGGGCGCCAAGAACCTTGCCCTTCACGTCGTCGCGTGAGGCCAGCGTTGAGTCCGCCGGGACCACCATCGCTTCACCTTCTGTGTACCAGGGGTCGGTGAAGTTGATCTGCTTCTTGCGGTCGTCGGTGATATACATGGCGTCCACGATCACGTCGGCTTTTTTGGCGTTGAGCGCGGCGATCAGGGTCGCGTATTCGGAGGTGAAAACTTTGATCTTCCAGCCCTTGGCCTGGGCGATGGCGTTGATCATTTCCCCGTCAATGCCCTTGAGCTCGCCGGAGGCTTGGTCTGTGAAGGAGAAGGGGGCGTCGTTGGACGTGGCGATGGTGATGGTCTTCTGCTCACCGCCGCCGCTGGCCCCGCCCCCGCCGCCTCCGGAGCCACAGGCGGTCATGGCGAGGGCCACAGCAACGCCCATGGGCACCAATGCAGCGAAACGCTTGCGGAGGATTTTTGTATTCATCATGAGGCGCCTTTTGCTAGTGATGGATTTCTACCGGTTGAAGCGGTCGAGCCGCAGAGTGGCAGTGGCCTTATGGGCTGCCATTCCCTCGGTGTCGGAGATCGTGGTGACGTAGTTGGCCAGCCGCGGGGTTGCACTTTTTTCGACCCGCTGGAAGGTAAGGGGTTTGAGGAACCGGGACACGGAGAGCCCGGCGGAGGACCGGGCGCCGCCTCCGGTCGGAAGCACATGGTTCGTGCCGGAGGAGCCCTTGTCCGAGTAGGCCACCGTGGACCACGGGCCCAGGAAGATGGAGCCGTAGTTCTGCAGGTTCTGGTGGTAGTAGACGTCGTCCGAGGTCTGGATTTCCAGATGTTCCGGTGCCAGCAGGTCCATGATCCGCACTGCCGTTTCCCGGTCCTCGGCCACATACACGGTGCCGTAGTCCCGCCAGGCCGGCCCTGCAATGTCCCGTGTGGCCAGCGTCCGCAGCTGCTTGCTGATGTGCCTGATGACCTCTTCTCCCAGCTCGTGGGAGGTGGTTACGAGGGAAGCCGGCGACTGCGGGCCGTGTTCGGCCTGGCCGAGGAGATCAGCGGCCACGAGCTCCGCATCGGCAGATTCGTCGGCGATCACGGCGACCTCGGACGGACCCGCCAGCAGGTCGATGCCGACACGTCCGAACAGCTGCCGCTTGGCCTCGGTCACGTACGCGTTGCCGGCGCCGACCAGAATGTCGACCGGTTGCTCCCCCAGGAGCCCAAAGGCCATGGCGGCCAGGGCCTGCACCCCGCCGAGGGCAAACGCCCTGTCCACGCCGGCCAGGTACGCGGCGTACAGCACTGCGGGGTTGCCCCCGCCCTGGGCGGTTGGCGGCGTGCAGGCCAAGACGTTGGGAACGCCGGCGGCCTTGGCGACCCCCACCGTCATGAAGGCGCTGGCAAGGATCGGAAACCGGCCTGCCGGGAGGTAGGCGCCGACGCGCGCCACCGGCACGTACTTTTGTCCGGTAAAGACTCCCGGGATGAGCTCGACTTCAAAATCGGTGAGGTGTTCGCGTTGCTCTACCGCGAACAGCCTGGTCCGTTCGGCGCTGGCCAGCAGGGCCTCCCGAAGCTCCGGGGAGAGCGACTCACCGGTCTTTGCCAGCTCGTTTTGGCTGATCTCCAGGTTCGTGCCCTGCCACCCGTCCAGGTCCCGGGCGTACTCGGTGACCGCGTCCATTCCGCGGGCCTCGATCTCGCCGAGCATCGCGGATACTGTTGCCACCACTTCGGGAAGCCTTTGCGCCGGCACGTCCTCGATGGCGGGCGCCTTGAGGGTGGTGAAGTTTCCCGGAATGTGAGCCTTGTCACGCTGGGTGATGTGCATGGCCTAAAGCTACTGACGCGTGTGCCATCGCACAACGGGACCCAAACATGTGCCTCATACAGGGTGGCCCTATGCTTAAGCCAGCTGATTTTGCCCGCGCCACCCGAGCGGTCCACCCCGCATCATTGTCTGCAAACCTGCCGAATGTCTTACTGAGAGCCAGGGTTAGCCATGACACTCGCGCAACTCCGGGCCTTCTTAGCGGCCTACGAACTCGGTTCCTTCACCGCTGCGGCACGAAAGCTGGAAACAAGCCAGGCCTCTGTCTCCGAACTCATCAGCCGGCTCGAACATGAGCTGCAGCACAGCCTGTTCACCCGCGGCGGGCGGCGGCTCATTCCTACCACGGCGGCTGTGGAACTGCGGGTCCACGCGCTGCAATCGGTCACCTCGTTCGACAACGGAGTCGAGGCGCTGAGGTCCATGTCGGCGCTGGAGGGAGGCGTCTGCACTTTTGGAGTGCTGCGGTACGGAGCCCACTACGACCTCGCCGACCTGGTGCAGCGCTTCCACCGCCGGTACCCCAAGGTCAGGGTGCGCCTCGTCGGGTTGAACTCGGTGACCGTGGCCGAGTCCGTGGCGTCGGGCGAAATCGAGGCCGGGCTGATCGTGCTGCCGGTGGCGGAAACGGGCCTTCAGGTTCGGCCGCTCTTCCGGGACGAAGTCTTCTTCGTGTCGGCCACCCGGCATCCTTCACGCGGCCCGGTCACCATTGAGGAGCTCGCTGAGTCGAAACTGGTCCTCTATGACGCCTTCGCCGGCTGGCGTGACCCCACCCGCCGGCAGATTCTGGAACGCGCCCATCTCAAGGGGCTGAAAATCGATCCGGCCATCGAGGTGGAACATGTCGACACCGCCCTGGGCCTGGTCGCCGCAGGGGCGGCTGACTCTTTTGTCCCCCAGGCGATTGTCAGAGGACCCGGTTTTCCGAAAAACGTCCATGCCGTCCCTTTCGCCGAGCCCTTGTTCGACACGATCGCCCTCATCCAGCGGGAGGGCGCCTACTTGTCGCCGGCGACCCGGAAGATGGCCCAGATGGCAGCGCGGACGTTGCTGTCCAAAGTGCCGCCGGGCCAGGTCCCGGGCCGCGGCACCGTGCACTAGCCGGCAGTCTCAGAGATCGGCCAGCACGGCCCCCGGGTTCTCGATCGCATCGGCGACGTAGCGCAGGAAACCGCCGGCGGTTCCGCCGTCGCACACACGGTGGTCGAAGGTGAGCGTCAGCTCGGTGACCTTGCGGACGGCAAGCTCCCCGTTGACCACCCACGGCTTGTCGATGATGCGTCCGACGCCGAGGATGCCCACCTCGGGGTGGTTGATGATTGCCGCGGAACCGTCCACGCCGAAGACGCCGTAGTTGTTCAGCGTGAAAGTGCCGCTGCCCAGCTCCGCAGGCGTGGCTTTACCGTCGCGGACGACGGCGGTGAGCCGCCGGATCTCCGCATCCAGTTCCCGGGCGCTGAGTTTGTCCGCATTCCGCACGGAGGGGACCATCAAACCCCGGTCCGTCTGCGCCGCAAACCCCAGGTTGACGCCGTCGAAGGCCACGATTTCCTGGCTGGCCCCGCCCGTGGTGTCCTCGGTGGTGACGATCCGGGTGTTCAGCTCCGGGAACTTCTTGAGCCCGGCGGTGACGAACCGGGCAATGAACGCCAGCAGCCCCGGGGCGTGGTGCGGATCCGTCTTCTTCAACGCGGCACGAAGCTCCACGAGCGCCGTGGCGTCCACGTCCACCCACACGGTGGCTTCGGGAATCTCGGAACGGCTGCGGCTCATGTTCGCGGCCACGGCCTTGCGCACGCCCCGGACCGGGGTGCGCCCGGAAATGCCCAGCCCGGTCCGCGCATCGGTGCCACCGGCGGCGGGGTGCGCCGTTTCCGCCGGCTGCGCCGCGGGTCGCCCAGCTGCCGGAGCCGGCTTGATCAGGGCCTCGACGTCGCGGCGCATGATCAGCCCGCTCGTCCCGGAACCCTGCAGCTCCCCTAAATCAACCCCATGGTCCCGCGCCATCCGCCGGACCAGCGGAGAAATCACGGCCCCCAGCTTCCCCGGAACCCGCGTCCGCATCAGCAAGAGATCGTCCGCAGCCTTCTCCGCCGCAGACACCTGAGCCACAGGCTCGGCCAATACGGCCCGCTTAGGTGCCCGCGTCCGCCGAGCAACCCCGTGCCCGCCCGGAGTCCCATACCCAATCAGCACATTCCCGGACCCGGCTTTCTCCTCCTCGCGGTAAACCTCGGCAGCTACTGCGGCCGGCGAGTCGGCAACAACGGCCGGTGAGTCGACAGCGCTACCAGCCGACGCAGGCAATGCCGCCCCGGGAGTGGCATCTAAGGCACCGGACGAGGGACCCGATGCGAGCTTGCGAGCATTGGGAAGTCCGGGGCCGCTGTCGGAGCCGGACGGCATGCTGCTTG
This sequence comes from Arthrobacter sp. 10T419, assembly GCF_056394105.1. Classification (NCBI taxonomy): domain Bacteria; kingdom Bacillati; phylum Actinomycetota; class Actinomycetes; order Micrococcales; family Micrococcaceae; genus Arthrobacter; species Arthrobacter sp. 10T419. The sequence goes on along the minus strand of NZ_JBFTHF010000001.1, from coordinate 399,228 downwards.
CAGCAATGCCGTCCGGCGAAGGGGCGGGGGCGGCATTGCCTGTGGCGGCGCCACTGGCGGCATCATCCGCGCCGGCCTCCCGGGCACCCGTACCGGGGGCCCCACCGCCGGACACGGAGACACCAACAGGAGTCACAGAAATCAGCGGCTTGCCGACGTCGAGCGTCTGGCCGGGCTCGCCGTGCAGCACGGCGACGGTGCCGGCATACGGCGAGGGGACCTCGACCATGGACTTGGCCGTCTCCACCTCGGCGATCGGCTGGTCAACGCGGATCTCGTCACCCACGGCTACGAGCCAGCTGACGAGCTCGGCTTCGGTGAGGCCTTCGCCGAGGTCCGGCAGGAGGAATACTTTCGGTTCGGTCATGGTCAGTCTTCCCACTGGAGGTCGTCAACGGCGTCGAGGATGCGGTCCACGCCGGGCAGGTAGTAGTGCTCGAGTTTCGGCGCCGGGTACGGCACGTCGAAGCCGGTGACGCGGCGGATCGGCGCGGCCAGGTGGTGGAAGCAGCGTTCCTGGACCCGGGCCACGATCTCGGAGGCCACGGAGGCGAAGCCGTGGGCTTCGGCGATGACGACGGCGCGGCCGGTTTTGCGGACCGAGGCGCAGACGGTCTCGTCGTCGAACGGCACGATCGAGCGGACGTCGATCACCTCAAGTGAGCGGCCCTCCTCGGCGGCGGCGGCCGCGGCAGCGAGCGCCGTCGGGACGGACGGGCCGTAGGCGATCAGCGTGGCGTCGGTGCCGGGACGGGCGACGGCGGCGCGGCCCTCGGAGGAGGTCCCGCGTTCGGCGTTCGCGGCGTGCTCGGCCCGCAGCGCGTCCAGGTCCACCTGGTCCTTGGACCAGTACAGCTTCTTGGGCTCCATGAACATCACCGGGTCATCCGAGTCGATGGCTTCGCGGAGCATCCGGTAGCCGTCGGCCACGGTGGCCGGGGTGAAGACCTTGAGGCCAGCGGTGTGGGCGTAGTAGGCCTCGGAGGAGTCGCAGTGGTGCTCCACTCCCCCGATGCCGCCGGCGTACGGGACGCGGATGACGATCGGCAGCTTCACGGTGCCTTTGGTGCGGTTGTGCATCTTGGCGACGTGGCTGACGATCTGTTCGAACGCCGGGTAGGCGAAGGCGTCGAACTGCATCTCGATGACCGGGCGCATGCCGTTCATGGCCATGCCCACGGCCATGCCGACAATGCCGGATTCGGCCAGCGGGGTGTCGAAGCAGCGGCTCTGCCCGAAGGTCTTGGTGAGCCCGTCGGTGATGCGGAAGACGCCGCCAAGCATGCCGACGTCCTCGCCGAAGACCAGGACCGAGGCATCGGCGTGCATGGCGTCGGCCATGGCGGTGTTCAGCGCCTTGGCCAGGGTGATGGTCTGCGGGCCGGTCTTTTCGGCTTCAACGGCGGCCTTGGCTGCGGCCCGGGCCGTGGCGGCACTGACGTTGTTGTTCGCCTCGGAGGAGGTGGTGACGGTGGGGCTCATTGTGCGGACTCCTCGGAAGTCGTAGCGGAGGCGGCGTCGCGTGCCAGTTCGTCGGCGAGCATGGCGGACTGTTCCTTCAGCTGCGGGGTCGGGGCGGAGAAGACGTACTTGAAGAGGTCCTGGGGATCTACGGGGACATCCTCGCCCAGGCCCTCGCGCAGCTGCGCGGCTACGGTTTCGGCCTTTTCCGCGATCCGGGCGGCGCCGTCGTTGTCGAGCAGTCCGCGCTCCGTCAGGTAGGTTTTCATCCGGCTCAGCGGATCCTTGGCGACCCATTCGGCCACCTCGCTGTCCTGCCGGTAACGGGTGGCGTCGTCGGCGTTGGTGTGGGCCTGCATCCGGTAGGTGTGCGCTTCCACCAGGAGCGGGCCGGAACCGTCGCGGGCCAGTTTCACGGCCCGGCCGAGTACGGCCAGGAGCGCAACAATGTCGTTGCCGTCCACGCGTTCGCCGGCCATGCCGTAGCCGACGGCCTTGTGCGCGAGCGACGGCGCGACCGACTGGTGCGCGAGCGGCACGGAGATGGCGTACTGGTTGTTCTGGACGAAGAAGACCACCGGGAGGTGGAACACGGCGGCAAAGTTCAGCGCCTCGTGGAAGTCGCCCTCGCTGGTGGCGCCGTCGCCGCACATGGCCAGGACAACGGTGTCCTCGCCGCGGAGTTTGGCCGCGTGGGCGACGCCGACGGCGTGGAGCAGTTGGGTGGTCAGCGGCGTGCACTGGATGCCGACCTTGTGCTTGGCGGGGTCGTAGCCGCCGTGCCAGTCGCCACGGAACAGCGTCATGGTCTGGACCGGGTCCACGCCGCGGGCCATCACGGCCACCGAGTCGCGGTAGGTGGGGAACATCCAGTCCCCGTCGGAGAGGCAGAGCGCCGCCGCGACCTGGCAGGCCTCCTGGCCGTGACTGGAGGGGTAGACGGCCATCCGGCCTTGGCGGACCAGCGCGGAGTTTTGGTCGTTGACGCGGCGGCCGACGACTAGCTGCTCGTAGGCGGCCATCAGTTCCGCGTCCCCCGGGAGGCCGTATTCGTGGCCGGGCTGGGCGCCCTGCTCCGTGTGCGCGTTCGGCGCGCCGTCGGGTCCCACGATCTGGATCGGGTGCCGGGCGGGAAGCATGTAGTCCTCGACCGTGATGCCGAACTTGCGCACGGCCTCGCTGGCGGGATTTTCCGTCGCGGCGGAGGCCGCTTGCCCGGGGGTCGGCTGCTGCGCGGCCACAGGCTGCTGCGCAGGGTGGTCTGCGGAGATCGTCATTGGTCCGTCTTTCTGTAGCCACTATTCGCTCCCAGTATGGTCCCGGGGACCGTTTCGTATCCACCCCCGGGCGGAATCATGGAGAAGTCCCGGATTTTGCCCTAACCTGAAAGACAAAACGTAAATGTGAGCTGGATTACCGGCGGAGGTTGTGGACAAATGGCAGAGGCGGAAGCGGACCAGGCGGTACCGCTCGACGACGTGGACCGGAACATCATCGCCGAGCTGACCCGTGACGGCCGGATGTCCGTGACCCAGGTGGCCGAGAATGTCCACATTTCCCGCGCCCACGCGTACACCCGGATTGCCCGGCTGACCGGCGAGGGGGTCCTTACCAAGTTCACGGCGCTCGTGGATCCGATCAAGGCCGGGCTGAAGTCATCCGCCTACGTGACGCTGAAGGTGCGCCAGCATTCCTGGCGGGAGCTTCGGGAACTGCTCCGCGCGATTCCCGAGGTGCACCACATCGCCCTGGTGGGCGGTGACTTCGACGTCATTCTGCTGGTCCGCGCCGTGGACAACGTGGACCTGCGCCGGGTGATCTTCGACCAGCTGCAGTCCATGCCCGGGGTCCTGGACACGCAGACGTTCCTGGTGTTCGAGGACCTGGATACGAGATAGCCGCCCCGGGCCGCAAGGTACTCCGGTCAGTTCACGAAACCCTTGAGCCAGATCTTGAGTTCTTCGCCGAACTCAACGCGCTCGCAGGCGATGGTGATGACGGCCTTCAGGTAGCTGAGCTTGTCTCCGGTGTCATAGCGCCGGCCCTTGAAGACCACGCCGTAGACGCCGGAACCTTCGCCCTCACCGACGGCCAGGGACTGCAGCGCATCCGTCAGCTGGATCTCGCCGCCGCGCCCCGGCGGGGTGTCCTCCAGGACGCCGAAAACAGACGGGTGCAGCACGTAGCGGCCGATCACGGCAAGGTTCGAGGGCGCCTCGCCGGCGGCCGGCTTCTCAACCAGGCTGTTCACCCGGACGAACTCCTCGCCCTCGATGGCCGTAATGTCCGCGCATCCGTAAGCGCTGATCTGCGAAGGATCCACCTCGATCAGGGCAATCACCGATCCACCCGTCTTCTGCTGCACCTCCATCATGGTGGTGAGCAGGTCCTCTGCTTCATCTATCAGGTCATCGCCCAAGAGGACGGCAAACGGCTCGTCGCCCACATGCTGGCTGGCGCACAGCACAGCGTGCCCCAGGCCCTTGGCCTCTCCCTGCCGGACGTAGTGGATGGGTCCGAGGGCGGAGGCCTCGTGAACCGCGGCCAGGCGCTCCGTGTCGCCCTTGAGCTCCAGCGTCCGCTCGAGCCCGGGCGCCCGGTCAAAGTGGTCCTCCAACGCGCGCTTCTGCCGCCCCGTAATCATCAGCAGGTCCGTGAGCCCGGCCCTGACAGCCTCTTCGACCACGTACTGGATGGCCGGCTGGTCCACCACAGGCAGCATTTCCTTAGGCATCGCCTTCGTTGCCGGCAGGAAACGGGTGCCCAGTCCAGCGGCAGGAATGACAGCCTTAGTTACAGATTTCCCCAAAGTCATAACCGAACATTACAAGCGCGTTCCGGAAATGAGAATGCTTCGTAGCAAAGACGAGTACTAGCGCAGCCAGGGCTTGGTAAGGCGCAGGAGCGGCTATCTGCCCTTGAAAACCGGGGCGCGCTTCTCCTGGAAGGCCAGGAAACCCTCGGCGTAGTCCTCGCTCTTGCAGAGGCGGGCCTGCTCGGCGTTCTCCTCCTCCATAGCCTCCCAGAGGCCAAGGCGCTGGTCGCGGATATGTGCCACCAGTTCCTTGCTGGCGTTGAACGCTTCGGTGGCGCCGGCGGCCACCCTGGCGACGATGGCCCGGGTGTTCTCCAGCAGCTCCTCCGCTGGCATGGCGCGGCTGAACAGTCCCTGCGCCACCGCCTCGGCGCCGCTCATGAGCTCCGCGGTGTAGATCAAATCGAGGGTGCGGTGCATCCCAAGCCGTTCGGTGAAGTACCAGTGCCCGCCGGAGTCCAGCGTGGCGCCGAGCTTGGCGAAAGGGGAACCGAACTTGGCCGTGTCCGCGACGTAGACCACGTCCGTGGCCAGCAGCAGCCCGAGCCCCACCCCCAGGCAGGCGCCCTGCGCCGCCGCGAAAGTGGGTGCCGGGAAGGAGCTCATCTTCTTCAGCAGCGGCTGGACGAGTCCGCCCAGGTACGCCTGGGCGTCGTCGCTCTCCGGAGTCACGCCGGCGATGTCCCTGCCCGCGCAGAAGGCACGGCCCTCGCCGCGCAGCAGCAGTGCCCGCACCTCCCCGCGCGCGGCGGCGTCGGCGGCGTCGTCGTACGCCTGTGCCAAATCCTGCAGCGCCTGCTCGTCCAGCGAGTTCAGCTTCTGCGGCGCGTCCAGGACAACCTCGGCGATGCCGTCGGCGATGGTCAGGGAAATCATGCGGCTCCTTGGATGGGTGAAGGCTTAGACGTCGAAGTCGACGGTGACTTCGGCGGTGGTGGGATGGGACTGGCAGGTCAGCACGTAGCCCTTGTCCAGTTCGTCCTGCTCCAGCGCGTAGTTCTCGTCCATCGTGACCGAGCCGCTGACCACCTTGGCGCGGCAGGTGCCGCAGACGCCGCCGGCGCACGCGAAGGGGACGTCCGGCCGGACCCGCAGGGCCGCGTTGAGGATCGATTCGCGGGCGTGTGTGGGGCTGGCGACCTCGCCCTGCAGTCCGTCGAGCTTGAAGGTGATCTTGTACGTCTCTTTGGACTCGTCCGCGATCACCGGCCGGCCGATGTTGCCCTCGGGGCGGTCCGGTTTGCCGGAGCTGAACAGCTCGAAGCGGACGTGTTCCGGCTCCACGCCCCGGGCCGCAAGGGTGTCGCGGCACAGCTGGACGAGCTCGAACGGTCCGCAGAGGAACCATTCGTCGACGTCGTCGGCGTGGATCGCGGTGCCCAGCAGCGCCTGGAGCTTTTCGGCGTCGATCCGGCCGCTGAGCAGCGGCGCGATCCGCTGTTCGCGCGAGAGCACATGGTGCAGCGCCAGGCGCGACGGGTACTTGTCCTTGAGGTCCGCGAGTTCCTCAAGGAACATCACGTCCATGGCGGCCTTGTTGGCGTAGATCAAGTCAAAGCGGGTATCCGGGTGGGCAGCGAGCAGCGTCCGGGCGATCGCGATCACGGGAGTGATGCCGGATCCGGCGGCGATCGCGACAAACGATCCGGGCTCCCCCGCCAGCTCTTCCGGATGGTTCATGGAGTTCATGACGTTCTGTTCCACGGGCTTGCCGTCGCGGCCGTGCTTGGACACAAAGGCGCCCATCGGGCTCATCACGTCCAGGACGTCGCCGGCCTTGAGCTCGGAGTTGGCCCAGGTGGAGAAAAGGCCGCCGAGGTCCTTCTTGATGGCCACACGGATTTCGCTGCTGCCGTCCGCGAAGCTGCGCGGCTCCGCGCAGATCGAGTAGCTGCGGCGGATTTCCTTCGGCTCGCCGGACTCGTCCAGAAGGGTGGTTCGCAGGGCGACGTACTGGCCCGGGAGGTAATCGAACTGGCCGGCCAGTTCAGCCGGAACGCCGAAGGTCACCTCGATGGCGTCATCGGTGAGCCGGCGGACTTCGTCCACCGTCAGGGCGTGGAAGGACGCACGACGGCGGCCGGTGGCTGCGGCCGACTCGGCGGCGGTCTGGCGGACAACAGTCATGGAGGCACCTGTTCCTTACAAAACTTTGAAGTAGTCGAACGGTTCCTTGCAGTCCTGGCAGACGTACAGCGCCTTGCAGGACGTGGAACCGAAGCGGGTGAGTTCCTTGGTGTTCAGCGATGAACACTGCGGGCATTTGACGGCGAGGGACAGGCGGATCGGCCCGGCGTGCCGGACGGCGTTGGAGTGGCCGGAAGGCGGGGCGATCCCGTACTGCTCCAGCTTGGCCTTGCCGGACTCGCTCATCCAGTCCGTGGTCCATGCCGGGGAGAGAACCAGCTCAACGTTGACGCTGGGATAGCCCTCCCGGTTGAAGGCGGTCACGAGGTCGTCGCGAATGGCGTCCATGGCAGGGCAGCCCGAGTAGGTGGGCGTGATGGTGACTTGCACGGCCGGGACCATGCCGCCGTCGTCTGCGTTTGGTTCCTTCGTCACCCGGACGTTGCGAAGGATCCCGAGGTCCTCGATGGTGAGGACGGGGATTTCCGGGTCGCAGACCGTGGCGGCGACGTCCCAGGCTTTCTGATCCGCAGTCTTCTGGTCTGCGGTCTTCTGCTGCCCGGGTGCCATGGAATCGGCCGTGGGGTGGCTGACGTACATGTCCGGCATGGTTACCAGCTCGCTCCGGGGAATTCGCGTGCCAGGACCTGCATTTCGGAGAGGAGGTAGCCCAGGTGTTCCGAGTGGAGTCCGCGGCGGCCGCCGCCCGGTGCGGGCTGGACCTGCGGGACTTCCAGTTCCGCTTCCGCGAGCACCGCGCCGGTGAGGCGGTCGAAGTCGGCGCGCAGGCTGGAGGGCTCGACGGCGGCACCGGACTCGCTGAGGCGGTGGGTAAGCTCATCGTCGCGGAACAGCTCGTCGACGTAGGGCCAGATGACCTTGAAGCCGTGGATCATCCGCTGGCGGGACTCGTCCGTGCCGAGGGCCAGGCGCAGCACCCACTGGGCGCTGTGGTCGCGGTGGTAGTCCACTTCCTTGACGGCCTTCGCCGCAATGCCGGCCAGGGTGGCGTCGGTGGAGTCGACCAGCCGGCGGTACAGCTCGAACTGGTAGTAGCTCACGACGAACTGCCGGGCGATCGTGACCGCGAAGTCCCCGTTCGGGATTTCGAAAATCTCGACAGACCGGAACTCAGGCTCGCGGCGGAAGTACGCCAGATCGTCCTCGCTGCGGCCGTCAAATCCGCCGGCGTAGCTGAGGAAGGAGCGTGCATGGCCCAGCTGGTCCAGGGCGATGTTGCCCAGGGCGATGTCCTCTTCGAGCTCCGGCGCACGGGAGATCCAGTGGCCCAGGCGCTGGGCCAGGACCAGGGCGTCGTCGCCCAGGCGGAGGGCGAATTCGGCGGCGTCTTCGCTGGGCTTGGCGGTGCCGCGGCTGACGGCCAGGGCAATGTCCTCCGGGCGGAGGGCATTTCCGGGGGTGATCCGGGTGGCGCTGGCCATGCCGTCGCCGCCGGCTCCTGCCCCGGTGACGCCGACGGAGATGTCCCCGTGGCCCGCGTCGTGGGCGTTTGCTTCAGTCGTTGCTTCGGGGGTGCTCACAGGTGCTTCACGCCTTCGCTCTTGGTGTAGTACGTCGCGTGCCGGTAATCCTTGCCCTGCGGCGACTCGAAGAAGGAGCCCTTTGAATCCGGGTCGCTTGAGGCGATGGCGTCGGCGGGGACCACCCAGATGGACACGCCCTCATTGCGGCGGGTGTAAAGGTCCCGCGCGTTGCGCAGGGCCATCGCGGCGTCCGGGGCATGCAGGGATCCGGCGTGGACGTGGGAGAGGCCGCGGCTGGAGCGGACGAAGACTTCCCAGATGGGCCAGACGTTGCCTGCGTGGGGTTCGGGGGTTGTCATGCTGCGGATTCCTTCTCTGCGTGCTTTTTGGCCTGCTTTTCCGCGTAGGCGGCGGCGGCTTCGCGTACCCAGGCACCGTTCTCGTGGGCTTCGCGGCGTCGTTCCAGGCGCTGGGCGTTGCACGGTCCGCGGCCGGCCAGGACTTCGTGGAACTCATCCCAGTCCAGCGGGCCATGCTCCCATTTCTTGGTTTCTTCGTTGAAACGGATGTCCTTGTCCGGGAGGGTGAGTCCCAGGACCTTGACCTGCTCCATCATCATGCCGACGAAACGGTTGCGGAGCTCGTCGTTGCTGAAGCGCTTGATGTTCCAGGCCATGGACTGCTTGGAGTTGGGGGAATCGTCATCCGGCGGGCCGAACATCATCAGGGCCGGGGCGTACCAGCGGTTCACGGCGTCCTGCGCCATCTGCTTCTGCTCGGGGGTGCCGTTCGAGAGTTCGAGCAGGATTTCGAAGCCCTGCCGCTGGTGGAAGGACTCCTCCTTGCAGACGCGGACCATCGCGCGGCCATAGGGGCCGAAGGAGGCCCGGCAGAGCGGCACCTGGTTGGCAATCGCAGCGCCGTCGACCATCCATCCGATGGCACCCATATCCGCCCAGGTCCGGGCCGGGTAGTTGAAGATGGAGGAGTACTTGGCCTTGCCGTCCATCAGGTCCTGCATCATCTGGTCGCGCGGCTGGCCAAGGGTCTCGGCGGCGGAATAGAGATAGAGGCCGTGACCGGCCTCGTCCTGGACCTTGGCCATCAGGATGGCCTTGCGCTTGAGGCTCGGGGCGCGGGAGATCCAGTTGGCCTCGGGCTGCATGCCGATGATCTCCGAGTGCGCATGCTGCGAGATCTGGCGCAGCAGGGTCTTGCGATAGGCCGGCGGCATCCAGTCACGGGGTTCGATCCGGGAGTCCTCCGCCATGACTTTGTCGAAGTAGGCCTGCCCCTCGGCATCACGGCGGGCCGCGTCCTCCGGGCTCATTTCATGCCGCGTTTCGTGCCGTGCCGGCGATGGCTCGGCGGGCACTGACTGCAGGGTCTGCGATGCCATGGTTGCTCCTATGCATTTCCGATAAATAATTACCGACCGTTCGTTCAGGATATGCGGAAGGCGGGAAGGGAGTCAAGCACCGCGGCGCTGGCCGCGGCAGCCGACACGCGGGGCACCGGCGGCCCGGAGGAGACGGACCAGCCATGGCCGCCGGTGATATTGTCCGGTCATGGCAACGCCGGAAGCAGCAGAACCACCAGCAGCACCACCCCCGCCACCGACGGGCCGGCGGCGCCGCCGGATCCTGTTCGCCGCCCTGGGGCTGCTGCTGACCGCCGGCATTGCCGCGGCGGCCTTCCTGATGACACCGCGGACGGAGAACGCGGCCCCGCCGCAGACCCCGGCCCCGAGCGCCACACCAACGGCGACCAAGAAGCCCAAGCCCACCCCGCCGCCGGAGCCTCCGCCCACCGCGCTGAACATCCTGCTGGTCGGCAGCGACAGCCGGGTCAACCAGCGGGGCGCGGCCGCTGCGGGCAAGCCGTCGACCCAACTGGCGGACAGCATCGTGTTCGTGCACATCCCTGCCAACCGGAAGCAGGCGTACGGCATCTCCCTGATGCGTGACCTGTGGGTGGACATCCCCGGCCACGGCCAAGCCAAGATCAACTCAAGCCTGCTGCTGGGCGGCCTCCCCCTGGTGACGCGGACCGTCGAGTCCCTGCTGGGCCAGCACGTCAACCACACCGTCATGGTCGATTTCCAGACTTTCGCCGCCCTGACGGACGCAGTCGGCGGCGTCGACGTTAATGTGAAGCTGCCCTTTGAGTCGACCATCGACCCGGGGGTCAGGTTTCCGGCCGGAGTGAACCGGCTCAACGGCGCCCGGGCCCTGGACTTCGTTCGCGAACGCAAAGCGTTCGTCGACGGCGACTACCAGCGCGTCCGCAATCAACAGACCTTCCTCAAGGCCGTGCTGACCAAGGTCGTCAAGCAGGGCGCAACCGACCGCGCCACCGCCCGCAAACTGGCGACCACTGCACTGCCCCGCATCACGGTGACCCCGGGACTGACCTTGGACGCCCTGGCACGCCTGGCGTTCAGCTTCCACACCACCCCGGCCAACGGCGCCGTGTTCTTCACGCTGCCGACGGCGGGGGTCGGAACCAGTGCGGACGGGCAATCCATTGTGCTCGAGGATCCCGCCGCCACCGCGGAGATCGCTGCGGCCCTCCGCGCCAACAAGCTCAGCAACTACGTGGCCGCCCATAAACTGCAAAACGGCAACTGACCGGCGCGGGGGTTGGGTAGATTGGGTCCATGACGCAGACTCCCGTGCAGCCTTCCCCGCAGCCCCCCGTCGCCAAGAAGGTCCCTGCCCCCCGCACCCACCACGGCGACGTGTTCGAGGACGACTACGAGTGGCTGCGGGACAAGGAATCCGCCGAGGTCGTGGAACTCCTGAAGGCCGAAAACGCGTACCAGGAAGCCGTGACCGCCCACCAGGAACCGCTGCGCGAGGCCATCTTCCAGGAAATCAAGGGACGCACCCAGGAGACCGACCTCTCCGTGCCGAACCGCAAGGACGGTTGGTGGTACTACACCCGCTCGGTCGAGGGCAAGGAATATGGCATCCAGTGCCGCGTCCGCGCGCAGGACAGCGGCGACCGCGTGGCGGACTGGACTCCCCCCGCCGTCGAGGTCGGCGTCGAAATCCCGGGCGAGGAAGTTCTCCTGGACGGCAACATTGAGGCCGAAGGCAAGCCGTTCTTCGCCGTCGGCGGCTCCGCGGTCACCATCGACGGGAACCTGTATGCCTACGCCGTGGACAACGCCGGCGACGAGCGGTTCACCCTGCGCATCAAGGACCTCCGCAGCGGCGAACTGCTCCCGGACGTGATCGAGAACGTCTTTTACGGCATCTCCTTCTCCCCCGACGGCAGCCGGATCTTCTACACCGTGGTGGACGCGTCGTGGCGCCCGTACCAGGTGAAGTCCCACGTCCTGGGCACGCCCGTCAGCGAGGACGACGTGATCTACCAGGAGGACGACGTCGCCCTGTGGCTCGGCTTCGAGCTCTCCGCGGACCGCCGGCACCTGGTCCTGGGCATCGGCTGCTCCGAGTTCAGCGAAACCCGCCTGCTGCGCTTCGATGACCCCGATGCCGGGCTGACAACCGTTATTTCCCGCGACGAGCGCATCCTGTACGAGGCCGAACCGTTCCTGCTGACCGGCCCGGACGGCGACAAGTCCGAAACCATCCTGCTGACCCACAACAAGGACGCCATCAACTCGATGGTCTCGCTCGTGGACCCGGCCGAACTCGCCAAGCCCGCCGCCGAGCAGCACTGGCTTACGGTTGTCGCGCATTCCGACCAGGTGCGCGTCAATGGCGCCGGCGTCACCTCCACCCATCTGGTGCTGTCCATCCGCAAGGACACGATCGAACGGGTGCAGGTCCTCCCGCTGGCGGGCCTCGGCACCCCGGACCAGGGCGCACCCGTGGAGCCGGCCTTTGACGAGGAGCTGTACACCGCCGGGGTGGCCGGCTCCGACTATGAGGCCCCCGTCATCCGGATGGGCTACACCTCCTACTTCACGCCCTCGCGGGTCTACGACTTTGTGCTCCCGACGGCGGAAGCGCCCCCCGGCGAGCTGCTGCTGCGCAAGGAGAGCCCAGTGCTGGGCGGCTACTCGTCCGCCGACTACGTCGCAACCCGGGAATGGGCGGTGGCGTCCGACGGGACCCGCATCCCGCTCTCGGTCCTCCGACACGCCTCGGTGCGGCAGGATTCGACCGCGGCCGGGCTGGTCTACGGCTACGGCTCCTACGAACTGAGCATGGACCCGGGCTTCGGCATTCCCCGGCTCTCGCTGCTGGACCGCGGCATCGTGTTCGTGATCGCGCACGTCCGCGGCGGCGGCGAGCTGGGCCGGCACTGGTACGACGACGGCAAGAAGCTGCACAAGAAGAACACCTTCACCGACTTCATTGCGGCCACCGACTGGCTCGCCGGATCCGGCTGGGTGGACCCGGCCCGGATTGCGGCGATGGGCGGCTCCGCCGGCGGCCTGCTGATGGGCGCCGTGGCCAACCTAGCGCCGGAAAAGTACGCGGCGATTGTCGCAGCCGTCCCGTTCGTGGATGCCCTGACCACCATCCTTGACCCGGAACTGCCGCTCTCCGCCCTGGAGTGGGAGGAATGGGGCAACCCGATCACGGACCCGGACGTGTACGCGTACATGAAGTCCTACACGCCGTACGAGAACGTCCGGGCGGCGGCGTACCCCAAGATCGCGGCCGTCACCTCGTTCAATGACACGCGGGTGCTCTACGTGGAACCGGCCAAGTGGGTGCAGCGGCTGCGCGAGGTGAACACCGGCAGCGAGCCGATCGTGATGAAGATCGAGATGGAGGGCGGCCACGGCGGCGCCTCCGGCCGCTACGTGCAGTGGAAAGAGCGCGCCTGGGACTACGCCTTCGTCGCGGACTCCCTCGGCGCCACGGAACTGCTGCCCGGCGCCGGGCTGAAGTAGGCGTCGCCTCTCCCCGTCGGCCGCTCCGTAACCGCCGTTTGAGCCTTCAAAAGGGCCGTTACGGAGCAACCGACGGAATATCCAGCCTCCCGTGTACCCAAATTTGATCATCATGCTTACTATTGACCTGCACTAGGCACGTAGTTGGAGACACTGCTCACTGGGGGCAGCAGGAAACCGTGCCGGAACTGGAGTCATTCGTGAGCACTGAACAAGCTATGAGCGGGCTGTCCGACGAGGAACTGATGGCCGAGGGCGCCACCGCCCTGCCGGACAAGGAAGTTGCCTCGGTCCTGGATCTGAACGCCGACCTCAATCTGGGCATCGAGGCCGCCGCGCCGATCGACCTCGCCGTCGCTGCCAACGCCAACGTCGCGGCCCCGATCGACGCCGCCGCATCGGCGAACATCCTCTCCGCTGGCTCGGAGGCGCAGGCCCTCTCCGACCAGGGCGTCATCATCGACCAGGGCATCACCGCCGACGCCAACGCCACCTCCGTCCAGGACAGCGGCATCGACCAGGCCGCCGACTCCACCGCACCCACCGCCGCCGGCGATGCCGGTACGGCCGCTCCCACGGCCGACGGCGGCACCACCGCGACGGTCGATGCCGGAGGGGTGCTTCCGGACGGAACTGTGGACGGCGCTGTTGGCGACGCCACGGGCGTCCTTCCGGACGGCACGGCACCCGACCTGGGCGGCGCCGTGGACGGCGCCGTGGGCGGAGCAACCGGAGCACTCAACGGCAACCTGCTGAACGTCGACGTCAACCTCGACGCCAACGCCGGCATCACCGCGCCGATCAACGGTGCGGTGGCCGCCAACGCCAACGTTGCGGCACCGATCGATGCCGCCGTCGCCGCCAACATCGGCTCGATCGACAGCAACGCGTTCGCCGTGTCGCAGCAGGATGCGATCATCACCCAGAACATCGAGGGCGAGGCAACGGCCTCGGCTGACCAGCAGTCGAACATCCAGCAGTAGCAACTAGATGACTACCTTGCATGGCGGGCCGTCCGCGCAGGACGGCCCGCCGGTCTCTGCCGCCCCGGGCACCCTGCCGCCTCCGGCCCTGGCCGACGGCGTCCAGCTGATCGGCGAGACGAAGGGCTCCGGCTACAAGCAGGCCCCGTCGTTGGTCCGGCGTGCCGACGGCCAGACGATCCAGCTGACTCGCCTGCTCTACTTGGTGCTCGAGGCCATCGACGGCCGCCGCAGCCTGGAGGAGATCGCGCAGCACGCCGGCAGCGCCTACGGCAAGCCAGTCAATGCGGGGAACGTCCAGACACTGATCGACTCCCAACTGCTCCCCCTGGGCCTCCTGCGGCTGGCCGACGGCTCGCAACCCGAAGTCAAGAAGTCCAACCCGCTCCTGGGCATGCGCTTCCGGTACTCCGTGACGGACCCGGAACGCACGCGGAAACTTACCGCCCCCTTCGCCACACTCTTCAACCCGCTGATCGTCGTGGCCGTGACCGCCGCCTTCCTGGCGACCTGCTGGTGGGTGCTGATGGTCAAGGGGCTCGCCTCGGCCACCCATGAGGCCTTTGCCAATCCGGGTCTGGTGCTGCTGATCCTGCTGGTCACGGTACTGTCGGCCGGCTTCCACGAATTCGGGCATGCCGCCGCGGCCCGCCGCGGAGGGGCCACGCCGGGCGCCATGGGCACCGGTCTGTACCTGATGTGGCCGGCGTTCTACACCGACGTCACGGATTCGTACCGGCTGGGCCGCGCCGGCCGGATCCGCACCGACCTGGGCGGCCTGTACTTCAACGCCATCGTGGCTGTGGCCATCATGGGTGTCTGGTGGGCCACCGGTTTCGACGCCCTGCTGCTGGTGGTGGTCACCCAGATCCTGCAAATGGTCCGGCAGCTGATGCCGATGGTCCGGTTCGACGGGTACCACATCCTCGCTGACGCCACCGGAGTCCCGGACCTCTTCCAGCGGATCAAGCCGACCCTGCTGGCGTTAATTCCCTGGCGCAAAACCGATCCCGAGGCCCGGCTCCTCAAGCCCTGGGCCCGGGCCGTGGTCACCGTTTGGGTGCTCGTCACCGTGCCCTTGCTGCTCTTCAGCCTGGTCACCATGGTGCTTACCCTGCCGCGGATCCTCGGCACCGCTTGGGACAACGGTTGGAAGCAGCAGGCCATGCTCTCGCACAGCGCCGCCTCGGGCGATTTTGCCGATGCTGCCGTGCGGGGGCTTGCGATCATCTGCATTGCGCTGCCGGTCCTGGGCATCTTCTATATCCTGCTGCGCCTGGGCCGGCAGTTCGTGACCGGCCTCTGGCAGCGGACCCGCGGCAAGGCACTGCAGCGCGGCGTCGCCATGGCCGCCATCGCAGCTGTCACAGCGGGCCTCGCCTGGGCCTGGTGGCCCGGCGCCGAGACCTACCGCCCGGTCCAGCCCTACGAACGCGGCACCCTCAGCGACATCACCACGGCCGTGTTCCCCGCCGCCTCGACCAAGGCGATGAAGGAAGGCCAGGCCGGCCGTACCGTGGCGCTCTGGCCGGCCGGCGCGAAGAAGCCCACCCGCGAGGACCCACAGCTGAGCATGGTGTTGGTACCCCGGGAAGGGTCTGCCCCAGCCGGCGGATCCGGCACCACGACGGCGGCCCCGTCCTGGGTGTTCCCCTTCGACAAACCGGCCGCACCGGAAGAGGGCGGCAACCAGTCGCTGGCCGTCAACACCACAGACGGTTCGGTCGTGTACGACGTCGCCTTCGCATTGGTGTGGGCCGACGACGGCGAAGACGTCCGCAACACCAACGAGGCGTATGCCTTCGCCAGCTGCAAGGACTGCGCCGCCGTGGCAGTCGGTTTCCAGGTGGTGCTGATCGTGGGCCAGGCGGATGTGGTCGTGCCGGAGAACCTCTCCGCCGCCGCCAACTACAACTGCCTCAGGTGCCTCACCTACGCCCTGGCCAGCCAGTTGGTCCTCACGCTGGACGGGCCGCTGAGCCCGGACGGCATGTCCAGGCTCACCGCGCTGTGGCAGCAGATCGCGGAGTACGGGCGGAACCTGCAGAACGTTCCGCTCTCGGAGATCCAGGGCAAGCTGAACGGGTTCAAGGAACAGATCATGGAGATCGTCCGGACGGACCCCAGCGCCACCCCGGGCGGGGCTGGCACGCCGACGGCGCCGGCAACGGCTTCGCCGGGCGCCACCCCCGGGGCCACACCCTCGCCGTCGCCTGCCACGACGGAC
This sequence comes from Arthrobacter sp. 10T419, assembly GCF_056394105.1. Classification (NCBI taxonomy): domain Bacteria; kingdom Bacillati; phylum Actinomycetota; class Actinomycetes; order Micrococcales; family Micrococcaceae; genus Arthrobacter; species Arthrobacter sp. 10T419. The sequence goes on along the minus strand of NZ_JBFTHF010000001.1, from coordinate 383,255 downwards.
CAGCCCGGCCCGGGTGCAACCGTCCCGCCCGCACCGGACGCCACGCTCGACCCGGAGCCCAGCCAGCCTGTGGACGGCGCCACCGAGCCGGCCCCCGCGCCGGTTCCCGGCGAAGACACCGCCTCGCCCGCCACCACGACGTCGGCTCCGCCGGCCCCGTAGGCCGCCGTCGGGAGTTGTCGGCCGCCGTCGTTGACGCTCCAGCCCAGTTCATGGCTGCATGAACCTGGCCGGGATCAGACGAGCCGCGGGACCTCGGGGGCCGCCGGAGTCCGGGGGCTGCGGGTACGGGAACAACTGGGCGGGAGCGTCGGGAGCTGTCGGCCGGAGCAATCGCCGGGTTGTAAGGGCCCGCGCACCTACCCAGGCTGGCGGGCCTGCCACTCCTCGGCGAGCATCGCGTAGACCACCTCGGTGGCCCACTGGCCCTTGTAGTGCCACTTGTCCACCTGGGTGGACTCCAGCCGCATGCCTAGGCGCTCACACAGGGCTGCGGAGGCGGTGTTCAAGGCATCCAGCTTGGCGTCGATCCGGTGGAAGCCAAGGTCCTCGAAACCCAGCTTCAGCATCGCCTGCGCAGCTTCGGCCGCGTAGCCTTTTCCGCGGGCTTCCGGCGCCAGGCTCCAGCCGACCTCGGCCTGGCCGCAGCCGGGGAGCCACTTGAGCACCACCTCGCCCAGCAGTCCCGGCGAGTCGGCAGCCTCGATTGCCAGCGCCACCCAGTCGCCCTCCTTTTCGAAGACGAAGTTGGCGTACTTACCCACGTACTCCATCGACTGCGTGTAGCTCTTGGCATCCCGCGGGAGGAAGCGGGCGGTTTCCGGCAGCGAGTGGTAGGCGTGGAAGGCGTCCAGGTCCCCGGCCTCGAAGCGGCGCAGCACCAACCGCCGAGTGCGGAGGGGAAGCCGGAAGGAAAGGTTCGGTTCGGTCATGCCCCCAGCCTAGGACCCGTTCCCCGCCGGTTGCTCGCCGCCGGCCCGCTCCCCTCGCAAGCTCGGTCAGGGAACCCTGCCGGCGTGGGCCCAGCAGTGCCGTTTTGAGCCGCCAGAAGGGCGGTTACTGAGCAACCGATGAGCGGGCGACGACGGCGGCGGTCGCCTCCGCGATCGCGCGTTCCTCGTCGGTGGGCACCACCAGCACCGGCAGGGCCGACTCGGGCGTGGAAATCACCCGGGGTTCCTTGGACCGCTCTCGGTTCAGCCCGGCGTCGAGCTCCACGCCGAGAGCCCCCAGCCGTTCCGCAACCAGGCTCCGGAACTGGTGCGAGTTTTCGCCGATCCCGGCGGTGAAGACCAGGGCCTTCGCGCCGCCGACGGCCACGTGGTAGCCGCCGATGTACTTGGCCAGCCGGTAGGAGGCCACCGCGAGGGCCATGGCGGACTTGGCGTCGCCGGCTTCGGCCGCCTCGACGACGGAGCGCATGTCGTTGTTCCCCGCGAGGCCCTTGAGCCCGGACTGGCGGTTCAGCATGGAATCGAGGTCCTCGGCGGACCAGCCGGCCCGGCCCAGGAACACCAGGATCGACGGGTCCAGGTCGCCGGAGCGGGTGCCCATCACGAGGCCCTCCAGCGGGGTGAAGCCCATCGAGGTGTCGATGGACTTGCCGCCGCGGATGGCAGTGACCGAGGCGCCGTTGCCGAGGTGCGCGATGACGGCGTCGAATTCGTCCACCGGCAGGTCCAGCAGCGCCGCGGCCCGGTGCGCCACATACTCGTGCGAGGTGCCGTGGAAGCCGTAGCGCCGGATGCCGTGGTTGGTGTAAAGCTCGTCCGGCACGGCGTAGCGCCAGGCGTGTTCGGGCAGGGTGCGGTGGAAGGCGGTATCGAAGACGGCCACCTGCGGCAGCTCCGGCCACTTCTTCGCGATCGCGCGGATGCCGAGGACGTTGGCCGGGTTGTGCAGCGGCGCCAGCGGGTTCAGCCGTTCGATGGCGCGGGTGATCTCGTTATTGACCAGCACGGGCTCGGCGAAACGCTCACCGCCGTGCACCACACGGTGGCCCACGGCGTCGAGCGGCCGGTCACCCAGTGCCTCGTGGATCGCCCCGTCCACTTGTTCCAGGGCCTCCGCGTGGTCGCGGGGGCCCTCAATCTCGCCGTCGCCGTCACCGCCGTTGCCCATCCCGATCTTCTCGACCAGCCCCTCGGCAAGGACGCTGCCCGCTTCGACGTCGCGGACCTGGTACTTGAGCGAGGATGAGCCGGAGTTGATGACGAGAACGAGCATGGGGCCTCCTAAGCCTTGGCTTCGACGGGCTGTACGGTTGCGTGTCCGGCGGCCGGCGCGGCGGCCTGTCCCGTGGCCGGCTGGGCCGACTGGGCCTGGATCGCGGTGATGGCGACGGTGTTCAGGATGTCATCCACCGTGCAGCCGCGGGACAGGTCGTTGACCGGTTTGCGGAGCCCCTGCAGCACGGGCCCGACGGCGACCGCACCGGAGGACTGCTGGACCGCCTTGTAGGTGTTGTTGCCGGTGTTCAGGTCCGGGAAGATGAAGACCGTCGCCTGGCCGGCCACGGACGAGCCGGGCATCTTGGACTCGGCGATGGCGGCGTCGACGGCGGCGTCGTACTGGATGGGGCCCTCCACCGCGAGGTCCGGGCGCCGCTGGCGCACGAGTTCGGTGGCCTGGCGGACGGCGTCGACCGCTTCGCCTGCCCCGGAACCGCCGGTGGAGTAGGAGAGCATGGCAACGCGCGGTTCGACGCCGAACTGGGCCGCGGTTTCGGCCGAGGCCAGGGCGATGTCCGCGAGCTGCTCCACATTGGGCTCGGGGTTGACCGCGCAGTCACCGTAGACCAGCACCCGGTCCGGCATCAGCATCAGGAACACGGAGGAGACGATCTTGACGCCCTCGCGGGTCTTCACGAACTCCAGCGCCGGGCGGATCGTGTGTGCCGTCGTGTGCGCGGCGCCGGAGACCATGCCGTCCACCACGCCGAGCTGGACCATCATGGTGCCGAAATAGCTTTCGTCCTGCATCACCTCGAGTGCCTTCGCCAGGTCCACGCCCTTGTGCGCGCGCAGCTCCGCGTATTTCTGCGCGAAACCCTGGCGCAGCTCGGAGGTGGCCGGGTCCACGATGTTGATTCCGGCGAGGTCGATCCCCTGGGTGGCGGCAAGTTCGCGCACGTCCGCCTCCCGGCCCAGCACGGTGAGCTCGCAGACGTCCCGGCGGTGCAGGATCTCCGCGGCCCGGAGGATCCGGACGTCCGTGCCCTCCGGCAGGACGATGTGGCGGCGCTGCGAACGGGCCCGTTCGATCAGGTCATGCAGGAAGCGCAGCGGCGTCATCCGCTCCGGCCGCGGCAGATGCAGCCGCTCCAGCAGTTCCGCCTCGTCCACGCGTTTGGCCCACAGGCCCAGCGCTGACGCCACCTTGCGGCGGTGGCCGGACCAGATTTCGCTGCGCACCTCGGAGACGCGTTTGGCGGTCACGTAGGTGTCGTCCGGGGCGGCGAAGATCGGGAACGGGGCCTGCGCCAGGAGCGAGTAGATAGTGGGGTCCGGGGCCAGTCCGCCGGTCAGGATCAGCGCCGACGGCACCGGGAATTCCGGCGAGAAGGAGGAGGCCAGGCAGGCCACCAGCACGTCCGCCCGGTCGCCCGGAACGATCACCAGCGCGCCGTCGTCGAGCACGTGCAGGAAGTTGGCCACGTTCATGGCCGCGACCTTGACCGAGTGCACATCGCGTTCCAGGTCCGGCAAGCCGGCCACCTGGCCGATGCCCAGCGCGGCGGCCACCTCGCCGGTGGTGGGCCGCGCGATGTCCTCCAGTTCGGGGAAGACGTATACCGGTCGGCCGGAGGCGCCCGGGCGGACCGCCGCGGCGATTGCCTCCAGGTCCTCGGGATTGGCACGGTTGACCATGATGGCCAGCAGGGTGCACCGCTCGGCCAGGAGTTCCTTGCGGGCCACCTCGACGGCGTCCGCGGTTTCGGCCACCGTGCGGCCCTTCGCCCCGACGACGGCGACCATCGGCGCCGCGAGGTTGTTGGCGAGCCGGGCGTTGAGGTCGAATTCGACGGCGGCGTCCTGGCCGGTCAGGTCCGTGCCCTCGATGATCACCACGTCGCAGTGCCGGGACATCTCCGCGAAGATCTCGACGCAGCGCGAGTCGATCTCCTCGCGGTTTCCCTCCGCGAGCAGGCCCCGGACCTCGGCGAAGGTCAGACCGCTGCGGCAGCGGTCGTCGTCGAGGTCGAAGCGGGACTTCATCAGCGCAACCATCGGGTCCGCGTCGGCGCGGCCGTGGACCACGGGCTTGAAGAAGCCGATGCGGTCCGCGTGCCGGTGCAGGGTGTCTGCCAGGCCCAGAGCAATGAGCGACTTCCCGGATCCCGGCGTCGTCGCGCTGACATATATTCCTTTGGCCATGTGTCCCAGCATACTTACACCCCTTGACAGCAGGCACCCGGATGGGATTACCTAATGAACATTCGGTAAATAAAGCTGGAGGCAATGACGCATGGCTGAACTGACGATTTCCGGTGACACCCACCCCATCCTGAAAGACGACTACGCCTCCGAATGGATGGGCATTGAAGTCCTGGCGCTCGACGACGGCCACGCCACCATCCGGATGCCGCTCCGCCAGGAGATGCTCAACGGTTTCGGCATGGCCCACGGCGGCATGATCTTCGCCTTCGGCGACACCGCCTTTGCCCTCGCCTGCAACCCGGTGAAGCCGGGCGTGGCCGAGGAAGGCACCATCACCGTGGCGTCCGGCGTCGACATCAACTTCATCAAGCCGGCCTTCCGCGGGCAGATCCTGACCGCCGTCGCCAACCACCGCGCCAGCACCGGCCGCAGCGGGCTGTACGACATCCAGATCTACGCCGCCGACCCCGCTGCCATCCCCGGCCCGGCAGGCTCCCCCGCCGGCTCCACACCGGCCACCACACTCCCGGGCGGGCTCCCCTCCGACATCGCCCCGGGCGAACTCATCGCCGAGTTCCGCGGCCGCAGCCGCACCATCTCCAAGAAATAGAAACAGGGACACAGATGACCACCCCCACCGCCGAATCTGCCCTCGCCCCCAGTGACGCCGTCCTGGACCGCGAAGAAACCATCTCCCGCGACGAGCTCGAGGCCTTGCAGCTCAGCCGCCTGCAGCACACCGTGGCGTACGCCTACGACCGAGTCCCGCTGTACAAGCGGAAGTTTGATGAGGCCGGTGTGCACCCCACCGACCTGCGCGAGCTCTCGGACCTGGGGAAGTTCCCTTTCACCACCAAGGAAGACCTCCGGCTCGAGTACCCCTTCGGCATGTTCGCCGTGCCGCAGCACGAGGTGGCCCGGATCCACGCCAGCTCCGGCACCACCGGCCGCGCCACCGTGGTGGGCTACACCAAGAAGGACCTCGCCGACTGGGCCAAGCTGGTCGCCCGCTCGCTGCGCGCCTCCGGCGTCCGGCCCGGCATGAAGGTCCACAACGCCTACGGCTACGGCCTGTTCACCGGCGGCATGGGCGCCCACGCCGGCGCCGAAGCGCTGGGCTGCACCGTCATTCCGATCTCCGGCGGCCAGACCGAGCGCCAGATCACGTTGATCCAGGACTTCAAGCCGGACGCCATCCTGGCCACCCCGACGTACCTGCTGACCATCGCGGACGCCATGATGAAGCAGGGCATCGACCCCGCCTCCACCTCGCTCAAGTACGCCGTGCTCGGGGCCGAGCCGTGGACCGAAGAAATGCGGCACGAGCTTGAAGTCACCATGAACATCAAGGCCTGCGACATTTACGGCCTCTCTGAGGTCATGGGCCCCGGCGTCGCCGGCGAGGCCGTGGAGACCCAGGACGGCAGCCACATCTGGGAGGACCACTTCCGGCCCGAGATCATCGACGCCTTTGACCCGTCCGTGGTCCTGGGCGACGGCGAGCCCGGCGAACTGGTTTTCACCTCGCTCACCAAGGAAGCCCTGCCGATCATCCGGTACCGCACCAAGGACCTCACCCGGCTGCTGCCCGGCACCGCCCGTCCGGCGCACCGCCGGATGGGACGCATCACTGGCCGCAGCGACGACATGATCATCCTGCGCGGCGTGAACCTGTTCCCCTCGCAGATCGAGGAAATCGCGCTCCGCATCCCCGAACTCAGCCCGCACTTCCAACTGGAGCTCACCCGTCCGGAGGGGCAGCGGATGGACCAGCTGACCGTCAAGATCGAACGCCGCGAGTCGGTCACGGTCGAGGGCAGCGCGACGGCGGCGAAGGTGCTGCAGCAGCAGATCAAGATCCACGTCGGCTCCTCCTGCACCGTCGACGTCGTCGAGCCCGGTTCACTGGAGCGCTCCAACGGCAAGCTGCGCCGGATCTACGACATGCGCCCCAAGGCCTGACCCGCCCCGTTTGTCCAGCCACCGGCCGGCCCGGCAGGAGTGTCCTTCGAGGCCACGCTGCCGGGCCGACCGACCGTTCATGAGAAACTAGCGAGTATGCCCAGCACAGCAACCACCACCAAGCGCGGCCGTCCCGGCTATGACCAGCAGTCGGTGCTGCTGATCGCCGTCGATGTCTTCAACCGCCACGGCTATGACGCCACCTCGATGGGCATCCTCGCCGAGAACCTGGGCATCTCCAAGTCCGCGATCTACCACCACGTGCCGTCCAAGGGCGATCTGCTCAAACTCGCCCTCGACCATGCCCTCGGCGGCCTCGAAGCCATCCTGGACCGGCCTGAGGCGCGGACCGGCTCGGCCGACGCCCGGCTGGAATTCGTGGTCCGCGAGACCATCTCCGTCCTGGTGGAACGGCTGCCGTTCGTCACCCTGCTGCTGCGGCTGCGCGGCAACACCGAGATCGAGCGGGACGCCCTGGAACGCCGGCGCACGTTCGACCACAAGGTGGCCGCCCTGATCTCGGCCGCCGGCGACGAGGGCTCGCTGCGCCAGGACATCGACCCCCGCACCGTCACCCGCCTGCTGTTCGGCACCATCAACTCGATCGTTGAGTGGTACAAGCCCGGCGGGTCCCTCTCCCCCGAGAAGCTGGCCGACGACGTCGTCGCCATGGCGTTCCACGGCCTCCACGTCCCCAGCAAAGCCTGACGCCGCCTCCGGGGGCACCGTTAACGGCCGCGGGCAGGCGGTGTCGCCCTCAAAGCCCGGCGGGTCCGTGTCAACCTGCCCCCGCAAGGCCGGGAAACCCGTTCACGGCCACGAACCAGCCCATGTACAGCAACACGGCGGACAGCGGAAGCACTGCCAGCCCAAGCAGGATCGAGTAGTCCTTGGCGCGGAGCAACGCTGCAAGGTTGACCACCAGCGTGCCGGCCACCACGAGGCCCTGGAAAACGCTGTTCGCGACCACCGCCCGGGGCGACTCGAACATGCCGCCGGCACCCACCAGTAACGTCACGAGGTACCAGGACGGCAGGACCCAGACCGGGAAAGCAGCCATCGCGAGGTCCAGGACCAGAGCCACATTGCCGATGCGGGTGCGTGGCAGCCAGGCAATCTTGCGGCCGCGCGCCTTGGAAGGCGACGTCACGGGGCCGCCCCGCCCGGGGTCGAAGTGAGCCAGCCAAGGAAATACATCAGCGCAGCCGACAGCAGCACGGTAAAGGCCGCGACCAGGAGGGAGCGTTCCTTCGCCCGGAGCAGGGCAGTCCAGAGCGCCGCGACGGAACCCACCAGCATGGCTACCACCACGTCGTCGGCGGCTCCCGCCCTGAACACGGCCTGCCCCAGGACCAGGAGCACCCAGACGGGCGAGAGCACCGTGAGGTAGGCCAGCGTCAGAGCCACCTTGCCGGCCCGGGTGGTGGGGAACCAGACGACGCGACGGACCAGGGTTTCGGATACCGGCCCGGAAGACGACTCAGTCATGTCTGCGCCTCGCCTCCGCCATCCGGGAATCTGGTCTCAAGCTACACCCGGGGTGCGTCCCGGGGACAGGACCGACCGGCCCTAGCCGCGGCCCCGGCCCGGGACATAGAACAGCGCCCCGGCAGGCCGGGGCGCTGTTCTATGATTCCGTTCCGCAATTCCGTTCTGCAGCGGGAGCCCGCAGCCGGGAGCCCGGAGCCGCCGCTCAGAGCTGGTAGTCGGCTGCCGTGGTGATGTTCTCGTGCACGCAGAGAATGTTGTGCTCGGAGTCCATGAACCAGGCGCACTTCTCGGAATCCGTTGTGCAAATGTGGTTCTCGGTCTTGAGATCAGGGAGGTTGTAGTCCTGGAACGTGACGCCCCTGGCTTCCATTTCCCTCACGGTGCGTTCGATCTCGCTGACTTCGAAACTCAGGGTGGTGTGCTCCGAATGCTTTCCATCCTTGACTGGCATCAGTTGCAGCATCGGGCCGCCTTCTGAACCAAATAGTTCACTTCCGTCGTCTGCCACGCCACGGTGCGGGAGCCCCAGGGTGTCCGCATAGAAATGCCGGGCACGCGCTACATCATCGACTGGCAGGACTGTTGTGGCTTTGTTGAGTGCTAGGGACATTTCGCCACCTCCTACGAGCACGATTTTACGCCGGGGCAAGGTGGAAAGACCCGCCCCTCCGCGGTTGCTCTATCACCTGTGGGTTGCCATTCGAACGTCGCGGCAGCCATAAGTGATAGAGCAACGGGCGGGGCGAGGGGTTACTTCTCGACGAGGGTCAGGACGTCGTAGGTGGCGACGATTTCATCGTTCTGGTTGGTCAGGACGGCGTCCCAGGCCACTTCGCCGTACTCGTCGGTCTCGCGCGGGGTGATCTTCTTGGCCGTCAGGGTGACGCGGATGGAGTCACCGGCCGCGACGGGCGTGATGAAGCGCAGGTTCTCCAGGCCGTAGTTGGCCAGGACCGGACCCGGCGCGGGCTCCACGAACAAGCCGGCACCCCAGGCGAGGAGCAGGTAGCCGTGCGCCACGATGCCCGGGAAGAACGGGTTGGCTGCCGCCGCTTCCTGGTTCGTGTGGGCGTAGAAGGTGTCGCCGGTGGAGTTCGCGAACTTGGTGATCTCCTCCAGCGAGACCTCGCGCAAATCGGAGCGGATGGCGTCGCCGATGTGCAGCGTGCTCAGGTGCTTCCGGAACGGGTGCTGGCCCTCGGTCTCGAGGGTGTAGTTGCGGTCCGCACCGGTGTGCCAGACGCCCGTGACGGCCGTGAGCATGTTGGGCGAGCCCTGGATGGCGGTGCGCTGCATGTGGTGCATGACCGAGCGGATGCCGCCCAGTTCCTCGCCGCCGCCGGCACGGCCCGGGCCGCCGTGGACCAGGTGCGGGACCGGGGAGCCGTGGCCGGTGGAGCTGCGGGCGTCCTCCCGGTTGAGCATGAGGACGCGGCCGTGGTGGGCCGCAATGCCGGTGACGAGCTCGCGGGCCACCGCCGGATCGTTGGTGCAGACCGAGGCGACCAGCGAGCCGCCACCGCGCGCGGCGAGGCGGACGGCGTCGGCGAGGTCCGTGTAGCCGATCACGGAGGAGACCGGGCCGAAGGCCTCGAGCGAGTGGACCTCCTCGGCTTCGGGGTCGGCCCAGCTCAGCAGCACCGGGGACATGAAGGCTCCGCCGTCGACGACGCCGACGCTCCCGTCCGCGCTGGTGACCTTCGGCGAGTCGAGGGTGCCATAGGCGAGCTCGCCCCCGGCGTCGAGCATCGACTGGACGGCGGCCCGCACGTCGGCGAGCTGCTCACGGGAGGCGAGGGCGCCCATCGTGACGCCCTCGGCGCGCGGGTCTCCCAGCACGACGCGTTCGGTGATCCGCTCCCCCACGGCGGCGACGACGTCTGACACCAGGTTCTGCGGCACGATCGCGCGGCGGATCGAGGTGCATTTCTGGCCAGCCTTGGCGGTCATCTCGGTGACGAGGGACTTGATGAAAGCGTCGAATTCCGGGGTCCCCTTGACCGCGTCCGGGCCCAGGATGGCGGCGTTGAGGGAGTCGGTTTCGGAGGTGAAGCGGACGCCACCCTTGACCACGTTGGGGTGGGACTTGAGCGTGTTGGCGGTGGAGGCCGAACCGGTGAAGGCGACAAGGTCGCGGTAGTCGAGGTGGTCCAACAGGGTGCGGACCGAGCCGGAGACCAGCTGCAGCGAGCCCTTGGGCAGGATGCCGGATTCATCGATCGCCTTCACCACGGCCGCGGCGACGTAGCCGGTGGGGGTGGCTGGCTTGACGATGGTGGGGACGCCGGCGATGAAGGCGGGGGCGAGCTTCTCGAGCATGCCCCAGACCGGGAAGTTGAAGGCGTTGATCTGCACGGCGACACCGGGGATCCGGGTGTAGATGTGTTCGCCGGCGAAGGAACCGTCCTTGGACAGCACCTCCATGGGCCCGTCCACCACCACCTGGGCGTTGGGCAGCTCGCGCCGGCCCTTGGAGCCGAAGGTGAAGAGCACGCCGATGCCGCCGTCGATATCGATCATCGAGTCGATCTTGGTGGCGCCGGTCTGCGCGGAGAGCGCGTAGAACTCGTCGCGGCGGCCGTTGAGGTACTGCGCCAGTTCCTTGAGCTTGAGGGCGCGCTGGTGGAAGGTCAGCTTCCCCAGTTCCGCTTGGCCGGTGGTGCGGCCATAGTCGACGACGGCGGCGAGGTCGAGGCCCTCGGTGCTCACCTTTGCCAGGAGTTCGCCGGTGCTGGCGTCCAGGACGGAGGCGGCTCCGGCGGCAGAGGCTGCGTCGGGGGTCCACCACGAGTTGCGGATGAAGCTGGGGACGATCTCGACGGTGCCCACTGAGGGTTCCGGAGCTGTTGCAGTGGTGGTCATCGTTGACGGGTCCTTCCAACGCGGGGCAAGATCAACACGGCCAGCGCATTACTGACCGTCCGTTCGGTAATATGTCTACAGTACATGAAGGAGCCCTGCGGCACACTAGTAGCGGCGGGCCCGACCGGCCCATGACAGGCCAGAGCCCCAGAGGAGACGCAATGACGCCCGACCCCCGCAACATTCAAAGTGGTACCGAGCTGTGGAAAATCACCCTCGGTGAACTTGACGAGAAGATGGGGGTCAAGATCGTTGAGCAGTCCGTGGAGCGCGTCGTGGCAACCATGCCGGTGGAAGGCAACCGCCAGTCCTTCGGCCTGCTGCACGGCGGCGCCTCACTGGCCGTCGGCGAGGCCGTGGGTTCGTGGGCCTCGGTGATCCACGCCAGCACCCTGGGCAAGACCGCCGTGGGCGTGGACGTTTCCGCCACGCACCACAAGTCCGCCCGCGAGGGGCTGGTCACGATAACCGCCACCCCGATCCACCTGGGCAGCACGGTGACCACCCACGAGGTGCTGATCACCAACGAGGCCGGGGAGCGGCTCTGCACACTGCGGATCACTAACCTGCTGCTGGACCGCAAGGGCTGAGCGGGCCCGGGCAAAAGGTCCGACCGGCTGCATCCAAAGAGGGGCGCCGGCCGGTAGTAACGGTGTAAGCAAATCACCGCCCGGATCCGGGCAACTCAATGAGGAGTTTGAAATGCGTAAAACCGTTTATGCCGCCGGTGCCGTGTCGATGGCGGCCGCCCTCGCGTTTGCCGCCCCGGCCCAGGCCGGCGGGAAGCACGACGGCGGCAGGCACCACGGCGACGATGCCGTCCTGTCCGTCCTGCACGGAGTCCCCGGCCTGACCGTGGACGTATGGGTGAATGGCAAGCTCACCTTGGACGACTTCAAGCCCGGCAAGCTCGCGGGCCCGCTGAAGCTCGAGGGCGGCAATTACAAGATTGCTGTCACGGCCGCCAACGCCAAGAGCGCCGACGACGCGGTGATCGGCCCGGTCGAGGTCAAGCTCAGGGAGGGCCGGAACTACACCGCCGTGGCCCACCTGGATGAGGACGGCGATCCCACCGCCACCCTGTTCAAGAACGACACCTCGCCCAGCCCTCGGGGTGAGGGGAAGCTGACGGTCAGGCACGTGGCCGCGGCGCCCGCCGTCGACGTCCTTGCCGGCAAGACTGCCGTGATCGAGGACCTGACAAACCCGGACCAGGAAGTGCTGACGCTGAAGGCCGGGAAGGTGTCCGCCTCGGTCGCGGCCGCCGGGACCACCAAGCCCCTGATTGGCCCGGCGGACATTCCGGTCGCCGCGGGCAAGAACACGATTGTCTACGCCTGGGGCAGCCTCAAGAAGGGCAACCTCGGCGTAGCGGTCCAGGTAGTCGACTCGGACAAGTGGCGGGATCACGGCCGGCACGGCCGCTAAGCGGCCGGTCCTGCCTGCCCGCTGGAAATTCCCGGCCTAGCCGGGGGTGCTGCTTTCCCTGACGACGAGGCGGGCCGGGAATATCAGCGGGTCCCGGCCCGTCCCCGGATCTTCGATGTCCGCAAGAAGCAGGCGGCCCGCCTGGGCGGCCATTTCTACCGTGGGCTGGTTGATCGTGGTCAGGGGCAGCTCGCCCGGCGCGGCCAGGTGGTCATCGAAGCCGACGACGGCGACATCCCCGGGCACCGTGCGCCCGGCGGCCAGCAGGGCCGTTATGGCACCGCGGGCCATGAGGTCGGACGCAGCGAAAATGCCGTCCACACTGCTGTCCTCGGCCAGCAGCCGTTCGGCCGCTTCGGTGCCGCCGGCAGGGGTGAAATCCCCCTGCGCGACCGGCCCCGGCGGCAGCCCGGCCTCCCTGAGGCCCGCTTGCCATCCCTCCAGCCGGTCCGCGGCTGCCGTCATATCGAGCGGTCCGGTGATGGTTGCCAGCCGGGTGCGCCCGGCCGCCGCAAGGTGAAGCGCGGCCAGGCGGCCGCCTTCGAAGCTGTCCACGTCAACGTAGTGGATCCCCAGCCCGGTATCCCACGGCCTTCCAATGAAGACTGTGGGCAGCCCCGCGGCGGCAAGCTCCTCGGTCCAGCCGTCGGCTTTATGGTGCGAGACGACAATGGCACCGTCCACGTGGCCTCCACGCAGGTACCGAAGCGTCCGGGAGGGATCGCCGCCGGCCCGGGACATCAGCAGGACCAGCTGCATTTCGGTCTCACGCAACGCCTCCGTCACCCCGGTGATGACGGCCGCGAAGAACGGGTCCATCATGACCCGGGCATCGGGTTCGTTGATCACCAGGGCGATCGAGGAAGTCCGGCGGGTGACCAGGCTGCGCGCGGCCCGGTTCGGGGTGTAGCCCAGCGAGATGACCGCAGCGTCCACCGCGGCCTGAGCTTCCGGGCTGACCCGGGAGCCGCCGTTGATGGCCCGGGAGGCGGTGGAGCGTGACACTCCCGCCGCCGTCGCGAGGTCTTCAAGGGTGGGGCTAAGTCTCGCCGGTCCGGCCCGGAGACCCGCGTGCTTCTGTTCGCTCATCACTTTGAGAATACGACATGCCCGGTCTCCGCAGGGACGGGCCCTACCGTGCCGGCAGGGCGTTCGCCGCCGCCACCCCCGAGTACCAGAGTCCGCTGGCCTTCGGGATCCGCTGCTGGGTTTGATAGTCCACCCGGACCAGACCAAAACGCTGGTGATAGCCGTACGCCCACTCGAAGTTGTCCAGCAGCGACCAGGCGAGGTAGCCGCGGACGTCGGCGCCGGCGTCGATCGCGGAGCGCACTGCGCGCAGGTGCGCGTCGAAAAAGGCCAACCGCTCCTGGTCGTCGACGAAGCCGTCGGCGTCGGGAGCGTCCGGGTACGCGGCGCCGTTTTCCGTCATGTAGATCGGGATGCCGGCCGGGCCGGTGTACTCAAGCTGCAGCCGGGTCAGCAACCGGTACAGCCCCTCGGGCTGCACCTCCCAGCCCATCCCCGTCACCGGCAACCCGCGCGGCACGGAGTGCACGTCCTCCGCGGAAACGAACGGCGTTGCCTCACGCCTGTCGGCCGACGCCGGGGCGGCCTGCGCCGTGGTGGTCACGGTGTCCGGTTGGACCCGTTCTTCGGCTGCCGCCGCCTTGGTCAGCGCCTCGCCCTGGTAATAGTTGACCCCCAGCAAATCCACGGGCGCCGAGATGACAGCCAGATCACCGTCCTGCACCACGGTGCCGAAGCCGAATCCGGCGACGTCGTCCAGCACGTCCGCGGGGTACTGGCCACGGAAGATCGGGTCGAGGAAGATCCGGTTGTGCAGCCCGTCGATCCGGCGGGCCGCATCGCGGTCCTCCGCGGAGCCGGGGTCGGCAGGATCGGCGACAGTGAGGTTCAGGGTGATGCCAAGGCTCGCTGCCGGATCACGCCGGCGCAGTTCCCTGGCGGCGAGCCCGTGCCCGAGCAGGAGATGGTGGGCAGCGGCGAGGGCTGCCCGCGGTTCCTGCCGTCCCGGGGCGTGGACGCCCGCGGCGTAGCCGAGGAACGCCGAACACCACGGCTCGTTGAGCGTGGTCCAGATGCGGACCCGGTCGCCGAGGGCCTCGTGCATCACGGCCGCGTAGTCCGCAAACAGCCGGGCGGTCTCGCGGTTGGCCCAGCCTCCCTCATCCTCCAGGGCCTGCGGCAGGTCCCAGTGGTATAGCGTCAGCCAGGGTGTGATGCCTGCGGCGAGGAGTTCGTCCACCAGACGGGAGTAGAACGCGATCCCCTCGGGGTTCGGCGTCCTGCCGTCGGGCATGCACCGTGCCCACGACGTCGAGAAACGGTACGCCTTTAGGTGCAGCGACGTCATCAACTCCACGTCCTGGCCCGAGCGGTGGTAGTGGTCGCACGCCACGTCACCGTTGTGGCCGTCTGCCACGGCGCCCGGAACCCGGGCGAAGGTGTCCCAGATCGAGTCCTTCCGCCCTCCGGTGTGGGCGGCTCCTTCGATCTGGTAGGCGGCCGTGGCCGCGCCCCAGAGGAATCCGTCGGGGAAAGTTAGCTCGGTGGTGCTCATCCTTTGACTGCTCCTTGCATAATTCCTGAAACGAGTTGGCGACCGGCGGCGATGAAGAGCAGCAGCAGCGGGACGGTGGCCAGGACGGCACCTGCCAGCACCACCGAATAGTCGACAAAGTGTGCGGCCTGCAGCAGCTGCAGCGCCACCGGGAGGGTCGGGTTGGAAGGGTCCAGCACAATGAAAGGCCAGAAGAAGTTGGTCCAGGTCGCGACGAAAGTGAAAAGCGCCAGCATCGCCGCGGCCGGTCGCGCCGCGGGGAAGCCGACATACCAAAAGGCCTGGATCATGGAGGCCCCGTCCACCCGGACGGCCTCAATGAGTTCGTCCGGGAGGGCGTCCCGTAGATACTGGGTCATCCAGAACACCCCGAAGGCCGTCACCACGCCGGGGAGGATCACCGCCCAGAGGGAACCGGTCCAACCCAGCTTGGCCATCACAATGAACAGCGGAACCACGCCCAGCTGGGTGGGCACCGCCATTGTGGCGATCACGAAGACCAGAAGCCCCTTGCTGCCCCGGAAGCGCAACTTCGCGAACGCGAAGCCCGCCAGGGTGGAGAAAACCACCACCGAGGCGGCCGTGACCGTGGACACCAGGACGCTGTTGCCCATGGCCTTCCAGAACGGGATGCTGTCGAAGACTTTCGCGGCGTTGGCCAAGAAGTTCCCTCCCGGCAGGACCGGGACACCGCGACTGAGCACCGTGCTGTCATGGCTGCCCACCAGGAACGACCAATACAGCGGGAACAGCGACGCCAGCAGGACCGTGCCGAGGACACTGTAGGTCAGCGCCCCGGGACGGCGCTGACCGCCTGCGCCGCCCCGGTTGCGCGGCCGGCCGGTTATGCGGTTCGGCCGCTTGGCCGCCGCCTTGGCCGCACCTTTGCCGGCGGTTTGCCGGATCATGGGGATGGAGCTCATTTGCGGCCTCCCTGGCTGGCGATACGCCGTGTGAGTAGATAGTTCAGGAGGGCAATCAGCACAATCATCAGGAAAAGCAGCCACGCGACCGCAGATGCCCTGCCGAAATTGCGCTGTCCCCAGCCCAGTTCCCAGATGTACATGGTCAGCGTCTGCCACTGCCGGTCGGCGCCGCCGAGCCCGGACTGGTCGAACACCCGCGGCTCGTCGAAAATCTGCAGCCCGCCGATCGTGGACGTGATGGCCACGAAAATCACGGTGGGCCGGAGCATCGGAACCGTCACGGACAGGAACTGCCTGACCCGGCCGGCGCCGTCGATGGTGGCGGCTTCGAAGACATCGCGGGGGATGGCCTGCATGGCGGCAAGGAAGATCAGTGCGTTGTAACCGATCCAGCGGAAATTCACCATCGTGGCGATGGCAATGTGGCTGGCGAGTTGCTCGGAGTGCCAGCGGACCGGGTCAAGGCCGACGAGTGCCAACAGCTCATTCACGAGGCCAAACTGGTCGGCGAACAGGTTGTTGAAGATCAGCCCGACCGCCACCGGGGCGACGACAAAGGGCACCAGGACGCCCATCCGCCAGAATGTTCTGGCCCGGAGGTTGGCGTCCAGCGCGGCCGCGATCAGCAGCGCCAGCACCACCTGCGGCACGGACGAAAGCAAGAAGATGCTCAGCGTGTTTCCTACCGCATTCCAGAAGTACGGCTGCGCGAGGACGAAGCCGAAGTTCTCCGTCCCGACGAACTTGCCCTGCCCGCCGATCAGGTTCCAGTTGTGCAGGGACACCCAGGCTGTGTAGAGCAGCGGAAAGAGTCCCGTGAGGGCAAACAGCAGGAAGAACGGCGAGATGTAGAGGTAGGGCGAAAGTTTGACGTCCCACCGTGACATCCGTTGCGAGAACGCGAGCCGCCGGACGCTCCTCTTGCCGGGTATCTCCTCGTCAGCCAGTTGGCTCTGGGGCCTGACCCGGTCCGTTACCGACATGACCTACAGGGACTTCACAGCGGTGAGGAACTTCGCCCAGGAGGACTCGGCGTCGTCCTTCTTGTCCACGTCCACGCGGGTGAGGGCCTGCTGCATGGCGTCGTTGATGGCAAAGAACTTCGGGCCCTTGAACGGGGTGGCGCCCACGGCCTTGGCCCGCTCGGCGAAGATCTTTCCGGTGGGGGCATTGTTGAAGAACTTGTTGGTCTGCCCCAGCAGAGCCTCGCTGTCGAGCGCCTTGACCTGGCTCGGGAAGTTGCCCTTGGCGGTGAAGGCCTTGATCTGCTGCTCCGGGGCGGTCAGCCAGGCGGCGAGCTTCTTGGCTTCGGCCTGGTGCTTGCCCTGCGCCGGCACGGTCAGGTACGAACCTCCCCAGTTTCCGCCGCCGCCGGGGAAGACGTTGGCGACGTCCCAGCCCTTGACGCCGGTGGCGTTGCCCTCGATCACACCGAGCATCCAGCCCGGGCAGAGGGTGGTGGCGAACTTCTGGGACTGGAAACCGGCCACCCAGTCGTTGCTCCACTGGCCCAGGTGCGCGGAGAGGTTGTCCTTCGTCGAGGCGTTGAGGACCTTGGTGTAGACGTCCTTGACGGCGGGGTTCTCGGCGGCAATGACAGTGCCGTCCTCGTTTTCGTAGGCCTTTTCCAGCTGGTTGCTCATGCCCTGGTAGATGGCTCCGGCGGAATCGAACCAGGCCGCGCCGGTCTTCGCGGCGACAAACTTCTTGCCGGCGTCGAAGTAGCTGTCCCAGGTGGTGCCGAGCATCTTGGCGACGGATTCGCGGTCCGTCGGCAGTCCTGCCGCCTTGAGCAGTGCCGAGTTGTAGCAGACAGCCTCGGGACCGGAGTCTGTGCCGTAGCCGATCAGGCGGCCGTCCTGCGTGGTCGCCGCCTCGGTCTTCCAGTCCAGCCAGCGGCCTTCGACGGCGGGATCCTTCAGGTCCACGAACTGGTCCGGATACTGCTTGAGTTCGGAGAGCCAGTCAACCTCGATAGCTTCGAGGTCCGAGAGGCCCGATCCCGCCGCCAGGCGGGTGGTCAGGTTGTCGCGCGCTTCGTTGGTGGTGGCGGCTTTCTTGTGCTGGATCTTGACGTTGGGGTTGAGTGATTCGTACTCCTTGAGCAAGCTCTCGTAGCCGAACTCGTTGAACGTGGCGAGGGTGAGGGTTACAGGCTCCTTCCCCGTCTCGCCGGTGGGTGCCGCGGCTTTGGGGGCGTCTGCTCCGCAGGCGCTCAGGGCAAGGGTGAGGCAGGCAGCCGACGCCGACAGGGCGGCGAGCTTGCGGGGAAATTTCACGCGGGGACTCCTTTGTCAGGGTATGGCACGAAGAGTGCGGGGCGATGCGCCCAGAGCTGGGAGCGCTCCCGTGACTCGCATGGGAGCGCTCCCACAAGCATGGTGTCGCACATCACAATGAATTGTCAAGGTGGCGCCCTTGGCGGAATCGGGGCCCTTGCCGGGCCTTGAGGCCGGTGTTAGGCTTCCCGGCGGGAGCGCTCCCACACCGTGCCCTTCCCGGCAGCGGGGCGCCTGATTCCCTTTTGCTCCACTCCACAGCCCGTGCAAAACCGCACCCCAACGAGAGCAGGACAAGCAATGCCGCTAGCCCACCTCCGCCGCCACCGCGCGGCCCAATCCACGTCGTTCCGGGCGCCAACGCACCACCAGAGACGGCTGCTGGCCGGCGCGGTAGCGGTGATGCTTGGCGTGCTGGGCGCCGCAGCCGCCCCCGCCGCCAACGCCGCTCCGCCCCCGGCGATGAACCCGGCAGTGAACCAGGCGAAGACCACGCCCGCGCCGCCCCCCGACTTCGGCCCCAACGTGCGGATCTTCGATCCCGGCATGCCGGTGGCCGCCATCCAGGCCGAGGTGGACGCCATAGCGGCCAAACAGGTCGACGACGAGATGGGCACCAACCGTTATTCCCTGCTGTTCAAGCCCGGCACCTATGGCAGCCCGGAAACGCCGCTGATCATCCAGGTGGGCTATTCGACCGAAGTGGCCGGCCTGGGCGCCTCACCCACGGACGTCACCATCAACGGCCATGTGGACACGTACAACCGGTGCCTGACCGCGGACAACTGCATCGCCCTGAACAACTTCTGGCGCTCCGTCTCCAACCTCACCATCAATGTCACCGGTCTGGAGGGCTGCCGCAGCTCGGCGAACTTCTGGGCGGCTTCGCAGGCATCGCCCATGCGGCGGGTCAACATCACCGGCGGCAACCTCTCCCTGATGGACTACTGCACCGCCGGCCCGCAGTACGCCAGCGGCGGCTTCATTTCCGATTCAAAAGCCGGCACGGTCATCAACGGTTCGCAGCAGCAATACCTGGTCCGCGACAGCAGCATTGGCAGCTGGTCCAACGGCGTCTGGAACCAGGTCTTCTCCGGGGTGAACGGGGCTCCGGCCCAGTCCTTCCCGAACCCGCCATACACCACACTGGCCAGCACCCCGGTCAGCCGCGAGAAGCCGTACCTGGTGCTGGATTCCGGCGGAGGGTACAACGTTGTTGTTCCCTCGGTGCGCAAGGATTCCGCAGGAACCACGTGGGAAAACGGCCCGACGGCGGGCCGCAGCCTCCCCCTGTCCGACTTCTTCGTGGCCAGGCCTACCGATTCCGTTCAGACCATCAACTCCCAACTGGCCCGCGGCAAGAACCTGCTGCTGACCCCGGGTGTCTACGACATTGATCGAAGCATCGAAGTCAAGCGTGCCAACACCGTCGTCCTCGGACTCGGCATGGCCACCCTCACCGCCGTCGACGGTTCCGTGCCGCTGACGGTCGCGGATGTCCCCGGCGTCGAAATTGCCGCCGTCACCGTGGACGCCGGCGAGAAGAATTCACCGGCACTGCTTCGCGTTGGCACCCAGCGTGCCGCAAAAGGCAACGCCCGCGCCCACAACGGCTGGAGCGATCCCGCCAACCCCACCACCCTCCACGATGTCTTCTTCCGGATCGGCGGGCCCCACCTCGGCAAGGCCTCGCTGAGCCTGGAGGTCAACAGTGACGACGTGCTCCTGGACCACATCTGGGCCTGGCGCGCCGACCACGGAAACGGCGTGGGCTGGACTACGAACACCGCAGACAACGGCGTCATCATCAACGGCGACAACGTCACCGCCACCGGCCTGTTCGTCGAGCACTACCAGCAGTACAACGTGATCTGGAACGGCGAACGCGGGAAGACGATTTTCTTCCAGAACGAACTGCCTTACGACGCGCCCAACCAGGCCGCCTGGCAGCACGACGGCGTGCTGGGCTGGGCTGGTTACAAGGTCGCCGACTCGGTTCGGACGCACGAACTCTGGGGCGGCGGCAGCTACGTCTACAACAACGTCGACCCCACGATCCACGCCACCCGCGGATTCGAAGTGCCGGTAACGCCCGGCGTGAAGCTGCATGGCCTGCTGACGGTCAACCTCGGCGCCGGGACCCTGGACCACGTCGTCAATGACACCGGCGCAGCCGTCTCGACAGACGCGGTGGGGGTGCCCAGCTACGTCGCCGATTTCGGTTAGGACGCCTGCGGGCGGGAGCCTTCCGGCCCCGCCCGCCGGCACCGGCGCAGCTAACGCACCGTCCGGCGTCGCCCTGCAGCGCTTAGCGGATGGTGCGCCGCCGCACACCGGCCACCTGGATTCCGACTAGGAGAACGGCGCCGACCAGCATCGCGCCGGCGGCAACGCCGACTGTCGTCAGGATTGTCCCGGCCCCGGTGTCCGCGAGTTGGCCGGAGCCGGCCGTCACCACCGTCCCGTCGGCGCCGTTCGCGGCCGCCGGGGCGGCAGCCTCAGCCGGGGGGCCGGGCTCGGCCGGGTCGGCGGGAGTTCCGGGCTCCGCCGTGGCCGCCGGTGCCGCCGGTGCCGCCGGTGCCGCCAGAATTGTGAACTCCACCTGCCGCGGCGCCGAGGTGACCCCGTCGACCGACTGGGTAACTGACAAGGTGTGGCGGCCGGGAGCCAGGTGGGCCGGGAAGGGTACGCTCCATCGCCCTTCCGACACCACCAATTGCGGCAGGGCCAGGGTAACGGTCCGGGAACCGGTCGCCGCTCCACCGCTGGCCTGAGCGGCCATAGGTGTTCCGTCAATCAGCGCTTTCACCTCGGCGCCCTCGACGCCGGTTCCTTGGATAGTCCACGGAGGGGTGTCGCTGCGGATCTGCGCGCCGTCGGCGATGCCGGAGACGGCCGGGGAGGGTGGCCGGACCGTAAAGGTTGCTGCGGCGGCGGGGCTGTCCGGCACCCCTGACGTCGAGAGCACGGCCGCTACGTCCACCCTGCCGTAGGGCGCCGGGTGGTCCAGACGCACCGTCCAGTGGCCGTCGAACGGCACTGTTCCGGCGCCGTCCACCTCTCCCGACAAGGTCACCGCGGCTCCGGGCATCCCGGTGCCGTCGATCCGGGTGAGCGACACAACAGGGTTGCCGGCTGGCGTCGTCAGCGTGGGGGCGTCAAGGGCGGCAGGGGCCACCGTCACTGTGAACGACGCCGGCGCGGACCGGCTGAAGCCGTTGAGCGTCGTAGCCGTGAAGGTGAGCGGCCCGGCGGGCAGCGGGGCCGGGAACGCCCAGTTCCCCGAGGGCCCCACCGGGACCTCAAGGGTCTGCCCGGCCAAGGTGTGGGGCGCCGTAATGGCGATGCGTACCTTGGTATCGGCCGGCAGCGAGGTACTTGGCTCGGCCGGAACGCGGCCCTTGACCAGGTCCCCGGCGACCACTTCCGCGCCGCCGGCTTCCCCGGTCCGCTCGGGCTTGTTCAAGAACAGCTGGAGCTGGACGGGGCCAGGAATGGAGCCCAGCGCATCGTCGAGCGTTGTCGCGACCGCAAAGTTCTGCGCCGCGCCCCGGGGTTCCCCGGCGGAGTGTGTGCCGACGGCAAAGTTTCCGCTGATCCAGGGCCCCCCGGAGTCTCCACCGCTGGATTGGACGTCATAGGACAAGAAGCCCTTGAAGGCCCTCAAATCTCCTGCCGCGGTGGTGCGTCCTCCCACCACGTAGACGCCGGTTTCCGCTACCTCGCCGCAGGACCATCCGGTGGTGCGGCCGGACCGGCAGACAGCCTGGCCCTGGTACGGCGCTGCGGTGCCAATGATCTTGACGGAGGTTTGTCCCGGGTTGGCCGGGGTCTTCCACGTAGTGGCGGAGGGCTGCACCTTGAGCCCGGGCCGCAAATCCTTGATCACGGCAATGTCGGTGCCGATGTTGCCCGGACTCGACTCTGCACCGGTGATCGGCGAGTTATCGGGTCCGCCGAACTGGCTGAACCCGAACGATCCCAGGGGTTCGAGAACGGCCGGCAGCGAGGTGGTCGCTCCGCCGGCCGGCGCCGCGGTGGGCGGCTCGACGTCGGCCTTTGCCGCCGTTCCATCTTCGGCGCAGTGCCCGGCAGTCAGCACCAGCGGCAGGCCGGCGGGATCAAAAGCCCCGAAGCCGGCAGAGCAGATCGTCATCTTGTCGATCACGTAACCCTGCCCGCCGAAGTAGTCGTCTTCGGTCTTGATCGGAGCGCCCTTTTCCAGTTTCACGTTGGCGTAGCGGGACACGAAAGCTGCGGCCGAGATCTTTCCGGGGGCGGGCGCCGGCGCCGGGTCGAGGCTGCCGGGCGCCAGGGCCGCCGAGGTCCACGCCTCGGCTGTGTTGGTGCCGCCGGTGCGGACTATGAAGTGGCCGTCGGCGTAAGCCACAGCCTGCAGCCCGGCAGGACCGACCTCACGGACATACGCCTGGAAGAGCTGCTCGGCACTGCCGGCGACGAGTTCCGGCTTCACGGCTGCGGCCGGCGTGGCGCCTGGTCCCGTGGGAGCGGCCAGCGCGGAAGTCTTCAGCGCGGGCGCCTCGAGCGCGAATTCCGCCGGGCCGGCCTGGTTCAGTTCGTCGATCCGGGCTTGGAGCTCCACGCCGGAGCCTTCGACCACGATTTTTCCGTCCCGCAGGACAATCCCGACATAGCCAGGCAGGCCGCGCAGGGAGGGTGCAGCCTCGGCGGCCCGCTTGGCCTGCGCTCCGGCGGCGTTGAACTCCGCCAGGGTCATGCCCAGGTCCCGTCGGATCGCCTCGGCGAGCCCGGCGTCGCTGATGCCCGGTTCTGGCGAGGACGCAGCGGGTTCAACCGGCGCCGTCGGCGCGAGGGCCGCCTCCGAAGTGGGGCTGGGCGAAGGGGAAGGGGACGCCGTAGCGGGATTAGGGGACCCGGCCTCTGCCAAGGCGGGGACAGCCACAGACGACCCCGCGAGCGCCACGGCGACAGCCGCAGCTGCCCGGATTACCAGCGCGTACGTGGGAGTCTTCACCCGGTTACTCTAGTGCCCCAATTTGCCCCGGATGGCAGTCAACTCAGGAACCGTTACCCCATTGTGGCCCAAAAATTCGGCAGTTTTCAGCTGCCGCACAAAGCGCAGGAGGCTTTCCTGGCGCGCCTCGATCAGTGGCGCGAGGATCTCCTCGGGCAGGTACCGCTCATGCGGATGCGGGGTTGCGGACAGCCGGTGGTGCTCGTTGATGCCCCGCATGGCGCGTGCGTAGGACAGGGCGATGGCGTCCTCCCCGGCTCCGGCGAGGTCCTGGAGCATGGCGGCGATCATGCCGCTGCGGTCCCGGCCGGCCGAACAGTGGATCACGACGCCGCCGGGGGCTGCCGCGACGGCCCTGAACACTGCGGCGAGCTTGCCGGGGAAGATCCTGGCGTTGTCCGGATAGGACGCCGGGTTGTTCAGGTAAGGAACGCAGAGCGCGCGGAATTCAGCGTTGCCGGGATCCTCGGTGGGGGCGTGCACGACGTCGAACGCCGCCAGGGTCGCCTCGCCCACCCGTGGATCGGTGTCGCGGCGGCGGATCTCATCCGGGTTGCGGAGGTCGATCACGGTCCGGATGCCGCCGTCGTATGCCTGCTGCCAGCCGGTCTCGGTGAGCCATTCGCGGCGGCCCATCCGGTACACGCTGCCCGCAACATGCCACGCGTTGACGGCCCCGTCCCAAGTGACAGACCCGTCGCTGTTGACGGCCCCGTCCCAAGTGACAGACCCGTCGCTGTTGACGGCCCCGTCCCAGTTCATGGGCTTCACGGTGCCGCCCTCCGGCCGGCTAGCCACGGGACTCGTCCCGCCGCTTCCCCAGCCGGAACTCCAGGCCGCTGCGTACCATCGGCCATTCATGTTCGAGGATGGAAAACACCACGGTGTCGCGCAGCACGCCGTCGGCCGTGCGGCTGTGGCTGCGCAGCACGCCGTCCTGTTTGGCGCCCAGCCGGGCAATCGCCTCGCGGGACTGGTGGTTGAGCCAGTGCGTGCGGAATTCGACGGCGGGGCAGCCGAGCGTCTCGAAGGCATGACGGAGCAGCAACAGCTTTGAGTCCGGGTTGCTGCCGCTGCCCTGCGCGGAGGCGGCGTTCCAGGTGGAACCGATCTCCACCCGGGGTGTGGCGGCGTCGATGTTCATGTAGGTGGTCATGCCGATCACTTTCCCGGGGCCGCCGGTGGCCGGGTCAAGCAGCCGGGTGGTGAACGGCAGCATCGAGCCTGCCTGCTGCAGGGCCAGCCGTCGATCGATCTCGGCCGCCATGGCCTCCGGGGCGGGGACGGACGTGTACCAGAGTTTCCAGAGCTCGCCGTCCCGGACTGCCTCCACCAGGCCGTCGTGGTGGGCATGGCTCAGCGGTTCCAGCACCACGTGCTGGCCGGTGAGGGTGATGGGTTCAATGCGCGGCGGGGCGGTAGTCACCGCACCATCCTAGGCATGCCGGCCCCTCGCTGGCGCCCGGACGGATCCCCCAATGAGCATCCGTCCGGGACCGGCTCAGGCGGTCCAGTCGAAGAAGCCCTGGCCGGTCTTGCGTCCGAGTTCGCCGCGGGCCACCTTGTCCCGGAGGATCTGCGGTGGCGCAAAGCGCTCGCCCAGGGTGGAGGCCAGATACTCGGCGATGCCGAGCCGGACGTCGAGGCCGACGATGTCGGTGGTGCGCAGCGGACCGGTCGGGTGTTTGTAGCCCAGGACCATGGCGTTGTCGATGTCCTCGGCCGAGGCGACGCCTTCCTCGACCATGCGCATCGCCTCGAGGGCGATTGCGACGCCCAGCCGCGAGGAGGCGAAGCCCGGGGCGTCATTGACGACGACGGCGGTCTTGCCGAGCGCTTCGACCCAGCCGCGGGCGGCCTGGGCGAGGGCCCCGCTTGTCTGCTCGCCGAGGACGACCTCGATCAGGGTGGACGCGGGAACCGGGTTGAAAAAGTGCAGGCCCAGGAAGTTCTGCGGGCGCTTCAGCTCGCGGGCCAGGCCGTTGACGGAGAGCGAGGAGGTGTTGGAGGCGAGGTACGCGTCCGTGGCGAGCCGCTCCTCGATCCCGCGCAGCGAGGCCACCTTCAGGTCCCAGTCCTCGGGTACGGCCTCGATGACCAACTGCCGGTCCTTGAAGTCCTCATAGTCCACGGTCACGGAGAGGCGGGAGACCATCTCGTCGAGGTTGCCGTCGGTGGCGCCGCGCTCGATACTCTTGGCCGCCGCGGACTCCACGCGCTCGCGGGCCGCCTCGGCGGACTCCTCGTCACGCTCGACGACGAGCACGTTGGCGCCGTTGATCAGGAAGGCATGGGCGATGCCCGCGCCCATCCGTCCGCCGCCGAGCACCCCAACAAAGTCGGGAAGGCCAGTTGCAGGCAGGTTGGCGGGGAGTACCGAGTTGCTCATATCTACTTCTTCCGGTCTGGATTGGGGCCTGGCGTGGCGGCTGGCTTCTTGCTCACTTCGCGGCCGACTCTTGGGCTGACTCTCGGGCTGATTTCTTGTCCGATTTCTTGTCCAGGAAAGCCTGCATACGGTCGAACTTCGCCTGCGATTCGAAGAGGATGCCCTGCGCCAGCTGGTCGATCAGCGGGTGCGCCTCAGCCGGGGCATGGAACACGGACTTGGTGATCCGCACCGCGAGCGGGTCCTGCTGCGCGATCCGGTCCGCCAGCGCGTGGGCGGCGTCCATCAGCTCCGCGGGTTCGTGCACCTCGGTGATGAGCCCGACCGCGAGCGCCCGGTCGGCGCGGAGTACTGCGCCGGCCAGGAGGATGTCCTTGGCCACCGGCTCCCCCACCAGCTCCTTGAGGCGCCAGCTGGCCCCGGCGGCGGCGAGGATGCCGAGGCCCGTCTCGGGGTTGCCGATCCGGACCCCCGGGGTGCCGATCCGGAAGTCGGCGGCGTAGGCCAATTCGGCGCCGCCGCCCAGGCAGAAGCCGTCGAGGGCCGCGATGACCGGCATCGGCAGCTTGGCGATCCGGACGAAGATGGTGGAGTTGATGCCCTGCAGGGCGTCGTCGCGGCGGCGTTCCCGCAGCTGCGCGATGTCGGCGCCGGAGGCGAATACGCCTTCCGTGCCGGCAAGGATCAGCACCTTGGGGGTCTGCTCGAGGTACGCGCAGACGCTGTGGAGCTCATCGACCATCTGCTGGTCGATCGCGTTGCGGACCTCCGGGCGGTTGAGCAGGACCACCAGCCGGTCCTCGCGCTCCTCGACCAGGAGCGTGCCGAAGCCTGCGGTGTCCAGACCGCCGGACCGGGCCGCCACTAGACGCGCTCCAGCAGCATGGCTGTGCCCTGGCCGACGCCGATGCACATGGTGGCGAGGCCGATTTTGGCGTCTTCGCGCTCCATCCGGCCCAGCAGGGTGATGGCAATCCGGGACCCGGACGAGCCGAGCGGATGTCCCAGGGAGATCGCGCCGCCGTCGCGGTTCACAATCTCCGGGTCGAGGCCGAGCCGGCGCATGCTGGCCAGCGACTGGGTGGCGAAGGCCTCGTTGAGTTCGACGGCGCCGAGGTCACCGACGTCGAGCCCGCTTCGGGCGAGGACCTTCCGGGTGGCCGGGACCGGGCCGATGCCCATGATCTCTGGCTCGCAGCCGGCCGAGGCGCCGTCGATGATGCGGGCCCGCGGGGTGAGCCCGAGCTTCTGGATCGCGGCCTCGGAGGCGACGATGATCGCGGAGGCGCCGTCGTTGAGCGTGGAGGAGTTGCCGGCGGTGACCACGGAGCCGCCCGCGACGACGGGGCGCAGCCCGGACAACACGTCCATGGTGGTGCCGGCGCGGGGGCCTTCATCGGTGTCCACGACCGTCTCGCCCTTGCGCGTCTTGACGGTCACGGGAACGATTTCGTCCGCGAAGCGGCCGGCGGCAATCGCGGCGAGCGAACGCTCGTGTGAGCGGACGGCGAACGCGTCGGCGTCCTCGCGGGAAATGCCGTCCACGCGGGCGACTTCCTCGGCCGTCTCCGGCATGGAGTAGGTCATCTTGCCGTCGCGGGAGAGCTCGCCCTTCTGGAACAGCGGGTTGGCGAAGCGCCAGCCGATCGAGGTATCGAAAATTTGGCCCGGCTTGGCGAAGGCGGTCTGCGGCTTTTCCTGCACCCAGGGGGCGCGGCTCATGGATTCGACGCCGCCTGCAATGACGATATCTGCGGCGCCGGCCTTGATCATCTGGCTGGCCATGATGATGGCGCTCAGGCCGGAGGCGCAGAGCCGGTTAACGGTAATGCCGGGGATGTGGAGCGGTAGTCCGGCCAGGATGGTGGCCATCCGGGCGACGTTGCGGTTCTCCTCGCCGGCTCCGTTGGCGTTGCCGAGGATGACCTCGTCGATGGCGTCCGGGTCGATCCCGGCACGGGCGACAGCTTCACGGACCACCAGCGCCGCCAGGTCATCGGGCCGGACCGCGGAAAGGGCGCCGCCGTACCGTCCCACGGGAGTGCGGGCACCGCCAACAAGAAAAGCCTCGACCATGAGAACATCCTTCACCAAGGGAGCAGGGCCGGCAGCAGAGTAAATTACCGACCGTTCGTTCTATAAAGATTACACAACGGGTCAAGGCGGTCAACCGGACGGCCCCGGATGACGTGGCGTCGACTCAGGCCACGGTGATGCCCAGGTGGCCGGCCAGCAGCGGGGCCAGCAGGCTGAGCTGGTGCTCGTCGACCACGATGCCGGCGAGGCTGCCGAGGCCGCTGAGGGACCGGAACTCCGTGCCGCGCAGGTCGAAGTCCTTCAGTCGCGCTCCACTGAAGTCCAGGCTGCCGATGGTGCAGTTCTTCAGCGCCACCCGGGTCGCCGTGCAGGAGCCAAGGTCCAGTTCGTTGATGATGCAATCGCTGATCTGCACGTCCACCAGCTTGGAGCCGCGGAGGTTGACGTAGTCCAGCTTGCCGCCGTCGATCCGCACCGACTGCCAGCCGCTTTCATACAGTTCCGCCGACCCCCAGCGGGGGTTGCGGAGTTCGACGTCGCGCAGGCTTGAGCGCGCCGCCGTGAAGACCGGGGCGTAGATCTCGGCCAGGACGCAGTCGCGGAAACTCGCGCCGCGCAGCTGGGTTTCATTAAAGGAGGCGCCGGAGAACTCGCACTCGGCGAAATCCGTGCCGCTGAGCTCCAGCCCGTCCGCGGCCGCGCGGGTGTACCGGACGCCGTCGTAGCGCTCCCCGCGGCGGAAATCGGGGGCAGGATCCTCCGCGAGGTCCGCCAGCTGGACCGGCGTGAGGCGCGGGGCGGTGACCTTGGCTGCGCCGGAGGGCTTGGCCATCACTGTAACTCCGCCTTGGCAGCGGTCTTGGCTGGGACAGGGGTGGTTGTGGGCTCCATGGTTTCGAGCCTAGCCGGGCGGATCGAAAACCCTGGGCACGGACCGAATCGAATGATCTCGCAAAAGGGCTTGAATTAGTAAGCATGCTTCGTGTTATGGTGAAACTGCGTTGAATTTCAACCGGAAACGAAAGGTGGAGTACACCATGGGTATCGGAGACAAGATTCAGAACGAGGCGGAGCACCTCGGCGGCAAGGCCAAGGAAGCTACCGGAAACGCCACGGACAACGACCGCCTGAAGGCCGAAGGCCAGAAGGACCAGGTCGTCGCCGACGCGAAGAAGGTCGGCGAAAACGTCAAGGACGCCGTCAAGCGCGACTAGTCCTAAAAATCGACGGCGTCGGACATTCCTTTGGGGGATGTCCGGCGCCGTTTTTTGTGCCCGGATGCAAGACTGTCCGAACACGACTCCCGCACGACCCGACCTAGGAGTGCCCATGGCCAGGAATGCCGCCAACCGGGGCGAAGACCCGGACCCGGCCCTGCATAACGTCGACCTCAGCGGGGCCAGCCTCGCCGCCGGCGGCTCCCCCCGGCTCCGCGGCTACCTGGCGGAACCGGAAGGGGACGGTCCCTTCCCGGCCGTGCTGATGATCCATGAGGCGTTCGGCCTGGATGGCATCACGGTCCGGCACGCAGAGCGGATGGCGGCCGCCGGCTATCTCACCCTGGCTGTGGACCTGTTCAGCGACGGCGGGGCGCGCCGCTGCCTCGTCTCGACCATGCGTTCCCTGGCTGCCGGGCAGGGGCGCGCGTTCACGGACCTGGCGACGGCGCGGCAGTGGCTGTTGGACTCCGGCCGCACGACCGGAAAAATCGGCGTCATCGGGTTCTGCATGGGCGGCGGCTTCGCCCTGCTGCTGGCCAATGACGGCTTCGACGCCGCGGCGGTGAACTACGGCAGGCTGCCCAAGGACCCGGAAACGGCGCTGGCGGGCGCCTGCCCGATCGTGGCCAACTTCGGCGCGAAGGACCGTTCCCTTTCCGGGGCGGCGGCACGGCTGACCTCCGTGCTTGAGTCCCTCGGCGTTGAACACGACATCAAGGAATTCGCGACCGCCGGCCACTCGTTCCTGAACGATGAGGAAACGGGACCCAGGCCGCTGCGTCCGTTGTTCCGCGTCCTCGGCGTCGGGCCCGATCCGCAGGCCGCACCCACGGCCTGGCGCAGGATCGAAGACCATTTCGCCCGGCACCTGAAGGACTAGGCGCCAGATCCCGCATCGGCTGCTCCAACGGTGCCTTTTGCAGCCCCGGAACGGCCGTTACGGAGCAGTCGATGGAACAAACGACGGCGGCGGCCACCTTGTTCGGGTGGCCGCCGCCGTCGTTGGTCATTCAGGACCGGAGCCCTAGCTGAAGAGCTGGCTCTTCGGTTCGTTGTTCTTGACCTTCTGCCAGCCGAGCCAGAGGACCACCGCGAAGAACGGGATGGTCGCCAGGGTCCACAGGCCCAGCGGGAAGACCTCCCCGGTCTTACTGGTCATCGTGTCGAAGCCGATCAGCACGGTGATGGCCAGCAAGGCCACCAGTCCGGCCCAGCTTGTCCACGGTGAGCCCGGCATGGGCAGGGAGGACACGTTGCCCTTGGTCTTGCGCAGCGCGATCTGGCTGGCGAAAATCGAGCCCCACGTGAAGATGACGCCGATCGAGGCGGTGTTGAGTGCGAGGTCGAAGGCGTGCGAGCCGCCAAGCCAGATGTTGAGCAGGATGCCGACCAGGTAGACCGAGCCGATCGCCAGGATCGCGGCGTAGGGGACGTGGCTCTTGGACATCCGGGTCAGCCACTGCGGGGCATGCCCGTTGTTGGCCATGGTGCGGAAGATCCGGCCAATCGAGTACAGGCCCGAGTTGCAGGACGACAGTGCGGCGGTGATCACGATCATGTTCATAACGTCGCCCATCCACGGCAGGCCCATCTGGCCGAAGACGGTGACGAACGGCGAGGTGCCGGCCTTGTACTGGTCCGAGGGCAGCAGCATCGCCAGGAGGGTCACCGACCCGACGTAGAACACGACGATCCGGATCACGACGGCGCGGATCGCCTTCGGGACCTCCTTGGCCGGGTCCTCCATCTCGCCGGCGGTGATGCCGACGAGCTCGATGGCGTTGTAGGCGAAGATCACGGCGTTCAGCACGAGGATCATCACGAGGGCGCCCTTGGGGAACATGCCGCCGTCCGCCGCGAAGAGGTTGTTCACCGAGGCGTGGCCGTCGCCGACCTTGGCGTTGGTGACCACCATGAAGGTGCCGACGGCCAGGAAGATCAGGATGGCCGCGACCTTGAGGACGGAGGCCCAGAACTCGAACTCGCCAAACGCCTTGACGCTCAGCAGATTCACTCCGACGAGGAGCAGCAGCGCCGCGATGGCGGTCAGCTCCACCGGCACGTTGGGGAAGAAGAACTGGAAGTACAGCCCGATCGCGATCAGCTCGGCGATGCCGGTCATGGCCCAGTTGATGAAGTACATCCAGCCGGACAGGTAGGCACCCTTCTTGCCGAACATCTCACCGGCGTAGCTGACGAAGGAGCCGGAGGTCTGGCGGTACATGATGAGCTCGCCAAGGGCGCGCATCAGCAGGTAGGCGATGACGCCCGCAATGGCGTAGGAGAAGATCAGCGCGGGGCCGGTCGAAGCCAGGCGGCCGCCGGCGCCCATGAAGAGGCCGACGCCGATTGCGCCGCCCATGGCGATCATGGTGACCTGGCGGCCGTTCAGGGACTTCTTGTAGCCCTCGGCGCTGAGGGTCGAGTCGACGACGGCGGATTGCGCCGGCGCGCTCTTAACGTCTGTGGAAGTACTTTGTGGCACAACAGTTCCTTGTAGGTCGGGGTATTGCCGCGACGGGAAGGCGGCTCCGGGAGCAGAAGTACGGACCCGGCCTGTGCCCTGAGCCCAGGAAACGGGCAGGGTTTTAGACCGAAACTCACAACGGGTCGCAGCGTCGCGCGGCACGTCCATAGTACTAGCTTTCGGCGCCGCACCGTGACGCGGGCTACACCCGGAACCGCCGAAAATACGAAATTAAAACAACGTTTTGGCGCAAAAGCGCTGGTCAGGCCGAGGTTTCCATTACTCTGAGCGAACCGGCGGGGACGTTCCCGCTGGTTCGCCTGCAACGTCACTGCAGGCCATGGCAGCAGTGCCGTGAGTCAGGGGGGACTATGAAACAGAGAGCGCTACTGCCCGCAGTGCTGCTTCTCGTACTGGCAGGGTGTTCGAGCGGCGGTTCCGGTCCGGCCACACCCAGCACCGGCAGCAGCACCGCAGAAACGCCGGCACAATCATCATCATCATCAGGATCTCCGGCGCCGAGCGCGTCCGAACCGGCCGATGTTTCCACTTCGCTTAACGCACCCGAGGCCTTGCGCGAGCCCATCTGCCGCGCGACGGCCGACGGGTCGTGGTCCTTCACGGGGACCCTGGTCAACAGCAGCGACAAGAACAAAGTGTTCACCGTGGCAATCGCGGTCACCGCCGGCCCTGCCGTGGCAGGGCACACGATCATCACCAAAACCGTCGCTGCCGGCAAGTCGGCCGAGATTGCAGCACCGAACTTTGCCAAGACCAAGGACAGCGCCGGGACCTGCACACCGGTCGTCTCCGTAGAGGATGCGCCATGAAAAAACTACTTGTCATCTCAGCGGTGGTGCTCGGGCTCGCGGCCGGACCGCTGGCGGTCGGACCGGCCTTCGCCGAGACCGCACCGCTGCCGCAGGACACAGCCAGCCCCACGGCAACGGACACGGCCGCGCCGACCGAGTCGGCGTCGACCCCCGCCATTCCGGGTCCGGAACTAAGCACGTCCCCGACAGCGACGGCGGAGCCCACCGTGGAGCCGACCTCCACTGTTGCGGAGCCAACGCCGACGCCGACGCCGACTCCGACGGAGGAGCCGACGTCGCCGTCAGTCGTTGTCCTGGGCGCCATCCAGGCGAAATGGACTGCGCTGAAGGGCGCAGCCGGTGCCCTCGGCGCACCGACCGCCAACCAGGCCTGCTCTCTCGACGTCTGCAGCCAGGTGTTCGAAGGCGGATCCGTCTTCTGGACCGCTGCAACCGGCGCGCACCCGGTGCTGCGGACGGCCGGCCACACGGGCCCCCGCTGGCACGCGCAGGGAGGCTTGGCGCTCTACGGCTATCCGGTCACGGACGAAACCGCGGTCACGGGCGGAACCATCCAGAAGTTTTCCAGTGGGCGGTTCCTCACCTGGACCACCAAGGGAATCCAGCAGATCTGGTCACGCGGCGCCATCGGCGCCCTGTGGCGGGCCCAAGGTGAGGCCGCCGGGCTCGGGCTGCCGACCACCGCCGAGGTCTGCGGGCTGACGGCGCGGGGCTGTTCTCAGTTCTTCGCCCATGGAGCGGTGTTCTGGTCCCCGAGGACCCCCGCCCAGGTTCTCAAGGGGACCATCTACACCAGGTGGAAGGCGGCCGGCGCGCAAGCCGGCGTCATGGGCTATCCCACCGGCCCCAGGACCTGTGGCCAGGCTGCCGGCGGATGCCTGCAGCGGTTCCAGGGCGGAACCGTCTACTGGTCCTCGGCAACCGGGTCCTGGATCTCCCGCGGCGGCCTCGGAGCCCGGTACGTCCGGGTGGGGGCCACCCGGAGCAGCCTGGGCTACCCGCTCGCCAACGAAAAGTGCGTTCCGGGGCAGTGCATCCAGGCCTTCCAGCGGGGGTTCATCGGCTGGACGGTGAAGCCGGGATACCGGGTCTTCGGGATGTCGGAGTGCCAGAACCTCAACAACGGCAAGTCCAAGTACCCCACCTACGGCGCGAACCGGGTCCTCCTCACGTGGACCCAGGGCTACGGACTGAACCATGCGACCAACCTGTACTGCATGAAGATCGCCGGGACGTACGTGCCGGACTGGCGGACTGACGGGTACGTCGGTAAGTCCGGGTTCAAGCCGCCGGGAGTTCCGTCCGGCCCCACCCGGAACCTGTTCTCCCCCACCGGATCGTTCTCCGTGACCGAGGCCTTTGGCCTGGGCAACCCCGGCACGAAGCTTTCGTACCGCACGCTCAACCCGCGCTCACGCTGGGGCGGCAACCCCTGGACGGCCACCTACAACAAGTACCACGAGTCCTCGTCCTGGGTTGGCTGGGACGAGAACATGTGGTGGTTCGCCAGCCTGGGCTACTACCGCCAGGGCGTGGTCATCAACTACAACCGGCCGAACATTGTCCAGGATGCGGGCTTCGCCATCTTCCTGCACATGAACAAGATCCCGACGGCCGGCTGCATCTCCCTGGATGACTGGGCGGTGGTGGACTACATCCGCAAGTCCACCCCGGGCGACCGGATCATCATGGGGACCTACGGGGCGCTGTTCCGATAGATTCCCGGCTCTGCAGCTACACGGCTAACGCCCGGCGCCCTCGGCCCGGGCGTTAGCCGTGTCCGCTCGGCGGCGGGGCTAGGCTGGTGGCATGGGTCCCGCTCTCCGTCAACCACCTGCGCAGCGTCCGGAACTGTACGCATTCTCCCGGCTGGACCTCATCACGGCGGGGATTTACGTGGCAGTGGGGGCGGTCTTCGCCACCGCCTCAGGCCTGCTGGCGCCGCTCGTGCTGCAGCTCTCGCCCAATCCGGCGGTGGCGTCCTACGCGGTGAACCTTCTGGTCTATGCGGTCATCGGCCTGCTCGCCCTGTTCGCGGCACGCCAAGTCGCGCGCCGGGATCTCCGCGTCCTGGCCACGAGACCCTGGTTCACCCTCCTGACGGTGCCGCTGGCCGTGGTGGCTGCGATGATCCTGACCGCCATCCTGGTGGCCGTGGCAGGGACCCCGCAAACCTCCGCCAACCAAGCCGGCCTGCAGGCACTCATGCAGCAGGTCCCGGCCTGGCTAATGGTGCCGCTGCTGGTGATTGTGGGCCCCTTCGTGGAGGAGTACATGTTCCGGCACCTGCTGATCGGCAAGTTGAGCCGGAAGCTGAACATCTGGCTCTGCTGCGCGCTCTCCGTCGTGCTGTTCGCGGCCATGCACGTCGTGGGCCAGGAGGCGCTGACGCTGCCCGTGCTGATGCCCTATCTCGCCATGGGCGCCACCCTGGTGTTCGTCTACGTCTGGACGGGCAAGAATGTGATGTTCTCCTACTTCGTCCATGCCTCGAAGAACCTGCTGGCCGTCATCTTCATCTACGCCATCCCGCCGGAAATCCTCGAGCAGCTGCAGTAGCGCCCGGAAAAACAACAGCGAAAGTTGCCCCGGCGGCACCCTAGCGCCGCGGGCGCCGTCGTCGTAGGTTTTTCCCATGGCACTGAACATCCAAATCGCTGTCGACTGCGTCGACCCGCACGCCCTTGCGGACTGGTGGGCCGAAACCCTGGACTGGGCCGTGGAGCCGCAGGACGAGGACTTCATCCGTTCCATGATCAAGCAGGGTTTCGCGACGGACGCGGAGACCAAGCGGCACCACGGAATGCTTGTCTGGCGGGACGGCGCCGCCATCCGGCCGCCCGAGGACCTGGGCGTCAAGCCCGCCTCACGCCGGATTCTTTTCCAGACCGCGCCGGAGGCGAAGACCGTCAAGAACCGCGTCCACTGGGATGTGAACCTGGCCGGCGCTGACAAGGACGAGGTCCGGGCCGCGCTCGAGGCCCGCGGCGCGACGTACCTGTGGACCGCCAACGAGGGCCCGCATTCCTGGCACACCATGGCGGACCCGGAAGGCAACGAGTTCTGTATCAGCTGAGCCGATTACTAGACTCGGACTGTGAGCAACGAAATCCCCGCCAAGGTATCCGACGTCTTTGACCCCACCCGCTGGCGCACCGTGACCGGCTTCGACGATTTCCAGGACATGACCTACCACCGGCAGGTGGAGCGCTCCGCGGACGGCACCGTGGTCCGGGACCTTCCCACCGTCCGGATCGCCTTCAACCGCCCGGAGGTGCGCAACGCGTTCCGGCCCGGCACCGTGGACGAGCTGTACCGGGCCATGGACCACGCCCGGATGACCCCCGATGTCGCCACGGTCCTGCTCACCGGCAACGGCCCCTCCGCCAAGGACGGCGGCCACTCCTTCTGCTCCGGCGGCGACCAGCGGATCCGCGGCCGCGACGGGTATCGGTATGCAGAGGGCGAAACCACCGAGACCATCGACCCCGCCCGCGCCGGCCGGCTGCACATCCTTGAGGTCCAGCGGCTCATGCGGACCATGCCCAAGGTGGTCATCGCCGTCGTGAACGGCTGGGCGGCCGGTGGCGGCCACTCGCTGCATGTCGTCTCCGACCTCACCATCGCCTCCCGGCAGCACGGCAAGTTCAAGCAGACCGACGCGACGGTAGGCAGCTTCGACGCCGGCTACGGCTCGGCCCTACTGGCCCGCCAGATCGGCCAAAAGTCCGCCCGCGAGATCTTCTTCCTGGCCCGCGAATATTCCGCCGAGGACATGGTCCGGATGGGTGCCGTGAACGAGGCCGTGGACCACGAGCGGCTCGAGGAGGTGGCGCTGGAGTACGCCGCGGACATCGCCCGGCAGTCCCCGCAGGCCATCCGGATGCTCAAGTTTGCCTTCAACCTCGCCGACGACGGCTTGGCCGGCCAGCAGGTGTTCGCCGGCGAAGCGACGCGACTGGCTTACATGACGGACGAGGCGGTGGAGGGCAAGGAGGCCTTCCTGGAGAAGCGTGATCCGGACTGGTCCAAGTTCCCGTACTACTTCTAAGGCTGCCGCGATGACTTCCGGAGCGGTGAACATCGAACCCGCCCTCGCTGCCCTCGCGGCTGCCCTCGGCGGGGAGGGTCCCGCCGTCGAGCTGTCCGCCGGCCCGGACGGCTCCCCCGTCGTCGGGCTGGTGGAAACCCCCGGCTTCGAGGACGCCGCCGTCGTGGTGCGGACCTCCGGCTCCACCGGCGTGCCCAAGGCCACGGTGCTGACGGTGGATGCCCTGGCGGCTTCCTCCATGGCAACGGCGATGGCGCTTAAGGGCGAGGGCCAGTGGCTGCTGGCGCTCCCGGTGCAGTTCGTGGCCGGCGTCCAGGTCCTGGTCCGGTCGCTCTTCGCCGGCACCCGGCCCTGGGCGATGGACCTCTCCGGCGGGTTCACCCCGGAGGCCTTCACCACCGCAGCCCTAGAGCTCACGGACAAGATCCGTTTCACCTCTCTGGTTCCCACGCAGCTGCAGCGGCTTCTGGAGCGGCCCTCGGCACAGACGCTGGCCATGCTCCGGCGCTTCAACGCGGTTCTGCTGGGCGGCGCCCCCGCCTCGGCGGAGTTGCTCGCCGCGGCCCGGGAGGCCGGCGTCCGGGTGGTGACCACCTACGGTTCCGCCGAGACCTGCGGCGGCTGCGTGTACGACGGCGTGCCGCTGGACGGCGTCGAGCTGAAACTCGCCGCGGACGGCCGGATCCTGCTCGGCGGCGCCACCATTGCGGCCGGCTATCTCGACGAGCCGGAGCTCACGGCCTCGGCATTTGTCGAGGACGACGGGATCCGCTGGTACCGCACCAACGACCTCGGCGCGCTGTCCGCGGACGGCACGCTGACCGTGCTGGGCCGTGCCGACGACGTCGTCATCACCGGCGGCGTCAAGGTGTCCGCCGCGCATGTGCAGGCGGAACTGGAGAAGCTCGACGGCGTGCGGGCGGCGTTCGTGGCGGGTGTCCCGTCCGCCGAGTGGGGCCAGGCGCTGGCGGCCTATGTGGTGCTGGCGGACGATTCGACGGAGGCAGCCGAGGCCTTCACGGCGCGTTTCACCGCCGGCGGCGCGGGGGCGTTGGCGGGGGCCTTGGTTCCTAAAACAGTGCTCACCGCCGCGGAACTGCTGATGCTTCCGAACGGAAAACCGGACCGAATGGGCATGACCGTTCGGCTGGACACCCGTCATCAGGGAAAATAGAAAAGCTTCAAGCAACCCTTTCCACTAGATCAACACCCAAACCAACGAGGTACTGAACGTGGCCACAGCGGCACAATGGATCCAAGGCGCCCGTCTGCGCACCCTGCCGGCCGCAATCGCGCCGGTCCTGATCGGGACTGCAGCCGCCTATGAGATGAACGCGTTCCGGCCCGTCAACGCCCTGCTGGCCGCCATGGTGGCCCTGCTGCTCCAGGTCGGCGTGAACTTCGCCAACGACTACTCCGACGGCATCCGCGGCACCGATGAGGACCGGGTGGGCCCGCTCCGGCTGGTGGGTTCCGGGGTGGCGAAGCCGGAGCACGTCAAGCGGGCAGCGTTCGCGGCGTTCGGCCTGGCGATGCTGTTCGGACTGATCCTGGTCATTATCACGCAGGCCTGGTGGCTGATCCTCGTGGGTGTGGGCTGCGTACTTGCCGCGTGGGGCTACACCGGCGGCAAGAACCCCTACGGCTACCTGGGCCTGGGCGACCTGTTCGTGTTTGTGTTCTTCGGGCTGGTGGCCACGCTTGGCACCACCTACACGCAGGCCGGCCAGCTCAGCCTCGCGGCCATCATCGGTGCGATCGGCACGGGACTCATCGCCTGCGCCCTGCTCATGGCCAACAACGTCCGGGACATTCCCACCGACCGCGTGGCCGGGAAGAAGACGCTGGCTGTCCGGCTGGGCGACAAGCACGCCCGGGAAAGCTACGTGCTGATGCTCGCCGTGGCGATCCTGCTGGTGATTGTGCTTGCGCCCGGTCGGCCTTGGATGCTGATTGTGCTGCTGCTCATCCCGGCCATCCTGATGCCGTCCTGGCTGATGATCGCGGGCCGGCGCCGCAAGAGCCTGATCCCGGTGCTGAAGCAGACCGGGCTGATCAACCTTGGCTACGCCGTGCTGTTCTCGCTCGGCCTGGTGCTGAGCCGCGGCTTCTAGGGCGGGTTCCGGGGGTCCGGCTGGTTCCGCTGGTTCCAGCGGGTTCCAGCGGGTTCCGTCTGGTTCCAGGGGGTGCTGACGGGCTCTAGGAGTCCTTGGGCCGGGTGTCGGTGCGCACGGTGACGTCCGGGTGTTCGTCCACCAGGCGGTCTTCGGCGTGGGCGTCGTCGATCTCCCCGGCACTGCGCAGCGGCTTGGCTTTGCCGGAGAAACGCTGGTGGATCGAGGCGGTGGCCGCGTCGCGCTGCTTCTGGAAGAACAGGAAGCTGATGGCGAAGGCCATCATCCCGGCGCAGAGCGCGGCCAGCAGCCAGCCAAGCTGCAAATAGACAAACAGGGCGAACAACGGCACAAACAGTGCCAGACGGATCAGGGAGTATTTCAGGAAAGCCACGCTCCCAGTTTAGCCGTCCCGGCCGGGGCGGGGACCCGGCGGTCCGTCTGCTGCTGAGTGCGGGCACCAGCGCGGCGGCCCGGCGCCGGGCCGCGGGGTTGCGGGCGGCGGGCGGCGGGGTTCCGGGCGGCTGCCGTGCGGGTGCCGGGCGCCGGAAGCTCGCGCGGAGGCTAAACTGAAGCTATGCTCCGTGTCGTGGTACCAATCGTTGTACTGGTCGTCTTTGTCTACGGACTGATCGACCTCATCAGGACTGACGCACGCCTGACCAAGGGCATTTCCAAGCCGGCCTGGATCGTGGTGCAGATCGTTCTCCCGGTGGTCGGCGCAATCCTCTGGTTCCTCATCGGCCGGCCCCGCGGCGAGGCCGCGGCGGCTCCGGCCACGTACCGCCACCCCACCGCCCCGGACGACGATCCCGACTTCCTCCGCAACCTGGAGCTGCGCCGCCGCAACCAGGCGGAGGCTGACCGGCTCAAGAAGCTGAAGGACGAGCTGGACGCCAAGGAGCGCGAGCTGGGCAGCGGCACCGGAGACGCCCGCGGCACGGAATCCGGCGAAGCCCACGGCAGCGGCGACCCCACGCAGGGCACCGACGAGGTCAAGTAGCCGCTCTGCCCCCTGGCGCGCAGACGCGCCCTCTCAGCCGGCGCGTTCCCCTTCCCATTTGCCAGAAATGGCCTGAATCCGGACCCTCGTAGCGGCCATAGCCGGCAAATCGACGCCGCGCACCCGGACCTGCAAACCAGCCTCCACTGGCCCGCTCTTCCCCCACACCCTGCCCGGGCTGTGGACAACGTCAAATCCCGCTCCAGGCGGGCGCAGAATGCTCTTATGCGCCAGCCCAGCGAGCTTCCCCCACAGCTTCACGACAAACCATTCACGCTCGCGGACGCCCGCGCGGCGGGATTGAGCCGGCGTCGAACCCGGTGCCGGGATCTTGTCAGCCCCTGTCACGGAGTGCGCACCGCCGCCACGACGCCGGGCACCCTCCTTGACCGTATGCATGCCCTGGTTGCTGTGACGTGCGCGGTGGTGAGCCATGCAACTGCTGCCCTGCTGTGGGGCTTTCCCCTGCCGGCGTCCGTGGCAAACGTCGACGTCGTTCATCTCACCAGCCGGCCGGGCAATCGGGCTGCGCGTCGAAAGAACGTCGTGGGCCATCAACAGTCGTTTGAACCCGAGGAGATCGTGGCGGGCTCCAGGGTCCACTGCACGTCACCGCTGCGGACGTGGTTCGACCTGGCCAGCATGCTTAGCCTCGACGATCTTGTGATTGCCGGAGACTTCCTGCTCCGCCGAAGGAACCCTTTGTCCACCCTCGACGAGCTAGACGCCTACCTTCAAGGACGAAAAGGAAAGCCGGGCTACCAGAAGGCCGCGCGGGCTCGGATCCTGATGCGCTCAGGCACGGACTCCCCCAAGGAGACCGAACTCCGGTTGCTTCTTCTCCGCCATGGCCTCCCCGAACCCGCAGTCAACGTGCCCATGTTCGACGAAACCGGCCGCTGGATCCAGGACCCTGATTTGTCCTATGAAGTGGAAC
This sequence comes from Arthrobacter sp. 10T419, assembly GCF_056394105.1. Taxonomy (NCBI): domain Bacteria; kingdom Bacillati; phylum Actinomycetota; class Actinomycetes; order Micrococcales; family Micrococcaceae; genus Arthrobacter; species Arthrobacter sp. 10T419. The sequence continues at coordinate 343,297 of NZ_JBFTHF010000001.1, read as the reverse complement.
GGGTCGCAATCCAATACGACGGCGGGCATCATGCCACTCCGGCGCAACGGCGCAGCGATATTTTCCGGGACGAAAACGCGCGGGATACCGGGTGGCGGGTAGTCGTGCTGACCCAGTGGGACTTGACCCCGTTGGGCCCGGGCATGGAGCCAACAGCGGTCACCAGGGTACGGGCGGCGCTCGTGGAGCGGGGCTGGATGCCCGATCGTGGCCCGGCCCGGAGGCGACGTTCCGCACGCACCACGGCGTCCATCGGACAGGAATGGCCGCTAAGCGGGGTGGCTTAGCGGCCATTTGTGGCGAATCGACGATTCAGGCCCGAGGGTTAGCGGCCATTTGTGGCGAATCGCGGCGGTTCGGGGTGCGGGCCTGGTTGGTGCGGCGTCGTTTGGCCGATCTGACAGGAATGGCCGCTAAGCGGGGTGGCTTAGCGGCCATCTGTGGCGAATGGACGAGGAATCTAAGCGCCCAACCCTGGCGAAGCGAACTCCCGGCGCCTTACAGCCCCGAGTAGGAGTGCAGTCCGTTGAAGAACTGGTTCACGATGGTGAAGTTGAAGACCACGCACAGGTAGCCGACGATCGAGAGCCAGGCCGCGCGGGTTCCGGTCCAGCCGCGGGTGGCGCGGGCGTGGAGGTAGCCGGCGTAGACCACCCAGATCACGAAGGTCCAGACTTCCTTGGTGTCCCAGCCCCAGAAGCGGCCCCAGGCCTTCTCGGCCCAGATGGCGCCGAACATCAGCGTGAACGTCCAGCCGACGAAGGCGATCGCGTTGATCCGGTAGGACAGGTTTTCCAGGCTCAGGGCGTTGGGGACCAGGCGCATGAAGCCCAGCTTGTCTGCCCCGCCCGCGGCAATGGTCTTCTGCCGGTGCGACTGGACCAGCTGCAGCGCGGACATCGCGAAGGTCAGGGTGAACAGGGCTGAGGACATCACCGCGATGGAGACGTGGATAATCAGCCAGTAGCTCTGCAGCGCCGGCACGAGGTGGCCCACGGGCGTCCAGAACGCGACCGAGGCCGCGACCAGCATGATGATGGCCAGGCCGATCACAAAGGTACCCAGGAACCGCAGGTCGCGGCGGATCAGCACCAGAAGGAAGACCGCCACCGCCACGAACGCGCCGGTGGTCAGGAACTCGTACATGTTGCCCCACGGCACCCGGCCCGCGCCGATCGCGCGGGTGATGACGCCGGCGGCGTGGATGGCGGCGCCCAGCACGGCGAGGGCGACGGCGACCCGGGCCGGAACCCGGCGTTCGGCGCCGTAGCGCATGCCGCCGTCGGCGGTCACGCCGGCTCCGCTTGCCCGGCTGCCCGAGACCGACGACGTCGGGCGCTCGGCCCGTCCGACAGGGCCGCTGACGTCGGAAGCGGCGCGGTCAACGGCGGCGGAGGAGCCACCGACGCCGGCGCCCACCGGGACACGGACCGTCTCGGCTCCGGACAGCTCTGCCGCCTTCAGGTCCACCGCGCGCAGGGTCTTGCTGCTCTTGGCCAGGTCCCAGGCGAAGGCGATGAAGGCCACCGTGTAGGTGCCGGCCGCGAGCAGCATAAAGAGCTCGCTGTACTGGCCCATGGTTTCGTTGATGGGGAACATTACTGATCCTTCTTTGACTCAGGAGAGCCTACTGTGGACTGGATGAAGTCTGCTGCGGGTTGGTCCGTGGAGGCCTGCGCGCCGGCGTCGGCGCGTGCGCCGGTGTCCGCCCGGTCATTATCCGCTGTCGCGCTGGGAACAGGCTGGGAATCCTCCCCCGAATCGTCCGCGGCCCCATCATCGAGCGGCCAGGCTGCCGACAGCAGGGCCCGGATGGCGGCGGCTTCCCCGGCCAGGCGGTGGTCCTCGCCGCGGGCCAGGAGACCGTACTCCACCATGGTGCGGCCGTCCTCGTGGGTGCCGGTGCGGACCCAGACGCGGCGGCGGTTGACGTACAGCGACGTGACCAGGCCGGCGACGGCGAGCAGGGCGAAGAACAAGGCGTAGCCCTGGCCCGGGTTGTGGTGGATGTCCACGCCGATGTAACGCTTCACGCCGTCGAAGCTGATGGTGCCCTTGCCGTTGGGCAGGGTGTGAGTGGTCCCGGGGGTCAGCACGATGCCCTTGGTGGGCAGGTTGCGGGCGTTTAGCGGCGTCAGTTTCTTCACATCGAGTTCGAACACGTTCTGCGGCGAGCCGCTGTTCAGTCCGAGGTCGCCGTAGTACGAGTTCAGCGTCAGCTGCGGGTTGAACAGTTCAGGATCGCCGCTGAAGGAAACTCCTTCCTTCGTGATGAACGCGGTAGGCAGGAAGAAGCCCGCGAAGGCCAGCTGCTCCGGCTTGGCATCGGGGACCTTGATGACCACGGAGGAGTAGTAGTTGTCGCCTTGCAGCTTGGCCACCACCGGTCCCTGCATGGCGATGTTGCCGGCGCCGTCGCGCACCGTGACCACCGGGGCGTAGCCGTTGCCGGTCAGGTAGACGCTGGTGCCGCCCAGGCTGAGCGGGTCATTGACCTTCAGCACCTCCTGCTTGGCAGGCGCGCCCGGGTTCTCCTTGGTGGTGACGTCAGCCTTGAAGTCGATGGGCTGGCCGAACTTGCCCTTCGATTCGCGGTCGAAGGTGATGTGGAACTTGTCCAGCTGGATGGAGTAAGGCTCCAGCTGGCTGCTCTGGAAATTGGTGCCCGGGGTGAACTGGTCGTAGCCCACCAGGGTGTTCACGAAGGTGTCCCCCTCGACCAGGATCCGTTGGCCGCTGTAGCCGAACAAGCCGCCGGCCGCGACGGACACCAGGACACCGATCAGGGCGGTGTGGAAGACAAGGTTGCCGACCTCCCGGAAGAAGCCGCGTTCCGCGCCGAGCGAGGGCCGTTCGCCGTCGCGGTCCCGCACGTCGACGCGGTAGCCGCGCTTCCTCAGCAGGGCGGCGGCGTCGTCAATGGCGCGCGACGCCGGGATCCCGGCGTCGGCGGGGACCACCATGGTGCCGTACTCGGGCAGCCGGGACAGCCGTGCCGGGGTGCGCGGGGGCTGGGAACGCATGGCTTTGTAGTGCACGATGGCGCGGGGCACCACGCAGCCGATCAGCGAGATGAACAGCAGGATGTAAATCGCGGAGAACCACGCCGAGGAGTAGACATCGTAGAGCTGCAGGGAGTCCAGGATCTTGCCGTAGTCCGGGTGGTCCTTGATGTACTGGGTGACCACCGCAGGGTTAGCGGGCCGCTGCGGGAAGAGCGATCCGGGCACCGCGGCGACGGCGAGCAACAGCAGCAGGAACAGCGCGGTACGCATGCTGGTCAGCTGCGTCCACGCCCAGCGGAGCATGCCCACCGGCCCCAGCGAGGGCAGCACAGCGCCTGCCTTCGCGGCTTCGACGGGACTGGTTCCGTGATCGGGCGTGCCGGGGGACGGGGATTTCTTCTCTACGTTCACTCGCTCGCTCATCAGATCGGCAATTTCACATCGGTTTGGAACCAGTACTGCAGCCCGGACACCCAGGCACCCCACACCCCGCTGGCCATCAGCACGCCCAGCGCAATCAGGATTCCGCCGCCGGTGCGCTGGATGGCGAGCCGGTGTTTGCGGAAGAAGGAGAGCACCCCGACGCCGCGGCGGACGGCCAGGGCGATCAGCAGGAAGGGAATGCCCAGCCCAAGGCTATACACGAAGGCCAGCAGGGCGCCCTTCGCCGCGGACGATCCCCCGGAAAGGCTCAGCAGCTGCACCGCCGAATAGGTCGGGCCGATGCACGGGGCCCAGCCGAGGCCGAACGTGATGCCCAGCAGCGGCGCACCCCAAAGCCCGGCTGGCGGCTTGGCGTGGATCTTCGCGTCGCGCTGCAGCCAGGAGAAGCCGCCCATGAACACGACGCCCATCACGATCACCAGCACGCCGAGCAGTTGCGTAATCCAGGCGTTCTGGGAGCCGGTGATCAGCGTTCCCAGCTGGCCGAAGGCCCCGCCGAGGAGCACGAAGATCACCGAGAAGCCGAGGACGAACAATCCGATCCCGGCCAGCATCCGGCCCCGCTTCTGCTTCTGCAGGTCGACGCCTGTCAGGCCCGTCACGTACCCGAGGTATCCGGGCACCAACGGCAGCACGCAGGGCGAGAGGAAGGATACGAGTCCGGCCAGCAGCGCCACCGGGATGGCGAGCAGCAGCGAACCGTTCAGGATGGCTTCGGCGAAGGGGCTGTTCACGGCGCCGGCCTTACTCGGCCACGGCTGCGGCGATGAGGGACTTGAGGGTGCCCTTCTGGATTTCGCCAAGCACCCGGGAGGCGACTCGGCCCTGCTTGTCGAGCACCAGCGTGGTGGGGACCGCGCCGGGCGGAACCAGCCCGGAGACGGCCAGCAGCACCGCGCCGTCCTTGTCGTTGAAGCTCGGGTACGTCAGGTTGAAGGTCTTGTCGAACGCTTCAGCCGTCGGTTTTTCGTCCCTCAGGTTGACGCCGAAGAACTGGACGCCCTGGCTCTTGAACTCCTGGTGCAGGGCCTCCAGCGACGGCGCCTCGACCCGGCACGGCGCGCAGGCGGCGAACCAGAAGTTGAGCACCGTCACCTTGCCCTGAAACTGCGACGCCGTGACTTCGGTGCCGTCGAACAGGGTGCCCTTGATCTCCACCGGTTTTTTCCGGTCGGCAGCGGCGAATTCGGTCACCGAGCCGTCGCCGGCGACGTAGTTCTTGTTATCCCCCGCCTTGGCCTGCTTGGCGAGGTCGTCCTCCTGGGCGCAGCCGGTCAGGCCCAGCATGGCGGCCAGGGCCGCACCGCCGGCGGTGAGGACGCCGCGGCGGGACAGACGGGAGTCGTCGTCGAACATGTTCAGGCTCCCGGGGTGCTGGAGGCACCGGGCAGGAGGACGGCGGCGGGCTCGCTGTAGTCGATGCGAAGCAGCGTCCCGTCGTCGTTGAATACGAGGGAGGTCACGGAGGTGAGCGTGCATTCGCGCTTGCGCGGGTCGTGCCACAACGGCCTGCCCTCGGCGCTGAGCCGGGTGGCCCAGATGGGCAGCTGGTGGCTCACCAGGATGGCCTCGGCGCCGTCGCCGCCGAGCTCGACGGCCCGCAGGCGTGCGTCCTGCACCGCGGCGGTCACGCGCGCGGCCTGCTCTTTGTACGGCTCGCCCCAGGACGGCCGGAGCGGGTTGCGGAGCATCGGCCAGTGCTTCGGTTTGAAGATCTCGCCTTTGGACACCTGCATCCCCTGGAAGTAGTTGGCGGCCTCGATGATCCGCTCCTCGGTGGCGATTTCAAGGCCGAGGGCCTCGGAGATCGGCTGCGCCGTTTCCTGCGCACGGGTCAGCGGGGACGCCGCGAGGTGCACGATCTTCGCCCCCTGCGCGGCGCGGTCACTGAAGTGCTCGGCAAGCATCCGGGCCATCTGCTGACCCAGTTCGGAGAGGTGGAACTCGGGCAGCCTGCCGTACAGGACGCCTTCGGGATTGTGGACCTCGCCGTGGCGGAGCAAGTGAACAGTGGCTTGGGGCATGTGTACCAGTTTCTCAAAGGGCAGGGGCAATGACGAAATCTTCTACAAGAGGTAGAACTGAAACTTTTTGGGAAATGTTCCCCGGGGGTGGAATAAAAGATGCAAATGCATGTTTATACTGGGTGAAGCAGTTAGTTGAGACTTCAACCAATGAAGTGAAGACCGACGATCAGATGAACTTCCGCACGACCCACCCGACTCAAGGAGAATCACCATGGCACTTCCCGCCAACCTCACCACCGGCACCTGGACCCTCGACTCCTCGCACAGCGAAATCGGCTTCACCGTCCGCCACGCGGGCATCAGCAAAGTCCGCGGCCAGTTCAAGGAAGCCGACGCAACCCTGGACCTCGCCGAGAACGTCGCCGACTCCAAGGTGAACGCCACCATCAAGACCGCGAGCTTCGACTCCGGCGACGTCAACCGCGACGGCCACGTCCGCGGCGAAGACTTCTTCGACGTCGAGAAGTTCCCGGAGATCTCCTTCGTCTCCAACGCCATCGTCCCCAAGGGCGACGCCTACGAGCTCCAGGGCGACCTCACGATCAAGGGTGTCACCCGTCCCGTAGCGCTGGAAACCGAGCTCAACGGCGTGGCCGTTGACCCGTTCGGCAACACCCGCGCCGGCCTGACCGCCGAGACCACAATCAGCCGCAAGGACTTCGGCCTGACCTGGAACGCCGTCCTCGAGGCTGGCGGCGTGCTGGTCAGCGACAAGGTTGCCATCAACCTCGAACTGGCCTTCATCGCCCCCGCAGCGTAGTCCGCGCCGCCCCGAGCGGCGGACAGGGCCCGTCCACGCGACGCCCTCTTCAACACCCCGCGCCATCCCCGGATGGCGCGGGGTGTTTGGTTTAACCGGGGCCGCTTCGGGGGCTGACTTGGGCGCGTTCCACGAGCGCGCCGGGCGGCCTCCGCTCCCGCCCCGGAGTCAGCTAGGAACCACCGGTTTCGCGGTCTAAAGTGAAATCCATGAGCAATACCGGCGACGTCCCCGAGCCCGATCAGCCAGGCGCCATTCCGCCGGAACCGGGCAGCGTTCCGCCGGTCGGACCGGGTCAGCCCGGGCGGTTCGGCGGGTTCCGGATCGAGTGGCCGGCCGACCGGCCGCGGAACTTCCGGGACGCGCTCCCCCTGGGCGGTTATTCCGGGATCCTCAACCTCCCGGCCATGCCCACGGAGCTGAAGATCTCCTACTGGGTCTGGGTGATTGGCGGGTTACTCGGCCTGCTCGCAGGCGTGATCGGGCTCTTCGGCACCCTGGTCCTCTTTGTGGTCTCGCCCCCGGCCGGCATCCTGCTGCTATTGCTGGTGCTGGTGGCGGTGGCCCTGGCCGCGGCACAGGTCACGCTGGCGATGAAGATGAAGGAGGGCTGGGAATGGGCCAGGTTCGCCCTCACCATCGCCGCCGGCGTCAGCCTGGTGCTCGCCCTGGCCAGCATCGGCGTCGCGGGAGGCGGAAGCTGGCCCGGCTTCGTCATCAGCCTGGTGGCGACCGTGCTGATGTGGCTGCCGAAGTCGCAGGCCTGGTTCGACGCGTTCAAGGGCCGTTCCTGACCTTCCTCGGCACCAGGCTGCTCCTCGGTGGCTTTGCCTCCGGAAACGCGGATACCCGCGTGCCGGCGGCTCCAAAAATGCCCCTCAGAATACCTCCGCGGAATGACCCAAACCGCCGCGAGCGCGGGGTACGGTGTAGTTAAACCATGCTGGGGGCAGGGTGAAGACACTGGTCCCGGTAGCCCATCCCGTCATCGAAATGCAAAGGACCGCCATGAGTAACCCGCCAGTCGAGCCTTCCAGCCCGGACGGACCCGAGTCGGGCAAGCAGGCTCCGCAGTACGGCCAGAATGCTCCCCAGTTCGGACAGCAGCCGCCGGCTCCGCAGTATGGGCAGAATGCCCCGCAGGCGCCCCAGTACGGCCAGCAGGCTCCGCAGTATGGCCAGAACGCCCCGCAGGCGCCCCAGTACGGGCAGCAGGCTCCGCAGTACGGGCAAAACGGGCCCCAGTACGGGCAGCAGGCTCCCGGCTATGGCCAGCAGCCGCCGGCCTACGGGCAGGCCCCGGGCCAGTTCGGCCAGAGCCCCTACGGCCAATCCCCTTACGCGCAGTATCCGTCGGAACTCCCCACCGGTGGAGCCGGGACCAGGCCGCCGCAGCTCGACCTCGCCTTCTGGCTCATCATCGGTGCGGGCATCCTGTCCCTCATCAGCAGCCTGGTTGTGTCCTTTACCGGGGCGGACTACTTTGAGACCGCGATGCAGCAGGCCGGCGCCCAGCAGGGCAGGAGACTCTCAGCGGACGAACTCAATGCGGTGCGGGCAATCGTCCCCATCAGCGGCATCATTGGCGGCCTCATCTCCTTCGGGCTCTACGCACTGGTCGCATTCCCGGTCCGCAAGGGCAAGAATTGGGCCCGCATCCTGGGAACGGTCTTTGCCGCCCTGTCGCTGTTTGGCCTGTTCGGCGGCGTATTCGCCTTCGGCGCCCTCTCCGGCGTGCTGCAGATCATCGTGATCCTGATGGGCGTGGCCGGCATCGTGATCCTGTACCTGCCGACGGTTTCCCCCTACTTCCAGAAGCAGCAGCCGTTCTCCAACCCGTACGCGCAGAACCCCTACGGCCGCTAACCAAGCACCGCTGCAGAGGGCGCGGGAGCCGGATGGGCCGACTGAAGTCAGTCGGCGTCTTCCGGGTCCTGCGCCCTTTGTGCGTGGTAGGCGAGAATCTGCAGTTCGGTGGCCATATCCACCTTGCGGAGATTGACTCCCGGCGGGACCTGCAGCATGACCGGGGCGAAGCTCAGGATGCTGCGCACGCCTGCGGCCACTACCCGGTCGCAAACGCTTTGCGCCACGGCCGCGGGCAGCGCCAGGACCACCATGTTGGTCCCGGTGCGGCGCAGCACGGCTTCCAGATCTGCGGCGTCGCTCACCCGCAGCCAGCCAACCTCGCTGCCCACCACCATCTGGTCGGCGTCGAAGATCGCCACGATGTCAAAGCCCCGGGACTCGAAGCCGCCGTACCGGGCGAGGGCCTTGCCGAGGTTGCCGGCGCCGACGATCGCAACTTTCCAGTCGTGGGTCAAACCCAGGGCCGCGGCAATGTGCCGGTTCAGGTACTGCACCTCATAGCCCACGCCCCGCGTCCCATAGGACCCCACATAGGAGAGGTCCTTGCGGAGGGTGGAGGAACTGACGCCCGAAGCCTCGGCGAGCGATTCAGAGGAAACCCGGTCCACCCCCTCGGCCAGCAAAGTGGTCAGGGCGCGCAAATAGATCGTCAGCCGCGCCACGGCCGCGGGCGGGATCTGCTTGGCAGCAGGTCCGGCCGCCCCGGGCAGGGCGTCGGGTGAAGAATCCAGCGAAGTCACTATCTGCTCCATTGCGTCGCGTTGTGACTCCACTCTAGAGCCCCCGCAGTTCGGGCCACAAAGCCGGGGACCGCGTCGCCTCAGCCGCTTGCCCGGGGTGCACTCAGGCTGACTGGCCGAGGGCGCGGCGCAGGGTTCGGGCCAGCCGAACCTCGTCGATCCGCCAGAAATCCCGCTGGACCCCGTCCACCAGCAGTACCGGGATCTCCTCGGCGTAGCGCTCGCGCAGGACATCGTCGTCGTCGATGGACCGCTCGGACCAGCCGAGTCCCAGCGCAGCGGTGACCCGGCCGACGGCGTCGCGCGCGTCCGCGCACAGGTGGCAGTCAGCTTTGGTGATGAGTACGACATCGGGAAGGGGCGCGGGTATGGCCATGGTTCCACGGTAGCCCGGCGCCCGGCCCGGCGTCGACGCGACCTGGTGTTCCAGCCGGGCGGCCGGTGCGGCGGGGCCCTTTCTGCGCGTGGGATCCCCCGCCATTGACTAGACTCGTGGCATGCCCGAGGAGAAGATCGTCGCTGTGGCCACGCGGCCTGTTGCGTCACCGCAGCACGGCGAAGCCGCCTTCTTCGACGTTGACAACACCCTTATGAGGGGCGCCAGTCTCTTCCACGTGGCCCGCAAAATGCATCAGCGCGGGGCGTTCACCATTCCCCAGGCGGCGGGCTTTGCCTGGAAGCAGCTGATGTTCGTGTTCCGCGGCGAGAACATGGACGACGTCCACGCCGTCCGCGACACCGCCCTGAGCCTCGCCTCGGGTTTCACCGTGCAGGACATCGAAGCCCTCGGCGAGGAAGTCTACGACGAGATGATCGAGTCCCGGATCTGGCCCGGCACCAAGGCCCTGGCCGAACAGCACCTGCGGGTGGGCCGCCGGGTCTGGCTGGTCACGGCCACGCCGATCGAGGTGGCCACCGTCATTTCCACCCGGCTGGGCCTCACCGGCGCCCTCGGCACCGTGGGCGAGATCCACGACGGCTCCTACACCGGACGGCTGGTGGGCGAGATCCTGCACGGCCCTGCCAAGGCCGTCGCAGTCCGCGGCATTGCCGAGGCGGAGGGCCTGGACCTGAACCGCTGCTGGGCCTACAGCGACTCCCACAATGACATTCCGCTACTCAGCATGGTCGGGCACCCGGTGGCCATCAACCCCGACGCCCGGCTGCGCCGCCACGCCCGCGAACACAACTGGCCGGTCTACGACTTCCGGTCCGGCCGTCGCGCCGCGACCCTGGGCCTGAAGGCCGCAACCGTCGGCGGGGCCATCTACGGTCTCTGGCGGGGCTTCTCCCGCTTCCGCGGCCCCACGGCCTAAGCGCACTCCGGGGCCAGCCCGCTACGCGTTCGGACGGGCGCACCCCGGATCCCGGGTGCCCCTGTCCGCATCCGCCCCGTATTGCCGGATCCGCCGCGCGTTGCCGAAAAGAAAATGCCCGCCGCCGAAAAGGCAACGGGCATTGACGCTGTTCGAAGTATCTCTACTTCTTGTTGCGACGCTGGTGGCGCGTCTTGCGAAGCAGCTTGCGGTGCTTCTTCTTGGCCATACGCTTGCGACGCTTCTTAATAACTGAACCCACGAAAGTTCCTTACCGGCTAGATGCAGTACCTGCCCGTTGGGAAGGGTCCGCGGGCTAAGCAAGCAGACTGAACAACTGACAGGTTCTTACAATGACGTAAAACGTTCCTTAACAGGGTACCGCCTATCCGGGGCACACCACGACCGCAGGCCCCGCGAAGGGGTCTGCCGCGGCCCGGTGCGACAGCGGAAGACTCAGGCCGTCTCAGTACGTCCGTCAACAACAGCACCCTTGAGATACTGTTCGACGGCATTTTCCGGAACCCGGTAGGAGCGGCCAAAGCGCACCGCCGGCATTTCGCCGGAGTGCACCAGGCGATACACGGTCATCTTTGATACCCGCATTACATCCGCGACCTCGGCCACGGTGAGAAAGCGCGCGTTGGAGAAGTTGGCCTCCGAAGACATTTCCCTATTCCTTTTGCTCAAGCGAACGGCTGCCCCGTCTGAACGACATGGCGGTGTGCCGATGCTGAGCCATCAAACAACCATGTGCTAGATACTCTAGGGGTTCATGGTGCCAATGTGAAAGGTTTCCGCAGGATTCTGCGAAGGATTTCCGCAGGATTTTCCCGCTTGGCCCCTCCTGCGCCCCCGCGTTCAACCCCGGACCCGCCGGGTGCGTGCCGACGCCGCCAGCTGGCCGAGCAGCGACGCCGTCACGTCCCAGTCCATGCAGGCATCCGTGACGCTCTGGCCATACAGCAGCTGGTCGGTTCCCGCGGCGTGTTCGGCAACGTCAAGGGACTGCGCCCCGCCCACCAGGAAGCTCTCCAGCATGACGCCGGCGATGGCGGACGCAGAGGCCCCGCCGTCCTCGAGCTGGGCACCGATCTCCAGCGCGACCTCGGCCTGCCGGTGGTGGTTCTTGCCGCTATTGGCGTGGCTCGCGTCCACGATCAGCCGCGGGTTCAGCTGCCTGGCGGCGAGCCGGGCGGAGGCGGCTTCGACGTCGGCGGCGGAGAAGTTCGGGCCGTCGCTGCCGCCGCGCAGGATGACGTGGGTGTCCGGGTTTCCGGCGGTGCTGACCAGCGCGGCCCTTCCGTCGCCGTCGATCCCCAGGAAGGCCTGGGCGGCACCCGCAGCACTGCAGGCGTCAAGCGCTACCTGCAGGCCGCCGTCGGTCCCGTTCTTGAAGCCGATCGGCATGGACAGCCCGGACGCCAGCTGGCGGTGGATCTGGCTTTCCGTGGTGCGCGCCCCGATGGCACCCCAGGCGACGAGGTCCGCCATGTACTGCGGGCTGATGGGCTCGAGGAATTCCGTGGCGGTGGGCAGTCCCAGCGCGGTGACCTGGCGCAGGAACTGGCGGGCGGCGCGCAGGCCCGCGGCAATGTCGTGGCTGCCGTCGAGCCGCGGATCGTTGATCAGGCCCTTCCAACCGACCGTGGTGCGCGGCTTCTCGAAGTAGGTGCGCATGACGATCAGCAGGTCTTCGCGGTGCTTCTCGGCCTGGCTGACCAGCCGGCGGGCGTATTCCAGTCCGGCCTTGGGATCGTGGATGGAGCACGGGCCCACGATCACCAGGAGCCGGTCGTCGACGCCGTCCATGATCGCGCGGACCTCGTCCCGGCCGCGGCCGACGACCTCGGAGCCGCGGGCATCCAGCGGGAGTTCCGCGATCATCTCCTGTGGGGTGGGCAGCGCGGTGAATTGGCTGACGCGCAGGTTGGACGTGGTCTGCTGGCTGTCAGGGGCTGCTTCGATGCTCATGGTGGGTCCTGTTCCGGGTGCGGAGCGGGCCCTGATCAGAACCCGCCGGAGAAATGGCGAAGGGCAGAGGATGATCTCTGCCCTGTTGGCTCTGAAGGTGTGTTGGATGCGTGTCAGTTAGACGCGGGCCCCTCCAGAGCCAACGAAAAATACGCATACCAACGGTTAGTCATGCCACCGACCATAGCTCCGTCAACAGCCGGAGGGCAAAGCGGCGCCGTAATATTCCGACGGCGTCCCTTAGAGTGTGGTTGGACCACAGACTGTGACGAGACGCACCGGAGGCAGCAATGACGCAACCCCCCATCATGGGCAACCCCGAGGCCCCGACGACGGCGGAGGACACCGCCACCAGCCATCACACCGGCGGGACGTCCGCCAACGGGACGCCCACCGCCGGCAGGGGCCCGGTGCCGCGCGGGGGCGGACTGCCTGCCGCCCTCAAGCGCCGGGTGCCAAAGTACGCTGACCTCGCACCGCTGATGCAATTCCAGAAGCCGGACTTCGGCCGCGAGGCGAAGCTGCGCCGGGCCAGCACCATCTGGGATCTGCGGGACATGGCCAAGCGTCGCACCCCGAAGGCGCCGTTCGACTACACGGACGGGGCGGCCGAGGCCGAGATCACCCTGCGCCGGGCCCGCCAGGCCTTCCTGGACATCGAATTCCGTCCCGGCATCCTGCGCGACGTCTCCAGCGTGGACCTCGGCACCGAGATCCTGGGCAAGGCCGCCCGGCTGCCCTTCGGCATCGCGCCCACCGGCTTCACCCGGATGATGCAGTCCGAGGGCGAGTACGCCGGTTCCCGGGCCGCCGCGGCCGCCGGCATTCCGTACACGCTCTCCACCATGGGCACCGCGTCGATCGAGGACGTGGCCGCCGCGGCCCCGGACGGCCGCAACTGGTTCCAGCTGTATCTGTGGACGGACAGGGACCGTTCGCTGGAACTGATCGAACGCGCCGCCCAGGCAGGCAACGACACGCTCATGGTGACGGTGGATACCGCCGTCGCGGGCGCCCGCCTGCGCGATGTCCGCAACGGCATGACCATCCCTCCGGCGCTGACGCTCAAGACCGTGCTGGACGCTTCCTACCGGCCCGCGTGGTGGTTCAACTTCCTCACGCACGAGCCGCTGACCTTCGCCTCGCTGTCGCGCTACACCGGCACCGTGGCGGACCTGATCAACTCCATGTTCGATCCCACCCTGACCTTCGCGGACCTCGACTGGCTGCGTGAAACCTGGAAAGGCAAGCTCGTGGTCAAGGGCATCCAGACCGTCGACGACGCGCGCAAGGTCGTGGACCACGGCGCCGACGGCATCGTGCTCTCCAACCACGGCGGCCGCCAGCTGGACCGGGCCCCCATCCCCTTCCACCTGCTCCCGGAGGTCTCCGCGGCGCTCAAGGCGGACAACAGCGACGCTGCAGTCATCCTGGACACCGGCATCATGAGCGGCGCGGACATCATCGCGGCACTGGCGCTGGGTGCGGACTTCACCCTGATCGGCCGCGCCTACCTTTACGGCCTGATGGCCGGCGGCCGGGCCGGGGTGGACAGGGCCATCCAGATCCTCGAGACGGATATGCGGCGCACCATGGCGCTGCTGGGCGTCAGCCGGATCTCCGAGCTCACCCCGGACCACGTCCGGCTCCTCGCCAGATAGCCCACGGTTCCGCGAGAGGGCAGTTCGCGGCAGTGTTTGTGCCGAACACTGCCGCGAACTGCCATCTGGGCGCGGCAGTGGGGCCTGCTACTTTTTCCGGCCGAATTTTGGCAGGTTCGCCAGCAGGTCCGCGGCGCGGGTGGCGGCGCGGCCAACGGTCCGGCCGATCTGCTGCGGCCGTTTGTCCTCCCCGGCGGTGCCGACGGGGAGGGCGACGGCGGGGCTGAGCGTGCTGCCCGCGGTACGTTCGGCCAACGCCGCTGCGGCCGGTTCCGCTGCAGTCGGCGGGGTAGTCACGGCGGCGGCAAGACTGTCCGGGCCGGGTGCCGGGGTGGCGGGCGGCGTCGAGGGCTCGGCAGCGGCAGCGCGGCCGACGTCGAACGTCTCGAGCCAACTGGCGACGCCAGCCAGCGGCTTGGGGTTGAGCGCGTAGTATCGCTTCTGGCCTTGGGCGCGCATGCTGACCAGGTCGGCTTCGCGCAGGACCTTAAGGTGCTTGGAAATGGTGGGCTGGCTCGCCTCGAGCTCCTGGACCAGCTCCCCCACCGCTTTGTCCCCGTTGCGGAGGGACACCAGAATGTCACGCCGGGTTGCCTCAGCAATGACGGCAAATACGTCGTCTGTCACCATGCCCTCCACCCTAGCGACATATACGCCGGATGGCATCCACTAATTACGGGCGTCTGCGCAGCCCTCGCCCGGCAGCCCGGAACCGCAGCCTAGTCGAACCAGGGATCCAGTCCGTAGAGCGGGAAAACTTCCTTGCGGGTGGCCATCACGGTGCGGTCCACCTCGTCGTTGGGGTCGAACCCGACCTCCCAGGAACGCCACCAGAGATCGACGTCGTCGCCCATCACCGTAGGCGGTTCGACGCCGTACTTGGCTCCATATTTTTCTTGCACATATTGCCGCCAGTCCTCGGGGACGGCGGTCCGCAGCGGGACCGGGCGCCCGGCGGCGATCGCGATCAGGTGGCTCCAGGAGCGCGGGACCACTGTGATCACGTTGTAGCCCCCGCCGCCGGTGGAGATCCAGCGGTTCTCGCAGTAGCGGGCCGCGAGGTTGCCGATCGCCGTGGCGGCCTCCCGCTGGCCGTCCACGCTGATGTTCAGGTGCGTCAGCGGATCCAGGCGGTGCGAGTCACAGCCATGCTGGCTGACGATGACCTCCGGCTCAAAGGCTCCCACCAACTGCGGAACGATCGCGTGGAAGGCCCGCAGCCAGCCGGCATCTCCGGTCCCGGCCGGGAGCGCCACGTTCACGGCGCTGCCCTGGGCGTTCGGGCCGCCGATCTCGTTGGCGAACCCGGTGCCAGGGAACAGCGTCAGCCCGGTCTCGTGCAGCGAGATCGTCAGCACCCTGGGATCGTCCCAGAAAATGCTCTGCGTTCCGTCTCCGTGGTGCGCGTCGACATCGACATACACCACCCGTTGCACGCCGCCATCGAGCAGCCGCTGGATGGCCAGGGCGGCGTCGTTGTAGATACAGAAGCCGCTGGCCCGCTCGCGGGAGGCGTGGTGCATGCCTCCGCCGAAGTTCACGGCCCGGACCGCGCTGCCGTCCAGGATGGCGGCGGCGGCCAGCAGGGAGCCGCCGGCCAGCCGCGCGCTGGCCTCGTGCATGCCGGCGAAGGCCGGGTCGTCTTCGGTGCCGAGGCCGCGTTCCAGATCCGGGGTGTCCGGGTCGGCACTGACGCGGCGGACGGCGGCGACATATTCCGCGCTGTGCACGGCACCCAGTTCCTCGTCGGTAGCCACCGAGGGTGCCGCCACGCTGACATGGTCCAGGTCCAACAGTCCAAGGCTCCGGGCCAGCCGCGCGGTGAGCTCCATACGTTCGGGCGCCATCGGGTGGCTGTGGCCGAAGTTATACGCCGTCATGGCGGAGTCCCACACCACCGTCGTCGGCAGGGCGGTCTGGGCGAGTCCGGGCAGGAAGGTCATCAATCACAGGCTACCGGAGCGCACCGCCCCGATCCCCGTCGTTGCGCGGAATATAGTGGTTTACTACTGAAGGACGCCGTTTCAACCGAGGACAAGCCGCACATGACGCAAAGCCAGTCGAGGTCACCGAGCCCGGCCAGCTGGCACCCCGGCCAGCCGGAGCGCGAGGGCCTGTGGATCTTCACCCGGCTGCGCGACTTCGTCGACGACATCGCCAACACCTCCCCGGCCCGCCTGGCCGTCTCCGCCTTCGCCGTGGTCGTCCTGATCTTTACCGTCCTGCTCACCCTGCCCGTGTCCTCGGCGACCGGGCAGGTGACCCCGCTGCACCAAGCCCTCTTCACGGCGGTGTCGGCGGTATGCGTGACGGGGCTGACCGTTGTGTCCACGGCGGCGCACTGGTCCTTCTTCGGCCAGCTCGTGATCCTGGTCGGCATCTTCGTCGGCGGCCTCGGGACCCTGACCCTGGCGTCGCTGCTGGCACTGATGGTCAGCAAGAAACTCGGTGTGCGCGGCAAGCTCATCGCGCAGGAGGCCATGAACAACGCGGGCCGCCTCGGCGAGGTGGGCACGCTGCTGCGGATCGTCATCGTCACCTCCGTGGTCATTGAGGCGGCCCTGGCCGCTGCCCTGGTTCCGAGGTTCCTGGCACTGGGCGAAAGCGTCGGCCAGTCATTCTGGCACGGCGTCTTCTACTCCATTTCGGCGTTCAACAACGCCGGCTTCACGCCCCATTCGGACGGCATCGTGCCGTACGAAACCGACCTGTGGATCCTGATTCCGCTGATGATCGGCGTCTTCCTTGGCAGCCTCGGCTTCCCGGTCGTCATGGTGCTGCAGCAGAACGGCCTGAACTGGAAGAAATGGAACCTGCACACCAAGCTGACCATCCAGGTCTCGCTGATCCTGTTGGCCGCGGGCACCGTGCTCTGGGGGCTGATGGAGTGGGAGAACATGCGCACCATCGGCGGCATGAGCCTGGGCGACAAGATCACGCACTCGCTTTTCGCCTCCGTGATGACCCGCTCGGGCGGCTTCAACCTGGTGGACCAGAACCAGATGGACTCCACCACCATGCTGCTGACCGACGCGCTGATGTTTGCCGGCGGCGGCTCGGCCTCGACCGCCGGCGGCATCAAGGTGACCACCATCGCGGTGATGTTCCTGGCCATCATCGCCGAGGCCCGCGGCGACGCTGATGTGAAGATCTACGGCCGCACCATCCCGGAGGGGACCATGCGGGTGGCCATT
Organism: Arthrobacter sp. 10T419; assembly: GCF_056394105.1. NCBI lineage: Bacteria > Bacillati > Actinomycetota > Actinomycetes > Micrococcales > Micrococcaceae > Arthrobacter > Arthrobacter sp. 10T419. Next base: position 326,307 of record NZ_JBFTHF010000001.1, on the reverse strand, counting down.
TCGGTCATAGTCGCCGGCGCCACCCTGGTGGCGGTCTCGGCCCTGCTGCTGCTGCAGATCAGCGGCGCATCGCTGGACCGGGTGTTGTTCGAAACCATTTCAGCGTTCGCCACCGTGGGTCTGAGCACCAACCTCAGCGCAGAGCTGCCCCCGGCCGGCGTCTATGTCCTCACCGTCCTGATGTTTGCCGGCCGCGTCGGCACCGTCACCCTCGCCGCTGGGCTGGCCCTGCGCCAGCGCAGCCAGTTGTACCACTACCCGGAAGAGAGACCGATCATTGGCTAGTTCCTCAGGCGCCGTCAACCGTCCCGCCCACAATGCGCCCGTGCTGGTCATCGGGCTGGGCCGCTTCGGCGCGTCCACCGCAGAGCAGCTGGTGAAGCAGGGCCGCGAGGTGCTGGCCATCGAACGCGACCGGAACCTCGTGCAGAAATGGGCCAGCGTGCTGACCCACGTGGTGGAGGCCGACGCGACCAACATTGACGCCCTCCGCCAGCTCGGCGCGCAGGAGTTCAGCTCCGCCGTCGTGGGCGTGGGCACCTCCATCGAGTCCTCGGTGCTGATCACGGTCAACCTCGTGGACCTCGGCATCGAGCACCTCTGGGTCAAGGCGATCACGCCCTCGCACGGCAAGATCCTGACCCGAATCGGCGCCAACCACGTGATCTACCCGGAGGCCGACGCGGGGGTCCGGGCCGCGCACCTCGTGTCCGGCCGGATGCTGGACTTCATCGAGTTCGACGACGACTTCGCGATCGTAAAGATGTACCCGCCGCGCGAGACCGTGGGCTTCACCCTCGACGAATCGAAAGTGCGCTCGAAGTACGGCGTCACGATAGTGGGCGTGAAATCCCCGGGCGAGGATTTCACCTACGCCCGGCCCGAGACCAAGGTTTCCGCGCGGGACATGCTCATTGTCTCCGGTCACGTGGACCTGCTGGAACGGTTCGCCGCAAGGCCGTAGCAACGCTCCCCCGTGCCGGCGGCCGTCGCCGGGCCTAGAGGCCTCGGTGGCTGGAAGCAGTGACGTCCGGGGCGGGGCCGGCGGCCAGGTTCCTTGTGGCCGGCCCCTGGATCACGGTGCCGTCAGTGCTGAACCGGGAACCGTGACAAGGGCAGTCCCACGTCACGTCCGTCCGATTGAACTCCACGGTGCAGCCAAGGTGCGTGCAGACGGCCGAGACCGCCTGGACGCCCCCCGTGGGACTGACGTACACGGCAGTTTTGGCGCCGTTGACGTCCACCACCTTCCCCTCTCCCGGGGCCACCGACGCCGGAACAGCGTCGGCGCCGGAAACCTCCTCCGCCGGGCTCGGCGGCGCCGCCTGCGCGGCGCCGCCGCTTCGGTTGCTGTCGAACACCGCGGCCCACTGGTTGGCGGTGCCGCCCAGTGTGTCCCGGAGGATCAGGGCGGCGGCAGTGCCGTTGGTGAGGCCCCACTTCCGCAGCCCGGTGATCACGTGGACATGCCGGGACTCCGGAGCCATGCGGCCCACGTACGGCAGCCCGTCGGCAGGCATGGCGTCCTGGGTGGACCAGCGGAACGCAATCTCCCCGGCGCCCAGGCGGTCGCGGGCAAACGCCGCCAGCCGCCGGTATCGTTCGGCGGAATCAACGCTTTCGGTGGCCGGGTGTCCTTCGCCGCCGGCCAGCACGTAACTGGTACCTTCGACGTCGACGGTCAGGATCGAGCGCATCGGCTCATCAACGCTGACAAAGGTTGCGTCCAGCGGAGCAACTGGGCTCTTGCCGGCGACGACATACGAGCGGTGCGCGTAGCATCGCCCGGCGTAGAGCCCGCCGTCCCCGAACGGCAGGTTGGTCGCCACGATGATCTCCTTGGCCCGGACTGATCCCCGTTCCGTAACTACCACGGCCGGAGCGCCGTCGCGGAAGCTCGTAGCAGGCGACTGCTCAAAGACGAAGCTGCCGTTCCCGTCCACCGCACGGGCCAGACCCTGCACATACCTGAGCGCGTGGATCTGGGCCTGGCCGTCGAACCGGACGGCGCCCCGGACCGCGAAGGGCAGCGGCACCTCTGTCGTGAAGGATGCCGGCAGCCCCAGCCGCGCGGCCAGCGCCGCTTCCTCCCGGACCAGCGCAAAGGCCTGCACGGATTCGGCGTAGGTGTAATTGGCCACCCGCCGGAAGCCGCAGTCGATTCCCTCCGCTGCCACAACGGCCGCGACGTGTTCAATTGCCGCCTCGTTGGCCTGCCCATAGATGCCAGCCGTGGAATCGCCGTGGCGGGCCGCAAGGTCGGAGTAGGCAAGCCGGTGCAGTGAGGTGACCTTGCCCGTGGTGTTCCCGGTGACGCCGGTGCCCACCCGCGCCGCCTCGAGCACGGCCACCGACTGGCCCGCCCGTTTCAGGGCCAGCGCGGTGGTCAGTCCTGCAATGCCGCCGCCAATCACGGCAACGTCCACGTCCAGGGACGCGTCGAGGGGCGCGTACGTTGCGGTTCCGCCGGTGGCAGACCAAAGGGAGAGTAGCCGTCCTGCCGCCTGTTCAGTCACGGTCCCGACCTCCACGCACTAGGTTCCCTCCGCCGTCGGGCGCGTCCCGGCGTCGCTGGCTGAGCTACCGCGGGGTCAGGGCCCGGCGGTCTTCGCAGTCTTCGCGGCGGCCTTGGCTGCCTGCTTGCTGGCCCGCACCTTGCTCAGCGACTCCGGATCCACGATGTCAGCCACGGACAGGAAGGCGTTCTCCTGTCCATAGTGGCCGGCGGCCTCGCGCCAGCCTCCGGCCTGGAGCCCGCACTGCTTTCCCAGCAGCGCCAGGAAGATCTTCGCCTTCTGCTCGCCGAATCCCGGCAACGCCTTGAGCCGGCGCAGCACCTCTTTCCCGTCGGGCCCGCCCTGCGTCCAGATGGCCGTGGCGTCGCCGTTCCAGTCAGTCTGTACCGTCTCAGCAAGGGCCTGGACGCGGCCGGCCATTGATCCGGGGAACCGGTGGACGGCCGGGCGCTCCTTGAACAACTCGACGAACCCTTGCGGATCGTAACCGGCGATCGCGGCGGGGTCCATGGACCCGAGGCGCGTCCGGATCTTTTCCGGGCCGGCAAAGGCCGACTCCATGGTCACCTGCTGGTCCAGCAGCATGCCGGTGAGCAGGGCAAACGCGTCGTCGCTGAGGAGTTTGTCCGCTGCGGGGTCCCCTGTGATGTGCAGTTCCATGGGTCCTATCCTGCCACCCGGTCCGGGCTGAGTCATGGGTTGCGCCCGCGTTCCGGCTAGCCGAGCTGCCTGGTGATTTCGGCGGCCCGCTCGGCGGCGGCCCGGGCGCCGTCGGCGATGATCGCCGGGAGTCCGCGCTCGTCGAAGGTGGCGATCGCCCGTTCCGTGGTGCCGTTCGGGCTGGTCACTGCCTTGCGCAGCGCCGCGGGGTCGGCACCCGGCTCGGCCAGCATGAACCCGGCGCCGGCGACAGTTTCGCGTGCCAGCAGCAGCGAGAGCTCGGCGTCCAGTCCCAGTTCGGCCCCGGCGGCCGCCATTGCCTCGGCCAGGTAGAAGGCGTAGGCCGGGCCGGAGCCGCTGATCGCGGACAGCGCGTCCACCTGTTCCTCGGGAATCTCGACGACGGTGCCGACGGCCGCGAAGATGTCCTTTGCCTGCTGCAGTTGCTCCGCCGAGCAGTGCTTACCGGCCGAGACGGAGACGACGCCGCGGCCAAGCCGAGCGGGCGTGTTCGGCATGGCGCGGATCACCGGCTGTCCGGCCGGGAGCGCCGCTTCCAGCTGCTCCAGCGACACCGCAGCGGCAACGCTGACCACGATAGCGTCCGGCGAGAGCGAACCGCTGATCTCCCGGGCCAAAGCGGCGATTCCCACCGGCTTGACGCCCAGCACCACGACGGCGGCGCCGGTGGCGGCCTGCGTGTTGTTCTCCGGCTCTTCTTCGCCGGCGATGGCCGTGATGCCGTGGTGCCGCTCGGCCAGTTCGGCCGCCCGACCAGCCCGGCGCACCGTGGCGACAATGTCCGCGGGGTCCGTGCCGCCCGCGATCATGCCGCCCATGATTGCCTCGTTCATTGACCCACAGCCCAGGAATGCGATTCGGTTGCTCATTCCCCCATCATTGCAGTCCGGCCCGATTCACAGCCAGCTCACATCCTGGGCGCAGCTTGCTCACAAAATCGGGGATTAGCGTAGGTACTACCTCATTGAGGGTGCGAGTGATGATAGGCAGTCATGCGGATGTCTGCCCGGCACCGGTGGGCTGTAGCGGGTTTCCCCCATTTTCCCGTTCCAGCCCGCCGGTGCCTTCGCCGTTTAACAGCCCCGTAAGCAGCACACCGGTCCGGCTGGTGCTGGGCTAGTGCTGGATAGGCCGCACTTCGATGGGAAGGGTGGTGGCTCGGGTCAGCCGCCCGGCCCAGCCGAGGGCGGCGTCGAGGTCCGGTGCCTCAATAACGGTGAATCCGCCAAGGTGTTCCTTCGCTTCAACGAATGGACCGTCAGTGATGAGCAGCTCGGTGCCCTCCGGTCGCACGACCTTTGCGGTGTCGGTGGGGTGGAGCCCCGCGGCGAACACCCAGGCGCCGGCCGCCTTCATTTCGCGGTTCAGGGTTTCCAGGTCCCGCATGATGGGTTCCAGGACTTCCGGGGCGGGGGCCGGGCCGACGGGCTGGTAAACGCTGAGCAGGTACTGGGCCATGGTGCTGTCCTCCTTGACGATTGGGCCGGTTCCTTACCGGCCTCTCACCTTGTAGACGAACGGCGTGCGTCCGGTTCGACACCTTGCTGCCGCAATTATCGGTTCGGAGCGAAAACCGTCCACCCGTCACCGGCCGACCGATGTTGCGTTGCGCCTGTCACGTGGCGCCTGTTCCGGAGCGCTTGTTACGTGGCGCTCGTTACGTGGCGCCGGGCCCGTCCGCGTCCGGTGTCTGCGGCTCGGCGGGCTCGTCGGCCCGGGCTACGTGGGGCGCGGGCTGCAGCGGCCCCTCAAAGACCAGCTGATCCAGCCGGCGGAGGATCAGACCTTCGCGGAGGGCCCAGGGGCAGATCTCCAAGCTTGGAAACTCAAACATTTCGAGGGCCGCTTCCGCCACCAGCGCGCCGGCCAGAAGCTGGTGGGCGCGGGCTTCGGAGACACCGGGAAGATTCAACCGGTCCTCCACCTCCATGGCCGAGATGCGCTGCGCCCACAGGCCCAGGTCCGTGGCAAACAGTTCCCGTTTGACGTACGGCCCGGCCCCGCTGGGGGCGGCCCCGGCAATGCGGGCCAGCGAGCGGAAGGTCTTGGAAGTGCCGGCCACGTGGTTGGCCTTGCCCAGCTTCGCGAAGTCCCGCACCACGGGCTTCAGGGTGGTCCGGATATAACGGCGAAGCTCCTTGACGCTTTTGGCCGAGGGCGGGTCCTCCTGCAGCCAGTCACGGGTGAGCCGGCTCGCACCGAGCGGGACCGACGTCGCCAGTTCGGGCAGCTCGTCCTCCCCGTAGGCCATTTCGAAGGAACCGCCGCCGATGTCCAGGTTCAGCACGGGACCCGCGCCCCAGCCGTACCAGCGGCGGACGGCGAAGAACGTCATCGACGCCTCTTCGCTGCCGGTCAGCTCCCGGAGCGTCACGGTGGTTTCATGCTTGACCCGGGCCAGGACGGCGGACCCGTTGGTGGCCTCGCGGATCGCGGAGGTGCAGAACGCCAGCAGGTCCTCGGCCTTGTGTTTAGCCGCGAACTCCCAGGCTTCGAGGACGAACTCGATCAGTTCATGCTGGCCGGCGTCGTTGATGTTGCCGTCCGCGTCGAGGAACTGCACCAGGGAGAGCGGGCGCTTGTGCGAGGCGAACGGGACCGGTCGCGCGCCGGGGTGGGCGTCCACGAGGAGGAGGTGGACAGTGTTGGACCCGATATCGAGGACGCCTAGCCGCATGCTGCCATTATTCTCCCCGGAGGGGCTGTGCCCTAACCGGGCGCAGTGGCGAGACCTCGCGCCGTGGCCCGTCCCGCTTAGGCCCGTCCCGCTTAGGCCTGGCTGTCGTCCTGGGCCGAGTCCGGCTCCTGCTCGGACGGCTTGAAGTCCCGGCGGATGTTCGCCACGCCCTCCGGGTCGATTTCGAAGCCGTAGACGGCGCCGGGGTTGATGACCATACCCAGCTGGTCGCCGAGGTTGCCGATGATTGCCGAGCCCTGGGTGCCGAGCACGTTCGGCGCGGCGGCGAGGAACTGTTCCGCCACACGGCTCGGGTGCGAGAAGACGGCCAGCACGGGCTCTCCCGCAGCGTTGGCGAGCACCAGCGGCTCCACCTGGGAGTCCGGGCCGTCGATCGTGTCGGAGCTGACGATGTAGACCTCGTTGTTGAGGAAGGACAGGATGACCTCCACCGGGTTGGCGTCCGGCTGCTCCCCCCGGGCGAGCTTCTCTTCGAGGTCGTTGAGCGGCTGGAGATCCATGGGTTCTGGCTGTTCAGTCATGTTCCTACTCGATCACGTCACGCCCCGGTCCGCAATTCCTTCCTGGGCGCCCGGCCGGTTCGCGGTCTCCGTCCACGCTCGCGGTACTGACACCGCGAGCCCGGCTCAAAGCCGCGAGCAGACGGCAATCTCAGCGCCCGAGCACCTGAAGCAGCCTCGTCTTCAGCTCGTGCTCGCGGAACAGGTCCCGCCATTCGACCCGGATGAACTTCCAGCCCAGCTCCATCAGTGCCTTCTCGCGGCGCCGCTCGGCAAAAATGGCCTCGGCAGTGGGGTCATAGTCGAAGTATTTGCCGCGGCCATCAAACTCCAACGCCACCAGCCGCTCCGGCCATGCGCAATCCAGCCTGTACGTCCCGAGCCGCGTCCGGACCTCGAACTGGAGCTGCGGAGCAGGAAGCCTCAGCCGCCGGACCAGATCGCGGAGTAGGGTTTCACCCGGCGACTCGGACAGCGGATCCGCATGGGCGAGCACCTTCTTCAACGTCGAGACGCCCGGCGCCCCGCGGAGCCGGGCGCACTCCAGCTCCACCGCCTCCCGCCCGGCACCGAGTCGCAGGGCATGGTCCATCAGAATCAGCCCCTGCGCATAGTTCAGGACGAGGCAGCTGTCCGCGGCCGTTCGGGCCAGCGACGTAACGCGATGCCCGGCCACGTGCACGACGTCGGCGGGAGTCAGCGCACGGGTATGCGCCCGCACGTCGCCCGCGTGGCCACCGGTCGACGGGAGGAACGGCACCGTGAGGTGGATGGTGTCGTCTACTTGCCACAGAAAGAGGCCGTGGAGCCGGGCTGCCGTGGTGTGGCTGAACACGTAGGCTCCCGTTGAGCTTGTCAGGCAGCGGTGGGCGTAGGCCTCGATCCGGCAGCGCGAGGCACCGTTCGCGTCGAGTGCTGCCCAGAAGGAGCGGCGGACATAGCAGCCGCGGCGCAGCTTGAGGAGGGCGCCGCCGGCAGCCAGCTGCCGAATTTTCCGTGCGGACAGGCCCCGGTCCAGCAGTTCCTCGGTCCGCCACAGGTTGACGGCTTCGGGAAGCTTTGGGTCCAGGGCTGCTGCCGAAGGTCCCGGGCCCGGCGTCAACGGACGGGCCGACTCAGCGGAACCGGCCCATACAACAGCGAGGGGGTCCTCAGGCTGGGTGGCGGGGTATTCCATGGCGCCAGCCTGCCGCCACCGCTCCCCTTCCGAAAGTCCGCGATGGACCTATGTGCACAACGACTCGCGGGTTCCGTCCGCCGTCGGCGTCTTCTGACGTCGAGCTGGGAAGGAACCCGCGAGCGGGGGCGAAGTGCACCTACTTCTTGGCGGCGGCCTTGCGGGCGGGGGCCTTGCGGGCCGTCGTCGTTCGCTTGACCGGGCCCTTGGCCCGCTTCTCGGCGAGGAGTTCGACGGCGCGTTCCCGGGTCAGTTCCTCGATGGCGGTGCTGCGCGGCACCGTGATGTTGGTGACGCCGTCGGTGATGTACGGGCCGAAGCGGCCTTCCTTCACCACGATGTTCTTCTCCGAGACCGGGTCCGGGCCGAACTCCGCCAGCGGCGGGACGGCGGCGCGGGCGCCGCGCTGCTTGGGCTGCGAGTAGATCTCCAGTGCCTGTTCCAGCGTGATGGTGAAGATTTCCTCCTCCGAGCCGATGGAACGGGAGTCCGTGCCCTTCTTCAGGTACGGGCCGAAGCGTCCGTTCTGCACCGTGATGGGGTTGCCCTCGGCGTCCTGGCCGAGCACCCGCGGCAGGCTCATCAGCTGCAGCGCCTCATCGAGGGTCACGGTGTCCACGCTCATGGAGGCGAACAGCGAGCCGGTGCGCGGCTTGGCCTTGACCGGCTTCTTCGGCGGCTTTGGCTTGCCGTTCTTGTAGTACTCCACCGGCTGGTTGGCGAGCTGCTCCTCGGTCATCTCCGGGATGATCTCGGTGACGTAGGCGCCGTAGCGGCCGTTCTTGGCCACAACGGTGTGCCCGGTGTGCGGGTCCGTGCCCAGCACGCGCTCCTCCGGGGCGGCGGTCTCCATCAGCTCGACTGCCTTGGCGGCGGTGAGCTCGTCCGGAGCCAGGTCCTCGGGGACGTTGGCGCGGGCGGACTCGATGACTTCGCCGGTCTTCGGGTCCACGGTGGGGACGGAGCTCTCCAGGTACGGGCCGAACTTGCCGACGCGCAGCGTGATGCCGTCGGTGATCGGGATGGAGTTGATTTCGCGGGCGTCGATCTCGCCAAGGTTGTTGACGATGCTCAGCAGGCCGGGCTCGGAATCCTGACCGAAGTAGAAGTGCTTGAGCCAGGCGGGTCCGGCTTCCTGGCCGTTGGCGATCTTGTCCAGGTCGGCTTCCATGTCGGCAGTGAAGTCGTAGTCCACGTAGTCGTGGAAATGCTGTTCGAGCAGCCGGATCACGGAGAACGCGATCCAGCTCGGGACCAGCGCGGAGCCTTGCTTCCGGACGTAGCCGCGGTCCTGGATGGTGGAGATTGTGGAGGCGTAGGTCGACGGGCGGCCGATGCCTTTCTTTTCCAGTTCCGCGGTCAGGGACGCTTCGGTGAAGCGCGGCGGCGGCGAGGTTTCATGCCCGACGGCGACGATCTCCGAAGCGGTCAGCGCGTCGCCCTTGGCCACGTTGGGCAGCCGGCGCGCTTCCTCGGAGTCCTCGTCTCCGCGGCTCTCGTCCTTGCCTTCCTCATAGGCGGCGAGGAAGCCCGGGAAGGTGATGACGGTGCCGGAGGCGGAGAACTCGGCATCCCGGCCGTCCGCCGCGCCACCCACGGTGACGGCGCCCAGTCGGATGGTCGCGGTGGAGCCCTTCGCGTCGGCCATCTGGGAGGCGACGGTGCGCTTCCAGATCAGCTCGTAAAGGCGGAACTCGTCGCCGGAGAGCTGCTTGGCGACCTGTGCCGGGGTGCGGAAGGAGTCGCCGGCGGGGCGGATGGCCTCGTGGGCTTCCTGCGCGTTGGCTGCCTTGCCGCTGTAGACGCGGGGCGAGGCCGGGACGTACTCGGGGCCGTACAGCTCGGAGGCCTGGCGCCGCGCGGCGGTGATGGCCTCGTTGCTCAGCGCATTCGAGTCCGTACGCATATACGTGATGTAGCCGTTTTCGTAGAGCCGCTGGGCCACCTGCATGGTGCTCTTGGAGGAGAAGCGCAGTTTGCGGCCGGCCTCCTGCTGCAGCGTGGAGGTGGTGAACGGCGCCGCGGGACGGCGGGTGTAGGGCTTGGTGTCGACGGAGCGGACGCGGAAGTCCGCCTCCTGCAGGCCGGCGGCCAGGGCGCCGGCGAGTTCCTCGTTCAGGTGCACGACGCCGCGCGAGGTGAGCTCGCCGGCGTCGTTAAAGTCCCGTCCGCTGGCGACCTTGGAGCCATCGACAGCAGCCAGCTTGGCCTTGAAGGAGCCGGATTCCGCGCCGAACTGGCCGGTCAGGTCCCAGTAGGACGCCGACTTGAACGCCATCCGCTCCCGTTCCCGGTCCACCACCATGCGGGTGACGACGGACTGCACGCGGCCGGCGGACAGGCCGCGGGCCACCTTGCGCCACAGTACCGGGGAGATTTCGTAGCCGTAGAGGCGGTCCAGCACGCGGCGGGTTTCCTGCGCGTCCACGAGGTCCTGGTCCACGTCGCGCAGGTTGTCCATCGCGCGGTGGATGGCTTCCTTGGTGATTTCGCCGAAGGTCATCCGGTACACGGGGACTTTGGGCTTGAGGACTTCCAGCAGGTGCCACGCGATGGCCTCGCCCTCGCGGTCCCCATCGGTTGCGAGGTAGAGGGCGTCAGCGCCCTTGAGCTGGGCCTTGAGTTCGGCGACCTTTTTCTTCTTGTCCGGAGACACCACGTAGTACGGCTTGAAGTCGTGTTCAATGTCGACGGCGAACTTGCCCAACGGCGTTTTCTTCAACTCTGCGGGGAGCTCCGAAGGCTGCGGCAGGTCGCGGATGTGACCGATGGAGGCCTCAACGATGAAACCTTCGCCCAGGTACTTGGCGATGGTCTTGCTCTTGGCGGGAGACTCCACAATCACGAGTTTCTTGCCGGTGGGGGCCTTGCTTGGCACGGTGCTCCTACAGAAAAAGGTTGCTCGGGCAGATGCGCCCATACCCGCCTAGTTCACCATATTTTGCAGATTCCCGCGCATCCGGGTGGAAAAGTCAGTCTCCCGGGCACGTCTTGCAAACGTAACGAAGCACCCGCAGTTGCGGCCTTCGGGAGCGCCGCGCTGCCGCTTAGGAGGCCGGCGCGGCCTTGCCCCGGTCGTCCGGAATCATCGACCACATGGTGGCCATCCGGACAGCCCCCTCGGGCACCCGGTCCGGGTCCTCGAGCTCGTAGTCCCTCAGCAGGTCGAAGAGCCTCTCGTTCAGCTCTCCGGCCTGGGCCGGGGTCAGGTACAGCAGGTTGCTGGCCAGCACCACGGAGGAGGTGCCGTCCACGGCTTCGCCGCGCTGGCGCCGCTCGTCCCGGGTCCTGGCGTAAGCGTTGACGCGCCGGCGGTAGGCGTCCAGCTCCAGGTCCAGCACGGCGAATTCCGGACTGGCCACTCCCCCGCCCGAATTGATGGTGAAGTCGGTGCCGGCGGCTTTCCAGCGGCGTTCGCGGGCATCGCCGGCGGTGGCCGCGGGCACCACGATGCCCCACTTCTGCAAAGCGCGCAGGTGGTAGCTCATGGCGCTCGGGGTGAGGCCGGTCTGGGCGGCAAGTTCGGTGGCGGTCCGGCTCACCTGGGTGGAATACAGCTCGGAAATGACCTCGAGCCGGGCGGCGTGGGCCAGCGCCCGGATCGCCTTCGGGTCGGTGATTTCGACCTTCTTTTCCGGACGCGGCCTGCGCTTGGCGGCCGGAGCGGCGGTCTCGGCGGGGCCGACCGACTTGGGAGTTTCTGCATTCACGCTTTCAGTCTACCGACGCCTGCCAAACTATGAAAGAAATGCTTGACACTACCTGCAGGGGCGGGATACCTTGCGGTTATGAAACACATACTTCATAAAGTGCGCGGCGCATCCGGCGAGCCTTCACTTTGGCGCAACCGCGACTTCCTGCTCGCCAGCAGCTCCCGGTTCCTGGCGACCGGCGGCATGGGCGCCGTCGTCGTCAGCGTCATGCTGCACCTGCAGAACGTCGCGGCGGACGGTGCGGCACCGGCTGCCGGCCCATGGCTCGTGGCGGCTTACCTGCTGTGCTCGGCGCTGCCGCTGGTCCTGCTGGCGCCGTGGGCGGGCCGGCTCGCCGACACGCGTGATTCCCGCACGCTTGCGACGGCGTCGTCCGTGGTCAGCGCCGTGGCCGTGGCGGGCATGGGCGTAAGCCTGCAGTACCTGGACAACCACATCCCCGTGCTGTTCGCCATGACGTTCCTGTTGGACGCCGCGCAGGCCGTGGCGGGGCCGACCTGGCAGGCGCTGCTGCCCCGGATCGTCGGCGAGGAGCGCACCCCGAGGGCGATGGGCACCATGCAGGCCACCATCATGATCGCTGGAATGGCGGGCCCGGCCGCGGGGGGCCTGCTCAGCGGCTGGGGCGGCTCGGGGCTGGTGTTTGCGGTCGCGAGCGGCTGCTATCTGGCCATGGGCGCCGGTGCCCTGCTGATCCGCACCCGACGCGGGACCGCGGCCGAGCTGGCCGGCCGGGACGCACCGGCGCTGCTGGATGGCCTGCGGCTGATCCGCCGGGACAGCCTGGTGTGGGCGCTGGTGCTCGGCGCGCTGTTCTTCATTGTCGTCGGCGAGGCCACCAACGTGCTGGAAGTCTTCCTGGCCCGGGGCGAGCTCGGCGCCACCGAGACCCAGTACGGTCTGCTCGCTGCGGCCTTCGGGCTCGGCATGGCGGTGGGCGCGGCGCTGGCCGGACGGATCAAGACGCCGCCGGCCCGGCTGCGTGTGCTGCTCGCCAGCATGGCCCTGACCTCGGCTTTTCTGGCAGTGATGGGGCTGGTGCCCAGCGTGGGGCTGCTGTTCGTGGCCTACACGGCGATGGGCACGGCCTGCGGCGCCCTGAACGCCTGTTTCGGTGCGATCGCGATCCTGCGCATCCCGGAGAGCGGGCGGGGCCAGGCGATGGCGATCATCGGCGGCATGACCCGCGCCGTCTCCATTGCCGCCCTGGCCATCGGCGGCCTGCTCGGCGCACTGCTGCCGGTCCGGCTGAGTTTCCTCATCACTGGGGCGGGCGGCGTGCTCGTGGCCCTCGCCGTCGCCGCCTACGTGCTGCCTCGCTTCGGCCGCGAAGGCGCGGTGCCGCTCGTGGTCCCGGTGCCGGTCGCGGTGCCGCCGTCGTCCGTCTCAGGCGGGGAGCAGGAAGCCGTCGCGCACCAGGTTGGCCACCTCGTCGAGGAGCCCCTGCCGGAACGCCGCGCTGTCATATCCCTCGTAGCCGCCCAGCAGGGCGTCAAGGGCGCCGATGATCTGCCCGACGGAGAGCTCGCCGTCGCACGCTGAGACAAAGCCGGCCAGCTCGGTGCTGAGCAGGTTGGTGCGGCGCAGCCCCGCGCCTTGGCGCAGCAGGATCACGCCGGGGTGTTCGGCGCCGGGACGCTGGTGCCGCTCCTCGGTGACATCGTCGGCCACCAGCAGGTGCGCGGATTCCAGCTCGTGCGCGGCCAGCCAGTCGGCGCGCTCGACGGCGGCGCCCAGGTGCGGGCCAACGGGCTGTTCGATCGGGTAGGTAATCTCCTCAAACCGGGACATCACCGGCCGGGCGCCGGCCGCGGGTCGCCGCAGCCAGATCATCCCGAAGCCGATGGCCTCCACGTTCCGGGACGCGAAGTCGTCCAGGTAGGCGGCATAGGAGTCCTGGTAGAGCCGCCGGTCGCGGGTCTCGGAGGCGTCCCGCAGCCAGGTCTCTGCGTACTCTTCAGGGCTGACCTGCTCGCGCTGGATGAACCAGACGTCTGCGTCCGGGCTGGCCCAGCTTCGCGGCCGGTCGGCCCATGCGGCGCCCGCCGGGATCTCCCAGTTGCCCAGCAGCTGGGCTGTCCCTCCGGGGGCGAGGACCGAGGGGAGGTCCCGGACAAGCGCGGCGACGATGTCATCGCCCGGCAGGCCGCCGTCGCGGTAGGTGAACTGGTCCGAGGCGGTTTCCCCGGCCCCTCGCGGAGTGATGACGAACGGCGGATTGGAGACCACCAGGTCGAATTCCTGCCCCGCCACCGGATCCAGCAGCGAGCCCAGCCGCAGGCTCACCCGGCTTTCCGGCTCGGCGGGGTCCAGGTGCAGCGCCGCCGCGTTCAGCATCAGGTTGAAGCGGGTGAACGCCAGCGCCCGCTCCGAGATGTCGGTGGCAGTGACGTGCTCGGCGTGGTGCAAGAGGTGGAAGGTCTGGATGCCGCAGCCGGTGCCGAGGTCCAAGGCGCGGGCCACGTGCTGGCGGGCGGTGACCTGCACCAGGGTGGTGGACGCCTGACCGATCCCCAGCACGTGGTCATGGCGCAGCACGCCCGGGCGCTGGTGGGCGGCCAGGTCGCTGGCCACCCACAGCTCGGCCCCGCCGCTGCTGATTGTCTCTTCACCGGCGGCGCCCTCCCAGCCGTACGGCCGCAGATCCACCTTCGCCTGGACCAGGCCCTCCGGGGACGGCTCCACGAGGCCCAGTTCCACCAGGCCCGCCGTGCGGATGCCGGGCAGTGCGGCGTCAAGGGTCCCGGCCGGCTGCGGCTCGGCCAGCAGCCACAGGCGGACGACGGCGGCGAGCGCCGACGTCGTCGTCCCGCCACCGACGGCGGCCTCGGTGGCGATCAGGGCGGGGATGAGCTGGTCCCGACCCAGGGCCGCGTGGGCGGCCGGGCCCAGGAGTTCGGCCACGCCGTCAACCGTGTAGCCGATGGCGCGCAGGTCCGCGGCGAGCGCCTGGAGCAGGTCCGGGAAGTCGCTGCGGGGAGCGTCGGGGGTGTTGCCGGCCGTGAAAAGCGTAGAAGGAGTCACCGGACAAGTTTAGGCGTGGCACAGGTTTAGGTGCGGGCCCGCCGGCCCCCGCCGAAGCGGAGGTGCTGCCGCGTCAGAGGTTCTTGCTCGCGTAGGCCCGCAGCGCGTCCCGCACGAACGCGGCGCCGGCGGCCCCACCGTAGTTCGCGGCGAAACGCGGATCTGCCACGTACATGTCACCGAGACCGGACACGTATTCCCTCACGTTCCCTCCGCCGGCCGCCGGGGTCCCCGGAATACCGGTGAGCCATTCGACCTGGCGCCGTGCGAGGTCCTGCGCTTCCGGACCGTCCGGGGCGGCACCCGATTCAGCCGCGGCAATCCAGTCCCGGCCCAGCTGCTTGGACCGCTGTTTCCAGGCGTCCTTTTCGGCGGCGCCCATGCCGCGCCACCAGGCGTCGCCCTGCGCATAGGCGGCCGTGCCCCAGCGCCCCTCCACCTCGTCCTTGTACTGCGTATGGTCGAAGCCGTCGAACATTTTCTCTGCCATGGGTTCCCTTCCTGCCTTGACTTCCCTGAGTGTGTGTTGGACCGAGGCGATCTGCCGCGCCAGCCGGTCCTGCTCCTGGCGCAGCCACTTGAGGTGGCCGGCCAGCGCGCGTTCGGCCTCCCCCTCGCGGGCGAGCGCCTCGGCGATTGCCGGCAGGCCGAGGCCCAGTTCCCGCAGCAGCAGGATGCGCTGCAGCCGGAGCAGTGCGGCCTGGTCGTAGTACCGGTAACCGTTGTCCCCGGTGCGGCTGGGCTTGAGCAGCCCGACGGCGTCGTAGTGGCGCAGCGTCCGGCTCGTGGTGCCCGCGATCTTCGCGATCTGCTGCACGGACCAGTCCATGGCTGTCGTTCTCCTCAACCCTGGAGCGCCCGGACTATCCGGCCGCTACCCCGAGCCTAAATGTTGACGCGGCGTCAAGGTCAAGGCTTCTTCTCGCCTGGCCCGTGCCGGGGACGAGCGCGGGATTTGATTGCCGGCTAGCGGCCAAGGGCCGACGGCGGGGCAGGGACGGCACGCCCCAGCGGGTAAGTTGGAGGCATGCTTTTCGCTCCGCCCTCACCCTCCCGCCCTCGCGCTCTCGGGCGCCTCTTCGCCGCCGCGGCCGGCGTCGCCGTCGTGCTGGGAGCCTCGGCGTGCTCCGCCGGGGCTTCTATCGAATCCGCCGACGTGAACGCTTGGAAGGCCACCGCGCTGCCGTCGGCCAGCGGGATCGTCCTGGCGGACGCCGGCAAGATCCTTAACCGCGACCCGGTCGCCAAGGACGCCAGCGTCCCGGCCGGCAACTACACCTTAATGATGAGTTGCGACGGCGGCGGCAAGGAATTCTTCGAGGTCACCCTCGACGGAAACCACCTCACGGAAGCCGGGGCCGCCTGCAACGGCAGCCGGGAGACCGCCAGGATCAAGGTGCCCGCGGCGGGCACGCTGAAGATCAGCGCTTCGAGCGTGGACGCCCCGCTCATCTTTGCCTACCAACTGGTGGCCGCAGCCTGATGTGACTTGCGCCGGCCGGAAGCGTGGCTAGGCTCGGGGCATGGTTGCTACTGGGGGTAGGCAAGGGGTCCGTGTTTGGGCGCCGACGTTCGCGCTGGCGCTCTGCGCGGCGGTAGCGCTGGCCGGCTGTGAAGTCGCGGACGACGTCGGGCTCCCGGCGACCGACGCCGGGCCATCGGTCCGGTCCGCTGCGCCGCGGCCGCCACTGCCAACGCAAGACGCGGAGCTGGCCGCCGAAGCGGCCAAGAACCTGACGGAAGTTCAGCGAATCCTCGGGCCGCCGCCCAAGACCGAACTGATGTCGGCTCTAGGCGGGATCGGCTTCCGACAGACCACGCCGGGCGCAGCCAAGGGCCCGTATACCGTGACAGTGGCCTGCGCCGGTACACGAAACGTACTCCTCACCGTTTCACAGCCTGACCGCCGGCCCGGAACCAGACTGCAGCTCAACGTCAGGTGCGGGCGCAGCGTCCAGAAAGCCGTGAAGCTCGAATCGGGGCCGACCATGGTGCAAATCGCGCCGAATTCAACCGGGTCCGGTCCAGGCGCCGCCGTCGGGTTCCGGCTCGAGCGCCGCCCTTCCGCTTAGCAAGCGCACCGGGCCCCGGGCTCTGGCCCGCCGCCGCGGCCGGGCTTAAAGTCGGAGTATGCCCACCGCGCAGGCAACCCTGCCGCTGCGGTCGCGCGGCACGCTCACCGCCGTCGTGCTGGCCGCTGCGCTGTCCTGCGCCACCGGGCTGGCCGGTTGCGAGTATGAGTACGACGACCGGCTTTCCGCACGTGATGCGCCGTCGCAGGCGACCACGTTCAGCGACGCCGCCCTCCCCCAGGACCCCGGCCTGAACCGGCCGGTGACCGGGCCGGAACTCAAACACTGGGTGACGGAAGTGTTACCGGAAACCCAGGGCCAGGTCTTCCATACCGGCTACGGGCTGCTGGACGCCGGCGCGACGCGCAATGAGACCACCACGCAGCTGCCGAGCGGAACCTATGCCCTGACCCTGGTCTGCCGAAGTACCCGGCGGGTGTCGTTCACCATCGTGGACAAGGCGAGCATTCTGGTGGACTTGAGCCTGCGGTGCGGCACGCCACGGGTCAACGTGGTGCAACTCGGCGCGGACACGGTGCTGAGGGTCCGGATCGGGTCCCTGGCGCCGGCGAATTTCGCCTACCGCGTGAGCCGGATCTAGGTCAGCGACCAGCCGGCCCTCCGATTGCTACCTCAGGCGGCGGAGCGCGTCCTCAGGCGGCAGCGCAGCCGTCCGGGCAGCGCAGCGTCGCCGGGTCCGAGGCGCAGTCAGCACAGTACAGCGTCAGCGTGCGGCAGCTGGGGTTGGAGCAGTTCTCGAACTTGCTGGTGGGCGCCGCGCAGCGGACGCACTGGCCGATGGTCTTTGCGTCCTCGCTGAACTCCAGGTGCATCCGCTTATCGAAGACGTAGAGGGAGCCCTCCCACAGCCCCTGGTCCTTGAACGCCTCCCCGTAGCGGACGATCCCGCCGTCGAGCTGGTAGACCTCCTTGAAGCCGCGGTTGACCATCAGGCTCGAGAGGACCTCGCAGCGGATGCCGCCGGTGCAGTAGGTGACCACGGGCTTGTCTTTGAGGGCGTCGTACTTGCCGGAGTCCAGTTCCTTGATGAAATCGTGGGTCGTCGCGACGTCGGGGACGACGGCGTCCTTGAATTTTCCGATCTGGGCTTCGAAGCCGTTGCGTCCGTCGAAGAACACCACTTCGTCCCCGGCCTGCTTCTTCGCTTCCACGAGCCGGTGCAGTTCCTCGGGCGCAAGATGCGTCCCGCCGCCGACGACGCCGTTTTCGTCCACCTTGAGCTCCCCCGGGGCGCCGAAGGAGACGATCTCGTCACGTACTTTGACGCTCAGCCGGGGGAAGTCGGCGGCACCGCCGTCGGACCACTTCACGTCGATGCCGCGGAAGCCCTTGTATTCGCGGGTCGTCTTGACGTACTGCTTGACGGCGCCGATCTCGCCGCCTACGGTCGCGTTGATGCCGTCCTTGGAGATGATGATCCGGCCGGTCAGCCCGAGCTTTTCGCAGAGGGCGCGCTGCCAGAGCCGGACGGCGTCCGGGTCCGCGATCGGGGTAAAGCCGTAAAAGAGCACAATTCGATTCAAAGCCACGTATTTAAGCGTACTGGGCGGGGCAAAACCCGGCGCCGGGCGTTGCGGGATGGAGGCGCCACGGATGCCCCACCCTCCGGGGTCCGCCGCGGACGCCATACGCCCGGGCGCCGCGGCGTGCGACCGGCCTGACTGTCACAATTGCGTAAGCAAGCGGCCCCGCGGATCCCGGCCCCTGTTGCTTGCGGCGGGGCTGGAATACGCTCATCTCATGAGCCTTGACGCCATGGTTGACGACACCACCCACCTCCTTGAGGTCTGGGTTGCCGGGTGGGCCGGTTGCCGGGGTTATGAGACCCGCAGGGAGGGCCGCTTTCCCGCCGCGCTGAGGGCGGACACGACCCACGAGTGGGAATATTTCGCCCATGACCCCTCGGATTCCGAGTTCGAGGAGCTGGCCGCCAAGACCGCCGAGGTCCCGGCCCGGATCCTTACGATCCTCACCAACGACGTGGCTCGCTACTCAGCCCTGGCCGAGAAGAACGGGCTGAACGTCACCTCGGCGTCGCAGACCATGATGATCGTGGACATGGAAACCCAGGACGCCGAGGACCCCTGGCTTCCGGACGACGATCTGCGCTGGGTGCCGTCGACCACGGGCGGTGTCCACCATGCCGTCGTCTATGCCGGCGAAGAGGTGGCCGCCAGCGGGCGGGTGTTCGTCGCGGACCACACCGCCGTCTTCGACAAGATCGTCACCGAGCCCGGGTTCCAGCGGCGCGGACTCGGCAGCTTCATCATGCGGGCACTGGCGGCCCAGGCGTTTGAACACGACGTCGAAGGCGGGCTCCTGCTGGCCTCCCTGGACGGCCAGCAGCTGTACTCGCATCTCGGCTGGACCACGGTGTGCCATGTGCTGATGCTTTCCGCCTCGGACGAGGGCGCCGACCTCTCCGTGGGATGAGCGGGTTCCCTGCCCCGGCGTCGGTCCGTGAAGCCGCGGGTCGATTTGAGCCCGGGTGAAACAATGTTGGAGTGAATCCACATGAGTCTCTGATCCCGTTGCTGGGCCGCGGCCCGGACCCGGAACAGCTGCGGCATGTGCGCACGATTCCCGCCCGGAAGGCCGTCAATGAACCGTGGCCGGAGTGGGTGCACCCCGACTTGGTGCAGGCCTACGGCTCTCTCGGCATCCACGAGCCCTACCGTCATCAGGTGCAGGCCGCCGAACTGGCGCACGCAGGCGAACATGTGGTGATCGCCACCGGCACCGCCTCCGGCAAGTCCCTCGCCTACCAGCTGCCGGCGCTGGATGCGGTCCACCGCTCCGAGCTGCGCGTCCTCGCCGACCCGGGCAAGATCCACGACGACGGCGCCGTGACCCTCTACCTCTCCCCCACCAAGGCCCTGGCCGCCGACCAGCTGGCCGCCATCCGCTCGCTCAAGCTCCCCACTGTCCGCGCGGAAACCTACGACGGCGACACCGACCCTGCGTCCCGCCGCTGGATCCGGGACCACGCCAACGTCATCTTGGCCAACCCCGACATGTTGCATTTCGGGATCCTGCCGAACCACGCCTGGTGGGCGCGGTTCTTCCGCCGGCTCCGCTACGTGATCGTGGACGAGGCACACAGCTACCGGGGCGTGTTCGGATCGCACGTGGCCAACCTGATGCGACGGCTGCGACGGATCTGTGCCTACTACAGCCCCGGCACGTCCCACCCCGGACCGGTGTTCATCGCCGCATCGGCCACCGCATCCGACCCCGGCACCTCCTTCGGCCGGCTCATCGGCGCCCCGGTCCGGGCGGTGTCCGAAGACTGTTCGCCGCACGGCGCCACGACCGTGGCGTTCTGGGAACCCGCACTGACCGAGCTGCGCGGCGAAAACGGCGCCAAGGAACGCCGAACCGCCGTCGCCGAAACCTCGGACCTGCTGGCCAACCTGGTCTCCTCCCGGATCCGGACCATCGCGTTCATCAAATCGCGCCGCGGCGCCGAGACGATCGCCTCCATCACCAAGCGCCTCCTGGACGAAGTGGACCCCAGCCTGCCGCAGCGGGTGGCGGCCTACCGTTCCGGGTACCTGCCGGAGGAACGGCGGGCACTGGAAAAGGCGTTGCGCTCCGGCGAGCTGCTGGGTGTATCGAGCACCTCCGCGCTCGAACTTGGCATCGACATCTCGGGGCTCGACGCGGTTCTGGTCGCCGGCTGGCCGGGAACCCGGGCGTCGCTGTTCCAACAGATCGGCCGGGCGGGCCGCGCCGGACAGGACGCCATTGCCGCCTTCGTCGCGAGCGACGATCCGCTCGACACCTATCTGGTGAACCACCCGGAGGCGATCTTCGACGTCTCGGTAGAGGCGACGGTCTTCGACCCCTCCAACCCGTACGTTCTGGGCCCCCACCTGTGCGCCGCCGCGGCGGAACTTCCGCTGGGCTATGCGGAGCTGGAGCTGTTCGGCCCGACAGCCGAGAAGCTGCTGGACCAGCTGGTGGTCCAGGGCTACCTGCGCAAACGCCCCGCGGGCTGGTTCTGGACCCACCCCCAGAGCGCCGCGGCCATGGTGAACCTGCGGGCCGACGGCGGCGGTCCGGTGAGCATCGTGGACGCTGACACCGGCTCCCTGCTCGGCACCATGGATTCACCCCAGACCCACTATCAGGCGCACACCGGCGCCATCTACGTTCATCAGGGCGAGAGCTACGTCGTCGAGGATTTGAACGAAGGCGAGCACTGCGTCGTGGTGCGCCGGGCCAACCCCGACTACTACACGACCGCGCGCGACGTGACGCAGATCGAGGTCCTGGAGACACTCCGCACCACGCAGTGGGGGGACGTCGCGGTGCACTTCGGTGACGTGAAAGTGACGACACAGGTGGTCTCCTTCCAGCGCAAGGCGCTGATTTCGAACGAGATCCTCGGCGAGGAACCGCTGCAACTGGGCGCCCGGGACCTGTTCACCAAGGCGGTGTGGTTCGTGATGGACAACCGCTCCCTGACGGGCGCGGGGCTGATCGAGGCGCAGTTCCCGGGGGCTTTGCACGCGGCCGAGCACGCGGCCATCGGGCTGCTGCCGCTGGTGGCGTCCAGCGACCGGTGGGACATCGGCGGAGTGTCCACGGCCATCCACGCCGACACCGGGCTGCCTACGATCTTCGTGTACGACGGCCACCCCGGCGGGGCCGGCTTCGCCGAGCGCGGCTACGACAAGGCCAGGGTGTGGCTCTCCGCGACGCGCGACGCCATCAAGGCCTGCGAGTGCGAGTCCGGCTGCCCGTCCTGCGTGCAGTCCCCCAAGTGCGGCAATAAGAACAACCCGCTGGACAAGCACGCCGCCGTCACGCTGATTGAGATGCTGCTGACCGACGCCACCGATCTTATGGGCGGCCCTGCCGAGGAGCAGGGGGCAGCCCCGGCCGCCGGGCACGTCATCAGCCAGCCGGGTTAGTCCGGCGCCCGCTTACCGGATCCCGGATCCCGGACGCCGGTCCGGGGTCCTCTGCCGGCGGAGGTCCGGCCCTCGCCAGGCCGGTGGCCGGACCGAACACCGTGCGGGATCGCAGTTCCGTGCGGACCCGGACGGTGTCGCCGGGTTCGACCAAACAGCCCACCAGCCGCGCATCATGGCGGCCGGCGACGTCGGCGGCGACGGCACACGGCTCGCCGGCGGAGAGTCCACGGGCTGCATCCGCGGCTGCGAGTGCCGCCAGATCCGCCGCAGCCGCGGCTTTCGACGCCATCACCGCCGCCTGGCCCAGCAAGACGACAGCGGTCATAGCGAGCAGCAGCACCATCCCCAGGCCCAACGCCACGGCGCTGCCCGCACCCAGTTCAGGGTCCCGCACCACGGGCGGCATCACGCGCGCCAGCCCAGGGCAAGATCCGCCGTCGCGGGAGCGGAGAGGGCAGGCGCGTCAGAGGATTCACTCCTCGCCCACGCTTTCGCGGTAAGGGTCCACGGAACCAGCGGACCCATCGCACCGCTGACGGTTCCGGACACCGTGACGCTGAGCCAGACCCCGTCGGAGGCCACAGCGGCCAGCGCCGAATCACCGGCCAACCGCCGGACGATTCCGCCGACGGCGGCGGCGTCCTCACCGCGCGCGAGCGCCCTCGCACCGGCTCGCGCGGCTTCCTCCAGCCGGAGTTGCGTCAACCCCGCGGCGGAACCCGCCAGCAACAACCCCAGCAGCAGCACAACGGCTGGCAGCGCGACGGCGAACTCGGCCGTTACCGCGCCCCGGGCGGCTGCTGCGGCTTGGCCCGCACGGGATCCCCGCTTCGCTGCGTCCAGGTGCTTCGGAAGGCACCATCCCGGTTGTGCGGGCGCCTTGGCCGGGGCCGCCGGCGCACTCGGGGATCCCAGGGTCACGGCAGTGCCAGCGCCGTGCGGATAAGGTTCAGCAGGAACCCCCGGACCTCGTCGCTGCGCATGATCAGCACGAGCAAGCCGGCGAAGCCGACGGCGGCCAGCGTGGCAATGGCATATTCAGCCGTGGCCATTCCCGCTTCGGAGCCGGGGAGCTTTTTCCAGCTGCGGGCCGGCCGGGAAGAGTCCCGCACCGGCGGTGCCTGCCGGGCGCCGGGGTAGATCTCCCGCACCTCCGCAGTTCCGGTGTCGGCGTCCGCGCGGTCGGAGCCGGCGGGGGCGTTTCGGTGGAGTGTCATGAGCTTTCCTCTCAGGCGATGCCGGCGCAGTTGCCGGCTGATTCCAATGTCGCGCCCGCGCCCGTCGCCGGTAAGGGCGATGCATGGCCAAGTGGACAACTTCGGCTGTGGAGGACGAGTCGGCGCGCCGGGCGGCAGCCGTCAGGAGCCATGCGGCACCATCGCGAGCAATACCGGCACAATGCCCAGGCACACGAAGGCGGGCAGCGAACACAGCCCCAGGGGGATGACCAGCTTCACGCCCAACGCAG
The DNA here is from genome assembly GCF_056394105.1 of Arthrobacter sp. 10T419. Lineage (NCBI taxonomy): Bacteria > Bacillati > Actinomycetota > Actinomycetes > Micrococcales > Micrococcaceae > Arthrobacter > Arthrobacter sp. 10T419. Next base: position 303,515 of record NZ_JBFTHF010000001.1, on the reverse strand, counting down.
CGGCCCGCTGCTCGGCGGTCCGGAACTGCTCGCGGCGGAGCCGGGCGGCCTGCGCATAGAGGATGGCCGAGGACGGCACGCCGGTCAGCGCGGCGAAACCCAGGGCATCGCGGAGGGCCTGCAACTGGGCGGGGATCGCGCCGGAACTACGCCATGCAGTCTCCCAGTCGGCGCCGATCGCGAGGGCGGAGACGACCGGAGCCAGCGGACGCCTGATCGCGGGGTCGGCGTGGACGGCGATCAGCTCCAGCGAGCGCCCCAGCCCGGATCCGGCGTCCAGCATGGCACCGATCAATTCCAACATCATGGCCGGATCACGAAGACCGCCTACGTAGTCCGCCGCAGCGCCTGTGCCGTCCGGTCGGGCACCCGCGGGAGCCCGACCAGGCGGACGCCGGCCCAGCCGCCTCCAGCGCAGGCCCGCGCACCGCTGGTCTGCGAGCGCCACGATCACTGCAGCCGCCAGCAGGCCGGCCACAGCGAGACCGCCAGCCTGCGGTATCACCACTGCCGCCCGGCAGCGGCCCGGACGAGACGGGCGGACCAGATCCGGCCCGCGGCCGTAAGTGCCAGCCCAGCAACGAGGGCCGCCATGCCTAAAGGGGTGCCGAGCAGGATGGTCGACGGATCCACGCCGAGCAGGACACCGAGGACGAGCCCCAGGAAGGGCAGCCAGGTCAGGATCCGGACGGTGGCCTTGGGCCCGGCCAGTGCGGTCTGCCGTGCGGCTTCGGCGTCGTCCTGGGCCTCCAGGTGAGCGGCGAAGCGCGTCAGGACCTCGGCGAGGGGACAGCCGGTGGCCTCGGCGATGTCGAAGCAGGCCGCGAGTTCCACCCAGATCGCCCACTCCCTTCGGCCGGGTCCGCGGCGCGCAGCACTGCCGGTGCCGGTCCCGGCGCCCTTCCGGATGGCCGCGGCGACCGGGGAACCCCTCAAGGCCGCAGCCCGGGCTGCGGCCAGGATCGCAAGCGACGTCGCGCCCAGACCATGAGTGGGCGCGGCGCAGTTCGGGCGCCCACCCCCGCCCTTCGCCCGGTCCGGCTCCCGCAGGTCACCATAGAGAAACCAGAGTTCCTCCCACAGCCGCGCAGGAGTCCGGCCGCCCTTCAGCAAGGCGGCCAACTGCTGCACCACCACAGTCATGGGGACCACCGGCTCGGCTCTACCCGTCCCGCGCCACAGCGCTAAGCGCCCACGCCGTCCTTGTCCCGGCCGCCCGAGGGCCGGTGCCCCGGCGGCGCCCACGGAGCGCAGAGCCCGCCGGAGGCGCCGGCCGGACGCCCCCGGCGGCGCGAACGCCAGCCAAGACGCGAGGGCCAGAATTCCGGCCAAGACGGTCGTCATGGCGGGCCGGCCGCCAGGCTGGGCACGCCGGTCCCGGGGCCAGCAGCCGGGTCCAGGCCCAGACGGGCCGCCAGCTCGGGCCACGCGGGCCCGACGCGTACCTCGCCGCCCACCGTTGCCAGCGCCACGGCTACGGCCAGGCCTGACACGCCTTCTCCGACCAGTCCCACGCACGCCACCTGACGGCCTAACCGTGTACGTTCCAGATGGACGACGGCGTCGAGGGCGCTGGCTGCCTGAAGGCGCACGGCGTCCGGCCCCATCCCCGCGAGCGCGCCGAGCGCCGTCAGCCGGGCCGGGACCGCGGCGGCGGTGTTGGCATGGATGGTGCCGCCGGCTCCAGTGTGCCCGGTGTTCATCGCGGAGAGCAGCTCCCGGACCTCGGCGCCGCGGCACTCCCCCACCACGAGCCTGTCGGGCCGCATCCGCAGGGCCTGCCGGACCAGCTCGCCGAGATCAACGGCGCCGCCGCCCTCCAGGTTGCTGTGGCGCGATTCGAGGGACACCACGTGCGGATGCACCGGGTTGAGCTCCGAAGCATCCTCGATCAGGACCAGCCGCTCCCCAGGTCCGCAGAGCCCGAGCAGCGTGGCAAGCAGCGTTGTTTTTCCCGAGCCCGTCGCGCCGCTCACCAGAAAGCTCAGGCGGCGCGCCACCATTCGCGTGAGGACGTCCTGGATGAACGGGCCGAACATACCGCCACGGGAGAGCTCGTCCAGCGAGAAAACGGACTCACGGCGGATCCGCACGCTCAGCAGCGTTCCGGTCGTGGAGATCGGCGGCAGCACTGCGTGGACCCGGTAGCCGCCGTCGAGCCTGACATCCACGCAGGGCGAGCTGTCATCCAGCCGCCGGCCGCCGGCGGCCACGAGTCGGGCGGCGAGGGCTCGGACCTGGGCCTCGTTGGCAAAGGCGACCGGGGCGCGTTCAAGCCCGCGGCCACGGTCCAGCCACACCGAGTCCGGACCGTTGACGAAGATGTCCGTCACGAGCGGGTCGCGCGCCAGCGGCTGCAGCGGTCCCAGCCCATTCAGTTCCGCGCTGATGCTTTCGACGGCGGCCAAGGCACCCGCTGTGCCAAGGAGCTTGCCGCTGGCCTGCACGGCCGCCGCCACCCTTGACGGGGTGACCGGGCCGGCGTCGGCCATGACCGATTCGCGGACCGCCTCGAGCAGCCGCGCATCTACCCGCCGCTGGGGCGCGCGCAGTTGCCTGCGGAACCGTGGACGCTCCGGCTCCGGCGGGTCCGCGGCCAGATGCGAACTCACGGGAACCCCTCCGTGCTGAAGGCCAGAACTCCTTCGGTGAAGCGTTGAACGCTCCGCCGTCCCCCGGCGTCCAGCAGGCGCCCGAGTTCGGTGGCGGCGGCCGTCCCCCGGACCTCGGGCATAATGCCCTGCACCGGGAGCCCCACGGCTTGGGAAATCAGCTGGTAGTCGAACGCGACCCCGGGTTTCGTCCGGATCACCAGTGCGGTCTCTACAGGCGGTAGCTCCGGCACCAAACGGGCGGATGCCACCGCCGCCCGGAGCTGGGCGGGCAGCACCACGACGACCCGGTCGCATTCCCAGCCGAAGGTCCGCAGTGCCTCGCGTCCGCGGCCGACGTCCAGCACCACCAGCTCGTAGCAGCGACGCGCGGCGTCGAGCACCCCGACGACCGCGGCCGTGTCGATGGCCTGCGGCCGCTCCCGGCTGCCCGGCCAGGACAGGAAAGAGAACCCGCCCGCTTCGGGCAGCGCCTCGTGGAGCTGATCCGGATCGATGCTGCCGCTGGCCTCGGCGAGGTCCGGCCAACGGAGCCCGGGTTCTTCTTCGGCGGCGAGGGCCAGTTCGAGGCCGCCGCCCCAGGGGTCTCCGTCGATCAAAAGGACTCTGACTCCCAGCCCCGCGGCGGCCTGGGCCAGCCAGATCGCGGCGGTGGTTGCCCCGGCGCCGCCGCAGCCACCAACCACGCCGAGGACATGCCCGCCCGGATCCGGGGCGTGCGATCGGCTGAGGTACTCGGCGAGCCAGGGTCCGCCCTCGGGGAGGACGGCCACCCGTTCGGCACCCATGGCCGCGGCCAGCTGCCAAAGCCTGTCGCCCTCACCACTCAGTCCTACAAGAACGGCCGGTGCACGACGCCGGATCGGGAGTTCCCGGACGTCACTGCCCACGAGCACTGCGCCAGCAGAGTCCCAGTACGGGACCGCTTCCGCGGCATCCCCCGCCAGGCTAAGCTGCCGGCCCGCCGCGGCCACAATCCGTTCCACCTCCCCCCGCAGGACCTCGGACCCGGTGACCAGCAGCGTCTCCGCCGCCCCGTCGGGAAGCCACGAACCGGGGTCTGGCCCCGGGTCCGGTACCGCTGGGGGCCCGGCCCTGGACACGGGCTGTCGGGACGGCGCCTTACTGGTAACTGGCTCGGGTAATTGATGCCTGCTCATGCCTCCACTTTCGGCGCTGCGGACGCCGCAGCCGCCCGCCGTCTTCGGCTATGTGGAAAACCGGGCCGCCTTCGGCTTGGCCCGGCGCTGCCCGGCCCGACTTGGGCGCGGCCCGGCCCCGCCCGGCTTGTCCCGGCGGGCCGGTACGACCCCCGCCCGGGCCGGTCCGCCGGAAGCACAACGACAGGGCAGAATTGAGCCTATGCATCTGCTGCTCGCCGCCCACGCCGACGGCGCAGCCCTACAACGACTCACGCCGTCGGGCGCTCCCGATCCCGCCGCCCCGGAACCACGCATCGTCAGCGCCGCCGAGCTGCCCGGCGTCGTGCGGCAGCTGGAGCTGCAGCGGCCGCGCTGGATCTGGCACCGCACGCAGGACTGGTACCCGGCGCTGCTGGCCGCAGGGGTCGAGCTGGAACGCTGCCATGACCTGACGCTGTGCGGCGCCATCCTGGCCCATTCGGAGTTCACTGCGCACACCGAGTACGCCCGGAACGCGGAGAAGCTCACCCAGGACGACGACGTCCAGCAGCCGCCACGGGCCCTGCAGCCGCCTCCGCCGCCCGCGGACCAGGGCGCCCTGTTTGAGGACCCGGGCCTGCGCGCTGCGCCGCGGCACTCCCCCGAGGAACTGCGCGCCGAGTACGCCGCGCAGCAGGAAGCACTGGCCGGCGTCGCTCTGGACGGGGACCGCCGAAAGCAAAGGCTCCAGCTCCTTCTGGCCGCCGAGTCCGCCGGGGCCATGATCGCCGCCGAGATGCAGCACACCGGCGTTCCCTGGCGCGAGGAGCTGCACGAACAGATCCTCGCCGACTACCTCGGTCCGCGTCCGCCGCAGGGCCACCGTCCGGCCAAGCTCGAGGCCCTCAACAGCGAACTCCGCCGGCTGCTGCAGTCCCCGGCACTGAACCCCGACTCCCCGCAGGAACTGATGCGGGCCCTGCACCGGAACGGCATCGAGGTGAAGAGCACGCGCCAGTGGGAGCTGAAGGAATCCAGCCACCCGGCGATCGAGCCGCTGCTGGCCTACAAGAAGCTCGCCCGGCTCCACGCCGCGAACGGCTGGGCGTGGCTGGATGCCTGGGTCAAGGACGGCCGCTTCCAGCCCGAATACGTGGTGGGCGGGGTCGTGTCCGGACGCTGGGCCTCCCGCGGCGGCGGGGCGCTGCAGATCCCCCGCCAGATCCGAGGCGCCGTCCACGCCGACCCTGGCCACAAACTGATCGTCGCGGATGCCTCGCAGCTCGAGCCCCGCGTACTGGTGGCGCTGGCACAGGATTCCAAGATGGCGGAAGCCGCCCGCGACAAAGACCTCTACGCCGGCATCGCCGCTCAGGGTTTCGGCGGCGACCGGGCCAAGGCCAAGGTCGCGCTGCTCGGCGCGATTTACGGCGCCACCACCGGCGAATCCGGCCGGCTGATGCCGCAGCTGGCCCGGACCTATCCGCGCGCCGTCGGCTTCGTGGAGCAGGCAGCCCGCGAGGGCGAGGCGGGTAAGACCGTCACCTCCCGGCTGGGCCGCAGCAGCCCGCCGCCTTCGGAGCGGTGGCTGCACAGCCAGCAGTCCGCCACCGCGGAGGAACAACGCCGGGCCGAGTCGCTGGCGCGCTCTCGCGGAAGGTTCACGCGCAACTTCGTGGTGCAGGGTTCCGCGGCCGACTGGGCGGCCTGCTGGCTGGCGGAACTACGACGGCGGCTGCGGAGACTGCGCGCCGACGGCTCACCCGCCGGGGAACTGGTCTTCTTCCTGCACGACGAGGTCATGGTCCATTGCCCTGCCGACGCCGTCGATGCCTGCATCCGGGCGATCGAGGAATCCGCGGCAGCCGCCAAGGAGCTGCTGTTCGGCAGGATCCCGGTGGAATTTCCGGTCAGCATCGCCGTCGTGGACTCCTACGACAACGCCAAATAGCTGCCCTCAACCGCTGCCCGACGCCGGGCCGGACACCCCGGGTAACGTACCCGCCGGTAGCGTTGCGCCTGCTCCGTGGGCCCCGTTACAGTCGAAAAAGGCCGGCGATGATCCCGAGTGATCCGCCGGCGCAAATGCAACGAGGCAGGGAACCGGGGAGGCAGACAGTGGCTGGCGTATTCGAGATTGCAGCGGCCGGAGACGAGTCGTATTTCTTCAAGCTGACGGCACCGGACGGGACAGTAGTTGCCGTTTCACCGCTTTTTAACACCATCAAGGGAGCGGCCGCCGGCATCACGGCAGTGCGCGAGAACGCCGCGACCGGGCTGGTCGTTGACCGCTCCGCCCGGAAGGCCGTCACCCAGTCCGCGAGCAAGCCCGCCGCGACGTCGTCCTCGCGGCCTGCGCCGCTGCTGACAGCGCGCTAGCGAAGGCGCGCCGCTACCCGTCGATCCCGTGCAGGCGCCTCCGGTCCCATGGGACTGACCAGCCCAGCTGGTCGAACAGCTGGTTGAGGATCATGCCGGTGAAACCCCAGACCACCACGCCGTTGACGGTGAAGGCCGGGCTCTGAAAGGTCTGGCCGGCCCGGCTGACGGTTGCCATCACCCTGTTGTCGGGGTCGAGCAGGTCCCGGACGGGCACCCGGAAGACCTGTGATGACTCGCCGTAGTCCACTACCCGGACGGGTGACTGGGACGCCCACCAGCCAAGGACGGGCGTGACCAGGAAGTTCCCGCGGGGCAGCGCCAGTTCGGGCATGACGCCGAGGACCTCAACGCCCTGCGGATCCAGTCCTGTTTCCTCTTCGGCCTCGCGCAGGGCGGCCTCGACCACGGTTTCGCCGGGGTCGATGCCGCCGCCGGGGAACGCCACCTGTCCCGGGTGGTCGTCGAGGGTCTGCGCGCGCTGGAGCAGCAGCACGTCCAGGTCCGCCGGCGCCAGCAGCTTCACCGACGTCGCCGGGACATCGTCCAGCGAGCCGAACAGCATCAGCACGGCGGCACGGCGCACCCGTTCGCCCGGCTCAACGGCCAGTTCGCGCCAGCGCGGATCCGGCGACGGGGCCGTCCCGGCCTGCACCGCGGCTACAAGGTCAATCAGGTCCTGGCGGGCGGTCATTGCGGCCTTCTCTGCGATTCCATCCGGATTTCCGCGGCCCGGTGGGTTTCGGCCAGCAGCTTCGCCAGCAGTTCTTCCTGGCCCGGGGCCAGTTCGTACTTCAGCAGCTTCCTGGCCTTCTCCGGATCGGTCTCGCCGGCTCCGTAGCTGGGGCACCAGTTCGCCACGGCGCAGGCGCCGCAGGCCGGTTTGCGGGAATGGCAGACGCGCCGGCCGTGGAAGACGACTCGGTGCGAGAGCATGGTCCAGTCTTTCGGCTCGAACAATCCGGCGACGTCGGATTCGATCCGGACCGGATCGTCCGAGTCCGTCCAGCCGAAGCGGCGGGCCAGCCGGCCGAAGTGGGTGTCCACCGTGATGCCGGGGATCCCGAACGCGTTGCCCAGGACGACGTTGGCGGTCTTCCGTCCGACGCCGGGCAGCTTCACCAGGTCTTCCAGCCGGCCGGGCACCTCGCCGTCGTAGTCGTCGACAAGCTTGGTGCCCAGCGCCATCAGGTTCCGCGCCTTGGCCCGGAAGAACCCGGTGGGTTTGATGATGGCTTCCAGGTCGGCGGGCTCGGCCTCGGCCATGCTGCGGGCATCCGGGTACCGGGCGAACAGCAGCGGCGTGATCTGGTTGACCAGCACGTCCGTGGTCTGGGCCGAGAGCACCGTGGCCACGACCAGTTCGAACGGGCTGCGGAAATCCAGCTCAGCATGCGCATAGGGATACTGCTCGGCCAGTGCCTTGTTGATCCGGCGGGCGCGGCGCTTGAGCCCCAGCAGCGTCTCCCCGCCAGCCTGCGCACGGGGCTTCGCTGTGCCGGTTTTGGCTGTGCCGGTTTTCGCCCTGCCGGGTTTCGCGTTGCCGGGTTCGGTGGCCACGGTCCGGCTAGCCGCGTTCGATGTTGCTGAGGTCCCGGAGCACGCCGACGCGGCCGTCCGTGTGCTGGACCAGGAACTCGTGGCCGCGGTCCTCAAGGGCGAGGACCCAGCCGCCGGGTTCGACGACGAACGCCGGGGCGCCGCTGCGCTCGTCCACCGCGGTGCGGGGCTGGGCGACGGCGAACCAGAAGGCCTCGTAGGCAGGCTGGGCCGCCTCGCTCTCGGGACGGCTTGCGGGGTCCACGGTGGCGCCGATCGGTTCCTGCGAACGGACCTGCGGGGTGAGGGCGGTGGGGGCTTCATGGCTTGCGGCGGAAGGTGCCGCGGCCGATGCCCCCGCCGGGATGCTGGCCGCCTGGGTCGCTTCCAGACCCGCGCCCTGCGCGGCGGAGGCCGGAGAGGTGACCGGAGAGGTGACAGGGGACTCTGCCGGAGCGGACGCGGCGGGCGCCGTGGCAGCCTGGGTCTGCTCGGCGGCAGAAGGCACCGCTTCTCCTGCGGCAGACGGGGCGTACGCCGCAGTCGGGGACGGGGAGGCGGCAGCGGTCGGCGCCGGGGACGCGGAAGCGGTCTGCTCCGGTGAGGCGGAAGGAACGACGCCGTGCGCCTGGGTGGCCGGCTCGGCAGCCGCGGGACGGGCGGACGCGGCAGCGGCACCGGCGGCACCTGCAGCAGCACCGGCCGCGGTGCCGGCAGCGGCACCCGTCGATGCCCCGTGGGCTTCGTGGGCCTGCGGCGCGACCTGGGCCTCGCCCCCCTGCTTGCCGGGGGCTATGCGCCTGGCCCAACCGGCCAGCGCGCCGCCTCCCTCCTTGGGAGTCTTGGCGTCGCTGGCAGCCTTTGGGGCCTTGGGGGCACGCGGCTTGCGGACCGGCTCCGCGGCTTCCCGTGCCACAACGTGGGCGGGGACTTCGGCGCGGTGCAGGAAATCACCGGCGAGGCTGGGAATCAACCGCGCCAGTACGGTCGCGGTGAAGAGGCCGAGAGCGCCGACGAGGCCCAGCAGGAGGCTCGGCACGAACGCGCCGGCGGTCGCCAGGAAAAAGAAGGCCAGGCTGAAGGACGCCACAACGGAGGCGAACTGGTCAATCGAGAGGGAGCCGATCCGGATTTTCGTGCCCGGGCTGACCCGTCGCGCCACGAAAAGCGCAGCGACAATCACCGGCAGCAGCACGCCGAGGCCGAGGAAGAAGAGGCTGCCCAGGTTCCACAGGTTGTAGCGCTCGGCGAACATCGGAATCAGGGAGGCGATAAAGAGCACCAGCGTGGAGCCGAAGACGGTGAGGTCGCGGACCGTGAAAGGCCCCAGGACGGCCTCGTTGTTCTTCGAGTTCGGCTTGTCCACCGTAAAGCGTGGCTGTTCCCCCCGCCCGCTGGACTGCGCCGGCCCTGTCTGGCCTTCGGTGCGGGAGGGCGCATGGAGCTGCCCGTTGCTTTGCTCGTTCATTCTGTTCTCCTTAGCATGGCCGCACTCTGGACAGTGCCGCCTAACGGCAGGCAAAAACAGGACCGCCAGCGGTCCTGTTGCCCCCATCGGATGTCACAACTCCATCTCAGCCTAGCCAAGTGCAGGACCGATCACTACTGCCCGGACGTCACTCCAGCACCAGTGCGCGGCCCCTTTCGCCCTGCGCGTAAACCGGGGTGCGACGCCGATCCGGGCCGGCCGTGCCCGCACCCGGACCACTCGGCGCTTAATAAACACCGCTCACGGCGCCCTTTGTGACGGGGCACACGTTCTGTCGCAGCCGGGCGTTAGTGTGTATTTCGGAACAGCTCTTTGCGGTACGCCCGTGACCAGCCGATGCCCGATGCCGCGCAAGCGGCCCGGCGCCGCGGCGGCCACGGACGTTCCGTGCAGCACGGATCGATGAATGATGAGGTTCACCATGTCCCAGCAGACCCCCGGCTCCGCCACCACGACTCAGACGCCCCGGCACGGCGATGCGTTCGAAAACCTGTCGCAGGAGAACCGCAGGTTCGCCCCCTCGGCCGAATTCGCAGCCAACGCCGTGGTCACCGCCGCCGACTACGCCGAGGCCGACGCGGACCGGCCGGCCTTCTGGGCCAAGCAGGCCCGCGGGCTGCTGAGCTGGAGCAAGGACTTCACCCAGACGTTGGACTGGTCCGACCCGCCGTTCGCCAAGTGGTTCGTCGGCGGCGAGATCAATGCCGCGTACAACGCCCTGGACCGGCACGTCGAGGCCGGCAACGGGGACCGGGTTGCCATCTATTTCGAGGGCGAGCCCGGCGACACCCGCAGCTACACCTACGCGCAGCTCACCGAAGAGGTCAAGAAGGCCGCCAACGCGTTTGAATCCCTCGGCGTGGCCAAGGGTGACCGCGTGGCCGTGTACCTGCCGATGATCCCCGAAGCCGTCATCACCCTGCTGGCCTGCGCCCGGATCGGCGCGATCCACTCGGTGGTGTTCGGCGGCTTCTCCGCCGAGGCGCTCCGCTCCCGGATCGACGACGCCGAGGCCAAGCTCGTGGTCACCGCCGACGGCACCTACCGCCGCGGCAAGCCCAGCGCCCTCAAGCCGGCCGTCGACGAGGCGCTGGCCCACGAGGGCGACGGTTCCGGGCACACCGTCCAGAACGTCGTGGTGGTCAAGCGCAACGGCCAGGACGTCGACTGGCACGAGGGCCGGGACCACTGGTGGTCCGACACGGTCGGCGCCGCGTCCGCCGAGCACACCGCCGTCGGCCACGACGCCGAACACCCGCTGTTCATCCTCTACACCTCCGGGACCACCGGCAAGCCCAAGGGCATCCTGCACACCACCGGCGGCTACCTCACCCAGGGCGCCTACACGCACAAGGCGGTCTTCGACCTGCACCCGGAAACGGATGTCTACTGGTGCACGGCCGACGTCGGCTGGATCACCGGCCACTCCTACGTCGCCTACGCGCCGCTCATCAACGGAGCCACCCAGGTGATGTATGAGGGCACCCCCGACTCCCCGCACCAGGGCCGCTGGTGGGAGATCGTGGAGAAGTACAAGGTCTCCATTCTCTACACCGCCCCCACCGCCATCCGCACCTTCATGAAGTGGGGCAAGGAAATCCCGGCGAAGTCGGACCTGTCCTCGATCCGCGTCCTGGGCTCGGTGGGCGAACCCATCAACCCCGAGGCGTGGATGTGGTACCGGGAGGTCATCGGCGCCAACGCCGGGAAGAACGGGGAGAAGAAGGAGAACCCGGCCCCGATCGTGGACACCTGGTGGCAGACCGAAACCGGCGCGCAGATGATCGCGCCGCTTCCCGGAGTTACCGCGACCAAGCCGGGCTCCGCCCAGGTCCCGCTGCCCGGCATCGCCGTGGACGTCGTCGACGAAGCCGGCGAGTCGGTGCCCAACGGCGCCGGCGGCTACCTCGTCATCCGCGAGCCGTGGCCGGCCATGCTGCGCGGCATCTGGGGTGATCCGGAGCGGTTCAAGGACACCTACTGGTCCCGCTTCGAAACGATGTACTTCGCCGGCGACGGCGCCAAGAAGGACGACGACGGCGACATCTGGCTGCTCGGCCGGGTGGACGATGTCATGAACATCTCCGGCCACCGGCTCTCCACCGCCGAGATCGAATCCGCCCTCGTGTCCCACCCGGCCGTGGCGGAAGCCGCCGTCGTGGGCGCGGCGGACGAGACCACCGGTCAGGCCGTCGTGGCGTTCGTGATCCTGCGCGGGGACGCGGTCAACTCGGGCGACGCGATCGTCCAGGAGCTCCGCAACCATGTGAGCAAGGAGATCGGCCCGATCGCCAAGCCCAAGACCATCCTCGTGGTGCCGGAGCTGCCCAAGACCCGCTCCGGCAAGATCATGCGCCGGCTGCTGAAAGACGTGGCCGAGGGCCGCGAGGTGGGCGATGCCACCACCCTGGCCGACAACACCGTGATGGCACAGATCGCGCACTCGCTCAAGAAGTGAGCACGGACCCGGGCCGGGCTGCACGGAACGGAATCATGCGGCCATGACGGATTCGTGCGAGGTGCTGGTGGTCGGGGCCGGCCTGGCCGGGTTGCAGTGCGCCCGGGAACTGCAGGCCGCCGGGCGCGAGGTCGTGGTTTGGGAGGCCTCCGACGCCGTCGGGGGCAGGATCCGTACGGACCGGGTGGACGGTTTCCTCGTGGACCGCGGCTTTCAGGTCCTGAACCCCGCGTACCCGGCGGTCCGGCAGTGGGTCGACGTGGACGCCCTGGCGCTGCAGGCCTTCGGTGCCGGCCTCCGGGTCCGGCTGCCGGACAACCTGGCGGTCCTGGCCCACCCCCTGCGGGAGCCGGGGCTCATCCTGCAGACCCTCCGCAGCGGAATTCTCAGCCCCCGCGCCGTCGTGGGGCTGCTGCGCTGGGCCGTCCCGGCCTTCGCCGGGCCCCTTCGGCGGAGCGGCCAGGATGTTGCGTTGCGCGACGCCCTCGACCGGGCCGGCTGCTCGGGCGAACTGCGCACCGTGGTGGAGCGGTTCCTCGCCGGCGTACTGCTGGAGGACGAGGGCAGCACCTCCAACAACTTTGCCTTGCAGCTGTTACGCGTCTTCGCGGCCGGGGTTCCCGGACTGCCGCGGGAGGGCATGCAGGCCCTCCCGCGGCAGCTGGCGGATGCCCTGGCCGCCCCGGTCCGCACCTCCACCCGGGTGGAGAAGATCACGCCGGACGGGAACGGGGCCCTGGTCATCGCCGCGGGGACCGCCATCCGGGCCCGCCACGTCGTTCTCGCCGCCGATCCGGTCGACGCGGCCAGGCTCGCCGGGAGCGAGGCGCCCGCCATGAAGGGAGTGCTCACACACTGGTTCGCCGCCGACTCGGCACCCACCGACGCGCGCATGCTCTGCATCGACGGCCGCACCCGCCCCGGCGGACCGCTGCTCAACGCGGCCGTCATCTCCAACTCGGCACCAAGTTACGCGCCTGCCGGCCGGCACCTGATCCAGACCTCTGCCCTGTTCGGCGCGGGCCGGCCGGTTCCCAGCGACGCGGACGTCCTCCGGCACGCCGGGGACATTTTCGGTTGCTCCACGGCCGGCTGGGAGCTGGTGGCAAGGCACGAAATCGCGCACGCCCTGCCCGTCCAGCCACCGCCGCCGCGGACCCGGCAACCCGTGGAGGGCCCGGACGGGATCACCGTCTGCGGCGACCACCGGGAGACGGCTTCCATTCAGGGCGCGCTTGTCAGCGGCCACCGCGCCGCGCTGGCCGTCCTGGGCCCGCCCGGGTGACATTCTCCGTTTCGCGCCGGGTTGCCGCGCCCGCCGGCGTGGTGTGGAAGCTGCTCACTGACACCGGGAAGTGGCCGGCGTGGGGGCCATCGATCACCGGCGTCGAACCTGCCACCGATGCGGGTGCCGTCCCGGGACTCGCGCCCGGCAGCCGCGGAAAGGTACGCACCGTCCTGGGGCTAGCGCTCCCGTACACCGTGACAGGGTTTGACGCCGGCCGGTACTGGTCATGGTCCGTTGCGGGCATCCCGGCCACCGGCCACCGGGTAACCCCGCAGGACGACGGCTGTCTGCTCACCTTCACCGTGCCCTGGTGGGCCCCGGCCTACCTGCCGGTCTGCGCCCTGGCAATGCGGCGGATAGAACGGCTCGCAACCGGTCCGGGGACCCCTGCCGGGCGCGGACCTGACCGTGATTGATGAACTCCGCAAGAAACATCAGGGTACGGTCCGGCCCAACGCGATACATTGGCAGGCATGAGCGAAGCCACCCCCTCGGACGCCCGTCGCGGCACCATCCTGGTCCTGAACGGGCCCAACCTGAACCTGCTCGGCACCCGTGAGCCCGAAAAGTACGGCACGGCCACACTGGCCGACGTCGAACAGCTCGCCAAGGACACCGGGGCGGCGCACGGGCTCGACGTCGAGTGCTTCCAGTCCAACCATGAGGGCGCCCTCGTGGACGCCATCCACGCCGCCCGCGGGAAGGCGGTGGGCATCGTCCTGAACGCCGGCGCCTACACGCACACCTCGGTGGCGATCCGGGACGCAATAACGGCCGTGCAGCTGCCCGCCGTCGAGGTGCACATCACCAACGTGCACGCCCGGGAAGCGTTCCGGCACCATTCCTATCTTTCGGACATCAGCAAGGCCGTGATCGCCGGCGCGGGCATCCTCGGGTACCGCTTCGCCGTCGAGTACCTCGCCGAGCTGAACGCGGGCCGGGGCTGATCATGTCCCCCGCGCCGGAGCCCCCGGGGACAGCCGACTGGTACCGCCATTTCGGCACCATTGACGCGCCCGGCAACTCCGCGTGCTATGCGGAGTGGTCCACGGCCATCGCGGACGACCCCGAGCTGATCCGGCGCATCGACGAGTGGCCGCACAACAAGCGCCAGCCGCTGCTGATGCTGGCCGCCGCCCGATTCCTCGGCGCCCGGATCGGCCCCTACGCCGGGTTCCGGGACTTCCTGGATACCCACTGGGACGGGGTCTCCCGGATTGTCCTCTCCCGGTCCACCCAGACAAACGAGGCCGGCCGTTGCGCCGCCCTGCTTCCGTCCCTGGCCCGGATCGCCGCCGCGGAGGGACGCCCGCTCGCCCTCATCGAGGTCGGCGCTTCGGCAGGACTGACGCTGTACCCGGACCGCTACGGCTACGAGTTCGACGACGGCTCCGGCGCCGTGACGCGGCTGCTCCCCGCCGGTGCCGCGCCCGGGACTTATCCCGTGCTGCGGTGCGCCACGGCCGGCCCGGTGCCGCTGCCGGCCGCGCTGCCCGCGGTGGTGTGGCGCGCCGGCATCGATTTGAACCCTTTGGACATCCGGGACCCCGACGACGTCGCCTGGCTGGAGGCGCTGATCTGGCCGGAGCAGGACTTCCGCCGCGAGCGGCTGCGCCAGGCGATCGCCGTCGCACGGACGGATCCGCCGCTGCTGGTGGCCGGGGACCTCAACGAACAGCTTGTGTCATTGGCACAGCAGGCGCCGCCGGAGACCGCCCTGGTGGTCTTCCACAGCGCCGTCATGGCGTACCTCGACGCCGCCGGCCGCGAACGTTTCCGCGACACCATCGCCCTGCTGGCCGCGGACCGGGGCTGCCACTGGATCTCGAACGAGGGCCACACGGTCATCCTGCAGGCGGACGGCTCCAGCGTGGTTCCGGAAATGGACGAATCCCGACTCCGCGGCCGCTTCCTGCTGCTGGAGGACGGCCTGCCCGTGGCCATGGCCGGCCCGCACGGCCAGAGCCTGGAGTGGATCGAAGTGGCCCCGGCCTGACGGCGCCAGCCGGCGGTTCCCGCCGGTTTCCTGCCGCCGGCTATTTCTTAATGCACTGGCCCGGCGAGACGGCGTCGCCCAGCCCGGGGGCCTTTGCGGCCACCGGGCCGAGGTCGTTCATGGTGATGGCGAAGCCCAGCGAGGGCTCGGAGGTGGATTTCGCGAAGACGACGCCGGCCACCTGGCCGCCCGTGGTCAGCAACGGACCGCCGGAGTTCCCCGGCTGCACGTCGCCCGCGAGCCGGTAGACATCCTCGGCAGCGGCGTTGTTGCCGTAGATGTCCGGGACCAGGACGGTGGTGATGTCCCGCACCGTGGCCGGCTTGGACTGGAACGGACCGCCGTGCGGGTAGCCCGCGAACGCCGCCGGGCTGCCGGCCGGAAGGTCGCGGCCCAGCGACAACGGCGCGGCGCGCAGCCCGTCCACGGCCAGGACGGCGAGGTCATGCCGGCTGTCGAAGTAAACGACCCGGCCGGGGAGGGCTCCGCCGCCCGGGACCTCGACAACGGGCTCCGGGACGCCGGCCACCACGTGGGCGTTCGTCACGACCCGGCCGGGCGAGACCACAAAACCCGTTCCGGTCTGGTTCTGGCCGCACTGGTAGGCCGTCCCGGCAATCTTGAGCACGGAGGCGGCGGCCTTGTTCAGCGGAGGGGTGTCGGTGCTGGCGTCGGGCACGGGCACGGCCCGTCCGCCGACACCCTCGAACAGGGTCGGGATGCCATCGCCGATCACGGCCGAACGCAACTGCGCCATCGACGTCTTCAGCGGCGTGGGGGTGACGCCGTCGATGAAACCGATCACCTTGGAGTCGGCCAACTGTTGGGAAACAAAGGGAACGCCGAGGGCGCTGATACTGAAGGCCAACATGGACATCACGAGGGCGGACACGGCGAGATTGACCCCGCCGCCCACCACCCGGTCGGCAAGTCGGAGCGGACTGATTTTGACGACGCTGCGGATGCGCCGCCCGATCATGGTGCCGAGGCCGTGCCCCAGCATCATCAGCAGCACGGCCGTGGCAATGATCGCGGTGAGCCGCCAGCCGGGATCGTCGACGAGGTCGCTGACGATCGGGACAGACAGGAAGGCGGCCACGGCGCCCGCCGCGAACCCGGCGATTCCGCCCAGCGTCACCAGGAAGCCGTTGCGCAGGCCATAGATCAGGTAGGACAAGAGCGTCAGAATCAACGCCAGGTCCAAGATGGTCAAGCCGAACACCGGGGCTCCTTAGTGACTGGTAGGAACCCCATTCTACCGGCGCGGACTGACAGTTTGCCGGGGGCCCAAGGCGGCCCGGACCGTCACCCGCCCGGCGTTTCACGCGTTTCGGTGCCAAGTACGTCACAGAAGCCTCAAAATTCTGAAACAATGGCTGAAGCGCCCCAGCCGACACAGTAAGTCAGGAGATTTCATGGATATCGAGGTATTGCGCCGCGCACCCCTTTTCGCCACGCTCGACGACGAGGCGTTCCGTCTGCTGACGGACGAACTCACCGAGGTGGACCTCTCACGCGGAGCCTCGGTATTCCGGGAAGGCGACCAGGGTGACCAGCTCTACTTCATCGTCTCCGGCAAAGTGAAGCTCGGCCGCACGTCCCCCGACGGCCGCGAGTCGCTGCTCGCCATCCTCGGCCCGGGCGAATTGTTCGGCGAAATGGCGCTGTTCGACCCGAGCCCGCGCACCGCAACGGCCACCGCCGTCTCCGAGACCCGCCTGGCCGGGCTGAAGAACGAGAGCCTCAACGCCCTCCTGCGCACCCGCCCCGAGGTCTCGGCCCAGCTGCTCCAGGCCCTGGCACGGCGCCTGCGCCGCACCAACGATTCGCTGTCCGACCTTGTCTTCTCGGACGTCCCGGGCCGCGTGGCCAAGGCGCTGCTGGACTTGGCCGACCGCTTTGGCCGCCCGGCGACGGACGGTGTCCTAGTGGCCCACGAACTCACCCAGGAAGAACTGGCCCAGCTGGTCGGCGCCTCCCGCGAGACCGTCAACAAGGCCCTGGCCGAGTTCGTCCAGCGCGGCTGGCTGCGCCTCGAGGCGCGCGCCGTCGTGATTCTCGACATGCAGCGCCTCCGCCAGCGCTCCCGCTAGGCACAGCCGCCGCAACACAAGCCTTAGACACAGAGGGCCGGCCCGTTTTCMCGGGCCGGCCCTCTGCGGTTTTAGGTGTTGTTCTCGGCTTCTTCCGGCGTTACGGAATCTGGGTCTGGCCGGCGGGACATGTCCATCCTTCGCCAACGCTCCCGCGAGACATGTCCATTCTTGGATGCCACGAGTGGGCACATACCCACTATGTCCAATGCCCAACCGGCGCAATAGACATGTCCGGTGGTCGAGGCGAGGCTCCAGCTGGCATGTCCTGCCCTTGAGCGAAGGCCCGGCGGACATGCCCATCCCTGCACGCCAGGGATGGACATATACCCAATATGCCCATTCCTCAGCGCCAACTATGAGCATGTCCAGCCATGGGCTCAGGTCCGGGCGGATATGTCCATTGCCCGGCGCCAACGATGAGCATGTCCAGCCATGGGCTCAGGTCCGAACGGGTATGTCCATTGCTCGGCGCCAACGATGGGCATGTCCAATGGTCGGGCCGAAGCGGCCGACCCTACCGTTCCCGCTGCGGTTCCCCGGCGACGGTCTTGGCGGCCTCGACTTCCAGCATGAGCCGGCCGTCTTCCTCCACCAGGGCCGGCTGATAGGCGTGGGCCTTGCGCTTGTAGCTGAGGTAGGCGATGCAGCCGTTAGCGGCGGCCATCTTCTCCAGCATGATCTCCGAGCCCGGGACCAGCAGCTGGCCGAGCTTCAGCCCCACGGTGTTGGGCTGGCCCACCTCATCGCCCAGCGCCGTCGTGTCGCGCTCGGCAATGACCTTGCGGACGCACACCCAGCGCGCCCAGACACCCTTGCTGGCCAGCAGCGAGGGCTGCTGGTTCATCGGGATGGTCGCGGCAAAGTACCGGGTGTTGAAGCGTCGGTGGGCGAAGTCGGGGCTGAGCCAGTTCACCAGCGGCTTGAGCAGATCGGTCCGCACCGAAAGCCCGCGCTTGGCGAGCACGTCGGTGAAGGACTTTTCCTGGTCGGCGACGGCCTCCCGGGCGCGCATCCACTCGGCCGTGGACGTCGCCTCCACCGTGGTCGACAGGTCCGGACCGGCCAGCAGGACTCCGGTCTCCTCGAACAGCTCACGGATGGCGCCCACCACGTGACGTCGCGCCAGGCCGACGTCGGACGTGCCCATCTGCTCGGCCCACCACTGTGGCGAGGGGCCAAGCCAGCCCACGGCGTCGTCGTCGGACGTCTCGAGCGAGCCGCCGGGAAAGGCGAGGACGCCCAGCGGCGAGGACCCCGGCCGGTAGCCCAGCCAGGTCTCCAGGCCGGTGGGCGAATCCCGCAGCAGGACCACGGAGGAGGCGTAGCGGGGGGCACGGGGGGTCCGCTCGCCGTGTTCAAGCCAGCTGCGGGCTGCCCCCTCAAGATCCGGGGGAAGGCTAAACAGGCGTCGTGCTAAGTGCGGCAAGGGAAGCGACCGGCCCTCTAGGCGAATTCAGCGATCAGTTCGACCTCGACAGGAGAGTCGAGCGGCAGAACTGAAACGCCGACGGCGGAACGTGCGTGCTGGCCGGCGTCGCCCAGGACCTTGCCCAGGAGCTCGGAGGCGCCGTTGATGACACCGGGCTGGCCGGTGAATGAGGGATCGGAGGAAACGAAGCCGACCACCTTGACGATCCGGGTGATCCGGTCCAGGTCGCCAATGACGCTCTTCACGGCGGCCAGCGCGTTGACGGCGCAGACCTCGGCGTAGCGCTTGGCCGCTTCCGGGGACACGGTCGACTCGTCCGAGGTCCCTTCGGTCCCGGAGGAGACCTTGCCGGTGGCTTCAAGTTTGCCGTTGATGAAAGGCAGCTGGCCGGAGGTGTAGACGTGGTTACCGGAGATGACGGCCGGAACGTAGGCGGCCACCGGGGCGGCAACCTCGGGAAGGGCCAGGCCGAGCTCGGCCAGGCGCTGCTCGACGGCGGACGACGCGCCGGTGCCGGCGTCGCTTTGGGCCGTGCTGGCGGGGCTCGTGGCCTGTGCCGGAGCCGCCGTTTCGGGGGTGCTCATGGCTAGTTCTTCTCCCGCTTCAGGTAGGCAACCAGGCCGTTTCCATCGGGACCCGGAACAACCTGGACGAGCTCCCAGCCGTCGTCTCCCCACTGGTCCAGGATCTGCTTCGTCGCGTGGATAATGAGCGGAATCGTGGCGTACTCCCATTTGGTCATGAAGTAAAGCCTAGTCCTTGCCGGTAAAGTGGAAAACATGGCGACTGGTAAGAACCCTTTATTCGACACGGCCACCACCCTCGGAAAGCTCATCCTTTTCCTGGGAGTGAGCGCGATTTGTGGTGTCCTGATGGCGGGCCTGCTGGTCCCTGCGGCGGCCGTCTCCGGCAACGCCGCAAGCGGTTCGATCAAGTTCTTCGAAACCCTGCCGGCCGAACTGAAGGTTGACCCGCCGAGCCAGTCGACCAAGATCCTGGCCTCGGACGGCAGCGTCATCGCCAACCTCTATCTTGAGAACCGCACCCGCGTGTCGCTGGACCAGATGTCGCCGTACATCAAGGACGCGGTGATCGCCATCGAGGACAGCCGCTTCTACGAGCACGGCGGCGTCGACACCACCGGTATTCTCCGCGCGCTCGTCGCCACCGCGCGCGGGAACAAGCAGGGCGCCTCGACCATCACCCAGCAGTACGTGAACAACGTCATCAACTCCTCCCTGGAGTCCGAGGGCAAGGGCGACCAGGTCCTGCTGAACGGTGTCAACAAGGGCGTCGGCGACAAGCTCCGCGAGATGAAACTGGCAATCGCGCTGGAGAAGAAGTTCACCAAGGAACAGATCCTTGAGGGCTACCTGAACATCGTCTTCTTCAACCGCGACGCCTACGGCATCGAGGCGGCCTCCCGGCTGTTCTTCAGCACCTCGGCCAAGAATCTGACGCTGCCGCAGGCCGCGCTCCTGGCCGGCGTTGTGAACAGCCCGTCCTTCTATGACCCGATCACCAACCCGGACAACGCGAAGGTCCGCCGCAACCTGGTCCTCAAGGCCATGCTCTCGCAGGGCAAGATCAAACAGGCGCAGTACGACGCCGCCGTCGCCACCCCGGTCAAGACCAAGGTGACCCAGCCGCGCCAGGGCTGCGCCTACTCGCCGACGTCGCCGTACTTCTGCGATTACGTGCTGCACCTCCTGCTCAACAACCCGGCGTACGGGGCGGACACCAAGGAACGCGAGCGCAAGATTTTCCGCGGCGGCCTGACCATCAAGACCACGCTGGAGCCCAAGGCACAGAAGGTCGCGCAGGCGCAGGTCGACGCCGCTGCCGGTGCGAACCCGAACAAGTGGGGTGCAGCCCTGGTCTCCGTGGAGCCGGGGACGGGCAAGATTACCAACATGGCCCAGAACACGTCCTGGCTGCCGGGCAAGGGCAAGTTCGACACCCAGCTGAACTTTAACGTCGACAAGTACGACGACAAGGGCAATGACCTTAATGGCCTCGGCGGCGCCCAGCCGGGCTCCACTATGAAGCCGTTCACTTTCGCCGAATGGCTGGACGAGGGCAAGTCCATGAATACCGTGGTGGACGGCTCCGTGCGCCGATACCCGTTGGACTTCCAGTGGCGGAACTCCTGCGGCGTCACCACGGGCGCCTACAGCACCCCGGAACACGACGCGCAACTGGGTGCCGCCGAGGACCTCCAGAACGCGGAGCCGGACTACTACAGGCCCATGACGGTGCTGAAGGGTCTCTACAACTCGATCAACACCATTACCTTCGCCTCGGCCGCGCAGCTCGACTTCTGCGGGATCCAAAAGATCGTGGACGCGGCAGGACTGCACTCCGGCCTGCCCACCCGTGACCAGAACCAGAAGATTGTGTTGGATGCGAACGGGAGGATCAAGGAACCGAACCCGAAGATCAACATGTCGATGCTGTCGAACCTCCTCGGCTCCACCCAGACCGCGCCGCTGACCATGGCCAGCGCCTTCGCCACCTTCGCCAACGACGGCCGCTACTGCGAGCCGATCGCCATCACCTCCGTGACGGATGCGACCGGGGCCAAGCTGCCCGCCCAGGCCACGAACTGCCGGGACGCCCTCAAGCCCGAGGTTGCGCGCGGTGTGAACTACGCGCTGCAGGAAGTCTTGAACCGGGGCTCCGGCTCGCTCATCCAGCCGCGCATTTCCACTGTGACAAACTTCCCGATCGCGGCGAAGACCGGTACCTCGAACAACAACGGCTCCACCTGGGTGGTCGGGCACACCACCGGTCTGGCGACGGCGGCCTGGTTTGGCGACCCGCTCGGCGACCAGGGACGCTCCGGGCAGAACATCACTGTCAACGGCCAGTTTTACGAAGGCATCGACGGTTACATGATCGCCGGGCCGATGTTCTCCAAGTTCATGGCCGAGATCGCCCCCTCGCACGGCGCCGAGCCGTTCCCGGAACCGCCGTCGAACCTGCTGTCCGAGCCGTACCAGCAGCCGACCAACAACGACGCGGGCCGGAACAACAACTTCATGCCGCCGGCGACGCAGAACCCGGCACCGGCGCCGTCATCCCCCGCGCCCAAGGCCCCGGCCAAGCCCGTCGACCCCCCGAAGAACAAGTAGTGACCGCCGGAACCACCCTGGCCAGCCGCGCCCGAAGCATCGGGCGCGGCTTTGCCGTAACCACCGCCGTCGGCGCCGCCGCGGGAGCCGCCGCCGCCGGCTACGGATTGTGGGAGAAGAACCAGTTCGTGCTGCGGGAGGAGTCGCTTCCCATCCTGCCGGCCGGGTACGGGCCGCTCCGCGTGCTGCACCTGAGCGACATCCACT
This sequence comes from Arthrobacter sp. 10T419, assembly GCF_056394105.1. Lineage (NCBI taxonomy): Bacteria > Bacillati > Actinomycetota > Actinomycetes > Micrococcales > Micrococcaceae > Arthrobacter > Arthrobacter sp. 10T419. The sequence goes on along the minus strand of NZ_JBFTHF010000001.1, from coordinate 281,767 downwards.
TCGTCCCCGGCCAGAGCCGCAAGGCCGCGTGGCTGCGCTCCCTCGCCGGGCTGGAGCCGGACCTGGTGGTGAACACCGGCGACAACCTCAGCCACGCCAAGGCAGTCGATCCCCTGCTGGAGGCGCTGCGGCCGCTGATGGAGTTCCCGGGAGTCTTCGTCCCCGGCTCGAACGACTACTTCGCGCCGCGGCTGAAGAACCCGGCATCCTACCTGCTGGGGCCGTCCAAATCGCGCCCCGACCCCGTCGAGCTCGACTGGCCGCGGCTCCGGTCAGGCTTCGGCATGGGCGGCTGGGTGGATCTGACCAACCGCTGCCAGTCGCTCGTGATCAAGGGCCTGCGCGTGGACTTCTCCGGCGTCGACGACCCGCACCTTCGCCTCGAGCGCTACGCCGGCTGGCCGCGCGGCACCAAGGGCCAGGACGCCAAACCGCACCTGCGGATCGCCGTCGCGCATGCCCCCTACCAGCGGGTGCTGGACCACTTCACCGAGGACGCCGCGGACCTGCTGCTGGCCGGCCACACTCATGGCGGCCAGATCTGCGTCCCCGGCTACGGCGCCCTCGTGGCCAACTGCGACCTGCCCACCTGGCGTGCCAAGGGACTGCACGACTGGGAAAGCAACGGACGCACGACGCCGGTCAACGTCTCCGGCGGAATCGGCACCTCACGCTTCGCCCCGGTCCGGATCGCCTGCAAGCCCGAGGCCGTGCTGCTCACCCTCACCGCCCGGCCCTGAGCCCGTCGGCCCCTCCCCCGCGCCAGCTCCGGAGGGACATGCCCAATGTTCGCGCCCTGACTCTCCGCGGGACATGCCCAATCCCGGCACTTGCTCCCCGTGGGACATGCCCTGTCTTCCCGCCCAGGGATGGACATAACGGCATCCTGCCCACTCCCGGCGTCCAGGGATGGACATGTCCCCCAGGGGCGGTCGCGAAGAATGAGCATGCTCGACTGAGCGGCCGCGGAATGGGCATGTCCCGAACCCGTGTGCTCGAGGAGCGGGCATGCCTCGAACTCGTGCCATCGAAAAACGGGCATGTCCCGCCGAGCCGCCGAGGAATGGGCATGTCCCGCTGGCATGCCGAGCGATGAGCATGTCCCCAGGGAAAGCCCGCACCTCCCCGTGCCATTGCGGAACATAATTACTGGGACAGATTCCGGAACGGCCCGATATCCTGTGAACCGGGTCACGCGATGGCCTAGGGTAGTTGCTACAGGAAACTACATCCAGTTGCGTAATCCATTTCGCAGTTGCAGTTAAGAAGCAGGCATGGCCAAGCAGACTCCGTTTTTCTCATCAATCAGCCGTCTCTATCCGCACGTCAGACCGATCATGCCGCGGCTGGTCATGGGCCTGCTGTCCGCCCTGCTGGCCAGCGTCGTCGCCCTGGCCATCCCCCAGGTGCTGCGCGTACTCATCAACGACTGGCTGAGGCCCGGCGGCAGCAGCCAGGCCGTCTGGATCGCCTCGACCGTGATCCTGCTGCTGGGCATCGCCGAAGCCGGGCTGGTGGCACTGCGCCGCCAATTCGTCATCAACCCGGCCACCACGGTGGAAACCCGGATGCGGGTGTCGCTCTACGACCATCTGCAGGACCTGACCGTCTCCTTCCATGACCGCTGGGGTTCCGGTCAGCTGCTCTCGCGCGCCATGACAGACCTGAACTTCCTCCGGCGCTGGATGGCGTTCGGGGCGATCATGCTCGTGGTCACCACGCTGACCGTGGTGATCGGCGTCGTCGTGATGTTCTCCATGAGCTGGCAGCTGGCCCTGATCTTCCTGGCCGCCGCCGTGCCGATCATGATCTACGGCTTCCGGTTCCGGACCCGCTTCAGCAAGGTGGCCCGCCGCAGCCAGGACCAGGCCGGAGACCTCGCCACCACGGTCGAGGAGTCCGTCCACGGCATCCGCGTGCTCAAAGCCTTCGGACGCAGCCGCGAGGCGCTCGAAAATTTCAATGAACAGGCCGAGGAACTGCGCCAGACCGAGATCGCGAAGGCCAAGCACCTGGCCGCCTTTAGCCTCGTCGTCACCTTGCTGCCAGAACTCGCCCTCGGTGCCGGGCTCGTCGTCGGCGTCATGCTCGCGGCCGACGGGCAGCTGAGCATCGGCTCGCTCGTGGCCTTTTTCGCCACCGCCGCCGTGATCGCCGCACCGGTGGAGTTCTGCGGCATGCTGCTGGCGATGGCGCTCACCGCCAAGTCCGCCGTGGACCGGCACTTTGAGGTAATGGACTCGGTCAACACCATCACCAGCCCGCCGCAGCCGCGCCGGCCTGCCGAGCTCAAGGGCGCCCTGGGCTTCCACAACGCCACCTTCGCCTTCGAGGACGCACCGGACAAGCCGATCCTCAAGGACATCAGCCTTGACATCCGCCCCGGCGAGACCATGGCCCTGGTGGGCATCACCGGCAGCGGCAAGAGTGCCCTGCTGCAGCTGGTGCCGCGCCTGTTCGAGGTCACGGCGGGCTCCGTCACGATCGACGGCGTGGACCTGCGCGACTTCAGCGTGGAGGAGCTGCGCACCGTCGTCGCCGTCGCCTTCGAGGACACCACCCTGTTTTCCAACTCCGTCCGGGACAACGTGCTCCTCGGCGTGCAGGGGCACGAGACGGAGGAGCGCCGGGAGCAGATTCTGGCCGAGGCGCTGGACACCGCCCAGGCCCACTTCGCCTACTCCCTGCCGGAGGGACTGGACACCCTGATCGGCGAGGAGGGCCTCAGCCTCTCCGGCGGCCAGCGGCAGCGCATCGCCCTGGCACGGGCCGTCGCGGCCCAGCCGAAGGTGCTGGTCCTGGACGATCCGCTCTCCGCGCTGGACGTGAACACCGAGGAACTCGTCGAGGCAAGGCTCCGTGAGGTGCTCGCTGACACCACCACCCTGATCGTGGCCCACCGTCCCTCCACCGTGGCCCTGGCCGACCGCGTGGCCCTGCTGCAGGACGGCCGGATCTCCGCCGTCGGCACCCACACCGAACTGCTCGCGGAGAACAGCCACTACCGCTACGTGATCGCCAGCCTGGACCCGGAACCTAGGGACCTGGACTCCGAATTGTCCGCCCTCGAGGCCGAGGAGGTGTCGCGATGAGCACGGCCACCTTCGGCACCGCCAACGAGGACAACGCCCACCTTTCCAAATCCGAGAGCAAGGCCGTCCGGCGCCGCTCCCTGGCCCTGCTCGGCTCGCTGATCCGTCCCGTCCGCCTGCGTTTCTGGCTGACCATCGCCGCCGTCGTGCTGTCCCAGGCCGCCCGCGTCGCCGGGCCGGCCCTGATTGCCTTCGGCATTGACCACGCCCTGCCTGCCCTGCGCGCCGGGGACAACCTCCCGCTGGTGCTGGCCGGCGTCGCGTACCTCGCCGCGGCCGTCGCGACCGCCGGGCTCACCGCCCTGTACGTGACCTCGACGGCGCGCCTGAGCCAGGCGATGCTGCTGGACCTGCGCGTGCGGGTCTTCCGGCAGACCCAGCGGCTGAGCCTGGAATTCCACGAGAAGTACACCTCGGGACGCATCATCGCCCGGCAGACCTCGGATCTTGAGGCCCTGCGCGAACTCCTCGACTCGGGGGTCAGCTCGCTCGCCTCCGGGATGCTGTTCATGATCTTCACCGCCGTCACGGTGTTTGCCCTGGACTGGCGCAGCGGGCTGCTGGTGCTCGCGGCCGGCGTGCCGATGTACTTCCTGGCCCGCTGGTACCAGAAGCACTCGCAGATAGCGTTCCGCGAATCCCGCGTCGTCTCGGCCCGGCTGATTGTGCACTTCGTCGAGACCATGACCGGTATCCGTGCGGTCAAGGCCTTCCGCAAGGAGCGCCAGAACGCCGAGCGCTACGCCGAACTCTCCGAGGAGTACCGCAAGGTCACCGTCCGCTCCATCAACCTCAACGGCGTCTTCCAGCCCGGCCTGGTGCTGATCGGGAACGTCTGCGTCGCGGTCGTGCTGCTTTCCGGCGGCTTCCGCGTCCTCAGCGGCGAGCTCGCCGTCGGCGTGCTGCTGGCCCTGATCCTGTCCACCAAGCGGTTCTTCCAGCCGGTGGACCAGATGGCGATGTTCTACAACTCCTTCCAGAGCGCCCAGGCGGCGCTGGAAAAGGTCTCCGGGCTGCTGGAGGAAATACCCACCGTCCGGCCGCCGAAAAACCCCGTGGCCCTGCCCGAGGCGAAGGGCAGCATCGATTTCGAGAACGTCGAGTTCCGCTACGGCGACGGCCCGGTCATCATCCCGGCCATGGACCTGCATATTCCCGCGGGCCAGACGGTCGCGCTGGTGGGCCAGACCGGGGCCGGTAAGTCGACGCTGGCCAAGCTGATCGCCCGCTTCTACGACGTCTCCTCCGGCTCGCTCACGCTCGACGGCGTGGACCTGCGGCAGCTGACGACGGCGGACCTGCGCCGGAACGTCGTCATGGTCACCCAGGAGGCCTTCCTGTTCAGCGGATCGGTGGCGGACAACATCGCCCTGGGCCGGCCCGAGGCCTCCCGGCAGGAGATCGAGGACGCCGCAAAGGCCGTCGGCGCCCACGAGTTCATCTCGGCTCTCCCGGAGGGCTACGACACCGACGTCAACAAGCGCGGCGGCCGGGTCTCGGCCGGGCAGCGCCAGCTGATCAGCTTTGCCCGGGCCTTCCTGGCCCGGCCCGCCGTCCTGATCCTCGACGAGGCGACGTCCTCGCTGGACATCCCGTCCGAGCGGATGGTCCAGGCCGGGCTGGCGAGCCTGCTGCAGGGCGTCAGCTCCGGCGAGGCGGGCCGCACGGCGTTGATCATCGCGCATCGGCTCTCCACCGTGGAGACCGCGGACCGGGTGCTCGTGGTCCATGACGGCCGGGTGGTGGAGGACGGCAAACCGGCGGAGCTGATCGGCGGCGGCGGGCGCTTCGCCAAGCTGCACGGCGCTTGGAAGGACTCGCTCGTCTGATTCCTCCGCTCCGGTGGCGCTTCGGCGAAGCTCGGGCGGCGCTTCGACGGCGCCGATTTCGCATCCGGGGCCGGAATCGGATACTCTTGTGAAGTTGCTTTTGAAGTAACGGATCGGGATGTGGCGCAGCTTGGTAGCGCGCGTCGTTCGGGACGACGAGGTCGCAGGTTCAAATCCTGTCATCCCGACCAATCTAAAGAGGGTCTTCCAATCGGAAGGCCCTCTTTTGTGTGCCGGCGATATTTGCGCCCTTCCGACGGCGCCCGCACCGTCCACCGCCGCCGTACCCCATCGACTGCTCCGCAACCGCCGTTTAGACCCGTCATAAGGGTCCGCTTCGGAGCAATCGACGGAGGGACCGGGGCAAAGAACAGCCCCGGGACACACCTTGGGTGTCCCGGGGCTGCCTGGAGCGTTGGTTACATCGGTCCGGCCAGTTGCCGATGTTGGTGGAGTTGGACATCGGGTCCGGCCAGTTGCCGATGGCCGAGAGGGTGCCATTGCTCGAGCTCATGGGATCGGGCCAGTTGCCGATCGCCAGGGTGCTGTTGCTCATGGGGTCCGGCCAGTTACCGATGGCACTTACTGACAGCACTGCGGGAGCCGCTGCGGAGAACGCCAGAGCCCCAGCCAAGGCGACAGAGGCAGCAATCTTCTTAAACATGTGGGTTCCTCAATACGAGTCGGAAATACGATTCGGAAAGTTACAAAGCCAGCACCAGCCCTTGTTGACATACATTGTAAAATTACTTGCACAGAGACTGTCAAGCATTTAGTACATCGACTGTCCGGAATTAGGAGGATCCCGTGGGGAACGGATTCGGGGAAAAACTCCGAGCGGAACGGCTGGAACGCGGCCTCACCCAGGCCGAACTGGGTAAGGACCTGTTTTCACCCAGCTACATCTCGCTACTGGAGACCGGCCGCCGTGAACCGACCGCGGATGTCATCGAAGAGCTCGCCCGCCGGCTGGAGCTCGCCCCCAAGGCGCTGGAGGCCTGGAGCCAGCCCGTGTCCGTCAGCGACGCCGAATACGTGCTCGCCGGGCTGTATGCGCGGCAGGCCTGGGATCTGCGCGACTATCCGCTGGCCGCCAGCCACGCCGCCACGGCCGCCCAGATCGCGCTGGAGGGGAAGAACACCAGCGCCTGGTGGAACATGACCTACATGCAGGCCGAATGCCTGATGAAGCAGGGCCAGCTCAAGGAATGCCAGAACCTGGTACAGCGGCTGCTGGACCACCCGATGGCTGCCGAATCGGCCGGCCTCGGGGTGCGCGCCCGGCAGATGCTTGCCGCCGTGTGCCACGGCCAGGGCCAGCTGGCGGTCGCCGTCGAGCACGCCCAGGAAGCGGTGCGGCTCTGCGCCCAGCTGCCTAAGGGCTCCACCCTGATCATCGGCGCGCTGCGCGCCCTGATCGGCGCCCTCGCCGAAAGCGGCCGGCTCGATGAGGCGTGGCAGTACTGCCAGGACATGAACGACCAGATGGATGACCAGTCCATCTCCCAGCTGGCCGGAGAGGTCGCCTGGGTGATCGGGAACGTCGCGTTCATGCGGCATGACTACGCCGAAGGCATCAAGTACCACGAGAAGGCGGCCAAGCTGCTCTCCCCGGCGAACGACATCGACCTCTGGGCCCGGTTTAACAAGGCTTCCGCCGCGGTCCGTCTGTCCTCCGGGATCGTCGAACCGGAAACCCTGTCCTCGATCGAGCGCGCCGAGCTGGCCCTCTCGATCGTGGGCGGCAACAAGACCGACCGGCTCGAGGTGGCCTTCATCCGGGCACGCTGGCTGTACCTCACCGGGGACATCGTCGGCGCGGTACAGAAGCTGCGGGAAATCCACGCCGAACGGGATTCGCTGGCCAAACACGTCGCCGGCGAGGTGGCCCTGCTGCTCGGCAAGGCGCTCAAGGCCGCCGGCGAGTCCGAGGAAGCCCTCGTCTATCTCGAGGAAGCGCAAAAGGAGTTCAGCGCGGCCGGGGCCTCGGACCGGGTCCAGCAGGCCATGGACGCCGTGCTGGAAATCCGGCTGGCCCAGCGCCGCGCCGAAGCCGCCGCCGCCGGAAGCTAGGCGGACGGCCGGGCGCCAGGCGAAGGCGGACGGCTAGGCGAAGGCCCGGCCCGTCAGCAACTCGTAAGCTTCCACGTAGCGGCTGCGGGTGCGGGCGACGACGTCGGCCGGCAGCGCCGGCGGCGGCGTGTCGGAGGACTTGTCCCAGCCCGATTCGGCCGACGTCAGCCAGTCGCGCACGTATTGCTTGTCATATGACGGCTGTGCCTTGCCCGGCTCATAGGTGGCGGCATCCCAGAACCGCGAGGAGTCGGGGGTCAGGACCTCGTCGCCGAGCGTGATGACGCCGGTCGCGGCGTCGATGCCGAATTCGACCTTGGTGTCGGCCAGGATGATGCCGCGGCCGCGGGCGATCTCCTCGGCCTTGGTGTAGATCTCCAGGGTCAGCTCGCGGAGCCGGCCAGCGATGTCCGGGCCCACCAGCGCGACCACGGCGTCGTAGGTGATGTTCTCGTCGTGCTCGCCCACCTCGGCCTTCGCGGAGGGGGTGAAGATGGCCTCGGCAAGCCGGGACCCGTCCACCAGGCCGGCCGGCAGCGGAATGCTACACACGGTCCCGGACTGCCGGTATTCGGCCAGCCCGGAGCCGGTCAGGTAGCCGCGGGCGATGCATTCCACCGGGAACATGTCCAGCTTCTTGCAGATCATCGCGCGGCCCTCGACCGCCGCGGGAACGCCGCCGTCGACCGTGGACGCGAGCACGTGGTGCTCCACACCCAGCTGCTCGAACCACCACAGGCTCAGCTGGGTGAGGATGCGCCCCTTGTCCGGGATCTCGCTCGCGAGGACATGGTCGTAGGCGCTGATGCGGTCGCTCGCGACAACCAGGACGCACTCGTGGCCGACGCGTTCGGTGATGGACGCGTCCGCCGGGACGTAGAGGTCGCGGACCTTGCCGGAGTAGACATGCTTCCAGCCGGGCAGGTCCAGCGTCTCGGTGTGCAGGCCGCCGGTGGGCATCGCGGATTCAGTTGCGTTCATGCTCAGGCCTTCGCTTTCGCCGCGGCGGCCGCGGCAGCCGCTGTGCCGGGCGCCGTCACCTTGATTTCGCCGCGGGCGGCTTTGCCGCCGATGTCGGTACGGAACTGGCCGCCGTCGAGCTGGACGAGTTCGACGCCGTCGTACGCCCGTTCGCGGGCCTCCACGAGGTCCGTCCCGAGCGCCACCACGGCGAGGACGCGGCCGCCCGCGGAGACGACCTTGCCCTCGTCGTCGAGCTTGGTGCCGGCATGGATCACGTGCACGCCCTCAATGGCTTCGACCTTCTTCAGGCCGCGGATCCGGTCCCCGGTCCGGGGCGTGCCGGGATAGTTTTCGGCGGCGACGACGACGGCGACCGCTGACTCCTTGGACCAGCGCAGCGGCTGGACCTTGTCCAGTTCGCCCTTGGCGGCGGCCATCAGCAGGCCGCCGAGCGGCGTCTTGAGCCGGGCCAGGACGGCCTGGGTTTCCGGGTCGCCGAACCGGACGTTGAACTCGATGACGCGGGTGCCGCGGGTGGTCAGGGCGAGGCCGACGAAGAGCACGCCGACGAACGGGGTGCCGCGGTGGGCCATCTGGTTGACGGTGGGCTGCGCGACCCGGTCGATGACCTCCTGGACGAGGCCTTCGGGGGCCCAATCGAGCGGGGTATAGGCGCCCATGCCGCCCGTGTTGGGGCCTTCGTCGTTGTCGAAGATGCGCTTGAAATCCTGTGCCGGGGAGAGCGCCACGGTGGTGCTGCCGTCGCAGAGGACAAACACGGAGACCTCGGGGCCGTCAAGGAATTCCTCGATCACCACGGTGCCGCCGGCGTCGAAGCAGCTCTGCGCGTGCGCCAGCGCCTCATCCCGGTTGCGGGTGACGACGACGCCCTTGCCGGCGGCGAGCCCGTCATCCTTCACGACGTAGGGGGCGCCGAAGGTGTCGAGCGCGTCGGCGGCTTCCTCGGCGTTGGAGGCCACCCGGGCCATCGCGGTGGGCACGCCGGCCTCGGCCATGACTTCCTTGGCGAACGCCTTGGAGGCCTCAAGCTGGGCGGCGGCCTTGCTGGGGCCGAACACCGGGATCCCGGCGTCGCGGACGGCATCGGAGACACCCGCGGCCAGCGGGGCTTCCGGACCGACCACCACGAGGTCGACGGCGAGCTTGGTAGCCAGCGCGGCGACGGCGTCGGGGTTGTTCGCGTCGATGGCGTGTGTGGGGACCAGCTTGCTGATACCGGCGTTGCCCGGGGCCGCGTGGACCTCGGAAACATTGGGGTCGGCGAGCAAGGATCGGACAATGGCGTGTTCGCGGCCGCCGGGGCCGATGACAAGTACCTTCACAGTTCCCAAGGGTACTTTGTGGACCCTGCAGGCTCCTAAGCTGTGACTGCCACCGGACATGCCCACTCCTCACGCCGGATTTGCGCACAGGCCACGGGACATGCCCACTCCACGGGCCCAGGTTCCAGCGGACATGCCCACTCCACGCCGCAGCCACTGGACATAATGCGCATATGCCCATCCCTCACGCCCAAGGATGGGCATGCCCGTCCCTGGAAGCCGCCCAGTCCACACGACGTGCCATTCCGGACCCGAGCTCCACGGGACATGCCCACTCCACGCCGCAGCCACTGGACATAATGCGCATATGCCCATTCCTCACGCCGAAGGATGGGCATGCCCGTCCCTGGGCGCCGCCCAGTCCACACGACGTGCCATTCCGGACCCGAGCTCCACGGGACATGCCCACTCCACGCCGCAGCCACTGGACATAATGCGCATATGCCCACTCCTCACGCCCAAGGATGGACATGTGCGTCGCCGGGGAAGCCGCCCAGTCCACACGACGTGCCATTCCGGACCAGAGCTCCACAGGACATGCCCACTCCACGCCGCAGCCACTGGACATAATGCGCATATGCCCATCCCTCACGCCCAAGGATGGGCATGTGCGTCGCCGGGGAAGCCGCCCAGTCACCGGGCATGCCCATCCCACGCCCCGGCCGGACAATCCGCGGGCTCCGCCGCTCCGAACATCCAGTATGAAGACGCCCAGCACCCCGCAGCCCGGCACTACCCCGCAGCCCGGGAACCAGAGAAGGAAGCGGCCCGCACTCTTCTCCGGCCCCACCGCCCTGGCCGCGCTGGCCGGGGTAGTCTCGGCCGGCGTCGTGCTGGCCGTCGCGGAGCTGATCGGCGCCTTCTTCACGACCCGCGCGACGCCGCTGATCGCCCTGGGCTCGACCTTCATCGATTTCACCCCGCCGTGGATGAAGGACTTCGCCATCGCAACCTTCGGCACGAATGACAAGGCCGCCCTGTTCGTGGGGATGGGCCTGACCATCCTGCTGCTGGCCTGTGTGCTGGGCATCGTCGCCTTCCGCAAGTGGGCTCTGGGCGTGGCCGGCGTGTTGCTGCTGGGCGCGGTGATCGTGGCCAGTGTGGTGACCCGGGCCAGTGTGAAACCGCTGGACGCCATCCCTTCGCTGATCGGCACCGTGGCCGGCCTGGTTGTGCTCCGGTTCCTGATCAGCAAGCTGTGGCGGACGCGGGAATGGCCGGAGGTGGCGTCGGACCTCGGCGCCAAGGAGCCGGACCGTCCCGCCACCAGCCGCCGCGCCTTCTTCACCGCCAGCGGAATCACCGCCGTCGCTGCCGCCGCAGCTGCAACGGGCGGACGGCTCCTGAGCGCCGCCCGCAGCAACGTGGCCCAGGCCCGCGAAGCCCTGCAGCTGCCCGCCCCCGCCAAGGCCGCCGCCGCCGTGCCCGCCGGCGTCCAGTCCAAGACCCCCGGCGTCACCCCGTGGCTCACGCCGAACAAGGATTTCTACCGGATCGACACCGCGCTCAGCGTGCCGGAAATCGACGCCCAGTCCTGGGAACTGCGGATCCACGGCCTGGTGGAACAGGAAGTGCGGCTCAGCTTCCAGGACCTGCTGGATGCGCAGTTGATCGAATCCCACGTCTCGCTGACCTGCGTCTCCAACCCCGTCGGCGGGAACCTGGCAGGCAACGCCAAATGGCTGGGCATGCCCATTCGTGACGTGCTGAAGATGGCCCGGCCCAAGGACGGCGCGGACATGGTGCTCTCCACGTCCGTCGACGGGTTCAGCGCCTCCACTCCGCTGGAGGTCCTGCAGGACGACCGCGACGCGATGCTGGCGATCGGCATGAACGGCGAGCCCCTTCCGCTGGAGCACGGCTACCCGGTCCGCATGGTGGTCCCCGGGCTGTACGGCTTCGTCTCGGCCACCAAATGGGTGGTTGACCTGGAAGTGACCCGCTTCGCGGACAACAAGGCCTACTGGACGCAGCGCGGCTGGTCCGAGCGCGGCCCGATCAAGACCATGGCCCGGGTGGAGGTCCCCAAGTCCTTCGCCAAGGTCGCTGCCGGAAAGGTCGCAATCGGCGGCACCGCCTGGGCGCAGACCCGCGGCATCACCAAGGTGGAGGTCCAGATCGACAACGGCCCGTGGACGGCGGCCGTGCTCTCGGCCGAGGCCTCCGTGGTGACCTGGCGGCAGTGGTCCTTCGACTGGGAGGCAACCCCGGGACCGCACTACATCAAGGTCCGCGCCACCGACGGCACCGGCGAGGTCCAGACGGACAAGCGCGCCGATCCTGTGCCCGACGGCGCTTCCGGCTGGCAGTCTGTCATGGTCACCGTGGAGTAACCGGGCTGGGCCCGCAACGCACCATAGACTTGCAGCATGCCCTTGAACCCGCATGCCACCTTCACTGTTGAGTCCGCCGTCGAACTGGCAGTCGTGGAACGCAGCGGTTTTATCGAGTCCCGCCACATCGGGTCCGCCGTCGTGATGTCCGCGGACGGCAACTTGGTCACCGAACTCGGCGACATTACGACGCCGATTTACGCGCGCTCCACGCTCAAGCCGCTGCAGGCCCTCGCCTCCATGCAGTCGGGCGTGCCGCTGCGCGGCGCGCAGGTGGCGATCGCCTGCGGCAGCCACGTCGGCTCCCTCGACCACATGGACGTGGTGGAGGGCATGCTGAAGGCTGCCGGCGTCAAGGAGGACCAACTCCAGTGCCCCGCCGCGTGGCCCGAGGACGAGACGGCCTGGACCTGGCTGGTCCAGACGGAACGCGGAAAGTCCCGGCTGGCCTTCAACTGTTCCGGCAAGCACGCGGCGTTCCTCTGGGCCTGCACGGAAAACGGCTGGGACACACACAGCTACCTGGAACCCAACCACCCCCTGCAGCAACGCATCCGTTCCGTGATCGAGGAGTACTGCGGCGAGCGGATCGCCCACCTCGGGATCGACGGCTGCGGCGCCCCGGTGGCCGCCGTGTCGCTCACCGGCCTGGCCCGCGCCTTCTCGCGGCTGGCCAAGGCTCCGGGGGACAACAACTCCAACGCCCGCGCCGCCACGATCGCGACCTCCATGCTGGACTACCCGTGGGCCGTACAGGGCCGGGGCCAGGCCAACACGATCGTGATGGACGAGCTCGGAATCATCGCCAAGGTCGGCGCCGAGGGTGTGCTGGTCATGGCCACCCCGCAGGGCGTCTCGGTGGCGATCAAGGTCCTGGACGGCAACGTCCGCGCCACGACGCTCGTGGGCCTGACCCTGCTCGCCGCCGCGGGCGCCGTCGAGATCCCGGAGGTTTCTTCCGTGCTGGAAAAGGTGGTTGACCCGGTGCTGGGCGGCGGCCGGCCGGTCGGCAAGATCCGGCTCGGCCACGCCGTCTCGGCGCTGCTGGACTAGGCCGTGGCTGTGTCACGGCGCCGGATCCCGGTGGATGAGGGCCGCGCCGCGCTGGCCGCCTGGCGGGACGCCGCCGCGCCCGAGCCCTCCGACGCTGCCGCGCCCGAGCCCTCCGGCGCCGCTGCGCCTGAGGTCCCGGCAGTACCCCGCAATACGCTCGCGACGGCGGTGCGCTACTCCCTCGAGGAAGTCACCGCCCGGGCCCCCGGCAACTCGGTGGAGGTCCGCGTGCCGCCCTTCGGCGTCACCCAGTGCGTCGAGGGCCCGCGCCACACCCGCGGCACTCCCCCTAACGTCATTGAATGCGACGCCGCCACCTGGCTTGCCATGGTCACCGGCCGACTCAGCTGGGCCGACGCCGTCGAATCCGGCCGGGTGGCCGCCTCGGGCCTGCGGGCCGACCTGTCCGGGCTGCTGCCGCTCTAGGCAAGCCGGGTAGGCCAGGCGCCAGCGGCACGAGGCCCGCCCTAACGAGTCAGCCGCGGCCGATGAACGGCATCCCGGCGGCCGTGATGACGAGGGATCCCACACTGGCGGAGGCAGGCATGCCGGCCATCAGCAGCACGGCGCGGGCCGCGTCCTCGACGGGGAACGTCGGCTCCGGCCGGCGGCTGCCGTCGGCCTGGAGCGCGCCGTCGCCTACGCCAATCTCGTCCACTAGCTCCGTCGCGGCGTTGCCGATGTCGATCTGCCCGCAGCTGATGCCGAAGCCGCGGCCGTCGAGGTCAATGCTCTTGGTCAGCCCGGTAATGGCGTGCTTGGTGACCGTGTAGGCCACGGTGCGGGGGCGGGGTGAGTGCGCCGCGATGGAGCCGTTGTTGATGATCCGGCCGCCCTGCGGCGATTGCGCCTTCATGGCCCGGACCGCGGCGGCGGCGCACAGCATGGAGCCGGTCAGGTTCACGGCCACCGTGGCCTCCCAGTCCTCGACGCTGATCTCGTCCACCGAGGCCGCGGGGCCGAACACGCCGGCGTTGTTGAACAGCACGTCCACCCTGCCCCACTGCTCAAGCGCTACGGCGAAGAGCCGTTCGACGTCGCCGGGCCGGGAGACGTCGCAGGGAAACGCGAGCGCCTGCGCGTGCCCGGCCGCGGTCTCCAGCAGCGGTTTCTCCCGCCGGCCGGCCAGCACCACGCGGTAGCCGTCGGCCAGCATGAGCCGAGCCACCGCCCGCCCGATCCCGGAACCCGCTCCGGTGACGACGGCGACCCGGCCGAGGTGGCGCTGGTGTGTCATGCGGGGCTCCTAGGGTGGCGTGGTCGATTCCGGTCCCGGACAGCCTATGCCGAGATGGCACGTCGCGGCAGTGCCCGGGACAAACATTGCCGCGATCTGCCATCTCTCGGCACTGCAGGGGCTTGCGCCAAGACGTAGAGTGAAGCGTGGCAACCACCGCGGGCGAGGCCTTGCTGGCCTATCTTGGACAGCAGCTCGCTGAACTGCGCCAGCATGCGCCCGGAGTCCGGTCGAAGCAACCCGAAGCCGTCCATCAGATGCGTGTTGCGGCGCGCCGCCTCCGCTCGCTGCTGGCTTCGGGCCGGCCGTTGTTCGACGACGACGCAGTGGAACCGCTCCGCGCCGAACTGCGGTGGCTCTCGGGACTGCTCGGGGCGGCCCGAGACCCTGGCGTGGTCCACGAGAGGCTGGCCACGCTGCTCGCCCAGGAGCCCGAGGCGCTGCGCTCGCTGTCCGGGCCGCAGGGCCCGGCCGCCATCCGGATCGACGAGGAGCTCGACGCACTTGAGGCCGCCGGATTCGAAGCGGTCCTCGAGGCGCTCGGGAACGAGCGGTACCCCCGTCTGCTGGCGGCCCTGGACCAATTCCTGGCCGACGCGACCCTGTCGCCGAAGGCCGCCGGCGCTCCCGGGACGAGGTTCGGCAAGCTGGTAGCCAAGGACCGGCGTCGTTTGAAGCGCGCGGTGAAGGCCCTTCCACCCACGGCCGACGACGGCGGCGCCGCCCGGAATGCGGGCCTGCATGAGGTCCGCAAAGCGGCAAAACGGCTGCGGTACTCCGCGGAGCTGGCCTTGTCGCTGCCGAAGGAGGCCCCCGATGGATTGCCGCCGGACAGGAAGAAGCGCCGCGGCGCGAAGCGGTTGGCCAAGTCGGCCCGGCGGATCCAGCAGCTCCTGGGCCTGCACCAGGACAGCGTCGTGGCCCGCGAACGGCTGGCCGAGCTGGGCGGCCGCGCGCTGCGCAGCGGGGAGAACGGCTTCAGCTACGGCAGGCTGCACGCCAAGGAAGAGCACCTGGCGGCCGCCTCGGAGCGGGCCTTCCTGAAGCTCTGGAGGAAGTTTCCCGCCGGCTGAGGCGGCCGCGGGGCTCACCGCCAGGTCCGGTCAGGGCTTCAGCACCACCTTGATGCAGCCGTCCTGCTTCTTCTGGAACTTCTCGTACATCGCGGGGGCCTCATCCAGGCTGGCCTGGTGGGTCACGAGGTCCATGACACCCAGCGGGTCCGCGTCCGACTCCACCAGCGGCAGCAGGTCCTCGGTCCAGCGCCGGACGTTGCACTGGCCCATTCGCAGCTGGATCTGCTTGTCGAACATGTGCATCAGCGGCATCGGGGAGGCCGTTCCGCCGTACACGCCGCTGAGGGAGACGGTGCCGCCGCGCCGGACTGCGTCCAGCGCTGTGTGGAGCGCGGAGAGCCGGTCCACCCCGACGGTCTCGAAGGCCTTCTGGGCCAGCTTCTCCGGCAGTAGCCCGGCCGCGTGCTGGGCGAACGAGGCCACGGGCGAGTCATGGGCTTCCATCCCGACGGCGTCCACCACCGAATCGGCACCCCGGCCCTGCGTCATGGAGCGCAGTTCGTCGGCGACGCCCTTGGAGTAATCCAGGGTCTCGATGCCGTGCCGTTCCGCCATCGCCCGGCGCTCGGGCACCGGGTCGACGCCGATGACGCGCAGGCCGAAGTGCTTGCCGATCCGGGACGCGAACTGTCCCACCGGCCCCAGGCCCATCACCGCGAGGGTGCCTCCCTCGGGCACGTCGGCGTACTTCACGCCCTGCCAGGCGGTCGGCAGGATGTCCGAGAGGAAGAGGTAGCGTTCGTCCGGGAGTTCCGACCCCACCTTGATGGGTCCGTAGTCAGCATGCGGCACCCGCAGGTACTCCGCCTGCCCGCCGGGCACGGAGCCGTACAGCTCGGAGAAGCCGAAGAGCGAGGCTCCGGAGCCCTTTTCCTTGACCTGCGTCGTCTCGCACTGGGACTGCAGGCCCTGGCTGCACATAAAGCAGTGGCCGCAGGAGATGTTGAACGGGATGACCACGCGGTCGCCCTTGGCCAGGTTGGTGACGGCGCTGCCCACTTCCACGACGACGCCCATCGGCTCGTGGCCGATGATGTCGCCCTTGTGCATGTAGGGGCTGAGGACTTCGTAGAGGTGCAGGTCGGAGCCGCAGATCGCCGTCGACGTGATGCGTACGATCGCGTCGGTGGGTTCCTGGATCACCGGGTCGGGAACTTCTTCAACGCTCACAGAACGTTTGCCCTGCCAAGTAAGTGCCTTCATGTGCTTGCCTTTCGGTCGCGGTCTGGAGGGAAAAATTTGGAAGGAAGAGTCGGAGCGCAGCCCGGCAGGGCCGGTGGGTCAGCTGCCGCGGACGCGCGCGGCCAGCTTGCCGATGGCACTGCCGGCGAGGTTGTCCAGCAGCGCGCGCGGGCTTTCATAGACCTCCACGGCGCCGGCTTCGCGGAGTTCGGCTTCGCTGGTGCCCCCGCAGGTGAGCCCGATCGCCGGGATGTCCAGCTTCCCGGCAGCGTAAATATCCCAGACGGCGTCCCCCACGTATACGGCGTTGCCGGCGGGGACGCCGACGGCCTTGAGCGCCGCGACGAGGATGTCCGGCGCGGGCTTGCTTTCCTTCGCGTCAGCCGAGCTGGTGGCGGCGTGGATGTAGGCGTCGGCGTCGATGGTGGTGCGGAGAATCTCCAGGTCGCGGTCCCTTGCCGAGGACGCGAGGGCGACGGCGAGGCCGGCGTCGAAGCATTGCGCCAGCAGGTCCCGGGCGCCGTCGAGCCGCCGGAGCGAGGGCCAGAAGGTGGAGAACACCGCGGCGTGGGAGGTCATGATGTCGGCGTCGCCGTCGGGATCGCGGTCTTCCGGCAGCAGGCGGTCAAGGATCCTGTCCCCGCCCATTCCCACCGAGCGGTGGATGCTGGCCATCGGCACGTCGTAGCCGGCCTGCCGGAAGGCCTGCCACCACGCGAGCGTGTGGATGTAGGAGGAGTCGACCAAGGTTCCGTCGACGTCGAAGAGGACTGCGGCCTGGTGCTGCCCGGCCGACGACGGGTCAGTGGTGGGCACGGGTGCGCTTCGTGGCCGCCAGGGTGCCGCCGGAGAGCGAGGAGCCGCGTCCAGTGCCGCCGCCGGTCCGCCGCTTCGCCAGCGAGGCCATCACTGCGGACTGGCCGTCGCCGCTGCGGTCACGGATCAGGCCGGTTCCGGCGATCTCCCGCGCCTGGGCAATCCCTGCCACGGCCGCGCGTTTGGTGGGGAACGTGACCGAGACGGCCATCAGGCCGCCGGCAGCGTCCATCATCCGAATCCGGTAGCCGCCGTCGGGCGCATCCACGAGCTCGAAATATCCAGCCATTGCATACTCCTTCAATCCTGCACCCCGTGCGGGGATATTAGTAAGTATACTTATCTAAGCTCTGGAAGAAAGTCCGCCGGCCGGTCCCGGTCCGGCGGATTTCGCCGCCGTCAGCCGGTGCCAGGGCACCGTTGGAGCATGCCGTCAGTGGCCGTCGGCCTGCAGTTCGAGTGCGCTGCGCACCAGTGCGAAGTGGCTGAAGGCCTGCGGGGTGTTCCCCAGTTGGCGCGCCTCCTGAACGTCCCATTCCTCGCTCAGCAGCCCGACGTCGTTGCGCAGCGCCAGCAGCCGTTCGAACAGCTCCCTTGCCTCGCGGCGCCGACCCGCACCCAGCAGCGCCTCCACCAGCCAGAACGAACACGCGAGGAAGACGCCTTCGCCGCCCGGCACGCCGTCGTCGCTCTGTTCCTGCCGGTAGCGCAGCACAAAGCCGTCATGGGTGAGCTCCCGCTGCACCGCCTCGATGGTGCCGACCACCCGCGGATCATCCGGAGCCAGGAACCCCACGCGCGGGATCAGCAGCAGGCTGGCGTCCAGTTCGGGCCGGCCGTAGGACTGGACGAAGGTGTTGCGTTCGGCGTCGAAACCGTTGGCCATCACGTCGGCGTGGATCGTGTCGCGGAGCGCTTCCCAGCGATCCGCCGGGCCGGGGAGGCCGGAATCCCGGACGCCCTTGACCATGCGGTCCGCCGCCACCCAGGCCATCACCTTGGAGTGGGTGAAATGCCGGCGCGGTCCGCGCATCTCCCAGAGACCGTTGTCCGGCCGGGTCCAGGCGGTCTCCAGATGCTCCATCAGCGCCACCTGGACGTCCCAGGAGTCATCGCCGTCGTGCAGCAGTGAACTCCGGGTCAGGGCCAGGCAGTCCAGGACCTCGCCCCAGACGTCCAGCTGCAGTTGCCCGGCTGCGGCATTGCCGATCCGCACCGGCGCCGACCCCTCATAGCCGGCCAGCCAGTCCAGCGTCATTTCCGGCAGCCTTCGCTCGCCGTGCAGGCCGTACATGATCTGCAGATCGGCCGGATCCCCCGCCACCGCGCGCAGCAGCCAGTTACGCCACGCGGCGGCCTCCTCCGAGTAGCCCGAGGCGAGCAGGGCCTGCAGCGTCAGGGTCGCGTCCCGCAGCCAGCAGTAGCGGTAGTCCCAGTTGCGTTCCCCGCCGAGCTCCTCCGGCAGCGACGTGGTCACGGCGGCCACGATGCCGCCGGTCGGGGCGAAGGTCAGGGCCTTGAGGGTGATCAGCGAGCGCAGCACGGCATCGCGGTACGGGCCGGTGACCCGGCACTTGGCCGACCACTGCTGCCAGAACGATTCGGTGGCTTCAAGCACGCCTTCCGGATCCACCTTGCGCGGGCGGCCGAGGTGGCTGGGTGCCCAGGTCAGCACGAAGGGAATGCGCTGGCCAGCCTTGACGGTGAAGTCGCTGGCGGTCTGCATGTGCTCGCCCCGGAGCGGGGCCTCGGTGACCAGGTATGCGGCGTCGGGGCCGGCCACGGCGTGGATCCCGTGCTCGTCGCGGCGCACCCAGGGGACGATGTGGCCGTAGTCGAAGCGCAGGGCCAGCTCGCCGCGCATCCGTACCGTGCCGCGGATCCCCACCACGATCCGCACGATGTCCGCCGCGCCGTCGCGGGGCGACATGAAGTCGATCACCTTGACCTTGCCCTCGCCGGTTTCCCATTCGGTTTCCAGGATGAGGGTGTTCTTGCGGTAGTGCCGCCGGGTGCATTCGCCGCCGGACGCGGGCGCGAGCAGCCAGCGGCCGGCCTTGGGGCTGTCCAGCAGGGCGTTGAAGCAGGCCGGCGAGTCGAAGCGGGGCAGGCACAGCCAGTCGATGGAGCCTTCCGTGCTGATCAATGCGGCGGTGTGCAGATCGCCGACCATTGCGTAATCCTCGATGCGTGCCATGGGTCTTACAGTGCCACACGCCGTGCTGGCGGCCGAGGACGACGTGGCAGATTGCGGGGCGGATTCCGCTGCGCGGGGCACCGGATTCCGCTGCGCGGGGCACCGGATTCCGCTGCGCGGGGCAACGGGTTCCGCTGCGCGGGGGCTGGGACGGGCGGCCTGCCGGCACTAGGATCCCAACATGCCGGAACAGGACTACGGGGTACACCGCCACGGCGTGGCGCACATCGGAACCAGCGGCTGGAGCTACGACCACTGGGAGAACGTGCTCTATCCGCCCGGGCTGCCGGCACGGGACCGGCTGGCCCATTACGCATCGCGCTTCACCACGGTGGAGCTGAATGCGAGTTTCTACCGCTGGCCGCGGGAGAGCTCCTTCGCCGGGTGGCAGCGCCGCCTGCCGGAGGGCTTCACCATGTCCGTCAAGGCGCCGCGGGGCCTGACCCACGGCAAGAAACTCTACGGCCCGGAGGTCTGGGCGGAGCGGATCACCCGCTGCTGGCACGAACTCGGTGACAAGCGGGCCGTGCTGCTGGTCCAGCTGCCGCCGGATTTCGCGCGCGACGACGCCCGTCTGGGCTACTTCCTGGCCGTCCTGCCGGAGTGGATCCGCGTGAGCGTGGAGTTCCGCCACCCCAGCTGGGACCACCCGGCGGTCTATGAGCTGCTCGAACGGCACGGCGCTGCCTACTGCGTCATGAGCGGCGCGCAGCTGCCGTGCATCCTGCGGGCTACCGCCGGGTTCGTCTACGTCCGGCTGCACGGGCCCGACCGGGACCACCTCTACGCCGGCTCCTACTCCGACCAGGAACTTGGCTGGTGGGCGGAACGGACCCGCGAGTGGCTGGCGTCGGGCAAGGACGTCTACGCCTATTTCAACAACGACGGCGGCGGCAACGCCGTGCGCAACGCCACCAGGCTGCGTGAACTGCTGGGCGACGCCTGACCGGCGGACCAATCGCCGGCAGGACGCGCCGCTGTGGGAGAGTGGAGTTATGGAATTGGCCTCGCAGGAACCAGCGCAGCAACCGCAGCCGGACAGGAAAGTCTCGGGCAGCCAGGCCTTCCGGCTGGCCCACTGGGTCTCGGACTCGGTCAACCACCTCCGCCTGAAGGCAGCCAGGCGCTGGAAGTTCAGCCCGCAAACCATCGCCTACCAGGGCTACGGCTCCACCGAGTGGGTCCGGGTACTGGGCCGCGTCCTGCTCACGAGCAAGCCCACCCCCGGCAGCCGGGCGGAGCAGGCGGCGCAGAACGGCAACCAGAATGTCCGCGGCTGGCGCGCGTTTACGTCTGTCCCGATCCAGTTCATTGAGGTGGAGATCGAGATCGGCGGCATCACCACCCGGGTGCACGCCGACCGCGGCGGCATCGTGGACACCGTGGTCCCGGTTTCACTCACGCCCGGCTGGCACCGCGCCGTGCTGCGGGCCGAAGGGACCGAGCCTGCGGAGGCGATGATCTATGTCATCTCCCCGGACACCACCCTGGGCATCGTCTCGGACATTGACGACACGATCATGGTCACGGCACTCCCCCGGCCGTTCCTGGCCCTGTGGAACACCTTTGTGCTCAACGAACGGGCCCGGATGGCGACCCCGGGCATGGCCGTCCTGATGGACCGACTGCTGGTGGAACACCCCGAGGCGCCGGTGATCTACCTGTCCACCGGCCCTTGGAACGCCGCCCCGACGCTGGCCCGCTTCATCACGCGCAACATGTACCCCTCCGGCACCCTGCTGCTGACCGACTGGGGCCTCACCCACGACCGCTGGTTCCGCAGCGGCCAGGAACACAAGCGCCGGAACCTGGAACTGCTGGCCAAGGAGTTCCCCAACATGCGCTGGCTCCTCTTCGGCGACAACGGCCAGCACGACGAGGCCATCTATTCGCAGTTCGCCCGGGAGCACGGAGACCGGGTCGCCGCGATCGGCATCCGCCAGCTCTCCACCGGCGAGGCCGTGCTGGCGGGCGGACATTCCGAGACCGGCGACCACACGGGCTCCAGCGTCCCGTGGGTCTACTCGCCCGACGGCGCCGGCATGGCCAAGCGCCTGCAGGAGCTGGAGATCCTCTAGCCGGCCGCCGGGGCTTCGGCCGCGGTTCCTGCTTCGGGGGTTTCGACGTCGACGGCGGCGCTGTCCGCCGTGCCGCCGTCGCCCGCGACCATCGCAGCTGCCCCGGCGTCCCTCTTCCGGGCCGCCATGAGCTCCCGGATCCAGTAGTAGGAGGCCTTCGGCGTGCGGACCATGGTGTCACGGTCCACGTGCAGCAGGCCGAACTGCTGCTTGTAGCCGGCGGACCATTCAAAGTTGTCCAGCAGCGACCACACGTAGTAGCCGCGCAGCTCGATCGACTCTGCGGAGCCGCCGGGTGAGGTCGCCTCGATGGCCGCCCCGATGTGCTCGGCAAGGTACCGCACGCGGCGCTCATCCGGGACGATGAGGCGGCCTTCGGCGTCGTGGATCTCCAGATCCTCGAAACTTGCGCCGCCCTCGGTGATGTAGACCGGCGGCAGTTCCGGGTAGCGTTCGGCCATTTCCGCGAATGCCACGGCCATGTAGTCGGGCTTGATCGGCCAGCCGTAGGCGGTGATCTCGGTGTCCGGGAAGCTCTCGATGTGGAACGGGGTTCCGGACCCGCCGCCGTTGAGGTCATTGCCCATGGCCTCGGCCATGCCCTGGGGCACGGTGCCCTCGCCGGGTCCGGCCGCCACCCGGGTGGGCATGTAGTAGTTCAGCCCGTAGAAGTCCAGGGGCTGCGAGATCAGTTCCATGTCCTCGCTGGACGGGCTGAAGGAGGAGAAGAAAGTGGCGGCCCTGATGGCGTCCGGATACTTGCCCAGCAGCACCGGATCCGCGTACAGGCGGTTCTGGGCCATGTCCATCAGCCCGGCGCTGACCTTGTCCAGCGGGTTGACCGAGGCCGGGACCATCGGTGAATAGACGTTGGTGAGGCCGATTTCACCGGGCACCTTCGCCGCCCGCAGCGCCTGCATCGCGAGCCCGTGGCCCAGCAGCTGGTGGTGGACGCTCGGCAGCGCCTTGAGCATGTGCGCTTCGCCCGGGGAGTGCACGCCCAGCATGTAGCCGTTGGCACTCACCGTGGCCGGTTCGTTGATGGTCACCCAGCGGGCCACCCGGTCCCCGTAGGCCGCGGCGGCGATGGCGGCGAATTCCCCCAGCCGGTAGGCGGTGTCCCGGTTCATCCAGCCGCCGGCCTCGTCCAGCTCCAGCGGCGTGTCCCAGTGGTACAGGGTGGCCATCGGCGAGATCCCGTTGGCCAGCAGCAGGTCGATCAGGCGGTCATAGAAGTCCAGGCCCTTGGGATTCACCGGACCGCTGCCGCCGGGCTGGATGCGGGGCCAGGACAGCGAGAACCGGTAGGAATCGATCCCCAGCTCCTTCATCAGCGCCACATCTTCGGGCATCCGGTGGTAATGGTCGCAGGCCATGGCGGGGCTGTGATCATTGACGATCGAGCCCGGGGTAGCCGCAAAGACATCCCATCCCGAAGGTCCGCGTCCGTCCTCGTCCAGCGCCCCCTCGATCTGGAAGGCGGCGGTCGCCACGCCCATGGTGAAATCGGCCGGCAGCAGAGCGGCCAGATCGTGGGCGGAAGCATTCATTGGCGGATCCCCTATGCAGTTGCGCTGGTGGTTGATTGATTTTAGGCCCCGGCGGGCGCCCACGCCACAACCGGCGCCGGCACCTCCGCCGGTGGGTCCGGCGCCTCCGCCCCTGAGCCCGGCGCCCTAGTAGGTGGACTCCTCCGGCCCAAAGAGGAACTCTTTGGCATGGGCGACGGCCTTCTTAAACGCGTCATTCCGCAGGCTCAGGAGTTGCTCCGCCTCGTCCGCCGCGGGCTCAAGGTAGCCGGTAAACCCGGGCCGGAGCACCCAGATGTCCCCGGCGGGGGGTAGGTAGAACACCCCGAAGGAGCGGTGCTGGCTGTCCTCGGCGGCCCAGATGGGCACCACCGCCAGCGCGGCGCCGGTGTCCACATTGATCCACTGTGCGCGCGGGAGAGGCAGTTCGTGGGCCTCCGGGTCAAGGAAGGGCGCGGTTCCTTCGCCCCACCGCTCCTCGAACCGCTCGTGGAACGCGGGCATCAGGTGCGAATCGTAACGCCGCCATGCGCTCATGGTTGTCCTCCATTTTCTTGTATTCCTGCCTGCTGCTTCCTGCCTGTTGCTTCCTGCATGGTCCGGCACGCGGCACCGCCCCTGGTACCCGCGTCACTCCGGGCCCCGCTCCCACCGCACCGGGGTCACGCGCAACACCGGCTGCCCGCCTCGGTGGTGCCGCACCGGAATGTCCCGGCCGACGGCGGAAGCGTCGCGGGCCGGGCGGGCCGGCCGGGCCGCGGAACCGGCGGCGTCATAGGCGGCCCGCGCGTCAGGATTCCGCAGCACCGAGAACGACTCAAGGATGCGGCGCGCCTCCTCCCCGCCGTCGGACCCGGCGCCGGGCCGGGCATCCGGGCCGCCTCCGGAAGCCGCACCGGCGGCCGCTTCGACGTCGGGATGGCGGCGGCGCATCAGCGCGCGGAAGGAGCGCTGGATCTCGGCCGGAGACGCATCCGGCGCGACGTGCAACGCGGCGTAGAAGCCGCGCGGGTCGCGGTTCATCGGCTCACCTCCTGGTGGCCGGACGGGGCTCGGGCCGATCAGGCGGGGATCCGGCCGCACGTTCCGGCCGGCCGGATCCCCGCACCGCCAGCGGTCCGAAGCGTCCGCCGCCGGCGCTGTTACTTCCCGATCTCCTGCATCTTGTCCTGCGTGTGCGTGATTTCAATCTTCCGCGGCTTGGCCTGCTCCAACACCGGAATCCGGAGCGTCAGGACGCCGTCGGCGTAGCTCGCCTTGACCTTGTCGGTGTCCAGCGTGTCGCCCAGGATCAGTTGGCGGCTGAAGACTCCGCGCGGCCGTTCCGAGGCGATCAATTCAACGTTGGGCTGCGTCGGGTCGCGCCGTTCGGCCCTGACGGTCAGGACGTTGCGCTCGATGTCGAGATCCACCGAGTCAACATTGACGCCGGGAAGATCGAACGCGACGACGAATTCGCCGTCCTCCTGCCACGCGTCCATCGGCATGGCGGCGGGCCGCGCCGCCGTTCCGAAGACTTGCTGGGTCAGCCGGTCCAATTCACGGAACGGGTCCGTACGCATCAACATCATTTCCCACTCCTTCATACGAGAGTCTTGAATTTTCCTGCCTATCCAGCCCACTCGATTATCTGTGGTGGTGGATATAGATTTTTTATAGCACCAGTGCCAAACTGATGCAACAGGAAATTTTTCGACCACACGAAGGGACGTGAGCCATGGCGGAACGTGAAGCGGACGTCGGGGTGTACGCGATCTCCGTGGTGGCTCAGCTGGTCGGGACCGGGCCGCAGAACATCCGGCTTTACGAGCGCAGGGGACTCCTGACCCCGGACCGCACGGCGGGCGGAACGCGGCAGTACAGCGAGACGGATCTGGTGGTGCTGCGGCGGATCAGTGAGCTGCTGGACGAGGGGCTGAACCTCGCCGGCGTCGCCAAGGTGCTGGAACTGGAAACGGCTAATGCCAAGCTCCGTGCGGAGCTTAAACGACGCGGGGCGCGCTGACCGGCAGCGCGCCCCGTCTTCGCCGGCGCCTACTCCGCGCCGGTCTCCTGC
This sequence comes from Arthrobacter sp. 10T419, assembly GCF_056394105.1. Taxonomy (NCBI): domain Bacteria; kingdom Bacillati; phylum Actinomycetota; class Actinomycetes; order Micrococcales; family Micrococcaceae; genus Arthrobacter; species Arthrobacter sp. 10T419. Next base: position 256,910 of record NZ_JBFTHF010000001.1, on the reverse strand, counting down.
TTGGAGAGTTCACCGGTGATCCGCTCGCCCGGGATCCTGGCGGTCCGCCAGGTGTCCAGCAGGATCACGGCGCCCAGGATCACGAACGAGATGGACAGCGAGGCGAGGGCGTCGGTGGTCCAGTGGTAGCCAAGGTAAAGCCGGCTGAGCGCGGCGAAGAAGATCCCGATCCCGGCCACGGCGAATCCCGCGACGGCGGCTTTCGGGTTCTTGCGGCGGGAGAAGATCAGGAACGTGGTGATCAGCAGGAAGTCACAGGCGCCCAGGACGTGGCCTGACGGGAACGAGAACGTGGAGTCAGCCCCGAAGAGCATAAGGTCCACCGGCGGGCGCTGCCGGCCGACCGACCGGCCGATGATCTGGGCCAGGATGACCCCGGTCAGCATGCCACCGGCCAGCACCATCGGCCGCCAGGCGTGCTTGGCCAGCAGCCCCCACGCCACCGTGAACACCAGGATGATGATCGGCAGGCCGATGGGTCCGAAGACAATGGCCAGAATGATCATGATGGTCGTGGCCGGCTCCCCGCGCAGGGCCACGAGCCCGGAGCGCACCGGCTCGTCAACGGCGGTGATACCGCCGTGCTGCAGCACGCTAACCAGGATGGCAATGAACGCCACGACGCCGACGACCATAAGCCCGACGGCGATCCGGTACAGATTCCGCCGCGCATCCACGCTCATGTAGCGCTCCTCCACCACAAACTTGTCATGGAAGACCCGCCACCAGCCGGATTGCCCGGTTTTCTGCTCTGCCATTGCCGTATCCGCCTCTGCGCCGTGTGTGGACATTCCCAACGTGAAGAATATCCCGGTTCCCGCGCCGCGGGCGCGTCGGACCGGCAGCCGGTCCCGCGCCGTTCCCGCCGGTAGCCTGAACCCATGGGTGTCATGAACGAACTGATCAACCCCGGGGTGGTCGGCTCGCTGGGACGGATCCTTGCCGCTGCTTCCCCCGGCCGCCGCTTCCCGCAGCTGGCCGGCACGGCCGGGCAGCTGGACGGGCTGGGCCTGCGCGAACGCACCGACCTGCTCAGCAGCGCCCTGCTCACCGATCTGCCCGCCGACTACACCGCTGCGGCGGCGGTCTTCCGCCAGGCGCTGAAGGACCCGGACTTCACCGGCTGGATGATCTGGCCGGTCAGCGAGGCGGCCGCCACTCTCGCCCTTGCCCGGAGGGGCCCCGCCGATTTCGAGGACTGCTTGTCGCTGCTCGCCGAGCTGACTCCGCGGCTCACGGGTGAATTCGCCATCCGGCGGCTCCTGGATGCGGACCTCGACCGGGCCCTGACGGTCATCCAGCGCTGGACCAGCCACCCCGACTGGCAGGTCCGACGGCTCGCCAGCGAGGGCACCCGGGCGTACCTGCCGTGGGCAATCCGTGTTCCCGGACTCACGGCCCGGCCGGCGGCAACCCTGCCGATCCTGGACGCCCTGTACCGCGACCCGGTCGAGGACGTCCGGCGGTCGGTGGCCAACCACCTGAACGACCTGGCCCGGCATGCCCCCGACGAAGTGGTCGCCGCCGCAGCGCGCTGGCTGGCGGAGCCGGACGCGAACACCGCCAGGGTGGTCCGCCACGGCCTGCGGACCCTGGTCAAGAAGGCCCACCCCGGCGCGCTGGAGCTGCTCGGCTTCGCGCCGGCGCCGCTCGCCGTGACGCCTCTCCGGCTCGACCGCACCGTCGTGGAACTGCCGGGAGACCTGGGATTCGATTTCGACGTCGCCAACACCGGCCCGGCGGAGGCCCGCATCGCCGTCGACTACGTGGTGCACTACGCCAAAGCCAACGGCGTCCTCGCGGACAAAGTGTTCAAGCTCGGCACGGCCGTCCTCGGGCCGGGTGAATCCAGGACATTTTCGAAGCGCCATGCCTTCCGCCAGATGACCACCCGGGTCCACCACCCCGGCGACCACGCGCTGCAGCCGCAGGTCAACGGGGTGCGCTATCCGGGGGCCGGTTTCACGGTGCTGACCTAGGCTCCGGAAACGGACGGCGGCGTGCCCGCGTGGTGATTTGACTCACATTTAAATCAGACGTTATCCTCGCTTCAGCCGTTGGCCCCGCGGCGACCACCTCCCGGAAAGACAGTGCGATGACGACAGCAAGCGAATGCATCGAGATCCAGGTCGACAATCGCCAACTCTTGGACGACCGGCTCAACGACGCCGTCCAGGGGCTGCAGCGGCTCGCCATGCTCACCGGCGCCCACGGCATCCTGCTGACCCGGCACAAGCCGGGGCACTACACGGCCGCACTTTCGGACCAGGTCCCCTTCGGGATGACACGGGAAGTCGTCCGCTAGGCCGCGGGCGCGGCGGGCCGGGGACGACGCGCCCCGGCCGCTAACCAGACCAGGTCCCGGGCGGCTGAGCTGCGAATCGCCGCCCGGGACCTTTTTGGCTTCAGCGGCGGTTCACCAGCCGTGGCCAATCACCAGTCATGGACGGTGCCGTCGACGAGGCGGTTGTAGGGCAGGTAGGCCTGCTGGTACGGGTAGGCCGCGGCGGCCTCCTCGTTGAACTCGACGCCGATGCCGGGGGTCTCCCCCGGGTGCAGGTAGCCGTCAACGAAGGTCATGGACTGCTCGAAGACCTCGTTGGTTGCATCCGAGTGCTGCATGTATTCCTGGATCCCGTAGTTGTGGATGGCCAGGCCCACGTGCAGCTGCGCGGCGAACCCGACCGGGGAGATGTCCGTGGGGCCGTGGAAGCCGGACTTGATCTGGTACTGCGCGGCGAAGTCCATGACTTTCTTCAGCGGCGAGATACCGCCGAAGTGCGTGGAGGCGGCCCGGACGTAATCGATCAGCTGTTCCTTGATGATGGTCTGGTAGTCGTACACGGTGTTGAAGATTTCACCGATGGCCAGCGGCGTGGTGGTGTGCTGCCGGACCAGGCGCAGCGCCTCCTGGTTTTCCGCCGGGGTGCAGTCCTCCAGCCAGAACAGGTCGTAGGGTTCCAGCGCCTTGCCCAGCTTCGCGGCCTGGATCGGCGTCATCCGGTGGTGCCCGTCGTGCAGCAGTGGGATTTCCGGTCCGAACTCGTTCCGGACCGCCTCGAACACCGTCGGCAGGTGCCGCAGGTAGGCGCGGGTGTCCCAGTCCTCCTCCTGCGGGAACGCACCGCGCCCGGCGGGTTCGTAGTCGTACCGCTCCCCCGAGGCCTGGGCCTGCGCCGCGACCCCGTACACGGCCTTGATGCCGGGCACGGCGGTCTGGATCCGGATCGACTTGTAGCCCAGCTCCAGGTGTTCGCGGACCGAGTCGAACAGCGATTCCAGGTCCGAGCCGGAGGCGTGGCCGTACGCGCGCAGGCCGTTCCGGGACGCCCCGCCCAGCAGCTGGTAGACCGGCATGCCGGCCAGCTTGCCCTTGATGTCCCAGAGCGCCATGTCGACGGCGGCGATCGCGGCCATTGTGACGGGGCCGCGGCGCCAGTACGAGGACCGGTAGAGGAACTGCCAGGTGTCCTCGATCCGGTGCGGGTCCTTGCCGATCAGCAGCTGCGCAACATGCTCCTTCAGGTACGCGGCGACGGCCAGCTCACGGCCGTTGAGGGTGGCGTCGCCGATACCGGTGACACCGTCCTCGGTGGTGATCCGCAACGTGACGAAGTTGCGGGAGGGGCTGGTCACAAAGACTTCGGCGGCAATGATTTTCACGGCTGGTCCAGGCTTTCGGTGTCGGTCATGAGGGATTCCGGGATGGTTCCGGAAGGGTGGGGGTCTTAGCGCTGGGTGCTTCCGTCCGGAGCGGCATCCAGCAGCGCCAGTTCCGCGGCGCTGGGGAGGCCCTCGCAATCACCGGCGGTGCTGACCGCAAAGGCCCCGGCGAGGGTGCCGCGCTTGAGGCGGGCGGCGACGTCGCCGCCGTCGAGCAGGGCGGAAAGATAGCCCGCGGTGAAGGCGTCCCCGGCTCCGACGGTGTCGATACTGGTCACCGGCACGGCGGGGGCCTCCCAGCGGCCGGCTGCGGTGTGGACCCCGGCGCCGGCGGCGCCGCGCTTGACCACGACCTCCCGGACACCGCGGTCCAGGAGCTCGGCGGCCATGGCCAGTTCGGCGGCTTCGGGACATGCCCCGCTGCCGGCGTCCCCCAGGCCTGCGACCCCCATGCCGGCGACCAGCCCGAGTTCGTCGTCGGAGGCGACCAGGACGGTCGCGTGCCGGGCGATCGGGGTGAGGACGGCGCGGGCCTCGTCGCGGGACCACAGTTTGCTGCGGTAGTTGACGTCGAGGGAGACCACCAGGCCTTCTGCTGCGCCGCGCGCGGCCGCGTATTCGACGGCACGCCGGGCATCCGGGCTCAGGGCGGCGGTGATACCTGTCAGGTGCAGGACGCGCGGGCCGGCGGCGAAGGCCCGGTCCACGTCCTCGCGGCTGATCGTGGACCCGGCGGAACCGGCCCGGTAGTAGTAGGCCCGGCTGATGTCCGCCGTGCGCCGTTCCAGGAACATCACCCCGGTGGCCCGGGCCGCATCCACCCGGTGCTGCACCGCGATGCCCTCGGAGCGCAGCTGCCGGAGGATGAACTCACCATGGGGGTCCGCGCCGACGACGCCGGCCCAGGCAACACTGTGGCCCAGCCGGGCGACGCCGACGGCGACGTTGGACTCCGCCCCGGCCACGTGCATGCCGAGGCTGCCGCCGGCGGACAGCGGCCCCGCGGAGCGCAGCGAGACCATCGATTCGCCCAGGGTGAGCAGGTCGACGGTCACCGCGCAGGCTCCGCGGCCATCCGCCGGCCGTATCCGGACGCCAGGTCGACGAAGGCGCGGGCCCGTTCGCGCATCGGGGCAAGGTTCCCGCCCGAGCCGGCGTCGCCGAACAGCGGGCCGCCGAGTCCGACGGCGATAGCGCCGGCGTCCCAGTACCCGGCCGCCTCGTCGAGCCCGACGCCGCCCACGGCGATGAACGGGATGCCGGGGAAGGGGTCGCGAAGTGCCTTGAGGTAGCCGGGACCGCCGATGGAGGCGGGGAAGAGCTTCACGGCGGTGGCACCGCGGTTCATCGCCTCGTAGGCCTCGCTGGGGGTGAGGGCCCCGGCCAGAACGGGGATCCGCAGGCGGGCGGCTTCCTGGATGGAGCTGGCGAGCGAAGGCGTCACCATGAACTGTCCGCCGGCGCCGGCGACGTCTTCCACGTCCGCGGCGGTGAGGACGGTGCCGGCCCCGACGAAGCAGCCGGCGGGTGCGGCGGCGCGGACCGTGCGGATCGCTGCCAGCGCGTCCGGGGTGGTCAGGGCGATCTCGACGTAGCGGAAGCCTTCCTCCATGGCCGCGAGGGCAGCCTTGGCGGCGGCCCCGCCGTCGGTGCCGCGCACGATCGCCACCAGGCGGGTCTCACGGATTCCGGCCAGCAGGTTCTCGGGGGTGGGTTCGGATGTCATCTCATTCACCATTCTGCGAAGGCGCCGTCGGGGTGGCGCCAGACCGGTCCGCGCCAGGCGTGGCCGCGCTTGTCCGCGGCACGGACCACGGCCTCGTCGATCTCGATGCCCAGGCCAGGCCCGGTCAGCCGTTCGATGTGGCCGTCGACGAATTTCAGCGGACTCTTGTCCACCACGTAGTCAAGGACCTCGGCGCCCTGGTTGTAGTGGATGCCGATGCTTTGCTCCTGGATCAGGAAGTTGGGCGTCGCGAAGCCCACCTGCAGGCAGGCGGCGAGTGCCAGCGGGCCGAGCGGGCAGTGCGGGGCCAGCTGGACCTCGTAGATTTCGGCGAGCGAGGCGATCTTGCGGACCTCGGTGATGCCGCCGGCGTGTGAGAGGTCCGGCTGGGCCACGGCGATGCCGGCCTGCAGCGCGGGCAGGAATTCCTGCCGGCTGTAAAGCCGCTCGCCGGTGGAGACCGGCGTCGTGGTCGATGAGGTGAACTCCCGGAGCAGGTGGGTGTTTTCCGGGACCACGGGTTCTTCGAGGAAGAAGGGCCGGTACGGTTCCAGCAGCGGCGCCACGCGCCGGGCGTTTGCCAGGCTAAAGCGGCCGTGGAAGTCGACGGCGACGTCGCGGTGGTCACCGAGCACCTCGCGGGCGGCGGCGACCCGGCGGACGACGCCGTCGAGTTCGGCGACGGAGGCGATCGGGCTCATCCGGCCGCTGGCGTTCATCTTCACCGCGGTGAGACCTACCTCCAGCTGGGCGCTGATCTGGTCCGCCACCTCGTTCGGCTCGTCCCCGCCCACCCAGCCGTACATCCGGATCCGGTCGCGGACGTGGCCGCCCAGGAGCTGGTGCACGGGGGTGTTGAAATGCTTCCCCGCGATGTCCCACAGCGCCTGGTCCAGACCGGAGACGGCGCTGGCCAGGATGGGCCCGCCCCGGTAGAAGGAGCCCTTGGTCATGACCTGCCAGTGGTCCTCGATCCGGAGTGCGTCGTTGCCGATCAGCAGCTCGGAGAGCTGGTCGACGGCGGTGCGCACCGTTTCGCTGCGGCCCTCGCAGCTTGCCTCGCCCCAGCCGACGATCCCGCTGTCGGTTTCGATCCGGACGAAGAGCCAGCGCGGCGCGACGAGGAAGGTTTCAATCCTGCTGATGCGTGTCATGTGCTGCCTAGCCCTTGGTCGCACCGGCGGTCAGACCGGAGACGATGTACTTCTGCGTGAAGAGCGCAATGATCATGATCGGGATGGTGACCACCGTGGCGGCCGCCATCAGCCCGCCCCAGTCGATGCTGGCGTAGGAGACGAAGTCGAAGATCGCCACCGGCAGGGTCTTGGTCTTGGAGCCGGAGAGCACCAGGGCGAACATGAAGTTGTTCCACGAGAAGATGAAGGACAGGATGCCGGCGGTGGCGATACCGGAGACGGACAGCGGCAGCGTGATGCGGCGGAACGCGCCGATCGGGGTGAGGCCGTCAACCTGGGCCGATTCCTCCAGCTCCAGCGGCAGCGAATCGAAGTAGCTCATCATGATGTAGACGATCAGCGGCAGCGCGACGAACATGTGGCTGAGGATCAGCACCTCGAAGCCGCCCACCATCTTCAGGTTGGAGAAGACGTAGTACCAGGGCACCAGCAGCGAGACGCCCGGGATGACGCGGGCCATCAGGACCACCAGGGCCGAGCGGTGCATGGTGAAGCGGCTCATCGCGTAGGCCGCCGGGACGCCGAGGACCAGCGACAGTGCGGTGGAGACGAACGCCACCCAGAAGCTGTTGAAGATGAAGACGAAGTAGTTGTTCCGCTGCAGCACGTTGGCGTAGTTCTCGCCAGTGGGAGTGAAGACGAACGACTTGGCCGTGTCGTAAATGTCCACGTTGGTCTTGAAGGACGCCAGCAGCATCCAGATCAGCGGCGCGACCAGGAACAGCACCACCGCGACCAGGGCGGCAACACGGAACACCTTGTAGGCGCGGGTGGCCAGCGGCTTGCGGCGGCGCGGGGCCGGTGCCTGCCGGGCGGCTGCGGTCCGGGATTGGGTGTCTTGGGTCTGGACGGTCATTTGCTTACCGCTTTCTTGCGCATGGTCAGCAGCCACATGGTGCCGATGATGATCATGAAGAACAGGATCAGCACCGCGGAGGAGAGCCCGTACTGGTTGTAGTCAAAGCTCAGGCCGTAGGCGTAGACGTTGAGGGTCTCCACCTCGTGGAAGGAGCCGCCGCCCTTGCCCTTGGTGGCGTAGAGGATGTCGAAGGTCTTCAGGGCGTCGATGCCGCGCAGCAGGATGGCGACGATTACCGTCGGCATCATCAGCGGCAGGGTGATGAAGAAGAAGCGCTGGGCGGCGTTGGCGCCGTCCATCCGGGCAGCCTCGTCCGGTTCCTCGGAGAGCGAGGTCAGGCCGGCAAGCAGGATCAACACGACCATCGGGGTCCACTGCCAGATGTCCATGAAGATCGTGGTGCCCAGGGCGGTGTCCTGGCCGGACAGCCACGGCTGCGGCGGGATGCCGATCATGCCGAGCAGCTGGTTGACGAAGCCGATGTTCGGGTCGAAGATCAGCCGCCACATCATGCCGACGGCCACCGGGGTGGCGACAAGCGGCAGCAGGATGGCGACCCGCACCCATTTTTCGCCGCGGAAGGGCCGCCACAGCAGCAGGGCGATGCCCATGCCCAGAACGACCTCGCAGACCAGGGCGACGCCGGTGAAGGACAGCGTGCGGCCGACGGCGGGCCAGAACCGTTCGACGTCGGAGAGTACCGTCACGTAGTTCTCCAGGCCGATGAACTCGGATGCGGCGCGGACCGACCCCTGCGAGTCAGTCAGGCTCAGGTACAGCGTCCAGGCCAGCGGGAAGATGATCAGGACGCCCACGAAGATCATGGCGGGCGCGGCGAAAAGCCACTTGCGGTGCCGGTTGGCCCAGGCGGAGAAGTTCTCCCCCGGGCCGGGCGTGCGGGCCGCGCTGCGGCCGGCGCCGCGGGTGGTGCCGCCGCGGGAGGTGTTCAGTACAGACATGGTTCACCTAAGGAGTTGGGGGTGAAGTGAAGAGCGTTGCCGCGGCGGGACGGCGGCTGGGCAGCCGTCCCGCCGGGCAGTGTTGCGTCAGGCAGTTCGCGTCACAGTTTGTGACGCAGTTTGCGAAGCAGTTGCGTAGGCGCGGTGCGCCGGAGCGCTACTTCTTTTCGCTGTCCAGGAACTTCTGGAAGGCGTCGTTGGCGGTGTCAGCCGCTGCCGAGGCGTCGCCCCCGGTGATGGTGGCGACGATCGGGGCACCGACGATCTCGCGGGCCTTGCCCACGGTGACAACCTGGGGACGGTCGTGGCCCACACCGGCCTTGGCGCTGGCGGCGATGGCCTCGGCCAGGTCCTTCGGGTAGGTGGAGGTTCCGGCCGGGTCGGCCCAGACCGAGGCACGCGGACCGGGGACGCCGGCCTTCTGTGCTGCCAGCGTGCGTTCCTTGCTGGTGGCCCACTGGATGAACTTCCAGGCGTTGTCCTGGTTGCCGGACGCCTGGTTGACGGCCAGGCCCCACGACGGGATGTTGTACGGCTTGGAGCCGGCGGGGCCGGCGGGCAGCTGGGCAAAGCCGACCTTGTCCGCGACCTTGGACTTGGCCGGATCGGTGGCGTTCTTGTAGAGCGAGTCCGCTTCGGTGTAGAAGGCGGCCTTGCCCTGGGTGAAGATTGCCATCGCCTCGGGCCAGCTCATGTCGGTGCTGACGTTCTTGGGGCCGTAGTTCTTGATCAGGCCGCCGTAGAAGGAGTAGGCCTTCTTCGCTGCGTCACTGCCGACGGCGGACTTGCCGTCGGCGTCGGTGAAGTCACCGCCGAAGCTGTAGAGGAAGCTGGAGAACTGGGTCACGGCCGCGGACTTGCCGGTGCGGGCCACGAAGCCGGCGGTGTCCGGGTTGGCGGCGGCGATCTTCTTGGCGGCGGCCTCGAGCTCGTCCATGGTCTTGGGGACCTGGATGCCGGCGGCCTGCAGCAGGTCCTTGCGGTAGTAAAGGACTTCGCGTTCGGTGATGATCGGGACGCCGACGACCTTGCCGTCCACCGTGGTGGCCTTGACGGGTCCTTCCTGGTAGTCCTTCCAGTCCCAGTTCGCGTCCGAGGAGACCTTGGACGTCAGGTCAGCGAGGTAGCCGTTCTTGGCGAACGCCTTGCCCTCCTGCAGCGGACGGTACATCATCACGTCGATCTCGTCGCTGCCGGCGTTGAGCTTGACGTTGTACTGGTCCGAAAGCTGGTCTTCGCCGAGCTGGGTGAGTTCGACCTTGAGGCCGGTCGCCTTTTCGAATTCCGGAATGGCGGCCTTGATGCCCTCGGTCCATACGTGGTTGGCCAGCGTGACCCGGACCGTGCCGGCGGCCTTGGCGTCGCCGCCACCGCCGCCGCAGGCGGTCAGCCCGAGCGACAGCGCCGCGGCTACGGCCGCGTACTTCACAATTGAACGTCGCTTCATTACGACTCCCTTGTCTTCAGGGCCGGATCAGGCTCCAGCCACCCGCGGATGCATCTTTACATCTGCTCTGGAGCGATCTTAGAGAAATAAAGCAGACTTAAACAACCCCTTGCGCCCACCCGTATGATTTATTCATGCAAACCCCAAAGGCGGAGTCTTCAGCAGACCTGCACTCCGTGCTCGTCCAGACCCTGGGGCTCGCTATTGCCGAGGGGAGCCTGGCGCCGCACTCGATCCTCCGCCTGGACGAGCTGGAGGCGCAGCACAGCGTGTCGCGCTCGGTGGTGCGGGAGGCCACCCGGGTGCTCTCCTCGATGGGCATGCTGGAATCCCGGCGCCGGCTGGGCACGGTGGTGCAGCCGGAGGAGTCCTGGAACCTTTACGACCCGCAGGTGATCCGCTGGCGGCTGGCCTCATCCAGGCGGGTGGACCAGTTGCGGGCGCTGAACGAACTCCGCGGCGCGATCGAGCCGCAGGCGGCCCGACTGGCGGCCGAACGGGCCTCCTGGGACACCGGCAGCGATCTCGTCGCCCAGGCCGCGCGGCTCTGGGCGGCCGGGCAGCGCGGGAACCAGGACGAGTTCCTGCGGCTCGACATCGAGTTCCATGCCTCCGTGCTCCGGGCCTCGGGCAACCCGATGTTTTCGCAGCTGCACAACCTGGTCGCCGAGGTCCTCACCGGCCGCACCGAGCACGGCCTGATGCCGCACCTGCCCCAGCACGAGGCGCTCCAGCTGCACGTGGACGTGGCCAGCGCCATCCAGCGCGGCGAGATGGACACCGCGCACGCGGCGATGCGACGGATCGTGGAGCAGTCCACCGAGGAGATCGGCGACATCTGGTCCAGCCACCAGGGCGGTCCGGCCTAAGAACCACGACGCGGGGTCAGATACGGCCCATGTTGGGCCCTGGGATGGGCCGTATCTGACCCCGCGTTGTTCCCTAGCGGCCGCCCTCGAGCTTTCGGCTGCGCTGCTCCTGGGCCATGGGCCCGTACGGATAGACGCCGACGCGGGGCTGGCTGACCTCGGTCAGCCGATCCGTCTCAGCGTCGGTAAGCCGGAGGTCCGCTGCCGCCAGGTTGTCCGCGAGCTGCTCGGTGCTCCGCGCCCCCAGGATCACCGAGGTGACCGCCGGCCGGTCCGCCAGCCACGCGAGCGCCACCTGGGACGGGCTCACGCCGTGCCGCCCCGCCGTTTCCTGTACCTCGGCAATGACGTCCCAGGTCCGCGGGTCACCGTTGCGGGCCTCCCACGCCTCCATCCCGCGTTTGGGATTTTCGCCGAGCCGGGTGGCGCCGGCGGGCGGCTGGTCGCGCTTGTATTTGCCGGACAGCCAGCCGCCGCCCAAAGGCGACCAGGGCAGCAGGCCGATCTCGGCGTCGAGCGCTGCCGGGACGATTTCCGACTCGATCTCGCGGACCAGCAGGCTGTACTGCGGCTGCAGTGTCACGGGCGCGCTCCAGCCCTGGGCCTTGGCCACGTGGACGGCCTTGGTCAGCTGCCAGCCCAGGAAGTTGGAAAAGCCGTAGTAGGCGATCTTGCCGCTGCTGACGGCGTCGTGCAGGAACCGGAGGGTCTCCTCCAGCGGGGTCACCGGATCCCACGCGTGCAGCTGGTAAAGGTCGATCTGCTCGACGCCGAGCCGGCGCAGCGAGTCATCCAACGCCCGGGCCAGGTGACGGCGGGAGGTCCCGACGTCGTTGGGTGCCTGGCCCATCGGGAAGCGTCCCTTCGTCGCCACGACGGCCCGGTCCCGGAGCTCGGGCCGTTCGGCCAGCCACCGGCCGATGATTTCCTCCGACACCCCCGAGCTGTAAACGTCGGCAGTGTCGATGAAGTTGCCGCCGGCCTCGAAGTAGGCGTCCAGGATGGCGCGGGACTGCTCCTCGCTGGCCTCGGCGCCGAAGGTCATGGTGCCCAGCGCATAGTTGGAGACAACGGCGCCGCTGTTGCCCAGGGTGCGGTATTGCATGAAACTCCTCAGTGGTCGGTGCGGGTCAAGCCGCGCTTCAGTCCTCGGTGGGCGTGGTGCGCAGCGAATGGTAGTTCCGCCAGCTGTGCTCCGGGGCGTAGCCCAGGAGCCGTTTGGCCTTGTCGATCGAGAGCATCGTCTCGTGCTCGCCGAGTTCCTTGACCACCTTGACGTTGGGGAACACCTCGGCGGCCAACTCGCTGCTGGGGCGACTCATCACGGTGTCCTCGTTGGCGATGATGAAGGCCTCGAAGCCCGGCTTGCCGTGCTCCAGCGCCCGAGCCACGGCCTGCGCGCCGTCGCGGCCATCAATGTAGCCCCAGAGGTTCCATTTGCGCAGCGAGGCATCGGCGTCGAACGACGGGAACTCCTCGTAGTCCTCCGGGTCCATCACGTTGGAGAACCGCAGGCCGGTAATGCTCAGCGTGGGGTCCCAGCGGGTCAGCTGGATCGCCATCTGCTCTTCGAGGTGCTTGACCAGCGAGTAGGTGCTTTCCGGCCGGGCCGGGTATTCCTCGTCCACCGGGATGTAGGGAGGGTCGACGTCGAACGGCAGTCCCAGCACCGTCTCGCTGGAGGCGTAGACAATCTTCTTGATGCCGGCCCGGCGCGCGGCCTGGAACACGTTGTAGGTGGCCTGCATGTTGTTCTCGAAGGTCGCGGCGTCGGGAGCGAGGCCCGGGGCCGGGATGGCGGCCAGGTGCACGATTGCGTCGAAGCCTTCATGCCGGTCATCCAGGCCGAGGATGACGTCGACGACCTGCCCGTAGTTGCGCAGGTCCACGCGGGTGAATCCGTGCTCCCGCTCGCCCGCCTGGTCCAGGTTGGTTACCTGGTGGCCGTCGTCGGTGAGCCTGCGGACCACGTTCCTGCCGAGCTTTCCGCTTCCTCCGGTAACTGCAATTCTCATCAAGGTCTCCTCGGTCGTCGGGGCGGCTGCCGTCCCCCCCACCCTAGATCGGACGGCGTCCCCGGTGCACGCCGCACCCGCCGGGGCGCGCCGCCGCGGTGACCTTTGGCCCTAGGCACTGCCGCGGTGACGGGGCAGGGTGGGTGCCATGAGCGGAGATCAGCGGATAGTCGTGGGCGTGGACGGCTCCGAGTTTTCAACGACGGCACTCCGGCTCGCCGGGCGCATGGCCACCAGCCTGAACGCCCCGCTGGAGGTCATCACGTGCCTGGGCACCTCGGATTTCTTCCTCGCGTCCCACCTGCCGGAAGAACGCACCGCCTCGCCAGGCGAGCTCGAGGAGACCGCCAAGCGCCTGGTGGAACAGTCGCTGGAACGGGCCTTCGGCAACTCCCGCCCGGAGCAGCTGAGCCGGCAGATCAAGTTCGGGCCGCCAGCCAAGGTGCTGATCGAGGAGAGCAAGGACGCGCAACTGCTTGTGGTGGGACGGCGCGGCCAGGGCGGCTTCCTCGCCCAGGTGATGGGGTCGGTCAGCGGCGCCTGTGCGGCCCACGCCCATTGCCCGGTGCTGGTGGTCGGCCAGGAGGCCGGCGAAGGCCAGCCGACCGAATGAACGCAGGCCGCACGGCTGCGCCCCGCTTGCCCGCCCGGTTGAAAGGGCCGCTCGCGGCGCTGGCTGCCGCGGCGGCGGCCGCAGGCTACGTGCTCGCCGTACGGCCCCGCCTGCTGCACTGGGGAGCGACCGCCCAGGAAGCGGCCGGCCCCCTGCCGGGCGATGAACTGGTACCCACCGCGCGCCTGCAAAGCACACGGGCCGTCAACATCGCCGCGCTGCCCGCCGTGGTGTGGCCGTGGCTCGTCCAGCTGGGGTCCGGCCGCGGCGGGATGTACAGCTATGACGCCCTGGAGAATGCGGTGGGGCTGGGCATGCACAGTGCGGATCGGATCCTGCCCGAATTTCAACAGCTCTCTGTCGGAGACACCATTCCGCTCGCCCCCGGCGCCGGCATCCCGGTCCGGCGGCTCGAACCGGGGGCGGTGCTGGCCCTGGGCGGCACCATGGATCCGCGCACCGGGCACATCACCGGGCACATCACAGATCACATCACCGGGCATCCCGCGGCGGAGGGACGCCGCCTGACCGGACCTCGCCTGGAACTGGGCTGGACCTTCGTGCTGCAGCCGCTCGGTGCCCGCAGCACCCGGTTGCTCTCGCGGACCCGCTATGACTACTCGCCGCTGCCGCTGGGCATCCCGCTGCGCGTCGTGCTTGAACCGCTGCAGTTCCTGATGGAGCGCCGGATGCTGCTGGGAATCCGCTCCCGCGTGGAGCGGCGCCGGCCCCGCAGCAGGCGCCGCCGGGGAGGGCCGCGGTGAAATCGGCAAGGACCAGCATTCTCGCCGGCATTGTCCTGATGACGGTCGGTGTGCTGTGGCTGCTGGATGTGCTCGGCATCGTCGAGAGCGCCGCCTATCTGGCGCCGCTGATCTTCGCCGCGGTGGGCGTGCTGTTCCTCTCGATCTTCCTCCGGGGCCGGGAGAACTGGTGGGCGGCAATCCCCGGCTCGGTGTTCCTGGGCCTGGCCGCGGTCATCACCGCCACGCAACTCACGGACGGCCGCGCGGGCGGCGCCTTCCTTTTCCTGTTCATGGCGGCCGGATTCGCCGCGGTCTATCTGCGCGAACGGGCCAACTGGTGGGCCCTGATCCCGTGCGGGGTGATGTTCACGCTGGCCATCGTCGTGGCCCTACCGCAGGAACTGCAGGGCACACCTGTGGCCGCCGTCCTGTTCCTCGGGCTGGCGGCCACCTTCGGGCTGCTTTCCCTGGTTCCGGTCCGGACCCCAGACCACACCGGCCGGATGAAGTGGCCCCTGGTCCCGGCGGCAGTCCTCGCCGTGCTTGGCGTGGCCTTCGCTCTGCAGGCGACGGCCGTGCTCATCGCCGTGGACTTCGCCCTCCCGGCCGCCATGATCCTGGCCGGGATCGCCTTGCTGGTGTACGCGTTCCGCGCCCGCCACAACGGGCAGCACAAGACCCACGGCGCCTAGGAGCTCCTTCCTCCGGCCCCGTTGACCTTTCATGGCCGGATCCACGTCCGGACGACTAGGATAATCAGCATGCTTATTAAGCACCCAGAGTTACCGTAACCAGGGAAGGCATAACCATGAGCACGTACCATCCGGAAAATGACCCGGCCAACCCCGATCCGCCAAAACCGGGTGGCGGTTCCGCGCGTCCACAGAGCGTGCCGAACGCGGCGCAGCGCGGCGATCAGGAGCCCCAGGCCGCCGACCAGGGAGCTTCGCCCAATCCCGATCCACTCAGCGGCAAGATTACCGGGCTGGAGCCGGGCGGTGGTGTCCCGCCGGGTGAAACGCCGCCGGCGGAGGGCTCGATGAGCCGCGACCAAGGCCACAGCGAGTAACGCACCCTAACGGGACTGACCGAGGCGTTCCCGCCCGGTTGTTGGCGGCCCGGGCCCCACACGGGCCGCGGTTCCGCGCGGGGGCCGGGCTTCCCCCGGCTGCGGACCGGATGAACCGGGCAGGAACGTCGCCGGCGTCGGACTAGCCGCGGCCGGCACCCACCTAGGCGTCCGCCGACAGCTGGGCCAGGGCGGCACGGAGCCGGGCGCCGGCGTCGTCCGCCACCTCACGGACCGCGGGGCTGTCGCTGAGTTGCACCATGGTCTGGGGATCGATCACGTCCACCGTCGTATCGGCGGCGCCCGGGCCGCGCCGGACCACCACATTGCACGGCAGCAGGGCGCCCATTTCCGGTTCGGCCGCCAGGGCGCGGCTTGCCAGCTGCGGGTTGCAGGCCCCGAGGATCACGTAGTCGCCCAGGGCCTGCGCGGCGTCCTCCCCAAGCTTGGCGGCAAAGGTGTCGCGCACGTTGATCTCGGAGAGGATCCCAAAGCCTTGGCCCGCGAGGGCGGCCCGGGTCTTCTCGACGGCGTCCGCCCAGCTCAGCGGCAGGACGGCGGTGTAGGTATAGCTCATGGCTCACTCCTGGCTGGTGGGGTCGGTTCGGACACGGGCAGGAGGTACTTGGCGAACCAGTCCCTGGCCAGGATGGCCGCCGCGGCCAGCGTGCCGGGCTCCTCGAACAGGTGCGTGGCGCCCTGGACCACGGCCAGCTGATTGGGGCACCGCATCATGGCTTTGGCCTTGCGGTTGAGTTCAAGCACCTCATAGTCGAAGCTGCCCACGATCAGCAGCGTCGGCGCGCGGACGGCGGAAAGCCTCGGGCCGGCCAGGTCGGGACGGCCGCCGCGGGAAACGACGGCGGCGATCCGTGCGGAGGGTTCGGAGGCGGACCACAGCGCGGCGCCCGCCCCGGTACTCGCCCCGAAATATCCGACGGCGCAGGAGGCGGTGTCCTCGCGGGTGGCGAGCCAGTCGGTGGCCGAGGACAGCCGGCGCGCCAGCAACTCGATGTCGAAGACGTTGGCGCGGTTGCGCTCCTCCCCCGGCGTGAGCAGGTCGAGCAGCAGGGTGCCCAGCCCGGCGCGCTGGAGCAGGCTGGCCACGAAGCGGTTCCGCGGGCTGTGCCGGCTGCTGCCGCTCCCGTGGGCGAACACCACCACAGCGCGGGCCGGCACGGGCAGGTGCAGATGGCCCTGCAGCCGGACACCCCGGGACGGGATCTCCACCTCTTCGTCGAATTCCACCGGGTCCTCGGAGACCGCCGTCGTCCCGGCCGGACGCGGCGAGTCCTTAAGGCGCCGGGCGGCGGCGTCGAGCAGCTGGATCACCTCGTCGTCCTCGGTGGGCGAGAAGTCGCGGTAGTGGTATCCGACGGCGGCGAAGTGCCGGGGAGTGGCCAGGCAGACCACCTCGTCGGGTTCGCTCAGGCTCGCCAGGGTGTCCGCCGGGGCGACGGGCACGGCCAGGATCACCCGGGCGGCGCCCAGTTTGCGGGCGATGCGGCAGGCGACCCGGGCAGTGGAGCCGGTGGCGATTCCGTCGTCGACGATCACCGCGATGCGGCCGGTCAGGTCCTGGCGCGCGCGCCCCTTCCGGAACCGCGCCACCCGGTTCTCCAGCACGGCCCGTTCGCGGTTCTCGACTGCCTGCAGCTCCTGCTCGCTCACCCTTGCCTGGGCCAGCACATGCTCTTCCAGCACCCTCGCGCCGCCCTCCCCGATCGCCCCCATGGCAAGTTCCGGCTGGTAGGGCAGTCCGAGCTTCCGGACCACAATCACGTCCAGCGGTGCGTCCAGGGCCGCGGCCACCTCGAAGGCGACCGGGACGCCGCCGCGGGGCAGGCCGAGGACCACAATGTCCTTGCCGCGCAGATCCGCGAGCCGCCGCCCCAGTTGCCGCCCGGCATCAACCCTGTCTTCAAAAATGCTCATTGTCTTGGCTTTCCAATCGGGCGCCGGCCGCCGGGCTCATCCGGCGCTGCGCTCCGCAGGCCGGGCATCGGACCAAGTTGGCCGTTTCATCCCACTATCCGTCAGGAGTTCCCGGGATGTGAGGGCCCTTGTACCCGGTTTCGTTTGCGCCGGACCGGCCGTCCCCGGCGGGGTGCCAGCGGGGCCCTGCGTGCGTGACGGGTGGCCGGTTCCGTGGTGCTGAAGCGTGCGGCGCGGCGGGCCACATGGTGGTCCTTGCCCCGGCGCCGGACCCTTGGCAGCACCGGAGCGGCCGGTTGCTGCGCCGCCCGGGAGAAGAACCACTGCTTGGCCAGCTCCACCAGCACCAGGTACACCACGGTCATGCCCAGCAGGGCCAGGAAGAACGGAACCGGCAGCGGATCGAAGCCCAGGACCGCCGCCAGCGGGGACAGCGGAAGGAAGACCCCCAGGGCCACCACGCCCAGCGACGCGCCGAGCAGTCCGAGCGACGGCCGGCTGCGCAGGAAGGGCACTCGGCGGGTCCGGATCGCAAAGATGATCAGCGTCTGGGTCGCGATCGACTCGATGAACCAGCCGGCCCGGAACTCCCCCGGCACCGCATCGAAGACAAAGAGCATCAGGGCGAACGTCGCGAAGTCGAACACCGAGCTGATCGGGCCGAAGAGGAACATGAAGCGCCGGATGAAGGATATGTTCCAGTGCGCCGGTGCCAGCAGCTGCTCCTTGTCCACCCTGTCCCCCGGGATGGCCAGCTGGCCGGTGTCGTAGAGCAGGTTGTTGAGCAGGATCTGCCCCGGCAGCATCGGCAGGAAGCTCAGCACCACGGAGGCCGTTGCGGCGCTGAACATGTTGCCGAAGTTGCTGGAGGTGCCCATCAGCACGTATTTGATGGTGTTGGCGAAGATCCGCCGTCCTTCCATGACGCCGTCGGCCAGCACGCCGAGGTCCTTGTCCAGCAGCACGACGTCGGCGGCGTCCTTGGCGACGTCGGTGGCGCTGTCCACGGAGACGCCGATGTCGGCCTGGTGCAGCGCGAGCGCATCGTTGACGCCGTCGCCCATGAACCCGACCGCACCGCCGCTCTGGCGCAGCAGCCGGATAATCCGGGCCTTCTGCTCCGGCGAGACGCGGGCGAAAATGCTGGCCTCGCGGGCCGCCGCGCTCAACTCCGGGTCGGACATCGCCTCCGCCTCGGCGCCGGTAATGGTCCCGCCGGAGAGCACACCGAGTTCGTCGCAGACCCGCTCGGCCACCTTCGCGTTGTCCCCGGTGGCAATCTTGACCGTAATTCCCAGCGCCTCCAGCCGGTCCAGGGACTCCCGCGCATTCGCCTTGGGCCGGTCGAGGAAGACCAGGAAGCCGGCCAGGACCAGGTCCTTCTCGTCAGCTGGTGACATGTCCTCCATGCCGGCGGCGTCCCGGGTGGCCACGGCCACCACGCGCGAACCGGCGTCGAACTGTTCGTCCAGCAGGGCCTGCACCTTGGCGGGCGTGGCGCCGCACAGGGCCAGGACGTCCTCCGGCGAGCCCTTGGTGATGATCCGGGCGGGGCCGCCGGCCTCGCGGACCAGCACGCTGGTCCGCCGGCGCTGGTGGTCAAAGTCGATCACGTCGAGCCGCTCATAGCGCGAAGGTTCGAACGCCGCCGCCTGCGGGGACTGCCAGAGCGCGGCGTCCAGCGGGTTTTGCCCGACGACGGACCGTTTCGCCTCCGCGTAGTCCGCCTCGGTGGCCAGCAGCCCCAGGCTGAACAGCTTATCCGCGGACACGCCGGCCGCCACCGGCAGGGCCGCCGTGAAGCTGATCCTGCCCTCTGTCAGGGTTCCGGTCTTGTCCGTGACCAGGATGTCCATGTCGCCGAGGTCCTCGATGCAGACCAGCCGCTTGACCAGCACTTTGCGTTTGGCCAGCTGGCGGGTGCCGGTGGCCAGGCTCGTGCTGACGACGGCGGGCAGCAGCTGCGGGGTGATTCCGACGGCGATGGCCAGGGAGAACAGCAGCGACTCGATCACAGGGCGCTGCAGCAGCAGGTTGGCGATGAAGATAAGCGAAGTCAGTGCGATGGCCACCTGCAGCAGCAGGAAGGAGAACCGCTTGAGCCCGAGCTGGAATTCGGTCTGCGGCTGCCGTTCGCCCAGGCCGAGCGCAATCCGGCCGAACTCCGCCCGGCCGCCGGTCGCCACCACCACCCCGGTGCAGCTGCCGGACTGGATGACGGTGCCCATGAACAAGCAGGACGTCAGGTCCCCCAGGGCGACACCGCCGGCCACCGGCGCGGGATCCTTGCCCACCGGCAGCGACTCCCCGGTCAGGATGCTTTCGTCGCAGAGCAGGTCCTTGACCGTCAGCAGGCGCAGGTCGGCCGGGATGATTGCGCCCAGGCCCAGCTGCACGACGTCGCCGGGCACCAGGGCGGTCACGTCCACCTCGCGCGCGGTGCCGTCGCGGAGCACGACGGCGGTGTGCGTGACCCGTGAATGCAGCGCCTCCGCGGCGCGCTCGGCCCGGAATTCGTTGCTGAAGCCCAGGCCCACACTGACAAGCAGGATCACGCCGATGACGATCGAGTTGGTGGCGTCCCCCAGGAAGAGCGAGAGCCCGGCGGTGACGAGCAGGAGGATCAGGATGGGGCTGCGGAATTGCCGGCCCAGCACGGACCAGCCGCTTGCCTCATGCGTGCGGACCGCATTCGGCCCCAGCATGGCAAGCTGCTCCGCCGCTTCCGCTTCGCTTAGGCCACCCGCAGCTGAACCCAGCCGGGCGAGCACTGTGCCCGCCTCGGTGCCGGCGGCGTCCGCGATGGTAAGCGGCGGGGAGGCGGACTCCCTGGTTTCGAGCTGTGACATACAGAATCCGTCCGACTACCTCGAGATACCGCTAAGACTACGTCGGGAGCCGCCGGGAGTCATTTGGGTCGGGAAAGGCTCGCGGCCGGGCTGCCGGCCCCGCGGCGAATCCGCCGAAAGGATCCGGCGAATGTCCCGGCAAAACGGCTGCAAAGTCCTGTATATAATTTTTCCCGGTACGGTTTAGCAGAAGGCCGTTGGATAGTTCTTCGATCCGGCTTCGCTGCCGCTACCACCGCCCTCTTTCGCTGCTGTGGTGCGTCCCGCCTCGCCGGCTCGATTCGACCCGAGCGAAACGGCATCAAGGAATAGTGGTAAGCGAGTCAACCGCAACATCGATCAACCAGCACTTGCATCAGCTCGTGTTGAACAGCGCCGACGTGGAGGAATTCCTCGGCGAATTGGCCCGCGTCTCGGCGCGCAGCCTTTCCGAGCCCGGCGACGAAGTCCTGTGTGGAATTACGCTGCTCCGGCAACGGAAAGCCGCCACCGTGGCCAGCAGCAGTACGGCTGCGCAGGCCATGGACGAGATCCAGTACGGCTTCAGCGACGGCCCCTGCGTGACGGCCTCCCGCGAACAGGAAACGGTATACATTGCCGACCTCGACGATGACACGCGCTGGCCACAGTGCGCCGCCATGGTCCGGGAGCACGGCATGCGCTCCATCCTCGCCGTACCGTTCCTGCTGGACGGCGAAACCCGCGCCGCGCTGAACCTGTATTCACACCGTCCCCACCGCTTTGACGAACGCGCCCAGGAGCTGGCGAGCATCTTCGTGCGACAAACGACCATGGCTCTGGGGCTGGCAGTGCGTTTCGCGCACTTCAGCGAGACGGCCGACAACCTCAAGGCGACGCTGGAGACGCGCACCGCGATCGACGTCGCGGTCGGCATCATCATGGCGCAGAACCGGTGCAGCCAGGCCGAAGCCTTCGAGCTGCTAAAGACCGCATCAAGCACCCGCAACGTCAAGCTTCACGCCGTCGCCTCCGCCATCGTGGACGGTCTGGGCCAGGGCCCGACGCGGACCCACTTCGAGGACTAGGCCCCGGACCCCTCACACCGGGGCCGGTGCGCCCGCTTCTGCCAGCACGGTGCGGATGGTGTCCTCGTCGGCAAGGATCCGGAAATGGCCGCCGGTATCCAGCTGGACGTTCCGCGCTCCGGGAAGCACGCTGCCCTCCGGGATGTGCGGATCGAAGAGGCCGTAGACGGAAGTGATGCGTTCGTTGACGCTCTGCTCGCGGGACAGCTGCAAGGTGACGGCGTTGCGCGGCGACAACGCCCGCAGGCTCGGCAACAGCATGTAGCTTGCGTAACGGGAACCCAAGAACGGGGAGCACACCGCCACCATCCGGGTGATGCGCCGCGTCTGGTCCAGCGACATCATCGTGTACTTGCCGATCAGCCCGCCCTTGCTGTGCGCCACAATCATCGTGTCCCTGAGGTCCCTCTGGTGGAGGTAGTCGGCGATCAGTGCCGCCGCCTTCGGTACCGCGAGCCGGTTGCGCTGCAGCACGGTCACCACGTGCACCGGGTGCCCTGCCTCGTGCAGCTCCCGGATCAGCGGAAGCATAAAGCGCCAGTCCTCGTAGATGCCGGGGATGACGACGACGGGCCGTCCGGTGCCGCTGAGGAATTCGTCGGGACTGACGCGGGATACCGCACTGCGCAGCTGCCGGCCGACGGCGTAGGCATAGTCCCGGGCCCACCAGCCGGCGATCTGGACGAGCGTGCTCACGCGGTGAATCCTTGCGGCGCTTCGCTTTCATCAGCTGCGATGCCGGCGAAGGCAAGGATGGAGCCGGCAACCTCGACGGCACGGTTGTGCTGGACCACGTGCCCGGTTCCTGGGATCTCTTCGAACTGTCCGGTGGCCGCCCGTCCGGCAAGCCGGCGGCACCAGTCCACCGGGGCCACCGGGTCGTTCGCGCCCCGCAGCACGAGGACGGGGGCGCTCACCGCGCCGATCCGCTCCTCGAGGCGGTAGTCCATCATGATCCGCAGGTTCTTCAGGTACCAGACCGGTCCGCAGCGGAGATAGTCGGTGAAAACCAAGGCGTTGGAGGACGGGCTCTCGAAGAACAGGCAGTCCCGGCCCAGTGCCAGGGCCTGCTGCGCTACGGTCGGCCGCTTGTCATTGACCACCGGACCCATCAGCACCACATGGGGTATCCGCTGCGGCTGCTGCAGGGCGGCTTCCACCGCGAACTGGGTCCCCATCGAGTGCCCCACCACCACGAACTCCAGCACTCCCAGCTGCTCGAGCGCGCCCAGGAGGTAGGTGGCCTGCTCCGCAACGGTGAGCGTGTGCTCCGGCGTGGGCGTGACCCCGAAGCCCGGCAAGTCGATCGAGAACGTGTCAACGGAGTCAGCCAGCAGCCCGTGCAGGCGGCGCAGGTAGCGGTGTGAGGCCCCGATCCCGTGGAGGAGTACGACGGCGGGTGCAGCCGCCTGCGTTCCGGCCGGCCGCCGGGAGGCAAAGACGTGGCCCAGATGGCCAGCGGCCTCGACCTCGATCCGCACGGGCGTGCTCATGGTGGGTCTCGTTTCTGTTCAGTGTCTAGTAAGCATACTGACAGACTCTCGCTGGCCCCGGGCGCCCCGGACCCATTTCGACGGTTCCCTGCGGGTCCGTAGCGCGGGAACGTCGTGTGCGCAGGGAACCGTCGAAACGGCGAAACGGCGAAACGGCGAAACGGCGAAACGGCGAAACGGTTGGCGCCGCTAGCTGGGCGCCGGACCGAGCGGCTCTTCGGTGCTTTCCCGCTCCGGGGCAGCCTCCTTGAGCTCGACGAAGATTGTGTGGGTCTCGGTGTCGCCGGTGTTCTCGCCCGAGTGGGACTGCGCGGGCAGCCAGCGCGCCAGCCCGGAGGGAAGTTCGACGTCGACCTCCCGGCCGTGGGCGGAGAGCCGGCGGCGGAAGCTGCTGAGCGTGATCATCACGCTGTCGGGATGAGAATGCTCGACGGTTTTTCCCCCGGGCTGGTCCGTGTACTCCAGCACGCGCACCCGTTCATTCTCGAATACCACCCGGTACAAGCCCGGGTTCGCTGCCACCGGATCCTGGTCCATGGCCAGACTCTAGTCCCGGCGGAAGTCGCCCGCTAGAGCGTACTGCGGCCGTCTGTACTAGGGCATGCCTCCACTGTAGTTTGGTGTGACCATCCGGGGGTGAAACCCACGGACCCACCATCGGAGGAACGCATGAGCAACAAGCCAGTCGAGCCCGAGGACATCGTGAATGACGGTGTGGAGGGCGCCCAGAAGCCCGTCCCGCGCGAAGGTAGCGGCATTGACACTCCCCAGACGGCGGCGGGCGCTCCGGAATCCGGCACGTCCGGAACGCACGCACCGGGCAAGAGCGACTCGCAGACGGTGCCTGGACCGGCAGAGGAAGACGACGAAAAGACAGCGGACGACCGCGGCCTCACCACCGACACCACGCCGGACTGAGCAGCAGCCGCCGGTCGGCCTAGCTGGCGGCCGGCGCGATGTTGACGAGCCAGTCCACTCCGAACTTGTCCTTGCACATGCCGAAGGTGTCTCCCCACGGGGCCTTCTCCAGCGGCATCGTCACGGTGCCGCCATCTGACAGCTTGTCCCAGTAGCCGCGCAATTCAGCCTCGTCGGTGCCGCTGAGGGACACCGAGAAGTTGTTGCCGGGGGTGTAGTCCATGCTGTTCGGGGTGTCGGCACCCATCAGCACCAGCCCCTTTTCGCCGGTCAGCATGGCGTGCATGATCTTGTCCTGCTCGGCAGGGTCCTCGCTGGCCTGGAATTCCGCGAAGGTGCTCATATTCAGCTCGCCGCCAAACACAGACTGGTAGAAGGTCATGGCCTCCCGCGCGTTGTCGCGGAAGCCAAGGTAAGGGTTAAGCGTGGTCATATCCGGGACTCCTTGGTAGCGGGTGGCGGCGGTGCGGGCGAAATCAACGCCCGCTCCGCCGCAGCGTACAGGCATATCCTGCCCGAAACCGTGCAGTCTTCATAGGGCCCGCCCGCCGCCAGGGAGCTGTCCCCGGCGGCGGCTCCCGTCGGAGGCCGCCTAGGCGGTCTGGCCGGCGTGCTCCCCTTCGGCGATTTCTTCGAGCAGCTTGTCGTTGAACGCCGGCAGATCGTCCGGGTTCCGGCTCGTCACGAGGCCCTGGTCCACCACCACTTCCTCATCCGTCCAGTTCGCGCCCGCGTTCTTTAGGTCGGTCTGAAGCGTGTGGTACGAGGTGAGGTTCCGCCCGCTCACGACGCCGGCGTCGATCAGCAACCAGGGGCCGTGGCAGATCGAGGCCACCGGCTTGTGCTGTTCAAAGAAGCCGCGGGCGAAGGCTTGGGCACCTTTGTCGACGCGGAGGTGGTCGGCGTTTACGACGCCGCCGGGAATCACGAGGGCATGGAAGTCGGAGGCGTTGGCCTGGTCGACGGTCAGGTCGACGTCGAAGGTCTCACCCTTTTCCGTGCCGTCATAGCCCTGCAGCTTTCCGCTCTTGGGCGCCACCAGGGTGGGTTCGCCGCCCGCGTCCTTGACCGCGTTCCACGGGCTGGTCAGCTCGATCTGCTCGACGCCGTCCGTCAGCAGAAACGCGACCTTCTTGCCTGCGATGTTGTGTTCCGACATGTGTCCTCCTCTAGCCAGCGCGAGGGTCCAGGAGCCGTTCGGCCGTTCATGTCCCACGCGGAGAGATTGGTGCCTTACCCAGTCAACTCTAGGAAACAGGAAAATAATAAGCAAGCTGACTATGTGGTTGATTTGTTGCATTTCTATGGACTTCCCGTTGCTGCTGTGGCTATGGTGACGGAAGATGCCGAACTAATCGTCTCGACCTATGCGCCGCACCTGGGGGGTGTTGCACGTGTTGCACGAACGATCTTTCGGGCGCGCCCCGCGCCTGCTTCGACCCGTGTTGCTGGCCGGTGCAGCGACGGCGCTGTGGCTGGCACTTTCCGCAACAGCCGCCAGCGCAGAGACCGGCACGGACCTGGAAATTCCGGGGGGCCTGAACGCAGCATCTTCCTCTCCGTCTACCCCGCCGGAATCCGCGAGCAGGTCAGCGTCCCGAAGTGCCGGGGGCGACAGCTCTGGGCTGTTGTCCCCGGTTTTGGGGCAGGTCGCGGGCTCCGTTGAAAGGGTTATTGCCTCAATTCCCGCAGCGCCAGCGGTTGTTCCCGCGAACACGGTGACCGACCTGGCTTCCCCCGCCGTCGAACTGGTGGACACCGGTGCCGCCGCCCTGGTGGGGACCATCATCCCCGTCGCGACCGAGGCGCTGCCCGCCACCGCTCCCGCGGTGGAGCCGCTGGGGGATGTGCTGAACGGCGCGCAGGCGCTCCCACTGCCTCCCGTCGCCTCTGCGCCGCCCGCCCCCGCGGGGCCGGAGGCCGCCCGACTTGACGCGACGCCTGCACGAACGGGCGGGGCCGCGACCTCGCACCCGAACGCCACCCGCGCCGACGTCGCAGCAGTCCCCACGCCGGCAGCAGTCCCCACGCCGGCAGTCCCCACGCCGGCAGCAGATGACTACAGCCCCCCACAGTCAGGGAGCCTCCCCGTGCCGCCTGCAGTAGGCGGATCCGTCGCCCCACTTCAGCCGGGCGGCGACCTCGGCGGTGAGGAATTCCCTAGCGTTGTCCCCGGGGTGCCTGGTTCGGGGGCGGGCAGCCAGTCTCCGTCCGGACCGAGTGCAGCCACCGTGACCGCACCCTTCCAGCTTCGACCGCCGCCCGGCGCGAGCGAGGCCACCAAACCGCTGCCCCAAGCTTCCAAACCGGCGTCTTTCGACCCCGGATCTTCTCCCGACTAGTTGGAGCCCCTCTGCCCCGCAACGGGCGGACCACGGCTCATCGGACTGCCCATGCAGTCCGCAACACCAACATCTTCAGGAGAAAACATCATGCATACGAACTTGCGCAGAGGGCTGCTTGGCACCCTCTTTGCCGGCGGCCTCCTGGCCCTCGGAACCTCCGTCGCCTGCGCGGCGGATACAACCTCCGGAAGCGACGGCCTCGCCTCCGGCACCCAGGTCATCGCCCCCGTCACCGCACCGGTGACGCTCGGGGCGACGTCGATCGGGATCCTCGGCGACTCCGCCGCCACCACCGAGGGGACCACCGGCGGGACCACCGCACCGGCACCGGCCAGCGCCGACGGGAGCTCCACCTCCGGCGCAGAGGGCCTCGCCTCCGGCACCCAGGTCATCGCCCCTGTCACCGCACCGGTGACGCTCGGGGCGACGTCGATCGGGATCCTCGGCGACTCCGCCGCCACCACCGGCGGGACCACCGGCGGGACCACCGCACCGGCACCGGCCTTCGCCGGCGGAAACACCACCTCCGGCGAAGACGGCCTCGCCTCCGGCACCCAGGTCATCGCCCCCGTCACCGCACCGGTGACGCTCGGGGCGACGTCGATCGGGATCCTCGGCGACTCCGCCGCCACCATCGGCGGGACCACCGGCGGGACCACCGCAGCGGCGCCGGCCAGCGCCGACGGAAACACCACCTCCGGCGAAGACGGCCTCGCCTCCGGCACCCAGGTCATCGCACCCGTCACCGCACCGGTGACGCTCGGAGCGACGTCGATCGGTATCCTCGGCGACTCCGCCGCCACCACCGAGGGCAGCACCGGCGGGACCACCGCACCGGCACCGGCCGACGCCGGCGGAAACACCACCTCCGGACGCAACGGCCTCGCCTCCGGCACCCAGGTCATCGCACCCGTCACCGCACCGGTGACGCTCGGAGCGGCCTCGATCGGTATCCTCGGCAACTCCGAGGCCTCTGCGGGAGTCCCAACGGAGGCCGGAACTGAAGAAGCCGTCACGCCGCCGGGCCTGGACGCCGGAGGCGAAGCGGGAGGCAACGCGGACGGCTCCGGCGCCGCCGTCGGAATGCAGGGCACCCTCCCGACGGCGGAGTTCCCGTCGACCGGCCAGGCTGCTCATCCTGCCGGCGTGGCCGCGCGGCTCGAGGCTCCGGCCTCCGGAGCGGGCATGTTGGCTATGACGGGAACCACTGACGGGTTACACCTTGTGGCGCTGGCCCTTCTGTGCGGCGGCGGCCTGCTGCTAGCGCTGCGGCTCGTACTGCAGCGCCGGGACGGCTAGAGCCGGTTCGCATCGGAAGGCTCAGTTCGGAAGGCTCAGCGTGCGGGCCCCGTCGCTCGGCGGGGTCCGCTCACTGGCCGTCCTCTGGTCACGACGCACGCCCGTGATTACGCTGGCGTGTATCCACAGCTTCAGGACCGCAGGAAGTAGGACACCATGGACGAACGGGACATCCTCCAGCGCATCACCGCCCTTGTGGACGAGGAACGTGGGCTCCGGGAACAGGCCGAGTCCGCGAGCGCCGACCACGACCACGTGCCGGACCGGCTTCGGCTCAGGCAGCTCGAGGAGGACCTCGACCAGTGCTGGGACCTGCTGCGGCAACGGCGGGCCAAGAGGCAATACGGCGAGAATCCCGACGATGCGGAGGCCCGCCCGGTCACGCAGGTCGAGGGCTACAACGGCTAGTTCCCACAGCCCCGGTCCCCGGCGGCATCGCCTCTTCTAACCCCGGTTACCCGGCGGAGGTCTTGGCAGCCCCTGCCGCCGGTGCTCCGACTACTTGAGCAGGTCGACGTCGGACACCATGTCGATGTGGGCCAACATGGCTTCGGCAGCGCCTGCGGCATCCTGCTCCCGGATGGCATCCGCAATCTTCCGGTGTGAGGCAATGGACTGCTCGGGGCGCCCCGGTTGTCCGAGGGATTCGATCCGGGTCTCCAGGATCATTTCGGCGATAAAGGCCATCAGCTGGCCCAGGACCGCGGAGTGGGCGGCGGCCGTGACGGCCTGATGGAAGAGTTCATCCCCGCGCGCACCCTTTGAGCCTGCGGCCACCTCCTCGGCCATGACGTCAATCGCCGCGTCAATCGCCTGCATGTCCTGGTCCGTCCGCCGCGCGGCCGCTAGTTCGGCGAGCTTGACCTCCAACGTGCTGCGGGCCTCGACAATCTCGGGAAGCCTGCTGCGGTGTTCGCGCAGGCCCTTGATCACCGCGGGGACGTTGGGGCGGTACACCAGGACGGCTCCGGTGCCGTGCTGGACGTCAATCACGCCAAGCACCTCCAGCGCCACGAGCGCCTGGGCCAGCGTGGCGCGGGAGACCCCGAGCCGTTCGGCCAGGTCCCGCTCGGCCGGCAGGAGGTCGCCGGGGCCCAGTTGGGCCGACTCGATGAAGTCCAGGAGCTGCGCCACGAGCTGCTCGTACAGACGCGGCCTGGACACACGGGAAATCTCCGGGACCTCAGACTTCTTTGCCATCTCCAACATCCTCCCGACGTAGCGACTCCCCCATCCTATCCCTGAGGCGTATTGACAAACTCACCTAGTGTCTAAGAGGCTAGGCCAGTAGTCCTGTAATCCACATCACACTAGTCCCCGGAGGAACAAAGATGTCCGCTCCCGTGCTTTCCATCATCGTCTTGGCGGTGATGTTCCTGCTGGCCACGGTGCTGCCCCTCAACATGGGTGCGCTGGCCTTTGTCGGCGCCTTCCTGCTTGGCTCGGTTTTCCTTGGCATGTCCACCAACGAGATTCTGGCCAATTTCCCCGGCGGGCTGTTCCTGACGATCGTCGGGGTGACCTACCTCTTCGCCATCGCACAGAACAACGGCACCATTGACCTTCTGGTCCGGGGCGCCGTGCGGATGGTGGGCAGCAAGGTCGCCCTCATTCCGTGGGTCATGTTCGCCATCACCGCGCTAATCACCGCCGTCGGCGCCCTGTCCCCGGCCGCCGTCGCCATCATCGCGCCGATCGCCCTGAGCTTTGCCGCGAAGCACAAGATCAACCCGCTGATGATGGGCATGATGGTGATCCACGGCGCCCAGGCAGGCGGGTTCTCGCCGATCGCCGTCTACGGCGTCACGGTCAACGGCATCATCGCCAAGACGGACCTTGCTGCGAGCCCGATGGCTATCTTCCTGGCGAGCTTCTTCTTCAACCTCGTCATCGCGCTCGTGCTGTTCATTGTCCTTGGCGGTAACAAGCTGCTCTCCTCCAAGACCGGCCGGCTCATCGAGCAGGCTGCCGAGACCCGCATGAAAGTCAGCGTCGGCGCCCGCACGGCCGGCGTCACCCTGCAGGGCTCCGGTTCGGACATCTCCCCCGCCAGCGTGTCCGCCAAGGGCAGCAGCGCGGGTTCGTCTGCCGACAGTACCGCCGCCACCTCCGCCGGCGCCCGGGCGACCGTTCCGCAACTGGTCACCGTCCTCGGCCTGATCGCGCTGGCCGTGATCTCACTCGGGTTCAAGGTCGACGTCGGATTCGTCTCCATCACCATCGCCATCATCCTGGCCCTGGTCTCACCCGAGGCCCAGAAGGGGGCAGTGAACAAGATCAGCTGGTCCACCGTCCTGCTCATCTGCGGCATGTTGACCTTCGTCGGCGTGCTCGAAGAGGCCGGCACCATCAAGTTCGTCTCCAACAGCGTCGCCGACCTCGGCATGCCGCTGCTCGCGGCCCTGCTGATCTGCTACATCGGCGGCATCGTCTCCGCCTTCGCCTCCTCCACCGCCATCCTGGCCGCGCTCATCCCGCTGGCAGTCCCGTTCCTGGCCAGCGGCGAAATCGGCGCCATCGGCGTGATCGCCGCACTGGCCGTCTCCTCCACGATCGTGGACGTCTCGCCGTTCTCCACCAACGGCGCCCTGGTGCTGGCCAACGCTCCGGAGGACGTGGACAAGGACAAGTTCTACAAGCAGATCCTCGCCTACAGCGGCGTCGTCGTCGTCGCGGGGCCGGCCATCGCTTGGCTTGTCATGGTTGTCCCCGGCTGGATGTAGCTGCCCCCGGCCGATGCCGGCGCACCCACCGCACACCCTGGAACTGAAAAGAAAAGGATCGATTATGAGCAAGGAATCCGACCTCCCCAACGCTGGCCCGCTGGCCGGCTACCTCGTGGTGGACCTCAGCCGTGCCCTTGCCGGCCCGCACGCCGGGATGATGCTGGCGGATCTCGGCGCTCGGGTAATCAAGGTTGAAAACCCCGGCACCGGGGACGACACCCGCGGCTGGGGACCGCCCTTCGTAGGCCCCGAGGACGACCCGCAGGCCACGTACTTCCTGTCCTGCAACCGCAACAAGGAGTCCATCGCCCTGGATTTGAAGAGCGACGACGGGCGCCAGATCCTGCGGGAACTGCTCACGAAGGCCGACGTCGTGGTGGAGAACTTCCGCCCCGGCGTCCTGGACCGGCTCGGATTCTCGACGTCGGAAATGCATGCGTTGAACCCGGCACTCGTGATCCTGTCGATCACCGGCTTTGGGCATGACGGGCCGGAGGCCGCCCGCAGCGGCTACGACCAGATCCTGCAGGGTGAGGCCGGACTGATGTCCCTCACCGGTTCCGGGCCTGACGATCCCCAGCGGGTGGGGGTGCCGATCGCCGACCTGCTCTCCGGGATGTACGGGGCCTTCGGCACCCTCGCCGCACTGCTGCAGCGCGAAAGGACGGGCAAGGGGCAGATCGTCCGGACCTCCCTGCTTTCGGCCCTGATCGGGGTGCATGCGTTCCAGGGCACGCGGCAGACCGTCGCCGGGGACTTGCCGCAGGCACAGGGTAACCACCACCCATCCATCGCCCCCTACGGGCTGTTCCATTGCCGCCAGGGCAAGGTGCAGATCAGTGTGGGCAGCGAGAAGCTGTGGAAGAGCTTCGCCGGCGCGTTCGGGATCGACACCACCCGGCCGGAGTTCGCCACCAACGCTGACCGGGTGCGTAACCGCGAAAAGGTCATTGAGGCGGTCGAGGACGCCTTTGCCGACTATGAAGCCGAGCCCCTGCTGGCCAGGCTGAACGAGGTGGGCATCCCGGCCGGAAAGGTGCGGCCCCTGGACGAGGTCTACCAGTGGGAGCAGGTCCACTCGCAGGGCCTGGTGATCGACGTCGACCACCAGGTCCTGGGAAAAATCAGCCTGCCCGGCCCCCCGCTGCGGTTCTTCGACCCGGGCGACGCACGGGAGACCACCCTGACATCGCACAGCGCCCCACCCTTGCTGGACCAGGACGGAGGCAACATCCGCCGCTGGCTGGACAGCGCCACGGGCGTCCCGACGGCGGCCGGCGCCCAGGGCCGGGGCGGGCACTGACATGCTGGCAGAGCAGAAGGTCCGACACCTCGATGCCACTGCGCTGATAGCCACGGTGCTGGACCCGGGCTCCTACCGCAGCTGGGACAAACCGGTGACTGATCCGGATCCAAGCCCCGCCTACCGGGCGGAGCTGGCGGCGGCCCGTGAGACATCCGGCGTGGACGAATCAGTCCTCACCGGTGAAGGGTTGATCCGCGGCCGCCGGGTCGCCGTGATCGTCAGCGAATTCCGTTTCCTCGCGGGTTCGATCGGGGCCGCCGCGGCCGAACGAATCGTCCTGGCTGTCGAAAGGGCCACCGCGGAAGGCCTGCCTCTGCTGGCGGGACCTGCGTCCGGCGGCACGCGAATGCAGGAGGGGACGCTGGCGTTCCTGTCGATGATCAAGATCACCGCCGCCGTCCGCGCACACCGGCAGGCGGGCTTTCCCTACCTCGTGTATCTGCGCCACCCCACCACCGGCGGCGTGATGGCTTCCTGGGGTTCGCTCGGCCACATCACCGTGGCGGAACCGGCCGCGCTTCTGGGGTTTCTTGGCCCGCGGGTCTACGAGGCGCTGCACGGCACGCCCTTCCCGGAGAACGTCCAGGTGGCGGAGAACCTCTTCGACAAAGGACTCGTCGACGCGGTGGTTCCGCCGGGGCAACTGCCCGATATCGTCAACCGTGCGCTGGATATCCTCAGCCCCGGCTCCCCGGCGCCGGTGGGTCCGCCGCCGACTCTCAGCGTGGCCCCCTCGGACGCCGGGGCCTGGACCTCGATTGAGATTTCGCGGAATCCCCGCCGGCCCGACCTCCGCCAGCTCCTGGCCCACGGGGCACGGGACGTCCTGCCGCTCAACGGCACCGGCCAGGGCGAGAAGGACCCCGGGCTGCTGCTGGCCTTGGCCCGTTTTGGCGAGAGGTCCTGCGTCGTACTCGGCCACTCGCGGCCGAGGCCGTCGCAGCAGACGGCCATGGGACCGGCTTCCCTCCGTGAGGCGCGGCGCGGCATGCGGCTGGCGGAGGAGCTGGGCCTGCCCCTGCTGACGGTCATCGACACCGGCGGCGCGGCGCTGTCCAAGGAGGCCGAAGAAGGCGGCTTGGCCGGCGAAATTGCCCGGTCCCTCCACGACCTCATCGGCTTGCAGTCGCCCTCCGTCTCGGTGCTGCTGGGGCAGGGCGCCGGAGGCGGTGCGTTGGCGCTGCTGCCGGCCGACCGGACCGTGGCAGCCCAGCATGCCTGGCTGTCCCCGCTGCCGCCCGAGGGGGCAAGCGCCATCGTGCACCGCAGCACCGAGTTTGCGCCGGCGATGTCCGCATCCCAGGGCGTCAACGTCGCGGCCCTGTACGCCAACGGACTAATAGACCACATCGTTGACGAACGCCCCGACGCCGCGTTGGAGGCCCGGGCGTTCTGCCGGCGGATGGGACAGGCAATTGAATACGAGCTCTCCCTCGTCTCGGCCTCCGGGATCGGCGAACTCATTCCGCGCCGGCTCGAAAAATACGCGAATCTGGGCCGCAGGCTCCGCGCCTAGGGCATAGGGAGGGGACGACGGGGGAATGTTCCGCCGTCGTCCTTTCGCTTGCCCGGCCGGCGGTCCATGCTGGTGCCATGCAGATCGCGTTCCTGGGCGACGTCATGCTCGGCCGGCTGGTCAACGACTACCTGAAGACCGCCGGTCCCGCCTATCCCTGGGGTGACACGCTGCCGGTCCTGCGGCGGGCGGACGTGAGGATCGCCAACCTGGAATGCGTGCTGGCCGACGGCGGTAGACCCGAGCCCGGCAAGGTCTTCACCTTCCGCAGCGACCTGAAGAACGTGCGCAGCCTGGTCTCCGCGCAGATCGACCTGGTGTCGCTCGCCAACAACCACGTCCTCGATTACGGTCCGGACGCCCTGCGGGAAATGCTGCCTGCACTGGACCGGCACGGGATCCTGCATGCGGGCGCTGGCACGGACCCGGCCTCGGCCCGGCGCCCGGCCGTCCGCAGGGTCGGCGGCACCGCCGTCGGGTTCGTGGCGTTTACGGACAACCAGCCGGACTGGGAGGCAGCGCCCGGGTCCCCAGGCGTGTACTACGTCCCTGTTGCAGACCGCGGGGAGCGGGTCGGGCAGCTGCTCGAGTTGGTGGAGCGGACCAAGTCGCGAGTCCAGCTGCTCGTCGTTTCGGCGCATTGGGGCGGCAACTGGGGCTCCGGCGCCCCGCCCGAGCATCGCACACTGGCGCGGCGGCTGGTCGACGCGGGCGCCGACGTCGTGTTCGGGCATTCGCCGCATATCTTCCGCGGCGTCGAGGTGTACCGGAACCGGCCGATCATCTACGGCGCCGGGGACTTCGTCGATGACTATGCGGTGGACCCCGAGGAGCGCAACGACTTTTCCTTCATCTTCCTGCTGGAGGCCGACGGCGGGGCGCCGCGGCAGCTGCGCTTGTTTCCCACCCTCATCGCCGACTTCCAGGCCCGGTTGGCAGTCCGAGACGCCCGGGATGTCGCGGACCGGATGTCC
The DNA here is from genome assembly GCF_056394105.1 of Arthrobacter sp. 10T419. Lineage (NCBI taxonomy): Bacteria > Bacillati > Actinomycetota > Actinomycetes > Micrococcales > Micrococcaceae > Arthrobacter > Arthrobacter sp. 10T419. The sequence continues at coordinate 223,341 of NZ_JBFTHF010000001.1, read as the reverse complement.
CGGCTGTGCGGGGAGCTGGGCACCGGAAGCAGCTGGAATGCCGGCGAAAGGTGCCTGGAAATCCCTCTGGCGTAGCCGCCGCTGCCGCCGGCCGCCGGATGGGGAGTCCGATAGCCCCTGATTAATCCGCGCTGCAGGGCCTACCATATGGACGGGGGGCACTCGAAAAGCACCATGCTTACTGGGAGGCCACGATGTTTACCACTATCCGCAATCTTTTCCCGCACGTGCAAAAAACATTCGTGGATCCCGGCTGGCGCCGTCCCCGGCCCGGCGCTGCTGCTCCCCCGCCGGACGGCACACGGCCGCGGCGCTTCGTGGGCGGACTGGCAGCCCTCCTGCTGGTAACGGGCGGGGGCCTGGCGGCCGCTGCACCTTCTTCCGCCGCCGAACCGGCACAAAGCTACATTGTCGTGCTCAAGGACGGCACCGGCGATGCCGGGGCCTTGGCCGCGGCCCAGCAGGCCAAGTTCGGTTTCAGTGGCTCCAACGTGTACCGGAGCGCTGTGAGCGGCTACGCCGGCACCATGACGGCCAGCCAGGCCAAGAACCTCGCCGCCGATCCCAGCGTCGATTTCGTCACGCTCGGCCGGCACTTCGAGGAGCCCGAAGAGCCCACCACACCCAACACCGAGATCGCTCCGTTGTGGTGGCAACGGATCGGCGGCGATCCGGAAGCGGCCAAGGACGCCGTACGTGCCGGCACTGGCAATGAAAATGGCTCCGCAGTCAATGTGGCGGTCATCGACAGCGGCATCGACGGCAAGCACCCCGACCTGAACGTCCAGGGAGGGATCGACTGCACCTCCGGGAAACCGGTCGAAGTGACGCCCATTGACGTGCTTGGCCACGGCACGTCGGTGGCCGGTGTCATCGGTGCCCGCAACAACGGCTCCGGCATCATCGGCGTGGCACCGGGCACCCCGCTCTGGTCCGTACGGGTCGTCTCCAACACCGGTTCCATCACCGAGGAGAGCCTGATCTGCGCCATTGACTGGGTGACCTCAACCCACAAGGACGACAACGAGGACAACGACATCGCCGTCGCCAATATCAGCATCGGCGGCCCGGGCTCCGACACCGCCAACTGCGGCAAGGGCACCGACCCGATGCACTACGCGATCTGCCGCTCGGTCAGGGCCGGCGTAGCGTACGCCGTCGCAGCCGGAAACTCGGCCGCGGACCTCGCCGGGACGGTCCCCGCGGCCTACCACGAGGTGCTGACCGCGACCGCCATGGCGGACTTCGACGGAAAGCCCGACGGACTCGCTGCCAGCCTGTGCGGCCGTGATGACTGGCGGCGCCTCGGACAGTTGGACGACCGGCCGGCGTTCTTCTCGAACTTCGCCGTCAACGCCAGGGACAAGGAGCACACGGTCGCCGCGCCGGGTGTGTGCATCCTGTCCACCGTGCCCGGTGGCTACGGCGTGAACCATGGCACCAGCTTCGCCAGTCCGGCAGTGGCAGGCGCAGTGGCCCTGTGCATCGACCAGGGAGCCTGCCAAGGATCGGGCGCGGAGGTCACCCAGCAGTTCCTGGACACCGCCGAGTCGTACAACAGCCGGCACCCGGACTTCGGGTTCATTGGAGATCCGCTCCGGCCGGCCGGTGCGAAGTACTACGGCTATCTGACTCAAATCACCCGGCTCTGAGGCGCCGCCGCAGCCACGCTGTCCGTTTCGACGGTTCCCTGCCGAATCGACGTTTGGATACGTCGAGGGTGCACGGAACCGTCGAAACGGCGGAGCGGGAGCCGACGGTGGGTCAGGCCACCGGAGCGCCTGCGAGCCGGCCGGCCGGCGGCTCCGCCGCGACGCCGGCGTCGTTCGGATAGATCATCTCTGCGGGCGCGTTGGAGTTGCGCTTGGCCAGGGGGTAGAACACCAGGGCGGTGACCACAAGGCCCACCAGCCAAGAGATGTCGGATCCACCCAGCACCTTGGTCATCGGGCCGGTGTAGAGCGTCTGCGCCAGGAACGGAATCTGGGCGGCGATGCCGATCGCGTAGGAGATCAGCGCCGTTTTGTTCCACCGTCCGTAGCGGCCGTTCGGGTCGTACAGGGCCGGGATGTCGACCTTTTCCTTGGAGATCAGGTAGTAATCCACGAGGTTGATGGAGCTCCAGGGAATGAAGACCATAAGCAGCAGCAGCACGAAGTTCTTGAAGTTGGCGAGGAAGTCCGGGGAGGCCAGCATGGCGATCAGCACGGTGAGTCCGATGAAGCCGATCACGTAGGCGAACCGGGTCCGCGACGGGGCGGCGGTCTTGCGGGTGAAGGCCGTGACGGACGTCAGCATGGTCATGTAGCCGCCGTAGGCGTTCAGGGTGTTGACTGTCAGCTTCCCGGTCACAATGACCAGGTAGATGACGACGGCGATCAGGCCGCCGCCGCTGAGGTTGCCCAGGAAGGCAACCTGGCCGTCCAGGAACCGCTGGCCCTTGGGCAGCGCCAGCGACGCGAACAGCGCGCCGAGCGTCATGGACCACTGGGAGCCCAGCACGGTGCCGAGGAAGGCGGCCAGGAAGGTCTTCCGTGCCGGGGTTTTCGAGGGCAGGTAGCGCGAGTAGTCCGCGACGTAGGGACCGTAGGTCAGCTGCCAGCCGGCGCCCAGCGAGATGGCGAGCAGGAAAGTGGGGAACTCGAAGGTGCCGGAGGCGAGAAGGGCCCCGACGTCCTGGCTCGCGAAGAGCCGGATGCCAAGGTAGGTGAAACCCAGTACGCCGATGACGGTCGAGATGCGGCCCAGCACGTGGATGTACTTGTAGCCCAGCGTGGCCACAAGCACCGTTAGCGCGCCGAAGATCACCATGCCCACGGCGGGGGTTCCGGTGCGGGTGATTTGATCAATGGCCTGGCCTGCGAGGACGGTACCGGTCGCCGCGAAGCCGAGGTACATGATGATGACGAGCACCAGCGGAATCACCGCCCCGAAGACGCCGAACTGGGCCCGACTGGAGATCATCTGCGGCAGGCCGAGCTTCGGTCCCTGGGCCGCGTGCAGAGCCATCACCGCGCCGCCGAGCAGATTACCGATCAGAAGCCCCAGGATTGCCCAGAGCGCATCGGCGCCGAACAGCACGGCAAGGGCGCCGTCGACGATCGCCGTAATCTGCATGTTCGCCCCGAACCACAGCGTGAACTGCTGCCCGGGAGATCCGTGGCGTTCATTTTCCGGAACGAAGTCGATGGAGCGGCGCTCGACGCGCCCCCCGGCGGTTTCCGTTCGTGTCGAAGCTTGCATGCTCGTCCTCACTAGAAATCTGGGTGGGTTTGTCCGTCCATCTGAGCACGTCCCGTGATCTGCATCACGGGGGTAGCCGGCGCTTGTGTCCGGGATTCCGGACAGTTGGCAGACTGATGCCCACGCTCCCGCCCGATTCTTCCGCAGCCGGCCGGCACCCGTTTCGACGGTTCCCTGCCGGTTCGACGGTAGGAAACGTCCGGTGTGCACGGAACCGTCGAAACGGCTGGGAAACCGCGCCGGATAGCCGCCGTTTACCTCCCCGAAACAAACCCGACACGTGCCCTTCACGAAGGGACGATTTCTGTAACTTCCCCGCAACGTTGCGCCCGACTGCCTGAAACACGCCGCCGGGAGGATTGAACCCGGTTGGGGACCGGCGGCGAGGTGTCCCGGTACGGCGATTTGTTGGAAGGGAACGCAGGTGGAACTCACCGCGGGAAACGTCTGGATCATGTTCTCGGCAGCCCTAGTGCTGCTGATGACCCCCGCCCTCGGGCTCTTTTACGGCGGCATGACCCGGGCCAAGGCCTCCCTGAACATGATCATGATGAGCTTCGTCTCGGCCGGCATCGTGGGTGTCGTTTGGGTACTCTGGGGCTACTCGATGACCACCGGCAAGGGCTTCCTGGGCATCTTCGGGGACCCCTTCGCCGACTTCGGGCTGGCCAGGCTCATGGGCTCCCCCGATCTGCTCAAGGCCGGCTTCAGCGCAACCTTCGCGATCATCACCGTCGCCCTGATCAGCGGCGCCATCGCCGACCGCGCCAAGTTCACCGCCTGGGCGCTCTTCGTTCCGGTTTGGATCACCGTCGTCTACTGCCCGCTGGCCTTCATGGTCTGGGGCGGCGGGCTGATGAGCGCCGGCGGGGCCGTGAGCTCCGTCTTCGGCCAGGTGATCGACTTCGCCGGCGGCACCGTGGTGGAAATCAGCTCCGGCACCGCCGCCCTGGTCCTGGTCCTGATCGTGGGCAACCGCCACGGATTCGGCAAGGACCCGGCACACCGCCCGCACAACATTCCGTTCATCATGCTCGGCGCCGGGATCCTCTGGTTCGGCTGGTTCGGCTTCAACGCCGGTGCCGCGACGACGGTGGAACAGGCGGGCCTGATCTGGGTCAACACCCTCGCCGCCCCCGCGGCCGCCATGCTGAGCTGGCTCGTGGTCGAAAAGGTCCGCCACGGCCACCCCACCTCGCTCGGTGCGGCGTCCGGCGTGGTGGCCGGCCTCGTCGCGATCACTCCCTCCTGCGCCAACGTCAGCCCGCTCGCCGCCGTCGGACTGGGCCTGGTGGCCGGCGCCGCCTGCTGCGTGTTCGTGGACCTGAAGTACAAGTTCGGCTTCGATGACTCGCTCGACGTCGTCGGCGTCCACCTCGGCGGCGGGCTGATCGGCACGCTCGCGCTCGGCCTCATCGCCCTGCCGGCGGACGGACATGGCGGAGGGCTCTTCTACGGCGGCGGCCTGCACCAGCTGGTCGCCCAGACGGTCGCCGTGCTGATCACTGTCACGCTGTCCGGCCTGGCCACGGCGGTCATCGGGCTCGCGATCCACAAGGCCGTCGGTTTCCGTGTCAGCCACGAAGCCGAGGTGGCCGGCGTGGACCGCTCCGAGCACGCCGAAACCGCCTACGAATTCGACGGTCTGGCCCACAGCCGCTTCAACCCGTTCGGCCACCACGCCCAGGCGCACCACGCCGCCGCTGCACCGCACGGCCAGCAGGAGCGCGTCAAGGAAGACAGCCTCGCCTAAGCGCGGCCGGGCACGGAGCACGGCCGAATCAACCGCCTGACAGAATGGCCTCATGGAACTCGCCCTCGGACTGCTGGTTCTCGTGGCCGTTGTCTGTGCCGGCAGCGCACTGGGCCGGAAGCTCAACGTTTCCGTTCCCCTGCTGCTGGTGCTGGCCGGCGTCGCGGGGTCCTTCCTCCCCTTTGTCCCGCGCATTGAGCTGAACCCGGAGCTGGTCCTCGTCGGGCTGTTGCCCCCACTGCTTTACGCCGCCGCCTTGCGGACCTCGCTCTTCGATTTCGGTTCCAACCGCCGCGCCATCGCGCTGCTCTCGGTGGGCTACGTCATCTTCGGAACCCTCGCCGTCGGCTTCGTGGTCTGGTGGCTGTTCCCGGAAATCCCGCTGGCCGCCGCGATCGCCCTCGGCGCCGTCGTCGCACCGCCGGATGCCGTGGCCGCGACGGCCATCGCCCGGAAGGTGGGCATGCCCCGCCGGATTGTTACCATCCTGGAGGGCGAATCCCTGGTCAACGACGCCACCGCGCTGGTCTGCCTGCGCGCCGCCATCGCGGCGATCGCCGGGACCGTGTCCGCGGCCGGGATCGCCGGCGGCTTCCTGCTCGCGGCCGGCGGCGGGCTGGTGGTCGGCCTGGCTGCCGCCTACGTGCTGACCGAGCTCCGCAAGCGGATCCGCAACGTCGCGATCAACACCTCGACGTCGCTGATGGCCCCGTTCGTCGCCTACCTTCCGGCCGAGGCGATCCACGCTTCCGGTGTCCTCGCCGTCGTCGTCACCGGGCTCGTAATGGGAACCAAAGCGCCTTCCATGCCCAACGGCGCGGCCCGGCTGAGCCAGCGAAGCAACTGGAACACGGTGCAGTTCCTGCTGGAAAACTCCGTGTTCCTGCTGATCGGACTGCAGGTCCGGACCATCATCGAGGGCATCCAGGACGACTCGCTTGGCGCCGGCCGGATCTGGGCGGGCTGCGCGGTGATTCTGCTGGCGGTGTTGCTGCTCCGGCCGGTGTGGGTCTTCCCGGCGACATACCTGCCCCGGCTGATTCCGAGCGTGCGGCGCGATGACCCGGCGCCGCCGTGGCAGTTCGCCGCGATCGTGTCCTGGGCCGGGATGCGCGGGGTGGTGACGCTGGCCGCGGTGCTGGTGCTGCCCGCGGACCTGGAGCACCGGTCCGTGCTGATCCTGGCCGCGATGGTGGTGGTCGGCGGGACGCTGGCGTTGCAGGGCTTCACCCTGCCGGCACTGGTCCGGCTGCTCCGGGTCCAGGGCCCGGACCAGCGCGAGGATGCCCTGAACCAGGCGTCCCTGATGCAGCTGGCCACCGCGGCCGGGGTGGAGCGGCTGCAGGAACTGCGCACCGACAACGACCCGCCGGAGGTGGTGGCCATGCTCAAGCGGCGCACCCAGGAGCGCGGGCTGGCGGCCTGGGAGCGGCTCGGCCGGCCGACGTCGGAGGCCGCGACCCCCAGCCAGCGCTATGCCCAGCTGCGGCTCGCCATGCTGGAAGCCGAACGGGCCAAGGTGCTGGAACTGCGGCGCGGCGGCGCCTACGCCCACGAGGTTCTCAGCGAGGTCCTGGACCGGCTCGACGTTGAGGAATCCATGCTGGACATCTCGCTTGAGGAGCTGGACACCCCCGCCGAGGGCGGCGGCGAAGGGATCGCGAGGCCCGGCGGGGTATGCGGCCACCTCGAGTCCGCACCCGACCCCGACGTTCCCCGCGAGCCCTTCTGCGCGGACTGCCGCCGCGAAGGCACGACGCCGGTGCACCTCAGGATGTGCCTGGCGTGCGGGAACGTGGGCTGCTGCGATTCCTCCCCCGGCACGCACGCCTCCCGGCACTTCGAAGCGACCGGCCACCCCGTCATGCGCAGCATCGAACCGGGCGAGGACTGGCGCTGGTGCTACGAGGACGACCTGCTCGGGTGATGCCAAGTCCGCCCGCCGCGCGTACCCTCGGTTTGTGGACATTGTTGAGTTTCTGTCCGAGCGCATTTCCGAGGACGAGGCGGCGGCCCGGACACTCCTCAGCGACCGGACCGTCTCCAAATCCGGCGAATGGTACGAACAACGGCTGCTGCTCGAATGCGAGGCAAAGCGGAGGCTGATCGGCGTCGTCGAAGCGGCCCGGCAGTCGGCGCTGGCCTCGATGGTCAGCGACTCACTCCAGGAGGCCCACTGGGCGCCGCGGTCGCTGGACTGGATGGAGCGCTCCCTGCAGGCCCTGGCGTTGCCCTATTACGACCACCCGGACTTCGAGCAAGGCTGGTTGCACCCCTGAACTGCGGCCCGCCACGCCCGGCCCGCGTCCCCTGAAATATCCGCGCCCGGGATGCCGTTAGCCCGAATATGACAACAATCGGAATCATCGGTGCAGGACACATTGGCAGCCAGCTCGCCCGGAAGGCGGTCCAGCTCGGCTACGACGTCGTGATCAGCAACTCCCGGGGGCCGGAAACCCTGGCGGAACTCGTCGCCGAACTGGGCCCGCACGCCCGCGCGGCAACCGCGGCGGAGGCTGCGGCGGCCGGCGATTTCGCCGTCGTCACGGTCCCGCTGAAGAACATCAAGGACATCCCGGCGGAACCGCTGGCGGGCAAGATCGTGGTCGACACGAACAACTACTACTGGGAGCGCGACGGACGGTTCCCGGCGCTCGACAACGGCGAGGCCACCACCTCGGGGCTGCTCCAGGAGCACTTGCCCAAATCCAAGGTCGCCAAAGGCTTCAACCACATCATGTCCACCCAGATCGCCACCGACGGCTCCCCGGCCGGCACGGAGAACCGCCGCGCACTGGCCACCGCGAGCGACTTCCCGGAGGCGGCGGAGCTTGTGACGCGGCTCTACGACGAGTTCGGCTTCGACACCGTCAACATCGGCCCGCTCTCCGAAAGCTGGCGCGTGGAACGGGACCGCCCGGCCTACGTCGTCCGCCAGAATGCGGCCGAACTGCGGGAAAACCTGGCGAAGGCGCCGCGCACCGTCCGCGCGCACTAGCCCGCCGAGGTGACAGTTCACGGCAGTGTTCGGCCTGGACACTGCTGTGAACTGCCACTTCGCGCAGCCTGAACGGCCGGGTTCACCGTGGCGTGCGGCCGAGGGACGGCGCCCGCTTCGGCCAGGCAACAACCAGCAGCCACACGGACCACACCAGGATCAGGGCTATTCCTGCCAGCGTGGGAATGGTGTTTGCCGCCGAGAATCCCTCGGAGCCGATGATCCAGCCCTGGGCAAGGTAGGCCAGCCCGGAGACCGCCATCGGATATCCGGCCAGTCGGGCGGCCCCGCCCGCGCCGACAACCACGGCGCCGGTCAGGACCAGCGCGGCGCCCAGCACATAGCTCTGGTAGCTCCGCATGCCCCACTCCAGCCACCGGACACCCTCGGCGGTCGCAAAGCGGGCTGCCTTCTCCGGTTCCGCCGCGGCAGCCCAGGCGTCCACGGCCTGCTTGAGGGCCACCCCGTCGACGGCCTGCAGCGCGGCGTACAGCGCCAGCGCGGTCACGGCCGCAACAGCACCGAACCGCGCCGCCCAGGCAATCGGCCCCTCCGGCGCCTTCAGCATCATCAGCAGGACCAGCAACCCGGCGACCAGAAGCGCCATACCGGCGAACTGACCCAGGTGGACCGCGGTCCAGATGCCGCTTCGGGCGTACTCGGCGAAGGTCGCCGGGTGGTCGTTCGCGCTGGCCGAATCGGCATGAAACAGCCCGGCAACCACGGAGACCGCGAAGCCGGCAAACGCCAAGGCGGAGCCCAGGCGCAACCGGGCAGGTGGCGGCTGCCGCGGCTCGGCCGAATCCGCCGGCCGCGGGCTTTGGCTGCCCTCGGTTCCCAACTTTTTCATGGGCATCGCCCGCCTCGTGCCGACGCGCAATTGCGCGATGGGTTCTTCTAATCGCAGGCTACGCTGGTTGGACGCCCGGGACCACAGCGTTCTAGCCGCGCTTCCAGAGCCGGCGCCACCAAGGCCGTTGCGGTTCCGGCTCGGCCGGGGCCACGACGGCGGCCCGGGCCGCCCGGCGTTCGCGCCAGCGGGCCACCTCGGCGTCGACGCCGCGGGTCTTGGTGATGACCGGCGGGCCGCCTTGGAGCTGCCGGCGGGCGTCGATCACGCGGGCGTTGAAGTCGGCCAGGATATCGCGCACCTGCTTCTCCGTGAACTGGGCATCCAGGCGGGCGTCGAGTCCGGCGTCCTCCGTGCGGAGCAGGATCGCCGTCGGGCCCAGGCCGGTGATGTTCTCGCGCTGGAGCAAACCCTTCACCCACCAGTCCGGGTCGTAGACTTCGCCGAGGCCCGGGATGGGTTTGCCCGCGTACTTCAGGTTGTCGAACTTCCCCTGCGCCATGGCGTCGCGGATCAGGTATTCGGCCTTGGCCGCGTCGTCTACCTTTGCGCGTTTTTGCCTGAGTTCCTCCTCGGCGGCGCTCAACTCGTCGTTCTCCTGGACCGTGCTGCCGCTGGCCCGGATGGAGCGCAACTCGGCCGCCCGTTCCACCCGGCGCCGGAACGCCGAGCCTCCCCCGCCGCTCATGAGCCACCGTCCTTCCCGGCTGCCGGAATCCCAAATCTGGGTTCAAGTATGCGCAAATCAAGGCGGCGGCAAAAGGTGCGGCAGCGATGAGACGGGAACCTAACCCCCCGGTAACGCGGCGTTAATCCGCCCGTGCGAGGCTGGTGACTTCGGATTAGCACAGAACCCTTCCTGCACAGCAGATCCCAAGGAGTCTCAGCCGTGAACAGCCAAGAGCACAATCCGTCCGACAGCCCCCTGCCCTCCAGCGGCGGCGCTTCGCCCCACGAGCTGAGCAGCACGCACGTCACCCATGTCCGGGAAGACGTGGCCATGGCCGGCCGCTGCGCCAACGTCCATCTGCCCACCGGGCGCACCTGCACCCTGCCGGTCCGCCACCCGGGCGCGTGCAGCTTTGTCGAGCCCGAGGAAGCGGAGACCATCGCAGTTCACTAGGCTCGCAACCGCGCGGGCACCCCGCGAAAACGGCCCCGCAAAAACGGCCCGCCCGCGGCACAGCCGCAGTTTTCTGCAAGGAAAAACGGCACCCTCAGCCGGGCGCGCCGCCCCGCAGCTATGATCAGATTTTTAGCAGCCGATCTAGCTGAGGGAGATCAGGTGCCCCGTGAGGCCCTGCGGCTGCGCTCCGAAAGCGCGCCGTCTGAAGAACCACCCGCCGCCAACACCAGTGCGGCACCGCCATCCCGCCCTGCGCCACTCGACGCCACGTCGCTGACCCGAGCGGGTATTGCCGGCTGGGCCGCCCGGCTGGGACCCCCCGGGCCGGAGGCGCCCAGGTCCCGTCGGCTGGCCCACGTGGGCGGCATCGCCGCCATCGCTGCCCTGGTCCTGTACCTGGCCTGGCGCCTGCTGTTCACGCTGCCGTCTGGCGAGTGGAACCTGACCATCGCCTGGATTCTGTTGACCTTCGAGGCCCTGCCGCTGGCCGGCCTGATCCTGAAGGCGTGGTCCGTGTGGAACATCGACAGCCACCCGCCGGCCCCTGTGGCCGAAGCCCCCAACGGCATGCGGGTGGCAGTCCTGATCCCCACGTACAACGAGCCCATCGAAGTCCTAACGCCCACGGTGGCGGCGGCCTGTGAGCTTGCCCCGGCGCACGAAACGTGGGTTCTCGACGACGGTGACCGGCCCTGGGTGGAGGAAATGTGCGCGGCCTACGGCGCCCGGTATGTCCGCCGCGAGGTCCACGACCATGCCAAGGCCGGCAACATGAACCACGCCCTGGGCCTTATGGCCGCAGACCGTGCCGCGGGCGGCCCCGGCATAGACATCATTGCGGTGCTCGACTGCGATCATGTTCCGCTTCCGACTTTCCTCACCGCTACCCTGGGCTGGTTCGAAGACCCAGAGGTCGCCCTGATCCAGGGTCCGCAGTCGTTCTACAACGGCGGCGCATTCGACGACGACGGCATCACCGGCGAGCAGGGCACTTTCTTCAACGTCCTCATGGCCTCCCGTAACGTCCCCGGCGCAGGACCGTTCTGGTGCGGGTCGACGTCGTTGTTGCGTGTGAGTGCGCTGGAAGAGGTGGGCGGCGTCGCCACCGAAACCATCACCGAGGACATGCACACCACGCTGAAACTCATCCGGCGCGGCTGGCGGACCGTCTACCACCACCAGACCCTCGCCGTCGGGCTTGCACCGGCGACGCCGGACCAGTACCTGCTGCAGCGCCGGCGCTGGGGCATGGGGGCGATGCAGATCCTCGTGCACGAGAAATTGTGGGCTGCAAAGGGCTGGATGTCGTGGCGGAATTACCACGAGTACCTCAACGGCACGCTGTGGTGGCTGGAGGGCATCGCAACGCTTGTGGCCTTCCTGATTCCGGTCCTGATCATGGTTTCCGGGGCGCAGACCTCCACCGCCGGGCCCCTTTTGTTCCTCGGGGTCTTCCTGGTCATGTTCACAGTGCGGCTTTGGGGTTCGAAGCAACTCATGCGGAACGAAATCCACTGGCCCACAGCCTTCGCTTTGCGGATCTTCCGCGTACCGGTGGGCCTGGCATGTTTCTGGTGGCTTATGTCCCGCAACGTCCTCGAGTTCCAGGTCACGCCTAAGGGAGCCGCGGATTCACGGCTCCGCGGCCGCACGCCACGCATCCTGATCGTGATGGTTGTCCTGATCACCGCAGTCATTCTCTACGCTGCGGCCGGGCTGGCCGGACTGGTTCCCTGGCGCACCACGGCAGGTTCCACGGTGGCGTCGGGCGCGTGGCTGGTGCTGGCCGGCGCTGTTCTGGTTCTGGGCACACGGCGGATCCGGGCCGTCGAATTCGCCACCTCCCGCCGCAACGCCTATCGCGTGGAAGTCGCGGCGCCGGTGGAGGCAGCGGGCACCAGGGGTGAACTTCTGGACATTTCAGTGGGTGGCGCGGCCGTCCGTTTCCCGCACGGAACACTTCCAGCGTCCGGCGTGATCATGCTCCGGCTGCCGGAGGCGGACCCGGTCCCGCTGCGGGTCGTCAGACTCACGGAGCAACCGGACGGATCCCAGGTCGCCTCCCTGCGGGCAGCCGACGACGACTGGGCCGTCCACCGTGCGCTCTCGCTGTGGATCTTCCACACGCCCGCCGGGGCGCTGCCCGAATTCCCGCCCGGAGTACCCGCTGCCGCGTCCCTGCGGGGGCGCTGACAACAGGCCCCTTGGCCCCTCGCCGCGCACAGCGAGATGACAGTTCGCGGCAGTGTTGCGCCCAAACATTGCCGCGAAGTGCCATCTCGGGGGCTTTTCAGTTGTTCAGGCAGAGCACGAAGCCGGGGAAGACATGGCGGCCGGGACGCCCGCCGACGACGTCGATCGCCCGGCCGAGCTCCCGCAGCTGCTCTACCGACATCTGCAGCGGCGGTTCGTCCGGCTGGTGGGTGGTGTAGATCGGGTAGTCGGCGCCGGGTTCCCGAGACATTTCGATGTGGCAGCCGATGACATGGCTGACGGGGTGCGTGGCGCAGAATCGGATCAGCCGGTCGATCGTGTCCACAAACGCCGGCCAGTCGTGGATGTAGAGGCGCCCGGGGTAAACGGTGTCTCCGGTGAGCAAGATGCCGGTGTACGGGTCGTAGAACGTGACGGCGGCGCTGTGGTGTCCCGGGCTGGGCCAGCACTCCAGGACCCGGCCGCCCAGGTCCACCCGGGACCGCCGGTCTGCGGCGCCTGCGGGACCGCCGGCGGGACCGCCGTCGTCGTCCTCAAATCCGAAGAACTCCCACGCGCTGCGCTGCTCAGCATCCACCACAAGGGTGCCCGGCCGGCCCGCGAACTGGGCATCGCCCGCAACATGGTCACCGTGCGGATGGGTGTGCAGGACCAGCAGCCCATAGCCCTCACGGGGGTGCGCGGCCAGCCAGGTGTCGATCAGTCCGTCGACGACGCGGCGCAGCGGGAAGAACTCCGCGGAGGCCGTGGCGCCGGTGTCGATCAGCACGGCCCGGGCATTGCCGAACAGCAGGAACATGAACGGCGCCTCGTAATTGACCGCCATGTTCTGGCGCAGCACGAAGGTGTGCTCGTCATAGGCGTGCACCTGGATATCGGGGTCCGTGTTGTGTTTCGCCGACTCCGAGCCGTGGATCCAGGACACGTTGAGGCCACCGGGCCGGGGCACTTCGGCGGTGAAGTCGATCGCTGCGGAGGCTCCCATGGCTACAGTCCCGGCAGGACTTGTTCGCGGACCTGCTTGCGGAGGATTTTGCCGAGCATGGAGCGGGGAAGATCCGGCACCGGGACGATCCGGCGCGGGACCTTGTAGCCGGCGAGGTGCTCGCGGCAGTGGGCGCGGAGGGCGTCTTCGTCCAGTGCGGTGCCCGGTTCAAGTTCGACGGCGGCCACCACCATTTCTCCGCCGCGCTCCAGCGGCTTGCCCACGACGGCGGCGTCCCTGACATCCGGGTGCAGGCGCAGCACCGCTTCCACCTCGGTGGGCGACACATTGAAACCGCCGGTGATGATGAGTTCCTTGGCCCGGTCCACCACGGTGGTGAAGCCGTCCGGGTCCACGGTCACGACGTCGCCGGTGCGCAGCCAGCCGTCGGCGGTGAGGGTTTTCGCGGTTTCCTCGGGGTTGTTCCAGTAGCCCTGGAAGACCTGCGGGCCCTTGATCAGCAGCTCGCCAGGCTGGCCCTGGGGGACCTCCACGGTCGGGTCGTCGACGTCGACGACCTTCATCAGGGTCGACGGGAACGGCACGCCGATGGTCCCGGTGCGGCGGGTGGGGTGGAAGGGGTTGCCGAGCGCCACGGGGGAGGATTCGGTCATGCCGTAGCCCTCCACCAGCAGGCCGCCGGAGACGGATTCCCAGAGCTCCACGACATGGTCCGGCAAGTTCATGGCGCCGGAGATGCAGTACTTGCAGGAGCGCAGCGAGACGCCCTTCTCCTTCGCGGCCATCGCGGTGCGCTCGTAGATCGGCGGGACCGCGCAGTACACGGTGGCGGGCGACTTCTTCATCGCGTCCAGCACCAGGTCCGGGTCGAACTTGGGGAAGAGGACCAGCAGGCCCTGCTTGCGGATGCCGTAGGTCAGATACAGCGTCATGCCGAAGGCGTGGAACATCGGCAGGATCGCGTAGAACACTTCCTTGCGGTACTCCGCGCCGGCCATCCAGGCTTCCCCCTGCAGGGCGTTGGAGTACAGGTTGAAGTGGGTGAGCATCGCACCCTTGGGCCGCCCGGTGGTGCCCGAGGTGTACTGGATCGCGGCGAGGTCGTTCACCGAGGGACGCGGGTGCGCGGGGTCGATCCTGCCGTGGCCCAGGAGCTGCTTCCACGGCGTGGTTCCCGGCGCTGGGGCGGTCAGCGAGGCCCGCGCTTCGCGCAGCTTCTTGACCGGCAGGGCGAAGGCCAGGCGCTTGGCCGCAGGGAACGCCTCAAGCAGGTTGACCGAGACCACGTGGTCGATTTCGATGTCTGCGGGGAACTCGCGGATGGCGGCGGCGGCCTTGTCCCAGGCGATCACGACGCGGGCCTGGTGGTCCTCGAACTGGTGCCGCAGTTCGCGGGAGGTGTACAGCGGGTTATGTTCGACGACGACGGCGCCCAGGCGCAGCACCGCGTAAAAGGCGACGACGTGCTGCGGGCAGTTCGGCAGGATCAGCGCGACCCGGTCGCCGGCCCGGACACCAAGTCGGCGAAGCCCCTCGGCGGCCCGGTCCACCTGCTCGCCGAGCTCCGAGTAGCTGGTCCGGCGGCCGAAGAATTCCAGCGCGGGGGCGGTTCCGGCCTCGGCCACGGACCGCTCCAGCATCGCGACGAGCGACTCCGTGGGCAATTCGATCTCGGCCGGGACGCCCGGCTGGTAGTTCTTCACCCAGGGCTGCTGGTCGGTATGCTCCATGCCCACATCATTTCGCGAACTTCGGGCTGAGGGCGAATCCCGGGCCCCGCCCACCCAACTAGCTGGCAGTAGTTGTCGTTATGAGCCCTCAAAACGTCAACTACTGCCAGTCAGTTGGGCGTCCTACAGGGCGGACCAGCCGCCGTCGGACGCAAGGATGGCACCGTTGACGTTGGTGCCGTCGTCGCTGAGCAGGAAGATGATCGAGGCCGCCAGCTGCGCCGCTGTGGCCGGGGTCGGGATGTTGGCGCCCATCAGCGGGCCCAGCCGCTCGGCGGCCAGCTGGGAGCCCCAGTCGGCGACGATGTTGGTGATCGTTGCCCCGGGCGCCACCGCGTTGAAGCGCAGCCCCTTCGGCCCGTACATCACCGTGGAGTTCTTGGTAAGGCCGACGACGGCGTGCTTGGACGCGGTATAGGCGGCGCCGGCGGCGGACCCCCGCAGGCCGGCCTCGGAAGTCACATTCACCACGGAGCCGGTGCCGGCCTCGAGCATCAGCGGCACTACGGCGCGGGTCAGGCGCATCAGGGCGGTGACGTTGATCCGGAAGACCCGCTCCCAGACGGCGTCGTCCACCTCGTGGATCGGGGCGAAGTTGTCCATGATGCCTGCGACGTTCGCGAGTGCG
This sequence comes from Arthrobacter sp. 10T419, assembly GCF_056394105.1. Classification (NCBI taxonomy): domain Bacteria; kingdom Bacillati; phylum Actinomycetota; class Actinomycetes; order Micrococcales; family Micrococcaceae; genus Arthrobacter; species Arthrobacter sp. 10T419. Next base: position 207,853 of record NZ_JBFTHF010000001.1, on the reverse strand, counting down.
TCCACGCGGCCGCCCGCGGCGGCCACGACGGCGGCGACCGTTTCCTCGGTGGAGATGTCGCCAGCCACCGGCACAAGATCCAGACCCGCGTTCCGGGTCACGAGGTCATCCAGACGTTCCTTGCTGATGTCCGCCGCGATGACCTTGCCGCCCTCCTTCGCGACGCGCAGCGCGGTGGCCAGGCCGATGCCGGAGCCGGCGCCCGTGACGATGACGGTCCTGCCGGCAAAACGGCCCGGAGTGATGGTTTCCTGCCATGAAGCTTCGTTGCCCATGATGTCCTTCCAGACGTAGATGACGGTGACGACCGCGCAAGGTCCCGCCGTCGTAGTTTGACGGGAGGGCGCACGGTTGTCCACAGTGGGTCAGTGCTCTTGAACGTTGAACAAAGCGCCCCGGGCACCCGTGCCCCCGGCACCCGCCCGCCGCGGCAGCAGATTGCGGCCCTCGTCGGTTTTCTGGCGGCTTCCTTGGCCGTATCGCTAATCGGTTCGCTGCCGATCAGGATGAACAGCGACTGGTACGCGGCCGCGGACACGGCGCCGTGGACCCCGCCGGGGTGGATGTTCGGCTCGGCGTGGCTGGTACTTTACGCGGCCATGGCCGTGGCGGCGTGGCTGGTGTGGCGGCAACGGCTCTTCCCGCGCCGCGAGGCGCTCAGAGTCTACGGCGGGCTGCTGCTGCTGAACCTTTTGTGGCCGCTGATGTTCTTCGGCCTTTATCCGGTGATGGGCACCGCGGCCCTGTGGCTGGCGCTGCTTGTGATCGCCGCCCACGCCGCGTTTGCGACCGTGGCCGTGCTGCACTTCGGGCCGATCAGCACGACGGCCGGGGTGCTGATGCTGCCCTACGTTTCGTGGCTGGTGTTCTCGGCCAGCCTGAACCTGTACGCGGCCTTGAACAACTAGGTCAAAGCCAAAGGACGACGGCGGGCTGAGTTCCGCCGTCGTCCTCCCGTTTAGCGCTGTGGCGCGTTCGCCCGTCGCTCAGGCGTTGGCGTGCTCGGCGAGGATCGCGTCCACCTGGCCGAGGGCGCCCTTCATGCCCTCCTCCATGCCCATGGCGACGATCTTCTCCATCTGCTCCTCCGTCTCGAACGTGGACAGCACGGTCATCCGGGTGCGGTCGCCGGTCGGCTCCAGCGTCACGACGCCATGGATCGTGCCCATCTCGGCCACCGGCTCGCCATTGTCGTCCGAGAAGCCGTCGTCGAACTCCAGGCCGCGAGGGGCATCGATGGCGACAAAGCGCCACCAGCCGCGGGCTTTCTCCCCGTCCGGTCCCGTCATGTAGTAGCTCGCCTCGCCGCCGGGGACAAAGTCGTGCTTCTCGAAGGTGGCCGGCCAGGTGGGCGGCCCCCACCAGCGCTCGAGCTGGCGCGGATCCGCCCAGATCTGCCAGACGCGCTCGACGCCGGCGTCGAACTCCGCGACGACGCTGAGGCTCAGGGCCTCAAGATTCTTGACTGAACTGATGACTGTCATGTCGAACCCTTCCTATGCTTCTGCTCCGCTGGTTTCTGCCTTGCCTGCTGACTTCTCGTTGGCTTGTGGATCCGCTTGGCCCAGCAAGTCGGCGATCCGTTCGGTCCGCTGCCGCCAAATGACCTCGTACTCATCGAGCAGACTGCGGGCCTTGTACAAGCCCGCGTGGTTGGCCCGCACAATCTGCTCCCTTCCGCGCTTCTCCTTGGTCACCAGGGAAGCGCGTTCCAGCACCGCCACATGCTTCTGTACGGCGGCGAAACTCATGGCGTAGAGCGCGGCGAGCCCGGAAACGGAGTACTCCCCCACCGTCACGCGGCGCACGATGTCGCGGCGGGTCGAGTCGGCGAACGCCTGGAACAAGCGGTCGACTGCTTCGTCACTCAACTGATCTACAACCATTTGGTTGTAGAATAGGCCCGCGCCAAAGGAGTGTCAATGGGTGGCCGTGCGCCTCACCCCAGGAACGTCCGGTGGATGTCGCTGCCGTAGCGGCCGATGATGTCCCGCTTGGCTCTCCTGAAAGCTTCGAGGTCTCCGGCGTGGCCGTGCTGCTCCACGCGGCGCCGGGCTAGCTCGTCCGCGATCACGTCCAGGAAGAGTTCGGCCAACAAAAGGCGCGCCGAATCGCGGAAGCGTCCGCGGCCGTCAACGTACAGCTGGACCGTGGGCGCAGCGGTATTGATGATGACCTTCCGTTCGTCCACGCTGTAGACGGCACGGTCGGCACTGTTGTGCAGGCTGCGAAACTCGTAGCCGGTGAAGAGGTCGACGCCGTGGTCCCGGCTCGGGCGGCGGGCCTCCGGGTGCGCCGCCGGCTGCACCGGCGCATCGGCGGGCACCGCATGATGCGGGGGCTGGTCGGCACTGCGGTGCGAGGCGTGTTCGGCGATGACGATTTCGCACAACGCCCAGTAGTCGCCGGCCCGGACGGTCACCTGGCCCCGTTCGTCCGGCCGCTCCCCCGTCACGGTCCATTCGAGCCGCCGCGCCTCCCCCAGCGCGCCGACGGCGATCGGGACAGGTTCCGGTTCGATCCGCAGCGTGCCGGGCAGGTCCACCTCGAACGTGAGCATTCCGTCGGGCAACCGGGCCGGATCCAGCAGCAGGGAAACACGGAACGGATGCCCCGGCGGACGGTAGTAGAAGGGGGTGGTGAAGCGCAACGCCGCGGGCCGCTCCCCCGCAGGGAAGCCGCCACCGGGCGCCGGGGAGGTTTCCAGCCCCAGGTCGACGACGGCGGCCTCGTTCATGTGCTGCAGCAGGTGCTCGATCATTTCGGCGGTGCGCCCGGAGGTGGTGGCGCGCTCAAGATGCGTGAGCTTTTCCTTCTCGGCCTGCACGGCGCCGGCGATCATCCGGCTGACCGCCTCGGAAAACGCCGCCACAAAGGGGTCCCGGGGGTTCAGTCCCTCGCGTTCGTCGCTGATGATCGCCCGGCCGCGGCCCAGCATCCCGGTCAGCGCGTCACAGGATACGACGCCGAAGAGGTATTCGGTGCCCACCTGGTTTTCGAACGCGAACAGCTGGCAATCCAGTGCGGCCATCCCGGACAGAACGACGAGGCCGTTGGTGCGCTCGTCTCCCTTGAGTGTCAGCTCGGTCCCTGTGGCACGTTTCAACGTCAGGGTGAACGGATACGCCCGGCCTTCAAAGCTGACGCTTCCGCCCTGCTCCGGGCCGAGCAGCAGGTCCGCCGGCGGCTCCTGGAACCTTACCGGCTCGCTTCTGTGCTCGCCCGATCCGGGCTGGCCGTGCTCCAGCTCCACGCTGCGCCGGCCCAGCACCGCACGCAGGTAGAAGTTGTCGGACAGGGACTGCAGCAGGGTGCTGTACTGGGTGATCCGGACGCGGGGATTGTCGACGACGATGCTCACCCGGGTGCCGCTGGCAGCCGGTGCTTCGTCGATCCCCAGCCGGGCGTAGTCGGCCGGGAACGCGCGGCGGTCCTCGCCGCCGTCGTCGTAGAGGTAGCCGCCGTTCTCGCCACGGAAGACGTCGATCCGGGTGAAGCGGCCGCCCTGGATGGTCTCGATCCAACCGTGGCCCAGGCCGAAGATCGCTTGCTTGAGGCCGCGGCCGAAGTAGCCGCGGCCATCACCCTCGCCGCGCGCGAGCGGGCTGTGCGCGCCGCCGTAGCTGAGGATCCGGCCGGCCTGATCGAAGGACATCCCTTCCGCCTGGTCGCTGACCATCAGCACGGCCCCGGTGAGGTGCCGCTCGTACCGGACATGGATCCGGCCACTGACGTGGGTGCCGGCCTTTTCGAGCCGCGCGTAGCTGTCGTCACTGTTGGTAATCAGCTCCACGAGCGCTTTCTCCACCGAGGCGAAGCGCCGAGAGTCGATCCCGATCACGCGCTGGTCCACTTGGATTTCGGCAACCGTCATGCTGATTCCCTCGCTCACAACTGAAGTTGTTGCTGGCCGTTCCTCAACCCGTAGCCGCAGGTCCGGCCCGATACGTGGAGCGTAGCAGTTCCGGGCTATTTGGCGCGGGTGTGCGAAATCGAGGCAGCGGCGAGGGCGGTCGGCTGCTAGTGCGAGGCGGGCCTGGGAACCGAGGCTTCCAGGTCGTCCGTCCCAAGTTCTGCCGGGCTCTCGATAAAGCCGCTCAGCCACGCGACGGCGTCGGGCCGAGAGGTGAAGAATTCGTGAGGGTATTTTGTGTCCCGGCTCGTGGCAGCGGCCACGACGCGGTCGACAGCGCTGGAGCCAAGGACCGCAATGGCGAGAACGTCGACAGACTTGGCGAACTCGTACCGGGCGGCGGCGCTGATTTCCACGTCAGTCATGACGGAGAGCATCGGCATCTGCCGGCCCTGGCTGATCAACTCGGTGGCCCGCATGGCATCCCGGGCGTCACCGACGTCGACAAACGAGCCGGGGGCCCAGACGGACTCGATGATGCCGTCGCTGATGCGGAGGGAATTCTTCCCGTTCGCGGCGCGGATTGGTTCTGGCATCATCTGGCCAATTCTAGGCGCGCTCAGTCCGCTCGCGTGGACAACACGGCGCAGAAGAGTGCCTCCATCCTCGACCGTTTGCCGGCAAAGCGGCCGCCATGGGGGAAGCCGGCTGTTTACCAGCCCTCCATCAAGGGTTCATTACCGATAAGTAACTTGGGGTGGTCCTGTTGAGAACCATCCATTGAGAGGCTCCCCCATGAGCGCGACTCGAACCCGAGGCATCCTCACGGCCGCCGCAGCCTTCGTCCTGGCGGCGTCCGCAATCGGCGGCACGGCGGCAGCCCAGGCCGCCGGCACCAACGATCGGCCCAACGCAAACAACGCCGGTTCCGGCAGCCACCGCGAAACGGACAGCGCGCTGGCCGAGGCCTTTAACGGCGTCGACCGCAGCACGAACTGGCAGCAGACCGGCAAGCTGAAGCTGAAGTTTCCGACGTACCACACGGAAGGAATCGCTTTCAGCCAGGACCACATCTTCCTCTCGGCCGTGCAGATCATCGAGCCGACCACAAAGTTCCCGTCCCCGCAGGGAGGATTCGACCGCACGGCGGGCAAGGGCGTCGGCCACCTGTTCGTCATGGACAAGGCCGGGAATCTGCAGAAGGACATCATCCTGGGCGAGGGCGACATGTACCACCCCGGCGGCATCKACTTCGACGGCGCCAACGTCTGGGTCCCTGTTGCCCAGTACCGGCCCAGCAGCAGCGCCATCATCTACCGGGTGGACGCAAAAACCCTCGACGTGCACAAGCAGTTCGAGGTGAAAGACCACTTCGGCGGCATCGTCATGGACAAGCAGACCGGCCACCTCGTGGGCAACACCTGGGGATCGCGGCGCTTCGCCGAATGGGACCTGCGCGGCAGGCAGCTCTCCACCTGGCAGAACCCGAACTACTTCATCGACTACCAGGACTGCCAGTACGTGCCGACCTCGAAGATGCTCTGTGGGGGCATCACCAACCTCCCGCAGGCCCCCGGAGCTGGCGGCCCCGGCGCCAGCTACGAACTCGGCGGGATGGCCATGATCGATCTCAAGTCCCGCAGCGTGACCCGCGACGTCCCGTTCCAGCAGTGGTCCACCGCCGGGCACGTGGCAACCCGCAACCCGTTCAAAATGACCGCCGACGGGAACCACCTCACCTTGAAGCTGGCCCCGGACAACGGTGACGAAGGCAACGGCACCGAGATCCTCACCTACGAAGCCACCGTCGCCCCCGCCAAGTAGCGCGCCCAACGCCTTGGAAAAGAAACGATTGGATACCCCCTTGCAGCACTTCTCCCCTAACCGCTTCACCCGTAAACGCTTCGTTGCCGCCACGAGCGCCACCGCTCTGGCGGCATCGGCGCTGGCCGCCGGCCTGATCGGCGTTGGCGTGGGCCCGGCATCCGCCGGCGAAAAACACGAAGGAACCGCAACGCCGATCAAGCATGTGGTGGTGATCTTCCAGGAAAACGTCTCGTTCGACCACTACTTCGCCACCTATCCGAAGGCCGCCAACATTCCCGGTGAAACCCAGCAGGGCACCGGCACCAAGGCGGCTGCGTTCACCGCGGCCAAGAACACGCCGAAGAAGATCAACACGCTCGCCACCGCGGGCCTGCTGGCTCCGGACAACCCGAACGCCGCGCAGCCGGCCCGGCTTTCGCCCATGCAGGCCGTCACCTGCGACCAGGACCACAACTACGGCGCCGAGCAGAAGGCCTACAACGGCGGCGCGATGGACAAATTCGTTGAGTACACCAGCCGGGACTCCTGCGGTACCAACCAGTACGGCCGCCCCGGGTTGACGATGGACTACTACGACGGAAACACCGTCACGGGCATCTGGAACTACGCCCAGAACTACGCTATGAGCGACAACCACTTCAGCACCGTATTCGGGCCCTCCACCCCGGGCGCGCTCAACCTGGTCTCCGGCCAGACCCACGGGGCCACCGAATACACTGCTGCCGGGCAGCCCGTGGCCACGCCGGCGGGCGGCAGCAGCACTGTCCGCCAGCCAGACGCGAACGGCGTTGGCACGGTCATCAACGACCCGGACCCGGTCTATGACGATTGCTCGAACAACAGCCACGCCAAGGCTGGCAACCTGGCCGGCCTGAACGGCAGGAACATCGGCGACCTGCTCAGCGCAAAGGGCACGTCCTGGGGCTGGTTCCAGGGCGGCTTCACACCGACCACGCCCGCGACCGGAACCACCCCGGCGTCGTGCCTGTCCAGCCACACGAACGCCGCCGGCGCCAGCGTCGTTGACTACTCCCCCCACCACCAGCCGTTCCAGTACTACGCGTCCACCGCCAACCCGCACCACGTGGCGCCGGCGTCGGACGCAGAGATCGGCCACAACGGCAGGGCCAACCACCAGTACGACCTCACCGATTTCAACAAGGTGGTCAATACCGACAACATGCCGGCCGTCTCCTTCCTCAAGGCGGGGATGTACCAGGACGGCCACGCCGCCTACTCCGACCCGGTCGACGAGCAGAAGTTCATCACCAACACCGTCAACCAGATCCAGAAGTCCAAGAACTGGGAGAACACGGCCGTGGTGCTCGCCTACGACGACTCGGACGGCTGGTACGACCACGTCGCCGCCAAGGTGAAGAACTCTTCCAACAGTGCCGACGACGCCGCGTGGTGCCAGAGCGCCGCGGCCAGCGGCGTCCCGATGGCCGGCGGTTATGCCGACCGCTGCGGCCCGGGCCCGCGCCAGCCGCTGGTCGTTATTTCCCCCTTTGCGAAAAAGAACTTCGTGGACCACACCGAGACTGACCAGGCCTCGATCCTGCGTTTCATCGAGGACAACTGGCACACCGGCCGGATCAGCGACGCCTCCGCCGACGCCACCGCCGGCTCGGTGAATGGCATGTTCAACTTCAACAAGCAGCGCACCGGCAAGGTGCTGCTCGACGAACAGACCGGCGCGGTTGCGTCGATCACCAACAACGACGGCGACCCCAGCCGCCGGAGGTAACACGCGCCGCGACCTGCCGAAGGCGGGCGGCCATCCAGAGACGCCACCCGGCGATGGCCGGGTGGCGTCTCTGTGCTGGCTCATGGAAGCGCAATACCCGCCTCCAGGAATCAAACACCCTAGGATCTTCGACATGGAGACCTTCCTCTGGCCAGGCTGCGCGTCCGATCCCCAAGGTGAACCCAAGGTCGCCGTGCTTGTCCCGGGGGCGGGCTACAAAGTCGAATCTCCCCTGCTGTTCTGGCCCGCGGAGCAGCTGAAGGACCGCGGATGGCAAGTTCACGGAATCCGCTGGACCGAGGACGACGAGCCCGGCGATGATCCCCGCGGCTTCGCCGCCCGGGCGGTCGAACAAGCGTTCGCCGGAGCCCCGCGCGCCGCCGAACGGCTCATCGTGGCCAAATCATTTGGAACCCTCGCTATTCCTTGGGCAGAAGAGGCTCAAGTACCAGGTGTTTGGCTTACGCCTATCCTCACGGATGAGGTGATTCGGAGAACGCTTACCGGCACTCGGAAACGTGATCTGCTGATCGGCGGCTCCAAAGACAAGCTATGGGTTATCGACGGCTTATCCGAGACTGCAGGCACGTTCGTCGAAATCCCGGGTGCCGACCACTCCCTGCACATTCCGAACGATTGGCGCGCTTCCTTGTCGGCCCAGGTCCGCGCGTTCACTGCTGTCGAGAGCTTTCTGGCCGGCTAAGGCCGACGCCCTGGTCCCAGCCCCGCGCAGCTCAGCCCAGGGCTACCAGGAACGCCAGGCCGGCCAGCACAAGGGACACCGGGACCATGACACGCCGTTCGTCCTTGCTCTTTGAGGCAAGGTTGGGCAGGACGCTGAACAGCAAATAGGCCGCGATCACCCACATAGCCACCACCGCAATGGAGGGCGCCGGCAGGACCGAAATCAATTCCGCCCGGTCCAGGGCAACCAGCGCAAAGGCAGCGTAAACGACGATCGACACGGCACTTCCGACGCGGAGCCGCGCCGGAAGCACCGCGCGTTGGCCGCCCCAGGCAAACCGGCCGAGCGGCAGCCCGAAGATCAGCAGCAACTGAAACACGGCAAGTGCGCCGAGCACTGCACAGAACGCGAGGGGGATTTCCGGCACCATGAGCTGAAGACTAGCGGGCTGGACGGAGCGGCCGTGGTTACGGCGCGACCGTCAGCCGCGCTGCCGGTCCCTGCTCAGGCGATCAGCCGGGTGTCAAAGAACTCTTCCGCGAGCCGGATCAGGTGCTCAGGGACGTCGGCGTCCTCGCCATGGCCACCATGGCCGAGGATCACGGCGGTGCCCCGCGCGACGCCGGCGAGGTCCAGGCCGCAGTCGTTCATCAGTTGGGCGGCGCGCAGGTTCGCCGGGAGCTGGGTAATCACGCCTTCGGCGTTGAGGTAGACGTGCCAGTTTCCGCGGCTGACTCTTTCAAGGTCTCCGCCCACCAGCCCTTGTAGGGTTCGCTGGTCGGTTTCGATGGTTTCCACCCGGACAGGTTCGCTGATCCGGGCCGGGATTATCAGTGCTGTATATCTCTTAGTCATTTTAGGTCCGCTGTTAATAACAACGGCGTAGTTCGCCGTGTTCCCGGGGGCTGGAGGCAGCCCCGCCGCCCCGGGAGACCCTCAAAACGCAGGCGGACGACGGCGGGAGCTTCCCGCCGTCGTCCGCTTGCGTGGTTAGCCGGCAACCGCGCCGGCCGAATTCCGGTCAGACGGACAGCGGGACTTCCTCCGCCACGTCGTCCTGCGCAACCGGCTCCTGCCGCGCCGGGCGCATCGCCGCTACGGCGCCGCCCGCCACGAGAACCACGGCGCCGACGCCCATGTACAGCATGGAAGCTGTCCAGTGCGCGTCCAGCAGGGCGCCGGTGATGAGCGGGGCGACGATGGCACCGACGCGGCCGATTCCGATCGCCCAGCCGACGCCGGTGCTCCGGACGGACGCGCCGTACAGGGCGGGGGTGATGGTGTACATGCCGGCGATGCAGCCGTTGATCAGCATGCCGACGACGCCGCCCGCGACGAACGCCAGGGCGAGGATGCCGGCGGTGGAAATGAACATCACCATGGTGGCGGCCGAGAGGACCGCAAACGCGATCATCACCTTGCGGCTGTTCCAGCGGATGGTGAGCAGGCCGTAGAGCAGGGAGCCGAAGGTGCCACCCAGGGTGAGCATGAGGCCGCCGATCACGCCCTGACTCTCGGTCATGCCGGCGGTGACGAGCAGCCGCGGCGTCCAGCTGTTCACGAAGTAGAACCCGAACATGGTGGCAAAGAAGGCCAGCCAGACGAGCCAGGTGGAGCGGCGGTTGCCGGCGGTGAACAGTTCAGAAAGCTTGTTCCTGTGCTGCGCCACTGCGGCGGACGCGGGGATCTGGGTCAGTTCGGGCTGGCCGATCTTGCGTGCAATCTTGTTGAGGCGATCGAGGACGTTGCGGGGGCGACGGCTGGTCAGGAAGTCCACCGATTCAGGCAGCAGGACCGCCAGCAGGACCAGGACGACGCCGGTGCAAATGCCGCCGAACACGAAGACCGAGCGCCAGCCGAAGTTTGCCTGGAGGGAGACCGCGGCGGCGCCGCCCAGCGTCGCGCCGATGCCGTAGCCAGCCGTGTAGATGCTGATGGCCAGCCCGCGCCAACGTTTGGAGGAGTATTCGCTGGCGATCACGTTGGTGCAGGCCAGGATGCCGCCGATGCCCAGGCCCGTGACGACGCGCCAGATCCCCAACTCCACTGCCGAATGCGCAAGTGAGGCGAGCAGCATGCCGGCGGTGGCAAGGCCAACGGAGACCAGGACCATGGGCCGGCGGCCGATGACGTCGGCGAACGGTGCAAGGCCCAGCGACCCGATGGCCATGCCGACCAGGCCGGAGCTCAGCAGGATGCCCAGCTCGGCCCCGCTGAGGCCGAACTCGCGCGTGACGCTGTTGGCCGTGAAAGCCATGGCCAGAACGTCGAAGCCGTCGAGGGCGTTAAGGATGATGCACAATCCGACGATCAGCCATTGGTACAGGGACATGCGGGACGCGTCGATGCGTTCTTGGAGTTGCATGAGACTACTTTCTGGAGGCCGCGGACAGTCCGGGCGGGTATAAAGTTGCGTGCCGAACGGCGGTTGTGCGCCTTCGGTGCCAAAGCCCGCCGCCGGGGATCGTCGTCGAACTCCCGGTAGCCGGACAACTATCTATACTGATAGCTAGATGTGGCGTGAGACACAGCCTAACTATGAACATAGTTAGTTGACAAGAGTTTTGATGAAGCAGGGCCCGTATGTCGCGATGCGGCCGACGGGCCCGATTGAAAGGACCGGTGGCGAGGTGAGTCTGCGCTACGCCCTGCTTGCCCTGCTGACATCCCAGCCCCTGACGGGCTACGACGTGTTCAAGCAGTTCGAACAATCCGTCGGCTACGTCTGGCACGCTCCGGACTCGCAGATCTACCCGGAGCTCCGCCGCATGGAAAAGGACGGCCTGCTGCGCGGCGTCGAGGAAGCCTGGGGGAAGAAGGGCAAGAAGAAGCGCTACCACATCACCCCGGAGGGCGTTGAGGCCTTCCGCGCCTGGATCAACACCACCCTCGACTACACCCGCGAGCGGGACCCGATCCACCTCAAGGCGGCATACCTGGAGTGGGCCGAGCCGGATGCCGCGCGGGCGCAGATGCAGGCGCACATCGCCTACCACTCCTCGCGCGCACAGCAGTGGCAGGAGATGATTGCCGCCCTGGAGGACCGGAGCAATCCCATCCTGGCAACCCGCCTGGAGGCGGCGCCTGAAGCCGATAGGGCCAAGATTGCCGGCTACAAGATCTTCACCTACGAGGGCATGATCGAGCGCGCCAACGCCGAAATCCAGTGGGCCAGGCGCGGCTTGGAACTGATCGACAAACTGGAATCCTGACCGGAGAACGGCCCGGAAGCCGCAGGGCTTCCGGGCCTTTCGCATGCCCCGGCACGCCCGCCGTCGGAAACTCACCCCTTGCCACTACCTATGAACATAGTTATGCTGTGACGCAGACCACTACCTATGTAGATAGATATAGCGAAGGAATGACATGACCGCGATGATGCAGTCCGTTAGTTCGACAACCAACAAGGTGCTGGGGTACCCGCTTAATGCCTGGTATGTAGCCGCCTGGGACCATGAAGTGACCCGGAAGCCGATGTCCCGGCGGATCGCGGACCGCCCGCTCGCCCTGTACCGCACGGAGGACGGCAAGGCCGTGGCGCTGGCGGACGCATGCTGGCACCGGCTGGCTCCGCTTTCCATGGGCAAGACGCTTCCCGGGGATGAGATCCAGTGCCCGTACCACGGCATCGTTTACAACTCCGCCGGCCGCTGTGTCTCGATGCCGGCGCAGGAAACCATCAACCCCAGCGCCACGGTCCCGTCCTTCCCGGTAATCGAAAGGTACCGGTATGTCTGGGTCTGGCTGGGCGATCCGACCCAGGCCGACCCAACATTGGTCCCGGACATGCACCAGATGAGCTCGGATGAATGGGCCGGCGACGGCGAGACCATCTTTGCCCCGTGCAACTTCCAATTGGTGCTGGACAACCTGATGGACCTCACCCACGAGGAGTTCGTCCATTCGTCCTCGATCGGGCAGGACGAACTGAGCGAGTCCGATTTTAAGGTGACCCAGGACGGCGACACCGTCACCGTGTCCCGCTGGATGCTCGACATCGACGCGCCGCCGTTCTGGCTCAAGAACATGCGCGACAAGTTCCCTGGCTTCGAGGGCAAGGTGGACCGCTGGCAGATCATCACCTTCCAGTCGCCGTCGACGATCAACATCGACGTCGGCGTCGCGAAGGCAGGCACCGGGGCGCCGGAAGGCGACCGCAGCCAGGGCGTGAATGGCTTCGTCATGAACACCATCTCCCCCGAAACCGCCAAGACCTGCCACTACTTCTGGGCTTTCATGCGCAACTACCGGCTGGAGAGCCAGCTGATCACCACCCAGCTTCGCAACGGCGTCCACGGCGTCTTCGGCGAGGACGAGGCCATGCTCAAGGCGCAGCAGGAGGCGATCGACGCGAACCCGGACTACGAGTTCTACAACCTCAACATCGACGCCGGCGGGATGTGGGTCCGCAGGCTGATCGAGCGCCAGCTCGCCGCCGAGGGCCGGCTCATTCCCACCGTCTGACCGACCCCAGACCCGTCCAGCCCGGACCCCTCCAGCCCAGCGAGAAGTTAGAAGAAAGTCATGGCAGCAAGCAACATCGAAGTCTGGCAGACCGGAACCGTCGTCGAGGCGGAGTCCGTCACCGCCGAAACCCGGCGCCTGGTCCTGTCCCAGTCGCTACCGAAGAAGGCGGAGCCCGGCTCGCATATCGACGTCATGGTCACGATCAACGGGGAACGCCACAAGCGCTCCTACTCCGTGGTGGATTCCAGCGAGGATGGCCGGCGCGTGGCCATCAGCGTCTTCCGGGCGCCGCAGTCCCGGGGCGGCTCGGTCTTCATGCAGGGCCTGGAAGTCGGGGACCAACTGGAGATCACCCAGCCGCTGCAGAACTTCCCGCTCCGGGTGGGCGCCCCGCGCTACGTGCTTCTGGCCGGGGGCATAGGGATCACCGCGATGGTCACCATGGCGCGGGTGCTGCGCAACATCAAGGCGGACTACACCCTGGTCTACGCCGGCCGCAGCCGCGCCGCCATGGCCTACCTGCCCCAGCTGGAAGCGCTGCACGGCGACGCGCTGCGGGTGCACGTGGATGACGAGGGCACGGCGCTGAAGGTCGATGAGTTGCTGGCCGGGGTGGATCCGGAGACGGAGCTCTACATGTGCGGACCGATCCGGCTCATGGACGCGGTGAAACGCGGCTGGGACACGCGCGGCCTGAGCGTGCCGAACCTGAGGTACGAGACCTTCGGCAACAGCGGGTGGTTCGATCCGGAGGAGTTCGTCGTCCGCGTCCCCCGGCTGGGCGTGGAGACGACCGTCGGTCCCGGCGAGTCCATGCTGGAAGCCCTCGAGGGCGCGGGAGTGGACATGATGTTCGATTGCCGCAAGGGCGAATGCGGACTCTGTGAAGTGCGGCTGCTGGGCCTGCAGGGCACCGTCGACCACCGCGACGTGTTCTACAGCGAGCGCCAGCAGCAGGCTGCGGCGAAGATGTGCTGCTGCGTCTCACGGGCCGTCAGCTCGGAAACCGGAGCGCGGGCGGATGCAACAGGGGAACGCGCCGTCGTCACCATCGACGTCTGAGGTCACCCGGCGCCTGTTGCCTGCCGCCCATTCGATCGGTTCGATAGGCGCCGCGCGTCCGGTCCGGCACCAGCTCGGCTCCGAATCAACATGGAGACCGAAAGCAGAGGGGCCCATGCGCGTTCAGCAGGAAACGACTGCCGCCGAGGCAACAATGCTGTGGCGGCATGTCCTCCCGACGGAACTGGGTCCCTGCACTGTGCATGTCCAGTCGGGCCTCAAGCAACGAGGGCCGGCGTCGGCTACTGCGGACGTGTACCTTCACGGCGCCGCGGGATCCTGGACCACCTTCCAGCCCTTGCTCGCCGGAGTGCCGGACCGGGCGCGGGTGCTGATCGACCTGCCGGGCTGGGGTGGATCCACCGAAAATGCCCGGATGGAACACTTCAGCATCGATGCCGCGGGCCGGGCTGTCGCGGGGATCCTCGACTCGCTCGGGTACCGTCGGTGGAATCTGGTGGGGCACTCCATGGGAGGCTTCCTCGCGCTGCATATCGCCGCGACCTGGCCCGAGCAGGTGGTCAGCGTCGCCGCCATTTCGGCTACCACCTTCGGTGTGTCCGAGGCGGCCCGGAACCCGCTGCGCGGGCTCGTCAGGCTCCCGGCGTTCGTGGGCATGCTCCTGCTCATGCGCACACTGGCGGCCCTCGGTCCGGCCGGGTCAGCGCTGGTACGTGCGACCGGCAGGGCTCCCGTGATGCGGCCACTGATGTCCCCGTTTTTCGCAGCTCCCGCAGCCATCCCCGCAGGGGTTGTGCGCGGGCTTGGCGATGACGCCCGCCCGGCAAGCTTCTCCGCCGCCGCCCGGGCCGCGGCCCACTACGACCTGGACCGGTGGCGCAGCATCCGCTGCCCGGTGCTGGCGACCCGCGGGGACGTGGATGTCTTCACCCCGCAGTCCGATCTGCACCGTTTGGGCGAAGTGGTCCCGCACGCCCAACTGGTGACGATCCCGCGCTGCGGCCACTTCGCCACCTTCGAGCGGCCGCTGCAAGTGATGCGCCTGCTCGATGGTCTTTGGGGCCGCCGGATTCAACCCGCCCAGCGTTCCCAGTAGTCGTCCGCGGCCTGCAGGAAGCGCCTGCGCCGGGTTCGTTCTCCTAGGAGGGGGTGATTTTCCGGCCTGCCCAGCGGGCCTGAAGCATCGTTACCCGGGGTGAAGCTGACGGCAACGGCCACGGCCACCGCGAACATGGACATCAAGGTCAGCACTGCGAGGATCAGTCCGTAGGCCGGCCCCGGCGGCTGGCCATGGCGGGTACGAAGCCGGAAACCGCCAAGGTAGCTGCCCAGCGAAGTCCCGCGGGCATAGAGTGCCCAGTTGGTGGCCAAGGCGGTGAAGAGGATCAAGACAAGAGGGATCCAGCGGCCGGGCGCGAGTACGAACAGCAATACGGTCGGAGCCCAGACCAGAAGCGAATCGATAAGAAGCGCGAACAGCAGCGAAGGCCAGTCGACGATCGCTGGTTCGGGGGTATTCACGCAGTGATTCTTGCACGCGGCAATCGGTGGTCCGCCCATGCGACACCGGATCCGATCAGATTTGTTCAACGCCGAGCCCATCCGGCACCTGCCGCCTGCGGCTGTGACCAGTCTCACCCGCAATAATCGCCGTCTGGCTTGAGCCGTCCGCCCGGCGCTGTGCATCATAAAAAGGCAGGCAGGGGCTCGAATCCCCGCCCGCGCAGCCCCGAGGTTCGCTCCGACGCTCCGCGTCCGAATCGAATCAGGGGCACCATCCTGGTGGACGCAATGAGGCCAAACCGGTGAGCTCGCAGAGCTGCCCACGGTCTCAGGCGTTCCTGGTTTGGCCTACGGCGGCTCCGCATCGGTGCGGCAGCCGGACACCCGGATTCATGAATGGAAGCACTGAACAATGACGTTTGAAACTGCCAACACTGTCACCCACAAGCTCTGGGACCGCACCACGATGCACCACGAACTGGACGCCCTGGTCCACGATCTCTCGGCCCGGCACAACACCGCGAAGTCCAACATCGCGGTCCACGCCAGCGGCCCGAACACGTTCACGCTCAGCCTGGACCACGGCGCGGCCAACCTGGACTCGGCCTCCGCCTAAGAACACAGCGCAGCACTAAACGACGACGACGACGGGAGCTTCCCGCCGTCGTCGTCGCGTTTGCGGAGGTTAGTCCAAGCGGTTCAACCGGTCGCACCGAAAGTACCGCCCCCGCCCGCAGGTCACGGCGATGCCACGCAGGTTTCTCACGCGCGAGTTTCTTACGCGCGAGGTCGCTTTAGACCGGCCCCTCCAGTTCCCAATCCTTGACGTCTGCCAAGGGAGCAAACACAGAGGGGTCGAGTTCGTCGAATTCCAAGTTGTTTCGGACGAGGTGCGGCCAGTTCCGGTTGGCCAGGGCCCCCTTGCCTAGCGCGACGACGTCGGCGGCACCGTCACGCAACATGGTAACGGCGGTTTCCGGGTCGTCGAGTTTGCMGTTGGCGATCACGGTCACTCCCGAATACTCCTTTGCCAGCGCGGCCAAAGTCTCTTCGGAATCCTCGAATGCGGGCGCGCTCGCTTGGTACTCCGTCGTGTGGATGAAGTCGACGCCCGTGCCACCCAGCGTGGAAAAGATGACGTTCGCTTCTTCCGCAGTTCCGCTCCATCGGTGGTCGTTGTCGCTGACTTTCGACTGGGAAATGCGGATGCCCACTGTCATGTCCGGGCCGACGGCTTCCCGCACGTCGCGGCAGATCTCCGCAGCAAAGCGGACCCTGTTTTCCGGTGAGCCACCGTAGATGTCCGTGCGCTGGTTCATGTAGTCCGTGAGGAACTGATCCAGCAGGTACCCGTTGGCGCCGTGGATCTCGACGCCATCGAACCCGGCCTGTTTCGCGTGCAGCGCAGCCGTGACGAAGCCTTTCCGAACCTCGGTCATCTGGGCCGTAGTGATCGCCGAGGGAACGGGGTAGGGGCCTTCACCGCGGTAGAACGGCAGCTGAGCACCTTTGGGGGCGACCGCCGATGGTCCGACCGAGGACGTGACAAACCGGTTTCCCTGGCTCTGCGCCCCTGCATGCATCAGCTGGGCGAATATCCGTGCGCCAGCTGAGTGGACGCCGTCGACTACCTTGGCCCAAGACCGAGCCTGCTCCTCGGTCGCAATGCCTGGCTGGAAGTGGTAGCCCTGACTGTGCGCCGTGTCGGGATATATCCCTTCTGTGATCAAGAGCCCGAAGCCTCCGCGTGCAAACCCCTGATAGTAGGAAGCCATTCTTTCCGTGGCGTGTCCGTCTTCCGTGGCACTGATCCGGGTCATGGGAGCCAGCGCGACTCGGTTCGCCAGTTGAGTGGAACCGATCTGAATGGGTGACCAGAGTGGGGTGAAATCAGTCATGAAGTTTTCCTTTGCTGTTTGGTGCGACCATGCCGGCCGCACGCGCGGGCAGCCCCGCGTTGGACGGGTCAGCCGCGTAAGCCTGCTGGCGCCTGCGCAGGCGTCCGAGGACCGATGCTTCAGTGAAACAGCCGAGGACAGCGGCCCACAGTTCTTCAAGGGTCTGGCATTGCCTTGAGGCTCCGGAAGGGCCGGACATCATCCAGCCGTCCCGGAGTGCGGTCACCTTGGGAGCTCCAGGCAGGCCGTGGCAAACACTGTTGATCGCGCCCGCCACGATCAGGTGCTGACGCAAGGTCCGCACTGCCCCTAGGGCGGGATCGGCAACGGTAGTCCTGCCGCAAGCGCCGCACATAGATGTCCTTTCTTAAGGCATTACATCGCCGGAGTTCGGACCGAGCGTTTGGCCCACGAAGAGGTTTCCTCCGGGGTCGCTCGCCAGCAGAAGTGCTGCGGGTGCCACCTCCGCCGTCGTTCCGAACCTTCCCAGTGGAAGTTCCTGACGCTTAGCGGCTTTCCAGCTCTCGGAGATGCCTTCAACTAGCGGCGTTTCTATCGGCCCCGGTGCGATGCTGTTGACCAGCACGTTGTCGCCGGCGGTTTCCAGGGCCAGGGCCTTGGTCAGTCCCACCACTCCGGCCTTGGCGGCACTATAGTGGCTGAGCCCGGTGCCGCCCTTGATGGCCAACTGGGAGGCGATGTTGATGATGCGGCCCCACTTCTGCTGCCGCATCTCCCCCACCACCTCCCGGCAGCAGAGGAAGACGCCTGTCAGGTCAACGGAAATAGTTTCGTTCCACATGGCCAGGGTCATGTCTTCCAGCCGCGACTCCGTCAGCAGGCCCGCGCTGTTGACGAGAATGTCGATTCGGCCGAGCTGCATCCGCGCGGCAGCGAAGGCCGCCTTTACGCTCGCTTCATCCGAGACGTCGACGGCGATGGCGCCCACGCCAGAGCGGTCCAGGACAGCCACCCTGTCGCCGTTGGCGGTGAAGGCTTCGGCGATGGCCTGGCCGATGCCGCTGGCCCCGCCCGTGACCACCACGGCGCGGCCCGACGTGTGAGGGGAGGTGTCAGTGTTGTTCATTCGTTCCTTCCAGGGCTTTCAGGCACGCATTTTGATGGTGAGGCCGCCGTCGACTATCAGCGACTGGCCCGTGACGTAGGCGGCGTCATCGGAGGTCAGGAAGCCGATCACGCTGGCAACCTCCTCGGGCCGGCCGACCCGGCCCCAAGGGATGTCCCGCCCGGCCCGCTGCAGGCCCTCGGGCCCCAGCGAGTTCACCGGGTCCAGGGACTGGGGTGTCTCGATGAGTCCGGGGATCACGGCGTTGGCGCGGATGCCGCGCGGTCCCAGCTCGGCGGCCACGCTGCGGATCAGCCCGAGCACGCCGGCCTTGGCGGCCGCATAGTGGGCATGCTCCTCCCACCCGTAGACGCCGCCGGCGATTGAGGACACAGCAACCATCGCCCCGCCGTCGGTCATCCTCGCGGACCCCGCACGCAGGGTCCGCAGCACGCCGGTGAGATCGACGTCGAGCATGTCCTCCCAGCGATCATCGGTCATCTCGCCCAAAGGGGAGTTACGCAGGACTCCCGCGTTGGCCACAGCGTAGTCCAGGCGGCCGTACTCCTCGACGGCGCGTTCGGCGAATGCATCGACGGATGGCGTGCTGCGAACATCCACCTCGTGGACGACCCCGTGGCCCCCTGCGTCCTGCACCAAGCGGAGGGTTTCTTGGGGGTCGTGCGGGTCACCTGGAAAGGTGCCGATAACCGAGCGCACCCCATTTCTGGCGTAGTGCACCGCAAGTGCGCGTCCGATCCCGCTGGCTGCTCCCGTGATGACCGCGACCTTTGTCTCCGGTGTCATACTTCGACCTCGTGCGGGTGATCCTCGAGTAGGGCCTCTGCCGGGGGCTTCGCGGCGATCATCAGCAAGCCGGAAAACAGCGTGCCGGCTGCGCCGACCCACAAGGCTGCAGTGCCGGTTCCCGCGCTGGCTGCCGCTGCCGTGAACAACGCGCCACCGAGAATGGTGCCGGGCTGGCTCATTGCACCGATGAAGGCGGTACCGGTGGCACGGCAGCTGACGGGGTAGCACTCAGCCATGAAGTACTGGATGGCGGCGTAGGGTCCGACCAGGAAGAACAACCCAGCGCCGTAGGTGAGGATGATCATGAACGGGCTGGTGGCGATGGGGCTGAGCATGATGGTGAAGGACAGGCCGGAGAGGATCCAACCGCCGATGATGGTCCGCTTGCGGCCAATCTTGTCACCGAGCCATCCGTGGAAGACGTAACCGAAGTACGCCAGCATGTTGATGACAATCAGCATCCAGAACGCATCCGAAAGTTCCACACCCTTAGCGTTCTTGAGGACGGAGCTGCCGAGGATGCTGAAGATCATGATGCCGAAAAAGTTGAAGATCCAGGCCAGCGAGAAGACGATCGTGTTCCGGCGCAGGTGCGGTTCCCAGATGCGCTTCAGCGGAGCTGCGGAAGAGTGTTCGACGCCGTACGCGTGGGCCAGGGCATGGGCTTCCGCGGACTGGCCGCCCTTCTCGAGTTGGGTCAGCTTGTGGTGCAGTTCGAACTGGGGCGTCTCCTTGAGCTTCTTGGCAATAACCCACACGATAATGGCTGCGGGAATGGTCGCCATGAGGTAGAGGGCGCGCCAGCCGAGGGAGGGAAGGAAAGCGAGCGCCAAGGCACTGGCGAGCAGGAAGCCCAGCGGCCAGCCGCCCTGGATGAATGAGTAGTGGAAACCGGGCCGCTTACGTTTATCGGCGACTTCGGTGACCTGGTAGACCTCGTTCATGTAGGTCGCGTTGACTGCCTGCTCCGAGAATCCGAGGCCGCCGAAGGAACGGACCAGCACAAGCAAGCCGTTGCTGAGGAACGGGATTCCGGTCGGGATCAGGGCCGTCAGGCCCGAGACGACGGCGGTGCCGCCGATGGTGGTCATCATGCCCTTGCGCCGGCCGAGCCGGTCGATGACGGGGCCGATGCCGAAGCAGACGATTGCGGTTCCGACGGCGATCCAGGTGTTGATGGCGTAGGCCTCGGTCGCTGTCCACCCGAACTCTTCCTGCATGGCCGGCAAGAGGGTGCCAAAAAGTCCGTAGTCGAACACGGCAATGGTCCAGGCGAGCAGGGCCAGCACGGTGGCGGTGGTCGTATTGCGCTTGGAGAAGACCGGGAAACGGCGTTTCTCGTCGGGTGCCGGGTTCGTCAGGTCGACGGCGGGCTGCTGGATGGTCATGACTGGTTTTCCTTTCGGGGGCTGCGGGCGAGGAAGGAGTCCGCGATCTGGTCGAATTTGAGCCAGCTGACGCCTTCGTGGGAGTTGATGTGTTCGATGAGGCGTTCGAGCATGAGCAGGACCTGGGGCCGGCCCGAGACGTCGGGGTGGATGGTCATGGTGAAGACGGCCTGGTCCATTTCCCGGTAGACCCAGTCGAACTGGTCGCGCCACATCTGCTCGATGTCACGGGGGCTGACAAAGCCGTGCGAGTTCGGGGATGCCTTGATGAACATCATCGGAGGCAGGTCATCGAGGTACCAGTTGGCCGGAATCTCGACCAGGTCGGTTTCCTTGCCCCGGACCAGCGGCTCCATCCAGGTTTCGGCGTCCTTGGTGTAGTCGATCTTCTTCCAGCTGTCGCCGACCCGGACGTAGTAGGGCTCGAAGTCGCGGTGCATCAAGGAGTGGTCGTACTTGATCCCGCGTTCGAGGAGAATCTCGTTTGTAACCTGCGAAAATTCCCACCACGGAGCGACGTAGCCCGTGGGGCGACGGCCGGAGACCTTTTCGATGAGTTCGATCGACCGGTCAAGGATCGCCGTCTCCTGCTCCCGGGTCATGGCGATGGGGTTCTCGTGCGAGTACCCGTGCACGCCGATTTCATGACCTGCGTCCACGATCATCCGGGTCAGGTCCGGGAACGTCTCGATCGAGTGACCCGGGACGAACCACGTGGCCGGCAGCTCGTACTTCTCAAAGAGGCGGATCAGGCGCGGGCCGCCGACTTCCCCGCTGAACAGGCCGCGGGAGATGTCACACGGCGAGTCCTCGCCTCCGTAGGAGCCGAGCATTCCGGCAACGGCGTCCACGTCGACGCCGAATGCGACTTGGATGTCCTTTGTCATGAGTTCAACCTTTCACTGCGCTTTTTGTTGGGTTCTCTTGATGGGTTCTGGTCTGGGTGTGGTCCGGGGCTTCGCCCCGGAGGGCGAAGGTTTCCGCTATGCGGGACACGGGGGTGCCCAGCCTGAGCAAGAGGCTGAGCAGGACCAACGACTGGGATGGCCTGAGCAGTCCGGAGGATATGGCGCCCGCCGCGCGGAGGTCGTCACCGCCGCCGTCGCCATAGATCGGCACGACGGCGCCGGCCTCCACCCGGGTGCTCGTCACCACCACGACACCGGCCGCGGTGGCCGCGGCGACCTCCCGGCAAATCTCGCGGTTGGCGTTGCCCGTTCCCGTCCCCTGGAGGACAACCCCCGCCGCCCCGGCCTGGAGGGAACTTCGCAACAGGATGGCGTCCGCCCCTGGGTAGGCGGCGACCAGGTCCACGCGGGGCGAACCGGCCCCATTGCCAGGTAATGGCAACGAGGCAAGTGCGGGCCGTGCTGTCTCTAAGCTGACCTCGCCGGATGCGCTCACCGACCCCGCCGTTCCGAAATCCGGATTGGCGAAAGCATCCAGCCTCGTTGTGTGGCACTTCCGCACTCCGGCCGCAGGGAAGACAGTGCCGGCAAACGCCAGCAACACCCCTTTGCCCCGGGCCTCGGGGGAACCGGCGACGGCGATCGCGCGGGCCAAATTGTCGGGGCCGTCGGGGCCCTGGGAATCAGCCGCCTGCTGCGCACCGGTGAATACGACAGGCCGGGGGTCATCATGCGTGAGCTCCGCCAGATAGGCCGTCTCCTCCATCGTGTCCGTGCCGTGCGTGACGACCACCCCGAGCACCTGCGGGTCCGTCAGCGCCTCGCGGATCCTGGCACAGATGGCGATCATGTCGTCGACAGTGAGCAGGTATGAACCCTTCCGAAACACATCGACCACGCGGACCGGGTGGGCGGCGGGCACGCCCATGCTGGCGAACACCTGCTCCCCCGAGTCCGATGCCACCGCGCCGCCTCCGGCCTCGGAGCCTCGGGAGGAGATGGTCCCGCCCGTGGCCAACAGCACCACGTGGGCGCTCCCCGAATCTGTGACGGTCATATTGACTCCGTTGCTCCTGCATCCGCCGCGGCGAACGCTTACCCAATCGTTTGGGTTCTTGGCTAAAAAATATCTTCGCGATGTTTCCACCGCGTGCCGCCCGGCGTTTCAGCGATGTAAACACCTTTTGCGTCGAATGCGTCCCGCCGTGCTACCCAATCGATTGGGTAAGGGTTAAAGTGACTATAGAATGTGACTTGGGACACGTCAAGGGTCCTACGGCTGAAGATCCGCACCGCATCGGGCAGTCTTGTATGACGCCTTCTTGAGCTGCGGCAGGGGAACAAATGAAAGAAATCACGGCCGATGGCCGCACGGTCACGCTGAAGGACCTTGCCAAGGAGCTCGGCATCCACCCGTCCACTGTGTCCCGGATTCTGCATTCGGGCTCCGACGTTGCCCGCGGCGCCGCGTCCGTCGCGACGGCCGAACGGGTGCGCGATCTGGCGCGAAAACGGGGCTACTCCCCCAACCCCCAGGCTGCAGGCCTGCGGACGCGGCGAACCCGCCTGATGGGAGTGATTGTCCCCCGGCTCTCGGACCTTGTCCTGGCCATCATGTACGAGGGGATTGAGGAGGCCGCGGCCGAGCTGGGCTACTCCACCTTCGTCATGAATTCCCGCGACGACCCGGAGGAACAACGCCGGAAAACGGACACCATGCTCGCACGCCGCGTGGATGGGCTGATCATCGGCGATGCCCACCTGGATGGCAGCCAGCTCAGGGAGCTCACCGCCCGCAACATCCCCTTCGTGCTGATGAACCGCCGGGTGACCGGCTACCCGTCGGCCACGTGCGACGATGTCCTCGGCGGCCAGCTCGTGGCCGACCACCTGTGGAGCAAAGGGCACAGGAACGTCGCTGTCATCGCAGGTGAACCATACGCCAGCACGGCGGTGGATCGGACGGCCGGGTTTGCGGACCGGTGGAAATCCCTGGGTGGCAAGCTTCCCCAGGAAGCCATCGTGTGGTCCCGGTTCGACACTGCGGGCGGCCGCGAAGCCACCGAAACGATCTTGGCGGGCAGGAAGCCGAATCCCACTGCCATCTTCGCCGTCAACGACTTCGCGGCAATTGGCGCTATGGGCGCACTGCGCTCACACGGTGCCGCCGTCGGGAGTGACGTCGCGGTGGTGGGCTTCAATGACACGTCCGTCGCCGCGGAGCTCCCCATTCCGCTCTCCTCGGTCCGCTCCCCCATGCTGGATATCGGTCGGACGGCGATGCAGCTCCTCAAGCGCGTGCTTGACGGCGAACAGGTCGAACCCGTGCGGCTCAAACCGACATTGTGCGTGAGGGAAAGCAGCGCCTGGGACAACGCCGCATGACGCGGAGCGCGAGGCACGAGCAAGCTGCGCCTCGTCGTCCTCAGTTTGCTGCGACGATGCCCAAAGCCAGCATGTAGGTGGCGCGGACTTCGCCGTCGGTCAGATCCAGCCGCAGGAGCTCCTGGATCTTCCTCAGCCTGTAGCCGAGCGTGTTTCGGTGGATGAAGAGCTCGTCGCAGATCTTCGTGGAATTCCCGCTGTGCCGGAGGTATGCATCGAACGTCTCCCGCAGCGCACTGCCGCCGTCGGAGGCCAGGGGGGCCAGGAGGCGCTGGCACATTGCCACCAAACCCGGGCTGGGCAGCCCCTGTACGATGCCGGCGAGATCGGCCAGCGGCGCCTTGTGCACGCCGGGCCGACCCACCTGGCGCCGGGCGAGCTGAAGCGTCAGCGGCAGTTCGCTGAGGTTCGCAGACTCGGTGACGATGACGGACAGTTCCGGAGCGTCCAGAAAGAACTCCCGGACGGCATCAAGCAGGTCGGCTGTTCCGTGCCGGTGCTGCAGCAACAACGTGGTGAGGCCAATTTCCTCCATGAACCGCACCGTACTGAAAGTGGCCTGCAGCCCCACCCGCGCGCGCCACGCAATGGCTCGCAGCTTCGCGGGCACGATCTCTTCCGAACTGCCGATGAGTACCGTGCTCCAGTCTCCGTCGGGATCGAAGCCTGACTCGAGGGCATAGCGGCGCAGCGGCTGGGACGGCTCACCGTGGTCCGCATAGAGGGCCTCCATGAAGCGCGCCGCCTCCCGGGAATGCAGGGGTGAGCGGGAGCCAAGGGTGTAGCTCAGTTGCAGGCCGATGACGGCAGCAACGGGGCCCAGGACGGGCTGCAGCACGATGTCGCTGCCAATCCCCTCGATGGCAAGCCTGAATTGCTCAGATCCGCCGCTGGGCAGACGCAGCGTGGTCCGCGCCGTATCGCCGTGGGCCGTGCCTGCGGCTACGAGTTCGAACGCATTCTGATCGATCACAGCGACCCTTGCATTGACGGCGCCCGCCACCCGCTCAAGCACCTCCGCCAGGGACCGCCCGTCGGCCGCCAAGCGGGTGCATTCGTCCGCCAACTCCCAGCCCTTCCGCAGTTCCTCATAGCGCTCGGTGGCAATGATCCGCTCCACATGGCGCATTACCAACACGAAGGGCACTTCCGGCGGGAGCTCCAGCAGCGGCAGGCCGTGCGCCTCGCAGGCCCGTAAGAGGCCCTCCGGCAGCTCGGAGTGTGCGGCGCCCAGACCGAATGCCAGTCCGGAGGCGGGCACGGCGACCAATCGTTCTACGTAGGCGTCCCAGATCCTGAAGTCCCTGACGTTCAGGCCCATGCCGTTCGTCAGCACCAGGGCGTTGACACTGAGGAACGGCGTGGGGTCCATGTGTTCGGTGGGCGCGCACCATGTGATCGGCCGGTTCAGGCGTCCCTCGCCGCCCGGAACGCGAAGGCGGATGTTGAGATCGACGTCGTCGACCAGGTCCGAGATCCTCAAGGAAGCCTCCCTAGACAGCGCGAGTGAATGGCGAGATAGTGCATCCAGCATAAGTCAGGCCGTTCGATTCATCGACCTGCACAATATCGGCGGCGCCGGATGCTGAGTAGCGTTGCACCATGCAAACAAATGTGACTCCCGCCACCGCTCCGCGCCCTCAAGGACGTGTGCTGTTGAACTCCGACATGGGTGAAGGCCTGGGCCTCCACGAGTTCGGTAACGACGAAGAACTCATGCGCATCATCGACGTTGCCAACGTGGCCTGCGGGTTTCACGCCGGAGATCCCGACGTTATGAACCGGACTGTGGCGCTCGCCGCCGAGCACGGGGTGGCTGTAGGTTCGCACCCCGGCCTCCCCGACGTCGTGGGTTTCGGACGCCGCCGGATGGTACTCAGCCCTGACGAGGTCGAGTCGATCATCCTGTACCAGACCGGAGCCCTGACGGCCTTCCTCGGCAAGCACGGTCTCACGCTGAACCACATCAAACCGCACGGCGCCCTCTATGGCATGCTGGCCGGTGACGAGGAGCTGATGCGGGCCGCTGCCGGAGCGGCGCTGCAGTACGGAGTTCCGTTTTACGGGCTTGCCGGGACCGCCCACGAAGATGTGTGCCGGGCGATGGGCGTGGAATTCGTGCCGGAACTCTATGTGGACCTCAACTATGGTCCGGCAGGCGAGCTGCTGATCCAGCGCCGCCCCGTTCCCACCGATCCCGCAGCCGCCGCCGAGCGTGTCAGCCGCGCCCTGGCCGGTGAACCGGTACTGGCCGTTGACGGCACCGAGCTGGACATTCCGTTCCGAAGCATCTGCGTGCACTCCGACGCACCCAATTCCACTGCCGTGGCCAGCGCCGTGCGTGCGGTCCTGGGCTAGAGCCGATTAATCCAACCATCTGAAAGCGAGCACCCCATGGCAAACATTGTTTCCCCCCTCCCCGGAGTCTTTTACCGCAAGCCCGGCCCGGGCAAGCCGCCTTTCGCCAACGAGGGCGACACCATCGAAGTCGGCCAGACCGTGGGCATCATCGAAATCATGAAGCAGTTCACCGAAATCCAGTCCGATGTGGCCGGAACCCTCGAATCCTTTAAGGTCAACGAGGGCGAAATGGTCAATCCGGGCGACACCATTATCGTCATTCGAGAAGGCTAATGATGAAGAAACTGCTCATCGCCAACCGTGGTGAAATCGCCGTGCGAATCGCCCGGACAGCCCGTGAAATGGGCATCGAGACGCTCCTGGTGGCCAGCGAGCCCGACGCCGATTCCCTGGCCGCGCGCGCAGCCGACAACTTCGTCGTGATCGGACCGGCCCCTGCCCCCGCCAGCTACCTGAACCAGGACGCCGTGATCGCCGCAGCGGTGGATAACGGCTGCGACGCCGTTCACCCTGGCTACGGCTTCCTCTCCGAAAACGCCGCGTTTGCGCGGAAGGTCGCCGCGGCGGGGCTCACCTGGGTGGGTCCTGACGCCGATGCGATCGAGATGATGGGCAACAAGTCCCTGGCCAGGGAGTCCGCCCGCAAGGCGGGGGTCCCGATCCTCCGCGGCACCGACGGACCGCTGGACCCCGACGCCGACGCCGTGGAAGAGGCCCGCGGCATCGGTTACCCGCTGGTGGTCAAGGCCTCCGCCGGCGGCGGGGGCCGGGGCATCCGCTTTGTGCACAACGAGGGCGAACTACTGGAGACCATAGAGATGGCTCGCGGCGAAGCGGCGTCGGTCTTCGGAGACCCGACCGTCTACCTGGAGCGCTTTGTGCAGCACGCCCGCCACGTGGAGGTACAGGTTCTGGGAGACGGAACCAACTTCATTCATCTCGGAGACCGCGACTGCTCGATGCAGCGGCGCTCCCAAAAAGTTATTGAGGAAGCCCCGGCCCCTGACCTTCCCGACGCCGTCCGCCGGACTATCCGCGAATCCTCGGTGGAACTCGCCCGGGAATGCGGCTACAGCGGCGCCGGAACGGTCGAGTTCCTCTACGACCCGGCAGGCCATGAGGCCGCGTTTATCGAGATGAATACCCGGATCCAGGTGGAGCATCCCATCACCGAGGAAATCACCGGCGTCGACTTGGTCCGTGAACAGCTGCTCATCGCCTCCACGGGATCCATGTCGGTCCGGCAGGAGGACATCCAGTTCAGCGGCCACGCCATCGAGTGCCGCATCAACGCCGAGGACCCGCACAACAACTTCTTCCCCAGCCCGGGACTGATCACGGCTCTGGAATGGCCTGAAGGCGACGGGATCCGCATCGATGCCGGCGTGGAGGCAGGGTCCACGGTCAGCCCGTACTACGATTCCATGCTCGCGAAGCTCATTGTCCACAAAGACACCCGCGAAGCCGCCATCGAAGGAGCGCTGGAGGCCCTGTACGGGACCCGGATCGAAGGGGTCAAGACAACCATTCCCGTGCTCAAGAAGCTGCTGGACCGGCTCGAGTTCGCCGCCGTCAAGCACCACTCAAAGTTCATAGAAACCGTCGACAATCTGATGGAGGCACCATGAGTAGCCCCGCACCCGCCGAGCTGGAGGCCCGCTACACCTGGGGCGGAGACGAGTTCCTGTTCGTCGAGGTCTCTGAGTCCATGAGCCTGGCCGCCAATTTCAGGGTCATGTCCATCGCCGAGAAGCTTTCGGAGATGGAGCTGCCCGGCATCGTGGATATCTGCCCTGCCAACGCCTCGCTGCTGGTGAGGTTCGATCCCGACGACCTGCCGCCGTCGACCCTTGAAGAGACCGTCCGGACCATTGAAGGGGACCTGGCGCACCACCAGCAGCAAGCCCTCGAAACCCGGATCATTGAAGTGCCCGTCTGGTATGACGATCCCTTCACAGCCGAAGTGGCAGAGCGCTTCCGCGAAGGATTCCATCAGGAGCCGGGCGGCAGCGACATTGACTACGCCGCCAAGGTCAACAACCTCAAGGATGCCGCGGAATTCATTAAGCGGCATCACGAGCAGCCGTGGCTTGTGTCGATGGTCGGCTTTGTCGCCGGCCTGCCGTTCCTCTTCCAGCTGGTGGAGCGCGAGAAGCAGTTGGAGGTTCCCAAGTACCTGAGCCCCCGCACGGACACCCCCGCTTTGACCGTGGGCCACGGCGGCTGCTTCGGCTGCATCTACTCGGTGCGCGGCGCGGGCGGGTATCAGATGTTCGGCATCGCGGCCGCGCCGATCTTCGATCCGGCGCAGGGCCTGGCGGATTTCAAGGACTTCATGGTGTTCTTCCGGCCGGGCGACATTGTGAAGTTCAAGCCCGTGACCGAGGCCGAGTACAACAGCATCCAGGCCGAGATCGCCGCGGGGACGTTCCGCTACCGGCAGGCGCCCGTAACCTTTGATCTGGCCAGGGCGCTGGCGAATCCCGAAGGCTACAACCAGGAACTCATGGAGGCCCTCAGTGGCATTTGATATCAAGAGCCCCGGACTTGCGACCACGGTCCAGGACCACGGACGCACCGGCCACTACAACGTCGGCATCCCGCAGAGCGGTTCCCTGGACCAGTACTCCGCCGAACTGGGCAATGCACTGGTGGGCAACACCGCCAAGGAGGCTGTCCTCGAATGCACGTACCTGGGCCCGGCGCTGACCACCGACCAGGATGTTGTTATTGCCGTCACCGGGGCCCCGGTCGAAGTCAAGGTCAATGGCGAAGCGCGGCCCCAGTGGACCCGGCTGCAGCTGAAGGCCGGCGACGAACTCAGCTTCGGCGTCATCCAGGGCGGCACCCGGTACTACATCGCAGTCCAGGGCGGTATCGATGTGCCTGAGGTGCTCGGCAGCCGGTCCACGTACAGCCTGGGCGCTATTGGCGGATTCCACGGCCGCAAGCTGGAGGCTGGCGACCACGTTCCTGTCGGCAGCCCGCTCAACGGCGGAGCGGTTCCCGACGCCGATACTGTTCCGGAGGAATTCCGGCCCGTCTTCGCAAAGGAGCAGACCGTCAGGATCGTGCTGGGCCTTTATGACCACAGACTCACCGATGAGGGACTGGATAACCTCCTAAACGGCGAGTGGAAGGTGACCCCTGTGGCCGACAGGATGGGATTGCGGTACTCCGGTCCAGGCGTCAAGTGGAAGGAACGGGAGCAGCCTTTTGGGGCCGGTTCCGACCCGTCCAACATCGTGGATGCCGGCTACGCCGTTGGGTCCATCCAGATTCCGGGCGGCACCCAGCCGATCATCCTGCACCGCGATGCCGTGTCCGGCGGCGGCTACGCCATGGTGGGAACCGTCATCAGCGCCGACATGGATCTGGTGGCCCGGGCCGCCCCCGGCACGTCCACCAGATTCGTCGCCGTCAGCATGGATGAAGCCCTGAGGGCGCGCAAGGAACTCGCTGAACGCAAGAAGAACGCCAGGGTGTCCCTCGGCTTCAGCGGTTGAGTCACGGCTAAACGTGCAGGGAGGAGCGCACCATGAACAACGACCAAGCGGCACCGGAGACCAAAGGTGTTAAGCCGGAGTTGCTTGCCACGGTTGACCTTGGCCCGGAGATCGAGGGCATGGCAGGGCGCCAGCTTCGAATGCGGATGGTGACCATCGAGCCGGGCGGCGTCTTCGGTCCGGTTCACGACCACAAAGGCCGGCCTGGCCTCGTCTACATTCTGCAGGGAACGATCACCGACCACCGGAATGGAGTCGCTACGGACTACGGGCCGGGGGCAGGATGGCCCGAGGATAGGGAAACTCTTCACTGGCTGGAGAACAGAGGAACCGTTCCGGCGGTGGAGATCTCGGTCGACATCGTCAGCCAGGAGTAATCCCGCGTCCTTCACGCCGAGACGCCAGCCATCCGGCGGCCTAGAGGACTAGAGGGTTGCGGCTTCTTCCTGGGCCAGTCTGATCATCCGCAGCTCGTCCTCCACGGCTCGGGCGGGCCAGTAGTCCTTGGCCAACTCGTCGGCGCGGACTCGGTCTGCCGCCGGGAAGAGCTTGCCGAACAGGCCGGCCGCTTGCAGCAGGGCAATCAGCGCCGTGGTCCTAGCGTCGGGCGCGGGCGCAGCCGGCGTGCCGGCCCCGGTGGGCGTCCCGGCCACGGGCGTCCCTGCCGCGGACGTCCCGGCGTCGGGCCCCGTCGAAGGAGACGTCCCGGCGTCGGACACCGTCGAAGGAGGCGCCCCGGCGTCGGACGTTTTCGCATCAGGTGCGCCGGGGACCGGTGCGGCACCGCTGAGTGCAGCCTCGAGCTTCTTCAGAAGCGCAGCTTTCGAAGCGTGGTCCACCTCGGGGTACCGGGTGGACCGGAACACGCCGAGGTGTTTTTCGCCGACATGTTCCACGATGCCCAGTGCCGCCATCCGCTCGTAGACACGCTGCACTTCGGCGCGGCCCTCCAGCATGGCGACCCACCGTTTGGGAGTGTGAGGCCGTGATTTGCCGCGGATGAGCTCCAGCTCGTGCTGGAAATCCGTCGGCGGGGCGGCGCGGGTAGCCCGGACGTTCTTCCCCTGCAGCT
Source organism: Arthrobacter sp. 10T419 (assembly GCF_056394105.1). NCBI lineage: Bacteria > Bacillati > Actinomycetota > Actinomycetes > Micrococcales > Micrococcaceae > Arthrobacter > Arthrobacter sp. 10T419. The sequence continues at coordinate 177,354 of NZ_JBFTHF010000001.1, read as the reverse complement.
CGATGGCACCGATCAGCTCCAGCTCGGCCAAGATTGCCCCCGCCAGCGTGGTTCTGAGTGCAAACACCGGCACCTCCGGTTTGCCGTCTTTGTCGTTCGTTGCCAACAGCAGGAAGGCCTGGGGAAGGTTCAGCTCCGCCGGCTTCGGCGTTTCAGCGTTCATACCAACATGGTGGCGCGGTTGGGCAGCCGCCGCATGAGGATTTCGTCCCGGGTCCCCGGAGACAAATGCCCTCGACTCCCGCCGTGCCGACCGGTAAGGTTCCCCGCATCTGTTCCGGACACTTCTGGAGGCCATGGTGCTCAAGCGAATCAGCAGGATGACAGGCGCACTGGCGGGGCTGCTGCTCACGCTCGGCATGATCGCACCATCAGTGCCGGCTGTAGCCTCGACGGGCTACGACATCGACTCCGCCTCCAGCCTGCAGGTGGTGGTCAACAAACACCGGCCGTTGAACCCCGCCACCTACGTGCCGGCCCGGCTGGTCAGGGTCCAGGGGGAACAGCTGCGGACCGAGGCCGCGGACGCCTACAAACAGTTAGCCAAAGCCGCCAAGTCGGCCGGCGTGAACATCATTCCGGTCAGCGGCTACCGTTCTTACAGCCAGCAGGCAAGCCTCTACGACAGCTACGTGCGCCAGTACGGCCAGGCAACGGCCGATACCCTCGCCGCGCGGCCCGGCTTCAGCGAACACCAGACCGGGCTGGCGATGGACATCGGCAACGCCAGTGGGGTCTGCGCCCTGCAGGCCTGCTTCGCAAACACCCCGGCCGGTAAGTGGGCGGCCGCGAATGCCGCGAGCTATGGATTCATCATCCGCTACCCCGCGGGGGCCGAGGACGTTACCGGCTACACCTACGAGCCTTGGCACCTGCGTTTCGTGGGAAAGGCCATCGCCCAGGAGATGAAGGACTTCCCCACCCTCGAGGATTACTTCGAGCTGGAACCCGCCCCTGATTACCTCTAAGCCAAAGAACGTCCGGGACCCCGCGAGGCGATAACTTGGTGGAATGACGGCTAGCTATAGGTACGACGTCGAGATCCTGCACCTGCTCGTGTCGCCGGCGCACGCCTACTTCGGCCGCGCACGGGAGGGCGCAGCCGACGTCCCCACCGCAGACGCCGAGCAGGCCACGTTCGTGGCCGGCAAGGGCATCGTCGGCGACCGGTTCTTCGGCAAGGCCGCGCACATGGATGCCGCCGTCACCGTGTTCGCCGTCGAGGCCCTCGAAGCCATCGCCGCAGAGCTGGGAACGGCAGCCCTTGACCCACTGCTCACACGTCGCAATGTGCACATCAGGGGAGCCCACCTGGCCCCGCTGCTCGGTCACGAATTCGCGTTGGAATCCGGCGGCGAGCTGGTGCGGCTCAAGGCCGGGCGGCCGGCCCATCCGTGCGCCTGGATGGATGCGATGCTCGCCCCGGGCGCCCACAAAGCTATGCGCGGGCGGGGCGGTGTGCGGTGCCAGGTGCTTTCGGACGGGGTCCTGCACCGCGGCCCGGCAGTGCTGATCAGTCCGGTCCCGCTTGACCCGGACCGCGCGGGCGAACCGACGCTGCTGCGCCCATCGCGCTTGCCCTAGTCCGACGCATGCCGTCGACTCGCCGACGAAACACAGGGGCACGAGCAGACGGTATCCGAACGCCGGGCGGTCCTGACAAAAGAGGGCAAAGTCCCCGCCCGCCGGTTCGCGACACGGGACCGGTCAGCCAGGCCGGGCTTCGCTTTCGTAGACTCTAGGGAGATCCGACGTGTCCCCTCCGGAGACATGCCCGCCACAGGAAGAGTCATCGATGAAGATTATCGTCCTAGTCAAGGAGGTCCCCGACACCTACGGGGACCGAAAACTGAACCTTGAAACAGGCCTCGCCGACCGTGAAGCCAGCGAGACAGTCATTGATGAGATCGGCGAGCGGGCCCTGGAGCTGGCCCTGACGTACGCCGACGCGAACGATGGCACCGAGGTGACCCTCCTTTCCCTCGCTCCCGAGGGCGCGACGGCCACCATCCGCAAGGGGCTGGCGATGGGTGCGGCGAGCGCCGTCCACGTCTCCGACGAGGCGCTCCGGGGCGCTGACCTGGGGCTTACCGCCGAAACCCTCGCAGCCGCGATCCGCCGCGTCGAGTTTGACCTGGTCATCACCGGCAACGTCTCCACCGATGGATCCGGCGGCATGATTCCCGCGATGCTCGCCGAGCTGCTTGACGTGCCGCTTGCTTCCGGTCTCAGCGCCGTGGAGATCAGCGACGGCGCGGTGTCCGGGACCCGGGGCGTGGAATCCGGCGTGCAGCAGGTATCGGCGAAGCTGCCTGCGGTTATTTCCATCACCGAGGCGCTTCCCGGGCCGCGCTTCCCCAACTTCAAGGGAATCATGGCCGCGAAGAAGAAGCCCCTTGAGGTGCTGACCCTTGGCGACCTCGGGATCTCGGCCGACAACCCGGACGCGGCGCGGTCGATCATGCTGGCGGTGGCCGAGAAGCCCCCGCACGCTGCCGGCGTCAAGATCGTTGACGAGGGTGATGCCGGCGAGAAGCTGGCCGACTTCCTGATCGAAAACCGACTGGCGTAGGAGTAACGACATGACTGAATTCCCTCGTGACGCAATCCTCGTCGTCGTGGAAGCCCTGGCTTCCGGTGAACTTGAGAAGGCTGCGGCCGGGCTCTTCGGCGCTGCCGCCGCGGTGGGCACGCCGGTTGCCCTGGTGCTTGCCGAGCCCGGCGCCGGAACGGCCGCCGCCGCGGAGGCCGCGGACCTGGGGGCCGCCCGCGTGCTGATCGCAGAGTCTACGGATCCGTCCGCGCTGGGCGTGCCGGGCGTCGACGCGCTTGCCGCCGCGGCGGAGCAGGTGCAGCCGGACGCCATCCTGATTTCGCATTCCCTGAACGGACGGGACCTGGCCGGCCGGTACGCCGCCCGGTCACGGGCAGCGGTGTGCGTCGATGCCGTCGGTGTGTCCCGCGATGACGAGGGCGTGGTGGCACACCACTCCGTCTACGGCGGCGCCTACAACGTGACGTCGACGGCCACGTTCGGGGCGCCGGTCATCACGGTCCGCCAAGGCTCCATCGAAGCGCGGGCTGCGGCCCAGCCGCCGGCGTCGGAAACCCTGGCGGTGACCCCCTCCGGGAAGCCGGCAGCGCGGGTCGACTCCTTCGAGGAGGCCGTCGCCGCCACCTCGCGGCCGGAGCTGCGCGGTGCCGCCAAGGTTGTCGCCGGTGGCCGCGGCCTCGGCTCGGCCGAACAGTTCGCCCTCGTTGATCAGCTCGCCGATACGCTCGGCGCTGCCGTTGGTGCTTCGCGTGCCGCGGTGGACGCAGGCTTCGTTCCGCAATCGCAGCAGGTCGGGCAGACCGGGGTTTCGGTGTCCTCCCAGTTGTATATCGCGCTTGGTATTTCCGGCGCGATCCAGCACCGGGCCGGCATGCAGACCGCCAAGACGATCATCGCCATCAACAAGGACGCGGACGCGCCGATCTTCGAGATCGCCGACTTCGGCGTGGTGGGCGACGTGTTCAAGGTTGTCCCTCAGCTGATCAGCGCCCTTGAGGCCCGGAAGAAATAGCGATGGCAACTCATTCCGGGTCCATCCGACGGGGCCTTCCGCGCGTGCCGGGCGGCGAGCCCTGGCCGCCAGCAGGCCAAGCACCCGCGCGCCTGCTTTCCTCCGCGGCTGCTGCGCAGGAAACGGCACCAGATACGACGGCGCTGTCCGCTCCGGTGCCCGCAGTCAGCGCTCCTGCCGTGGACGTCCCGGCAGCGGCTGCGGGCGGGCGGCAGCTTCGCCGGGGCTTGCCGCGGGTGCCGGGCGGCGAGCCCTGGCCGCCCGCCGGCGAGGTCGCGGCACCGGTGGCGTCCGTGTCCGAGGCTCCGGCCCCCGGCGGCGAGCCTGCTCCGACGCCGGCCGCGCCGGTCGCCCAAGCGAAGCTCGCCGCTGCCACCCCCCAAGCGGAACCAACGGCGACGTCGTCGGCGGCTGCTCCGGTCACCGCACTAGCCGCGCAGACGACGGCGGCGGGGTCCACCCAGCTGCGCCGCGGGCTCCCCCGCGTCCCCGGCGGTGAACCGTGGCCTCCGGCAGGCCCCGCTCCGGCGCGTGCCAGCCCCGCTCCTGTCGCTGCGGTGCAGGCGGCCCCGGAACCTGTTACCGCGGCTCCTGCCCCGGCTGCCGCCGTCGTCATCGCGGAGACCACTGCCCAAGCGGAGCCACCGGCGCCGCCGAACGAACCGGTCCCCGCATCCCCCGCGACCGCGGCCGCCCCGGCACCCGTGGCAACGCCCGTCGTCGCCGTCGAAAAGCCCGCAAAGCCCGGAAGGCCGAAGGCCGCAGCAAAGCTCTACGGCTCCCGCACCCCGGCCCAGTGGGTCAAGCTCGCCGTCGTCGCCGTGGCCGCCGCCGCAATCCTTGTGCTCGCCGCGCGCGGAGTGACCACGCTGCCGGGCGTGCCGCAGTTCCTCGAGAGGTACCCCGGCGAATATAGCCTTCCCGAGGCTGCCGAGTCCGGCTTCCCGTGGTGGGCGCAGTGGACGCACTTCCTGAACATTTTCCTGATGGTGCTCATCATCCGCTCCGGCTACCAGGTGCGCACGCAGCAGAAACCGCCCGCTTTCTGGACCCCAAAGCGCGGTGGCAAGAAGATCAGCATCAACCTGTGGTTGCACCAGTCGCTCGACGTCATATGGCTGGCCAACGGGCTCATCTTCGCGGTGCTGCTATTCGCCTCGGGCCGTTGGATGCGGCTCGTCCCGACCAGCTGGGAGGTGTTCCCGAATGCGCTCTCTGCACTCCTGCAGTACATGACACTGGACTGGCCGGTCGAGAACGGCTGGGTGAACTACAACAGCCTGCAGCAGCTGATGTACTTCCTCGTGGTGTTCGTCGCGGCCCCGCTCGCGGCAATCACGGGGGCTCGCATGAGCGAGTTCTGGCCCAAGAACGCGACGACGCTGAACAAGGCCTACCCGGTGGAGGTGGCGCGCGCGCTCCACTTCCCGACAATGCTGTTTTTCGTGCTGTTCATCCTGGTCCACGTGTTCCTGGTGTTCGCGACCGGTGCGCTGCGCAACCTGAACCACATGTTCGCCGGCACCGACGAGATGAACTGGGTGGGGTTCTGGCTCTTCGCGGCCGCCATCGCCATCACCACGGCCGGTTGGTACGCCGCCCGGCCTCTCGTGCTCGCACCCCTCGCGAAGCTGTTCGGGAAGGTGAGCAGCCGGTAGGCGTCAAACGACGGTATGCCTCGATCGCGAATCGCTATCGAGGCAGACCGTCGAGGCTGGAACTATCGGTCCTGTTCCCTGTTTGCGCTGGATTCCGGAGAACGGGGGCCGGCCGCCGTCCAGCCATTCTGATCATCGAATAGGGGGCGTCTGACGGCCAACAAATGTTGTGCCAGCGCCACATCCGGCTGGCCGGGATACGTTTCCACGAGTCCGCTGAGATGTTGTCTTTCGCGCTCACGCTCCGGGTCGGCGTCCGCCATCAATGCCCCAATGATGGTCATGGCCAGGCGTCGGATCTCCGGCATCCGCTTCTCGCCTGAAGCTCCGGTGGCCCTGTTGCCGTCGGGGCCGGAACACGAAATCCCGCGTCTGCCATGACTGCGTTCCGGAAGCGAAGACGGACTGGTTGGCATCTGGTGTCCCTTATTCCTGTTCCAGTAGAAGCTGGAACGGATCCACGGCCATACGCGCTCCTGGGAGCGGGTGCTCAACGCGGCGGACTCTATCATTATTGTACGCCCGTACCGCAAGGCCCCCGCTTGGGCGACCAGCCAAACCGTGCAGCAGCTCCCGCGTCTTGCCGTGACACAGCCTTCGCCGAGTTCGACGACGAATACCGGCCCATGCCCTCCATTCCGAAGGTGCCAACGTGGAAAGAGAGCCGCGCATCCTGGGTGGTGGACCGCGACATCTTTCCTCGGGTCTACTGGAACCTGATCCTGAAGGGACGCGCGTAGCCCCGCGCTCTACACTGGCTGGATGGAGGCTACGGTCCGCGGTGTTCCTGTGCATTACGTCGAGTCCGGCAGCGGTACGCCGGTTCTCGCTTTGCACGGCGTCGGCGTGGACCACCGCGAAATGGCCCATGCCCTCGAACCGGTCTTCACTGCAGCTTCTGGGTTTCGGCGCCTGTACCCTGACTTGCCGGGGATGGGCCTCACGCCGGCGCCCGCGGCCCTCGCCAGCAACGATGATGTCCTGGACCTCCTGCTCGGCTTCATCGACAACACCATCGGGGCTGGACCGCTTCTTGTCATAGGCCACTCCTATGGCGGGTATCTAGCCCGTGCCGTTGCCCAGCACAGACCGGAGCAGGTGATCGGGCTGGCGCTGGTCTGCCCGGTGGGGGCCCGCACCGGCAACGTGCCTGAACACACGGTTCTTGTGTCATCGGCCGGCCTTGGCGTCGAGCTCAGCCCGGAGCTCGAGGCTTCCTACCGCGGCTACTTCGTGGTCCAGACGGCTGAGACGCTGCGCCGGTTCCGGGAAGCCGTGGCTCCGTCAGCGCCGCTTGTTGACGAGGCCGCCCTGACGCGTATTTTTTCGCGCTGGGAACTGCGGGAGCGCCCGCAGAGTGTGAAGACCTACCCTCATCCCGTCCTGATTCTGGCCGGGCGGCAGGATTCCACCGCCGGTTGCGCGGCCCCGGCCGAACTCGCCTGGCAGTACCCGCGTTGCACCTTGGCGGTCCTCGATCACGCCGGCCATGCCCTGTTGCACGAGCAGCCCGCTCTGGCTCACACCCTCATTGTTGAATGGCTCGCGCGAGTGCGTGAGTACTCCGGCGCCTGACATGCCGGTCATCCGCGGCCATCCCGGGCATTAATCCATTCGGTATAGTATCCGGATGGACCGGCCCCTCTAGCGCTGGTTACCTGATCCCCGTACTAAGGAGCCGCCGTGGGCGTGCAAGCAACGGAACTGACGGTCTCCGACAACGCGCCGGGCCACGCCCCCGCCCGGGACGCAATGCAGGGCGGGCTGATCGGCATCCTGGCAGGGCTTCTCGGATTGGGCCCCTGGTTAATCACCGGGGCACAACTGCCCCTGCAGAACCTGTGGGCCGCCGAGGTCGCTCCGGAGCGGATGCCGGCGTCGCTTCTGCCGCTCAGCCAGTACGAGCTCACCACCATCGTCGCCCTCCTCACGGTAGGCGGCGCGGCGGCCGGACTCGCGGTGCGTCTCTGGTCCCCCGCCCGACGCCGACTGGCGACGTGGTGCGCGGCAGCCGGGGTTCTCGGTGTCCAGTTCACCGCGTCCGTCCAGTCCTTCACCGTGCTGGACGGCGGACTCGCGGGCGGAACGATGGCCCGCCTGTACTTCGCCGGCCTGCTGGCGGGCGTGGTCTTGTCCGTCGCGGCGGCCCTCGTCGCCCTCCTGCTGGTCTCGTCGACGTCGCGGGCCACGGTCGCGCTGGGCGTCGGACTCATGGCGGTCCCGTTTGCTTCGTGGATGGTGGAGTGGGTTGCCGGCGTCGTCGGGCCCTTCAACATCCCGGCAGCCGTGCCGACGGCCGCTCGCTGGATTCCCGCCATCCTGGTCGGCTGCGCCTTGGCGTGGTGCGGCCTTCGCCCTGCGCGTCGTGCCGTGGTGTGGCTGGTGGACCTGGCCCTGTTGTGGGTGGTTCCGGCCCTGTTTATCTCCGTCAATTACGTGCTCGGAACGCGCGTGGCGGCGGGCGACCTGCAGGAGATGCTGTTGATGAGCCGGCAGATCCTGGCGGCCACCCTGGGACCCGCGGGCGGGGCAGGACCCCTCGTCCTGCTGGCCTTCGTCCTCGCCCTGGCAGGGCTGAGTGCCCGGACCGTCGCAGTTCGCCGTCGGCGGGCCCTGCCCGCCGACTGACCCGGCCGTAACAGCGCAGCCTGTATCCGCCGTGCCGCCGCTGTGTTCCTAACGGCCGGTCGTCATTACACTGGGACGCATGACCGAGCACGAACCGGTCCCGCCGCACACCGCTGTGGCCCCCGACGCCGTCGACGCCCCCTTGCGAAGTTCGAAGCAGCGCTCCCGCACCTTCTACGGGATCCTGCTGAACACCGGCCTGGCCAACATCACCACCAGTTACCTGTGGTTTGCGCTGACATTCTGGGTGTATTTGGGGACGCGCAACGTGATCGCCACCGGAGTAGTCGGCGGCGCGTACATGCTGCTGATCGCCCTTTCCAGCATCAGCTTCGGCACGTACGTCGACCGCTACCGCAAGCTGGCCGTCATGCGTTTTGCCGCCGCCTTCACCCTCGCGATGTTCGTGCTTTCGGGGGTGATGTTCCTGCTGACGCCCGCCGACTCGCTGCTGGACCTGACGGAGCCGTGGTTCTGGACATTCATGCTGATCGTCCTGCTCGGCGCCGTGGTGGAGAACATGCGCAACATCGCGCTCGCGGCCACGGTGACTATCCTGATCGACCCGGACCGGCGGGCCAACGCCAACGGGCTGGTCGGGATGGTGCAGGGGCTGATGTTCATCGTCACCTCGGTGTTTTCCGGTGTGTCGGTCGGGCTACTGGGCATGGGCTGGACGATTGTCGTGGCCGTGGTGCTCACCGCGCTGGCCTTCGCCCACGTGCTCACCCTGCGCATGCCCGAGGAGGTCCGCGCTGCCGCCACGGACGCGCAGGGCGGCTTTGACCTGCGGGGCTCCCTCGGCGCCGCCGCCGCCGTTGCCGGACTGTTCGCGCTGATTCTCTTCTCCACGTTCAACAATTTCATCGGCGGCGTCTACATGGCCTTGATGGACCCCTACGGCCTGGAAATGTTCCCGGTAGAACTGTGGGGCACGTTCCTGGCACTGGGTGCCACCGGCTTCATCGTAGGAGGGGCGCTGGTCAACAAATTCGGACTGGGATCCAACCCGTTGCGCACCATGCTCCTCGCAGTGATCCTGATGGGCCTCCTCGGCGCGGTCTTCACGCTCCGGGAGTGGGCCTGGCTGTACGTCGCCGGCATCTGGCTGTACCTGGTCCTGGTGCCTGTCGTCGAGGCCGCCGAGCAGACCGTCATCCAGCGGGTGGTGCCGCTGCAGCGGCAGGGGCGCGTGTTTGGATTTGCCATGGCCTTCGAATCCGCCGCCGCGCCGATCACAGCGTTCCTGATCGCGCCGATCGCCCAGGTCTGGATCATCCCGTACGCGCGGTCCGCTGAGGGGGCCGCCCAACTGGCCCCGCTGCTGGGCGAGGGGACATCCCGCGGCATCGCCCTGGTGTTCCTGATCTCAGGAATCATCCTTATTGCGGCCGCGCTGCTGGCCTTCCTGGCCCCGGTCTACCGCCGGGTCTCGGCGTCGTACGCGGGGACGGATGCCGGTGTATCGCCGTTGGTGGACGGCCGCTAGGACGCGGGACCGGTTCCGTCAGGCAGGCTGGCATCGATTGGAAAGGTCATGAAGGCCGGGGTTTCGTACGGGTGCGCGGACAGTGCCGCGCTGACGACGGCGTTCCGCCGGGACCGCGGATAAATGGCTTCGATCCGCGTTTCCGGGACTTCCTCAGGGGAACCGAGGGCGCCGATGGCCGGGGTCGCGCCCGGCAGCGGCGTGAAGCGCCCGGTCCCTTCGAGGCTGAACGAGCAGTGTGAGTAGTTGCCCAGCCTGCCCGCCCCGGCATCGCCAATGGCCTGCCGGACGGCGTGCGCAGCGTCGGTGGGGACGTAGATGACCAGGCAATCCATAGGCTCCATGGCTGAAAGTCTCGCACGGAGCCGCCTAGGCAGCGCGGATACGGCTGGCGCCGTCAGCTGGCGGGGTCGTATTGGAAAGCGCGCACCTCCTGCGCGCAACGGCAGGAGACGGCGATCTTCGCTGCCCACTCCAGGGCCGCCTCGTACGAAGGCAACTCCAGCACCGAATAGCCCCCTTCAAGCTGCGCCGTCTGCGGGTAGGTGCCCTCGCGCACGGTCCCGTCGCCGTCGACCATGACAGGCGGGATGCTCTCATCGATGCCGCCGCCGAACACCCAGACGCCTGCATCCTTCGCCTCCTGGACCACCGCGTGCGACGCATCCGCTACGGACTGTAGCTCTTCCTCGGGGAAAACCATGGCGGCACTCGGAAACGAGATCAGGTACTTGGTCATGGCGTCGACTCCTTCTTCGCAGCACAGGGATGGCGCTTATCCTTGCCGATGCCCCAATGCCGTGCAAGATCTCCGCGGCCCCGCAGAGCGCCACAGAAATCGCCCTCAATTAGTACGCGGAAATAATCATCCCAGGGTGGGAGTATGTCAAAAGTATGGTCACCCACAAAAGGAGCATCAATGCCGCTGGAAGACCTCAAGGACAGCCCGAGCGACTTCGACTTCATCATCGGAAGCTGGACCGTGCGACACGAGCGACTCAACCAGCTCTTCGCGGCATGCACCGAGTGGACCGAGTTCTCCGGCTTATCGTCGACTTCCAAGACGCTCGGCGGTTACGGAAACCTTGAAGACAACCTCCTGAGATTCCCCGACGGCGATGCGCGGGCGATCGCCATTAGGTCGTACTCGCCAGACCTCGGGACATGGTCAATTTGGTGGTTGGACGGCCGCAACCCGGGCACCCTTGACACTCCGGTCATCGGAAAGTTCGATTCCGGCATCGGGACCTTCTTCGCGGACGACAACCTGAACGGCAGCCCTATTCGCGTGCGGTTTACTTGGTTCTCAACGACCCAGAATCCGCGGTGGGAGCAAGCGTTCTCCAACGACGGCGGAAAGTCCTGGGAGACGAATTGGCGGATGGAATTCAGTCCGGCCTAACGAAAACTTTGGCTCACGACCCCAGCCTGTCCCGGCGGCGTCTCAGGGTGGCAGCCTCGGCGGAGTTGCCGGCCAGTTCGATGGCTTTCTCGTACGCGGCCCGCGCCTCCGGGGCGCGGCCCAGCCTCCGCAACAGCTCCGCGCGGGTGGCGTAGAACGCGTGATACCCGGCCAGGTCGGATTCAAGACGGTCGACGGCGGCGAGGGCCACCTGCGGTCCGTCCAGTTCCCCCACCGCGACGGCCCGGTTAAGCGCGACTATGGGCGACGGGTCAAGAGTCACCAGCTGGTCGTAGAGCGCGACGATCTGGGACCAGTCGGTGTCGCGGAAATCCCGGGCAGAGGTATGCACGGCGTTGGTCGCCGCGAGCAGCTGGTACGGCCCCGGCGCAGCCCCGGACGCCAGGCGCTCACGCACCAGGCGGTGGCCCTCGGCGATCAGCGCCGTGTCCCAGGCTCCCCGGTTCTGCTCGTCAAGGGTCACGAGTTCGCCGCTGGCCGAGATCCGGGCAGCACTCCGGGCTTCGGTGAGAAGCATCAGGGCCAGCAGCCCCGCTACCTCACCGTCGTCCGGCAAGAGGGCGCGGAGCAGGCGGGTGAGCCGGATGGCCTCGGCGGTCAGCTCGGAGCGGACGGGGTCGGTGTCGGGTCCCGTCGCCAGATAGCCCTCGTTGAAGACCAGGTAGAGCACGGCGAGCACGCCGGAGACACGCCCCGGCAGGTCCTCGGCGGCCGGCACGCGATACGGGATCCGTGCGGCCTTGATCTTGGCCTTCGCGCGGGTGATCCGCTGCCCCATGGTGGTCTCCTGCACCAGGAAGGCCCGGGCGATCTCCGGTACAGTCAGCCCGCCCACCATCCGCAGCGTCAGCGCCACGCGGGTCTGCAGGGCGAGGGCCGGGTGGCAGCAGGTGAAGATCAGCCGGAGCCGGTCGTCGTCGACGGCGCCGAGGAGCTGAGGTGGTTCGTCGTCGAACACCAACTGGGCCTCCTGGTGTTTGCCGTCGCGTTTGTTTTCGCGGCGGAGCCTGTCGATGGCTTTGCGCTTGGCCGTGGTGGTCAGCCAGGCGCCGGGGTTGGGCGGAACGCCGTCGGACGGCCACCGCTCGACGGCGGTGGCAAACGCCTCGGCCGCCGCCTCCTCCGCGAGGTCGAGGTCGCCGAAGCGGCGGGTCAGGGCGGCGACCAGCCGGGCCCAGTACTCCCGGTAGGCCTGGCTGACGGCGCCGCCGACGTCGGGTCCGTTCACAGGAACGGCCGCACCTCGATTTTCCGGTTGCAGGCCTTCGAGCCCTCGGCGGCCAGCTTGAGGGCGACGTCGAGGTCGGGGGCGTTGATGATCCAGAACCCGGCCAGAAACTCCTTCGACTCCACGAACGGCCCATCGGTCACCACCGGGGACTCGCCACGGTTGTCGATGACGGTGGCCGTGTTGGGAAAGCCGAGGCCGCCAGCGAAGACCCAGTGGCCGTCGGCCCGGAGCTGGTCGTTGAACTCGTTAATGGTCGCCATCTCCTCCGAGGGCGCGAGCTCAAGCTTGTCGTTGATCACGGACAGCAAATACTGCATTTCGAGTCATCTCCTGCGGTTTGGGGCACCCCTTCTGGACGCCCGCTCACCCTTACTACGAACAACTCTGCCGCTATTCGACAGGAAATGGCAGCAGCTCACCGCGATTTCGCCCCGATCTAAGCGGCCCTAAACCCCACGGCCCGGATGCCGTAGCCTAGGACCCACCCACTCGAAGTGGAAGGACCGGCATTATGAGCTTTACCTCCTCCGGCCGCGCCCAAACCCCCGTCCTGGACATCGGCTACGAGTCCACCGGCGATCCGCGCGGGACGCCGGTGGTCCTGCTGCACGGATTCCCGTACGACGTCCGGGCCTACGACGACGTCGCCGCGATCCTCGCCGGTGAGGGCGCCTTTGTGCTGGCGCCGTACCTTCGCGGCTTCGGCCCGACCCGTTTCCTCGACCCCGCAACGATGCGCTCAGGACAGCAGGCGGCCCTGGCGCAGGACCTGCTCGACTTCCTGGATGCCCTCAACATCGAGAAGGCAGTCGTTGCCGGCTACGACTGGGGCGGCCGGGCGGCGTGCATCGTGGCGGCACTGGAGCCCGACCGTGTCGCCGGCCTGGTCACCGTCAACGGCTACAACATGCACAACCTTGCCCGGTCCGGTGAACCGGTGAACCCGGAGTGGGAGCGGAGCTACTGGTATCAGTACTACTTCCACTCCGAGCGCGGGCGCCGCGGGCTGGAACGGAACCGGGACGAACTGTGTGAGCTGCTGTGGCGCACCTGGTCGCCGTCCTGGGCCGGGGCACGCGGGGCGTTTCCCGCCAGCGCCCCGAGCCTGCACAACCCCGACTTCGTCGACGTCGTTATCCACTCCTACCGCCACCGTTACGGACTGGCCGATGGCGACCCTCGGTACCAGCGGTTCGAGGACCTGATTGCGCAGGAGCCGAGCATCACCGTTCCCACGGTGGTGCTTGAGAGCGGGGACGACGGCGTCGGCGGTCCGGCGGCGAGCGAGGACCGGGACCATTTCACCGGCCCCTACAGCGAAATCCTGCTGCCGCGCATTGGACACAACGTTCCGCAGGAGGACCCGGGCGCGTTCGCGCAGGCCGTGGTGAGCCTGCTCGATTAGGGCGTATTGACGGGATTCATCAACGAGACCTGCCGCTTGATCTGTTCGAGCTCATCCTCGAGCCGGTCGACGGTGGCGCGGTACTTTCCGAACTCGGCCGCCCGGCGCCTGGCCATCGCGAAACTGATGCCGGCAGCGAGAACTGCCAGCGGGAACGAGACCAGCAGGCCCCAGCCGGACACGGCAAGGAAGTCCAGGGCGATGGGAAGGGCGTGCTTGAAGGCCAGGAACTCATTCACCCCGCCCACCACGCCGTTCAGGGCGGAGTCCAGCGGGCCCAGGAACTGGCCCACCACGGGCGTCCCGGCGAACGACGGCGCGCTCAGCGGCTGCTCTCCCCCGGACCAGCGCGGATCACCGAAGTGGTTCAGGATGTAGATTCCGGCGCCTGCGTTGAAGGCCGCGAAGAGCAGGACGGAGCCTAGCGCGGTCCAATGCAGCCGGCGCGGACGCCAGAGGCCCGACGCGAGCGTAAAGACGGCAGCCGCAACCCAGGGGAAGATGCGCAGGTTGTCGAGGCTCATGCCGCCCAGTAAATCCAAGGAATTATCCGCCGCTCAAAGTTAGGTTCGCTGCTTGTTCCGATCGCAAGCGAGCTTATCCCAGTCATTGGCGGGCCTCCGACGGCGGGTGTGGCGGCAGCTGAGCTACGTCGCCCAGTCGTCGTCGCCGTAGGCCCGGCCGCGGAAGTGCGCACGGAGGTACTCCCCGACGACGGCGGCCCCCAGGTCGCCGGCGTCGGGCGCCACGACGCGGCCATCGATCCGCCGGGCCATCCGGGCGACGAAGCGTTCCAGGCCCGGGTCATTGCCGAGCCGGAAGAACGTGGCCTGCGTGCCGGCGCGGCCCAGCCGGTCCAGCTCGGCGACCGTGACCCGGATGGTCTCCGGGTCCGGCGGATACGAGAACCACGACTCGCCGTCGGCCTCCAGGTGCGCGGTGGGTTCGCCGTCGGTCACCACCAGCAGGACCGGCTGCATCGACGGGTGCTGACGGAAGAACCGGCCGGCCAGCAGCAGCCCGTGGTGCAGGTTGGTGCCCTGTTCCCGCAGGGCCGGCAGCGCGGTGAGCTCGCCGATGTCCATGGTCTGCGCGTAGCGGCCGAACGTGATGAGCTGCAGCCGGTCGCCGCGGAACTTGGTGGACACGAGGTGGTGCAGGGCGAGCGCGGTGCGTTTCATCGGCACCCAGCGCCCCTCGGCGGCCATCGAGAAGGAGACGTCCACCAGCAGGGCGACGGCGGCCTGCGTGCGTGCCTCCGTTTCGGTGACCTCGATGTCGTCCACGGCCAGGCGCAGCCCGTGCCGCGGGTCGCGGCCGTCGGCGATGGTGCGGCGGATCGCGTTGGTGATGGTGCGGGTGACGTCCCACGGTTCGGCGTCGCCGAACTCCCAGGGCCGGCTGGAGCCGGTCTGCTCCCCCGCCGCCCCGGCAACGCGGGTGTCCCGGCGGCCCTGACGGCCGGAGAGCTGCTTCGCGGTGTCCCGCAGCAGCGACCGGCCGAGCCGCCGCATGGCCTGCGGGGAGAGCTTCAGGTCGCCGTCGGCGCCGCGCTGCAGGAAGCCGCCGTCGTGCATGGCCCGCTCGATCTCCGCCAAAGTGCGGGCGGACACCGCCGCGTCCGGACCGAGCTGGCGGGCCAGGGCGTCCAGGTCCAGGTCGTCCAGGCGGGAGCCGTTGTAGGACTGCGAGAGCTGTTCGGCGAGTTCGTCCAGTTCGGCGAGGTCCTGCAGCACGCCGGTGCCGTCGCCGAGCCCCAGTCCTTCCTCGCCCTCGAAGCGTTCGGACCCGGACCAGTCCTCGCCGGGGCGCAGCGCCTGCAGGTTGGCATCGAGTTGGCCCAGCTGTGCCATAAGCTCCGGCGATCCGAATGCCTGGGCGGAAAGCCGCATTAGTTCCTCGCGCTGCTCGGCGGACATGGACTGCATGAGCCGCTGCGCGGCGGCCGCGCGCTGGGCCAATGCGTCGATCAGTTCCTCGACCGACTGCGGGTTCTCCGGGAAGTGCTGCCCATGGTTGGCCATGAACTCCTGGAAGTCCGCGTCGGTGTCTTCGCCGCGGCGGTGCTTGTCGAGAAGTTCGTTGAGGTCGGCCAGCATCTCGGCGACGGCCGCGCGGTCCTCTTCCGTGGCGCCCTCCAGCGCCTCCTTCATCCCGGCGAACCGCTGGTCCAGGATTTCGCGGCCCAGCAGGTCCTTGATCTGCTCGTAGGCGTCCCGGGCGGTGCTGGACTGCCAGTCGTAGGAGGCGAGTTCGTTGACCGCCGCCGCCGTGGATTTGGGCAGGTTCTGCAGCTGCATCTCCCGGAACGCGCGGTCCGTGTCGTCCATCCGGACGTCGCGGGCCAGCTGCTTGCGCTCCTCCAGCACCGCGGTCTCCAGCAGTTTCTGCACCTCGTTGAGGGTGCCGTCCAGCTTGTGCTGGCCCAGCAGGTCCTTGCGCCGCTGCTGGACCCGGCCGGCGAGCTCGTCGAGGCCTTCCCGGTTCCGGCCGCCGCGGCGCAGGTATTCCTGCAGGGCGTGCCGGGGCGAGTAGCCGGCCATCACGTCCTCGGCGACGGCGTCCAGCGCCTCCGCCAGGTCCACCGGCGGCGCGAGCGGATCGGGCCCGCCGGCGTAGCGGCTGTACCGGGACCGGTGGTGAGCGGTCATGGGCCCTCCTTAGCTGCCGTTACCCGTAGACGGTCGCCTCGTCGTCGGAATCCTTGGAGATCCGCCGGGCGAGGTAGAGGCCTTCCAGTGCCAGTTCGACGGCGGCCGCGCGCTGCCCGTCGTTTTCCGCGCCGAGGCGCGCACCGATGTCGTCGTAGAGGCTGGATCCGTTCAGCGGCGGGAGGTTGTCCAGGAACTCCCGCGCGGTGACCAGTTCCCCGGTGGTCACCGTGGTGTGGCCGTCCAGGGCGGCGACGAGGTCGCCCATGTCGAGGCCGTGGAAGTGCGCCCGGACGGCTTCGGCGGTGGCCATCCGCAGCAGGTGGTCCAGGATGTCCTGTTCCCGGCCTTCCTCGCCGGATTCGAACTCGATCTTCCCGGCCAGGACTTCCACGGCGGCGTCGAGGTCGATGATCCGGGCGACGGCCTGGTCCTCGCCGCGCACGCTGGCCCGGCGCAGGGCGGCCGCGGCGACGGTTTCGGCGCCGGCGATCGCGAACCGTGCGGACACGCCGGAGGTCTGGTTGATCGCCGGGGACTGCCGCAGCGCCCGGGTGTAGCGGGCCAGGATTTCGAGGATGACGGGCGGGACGCCGGCCACCAGGTGCCCCTCCTGCCGGATGACGGCCACCTCGTCGTCTAGCTCGATCGGGTAGTGGGTGCGGATCTCGGCGCCGAAGCGGTCCCGCAACGGGGTGATGATCCTGCCCCGGTTCGTGTAGTCCTCCGGGTTGGCGGACGCGACCACCAGGACGTCCAGCGGCAGCCGCAGCACGTAGCCGCGGATCTGGATGTCGCGTTCCTCCATCACGTTGAGCATGGAGACCTGGATCCGCTCGGCGAGGTCGGGGAGTTCGTTGATGGCGATGATGCCGCGGTTGGAGCGCGGGACCAGCCCGTAGTGGATGGTTTCCGGGTCGCCCAGGCGGCGGCCCTCGGCCACCCGCATCGGGTCAACGTCGCCGATCAGGTCCGCGACGGAGGTGTCCGGAGTCGCGAGCTTCTCGACGTACCGTTCGGAGCGGTGCCGCCACGCCACCCGCAGCCGGTCCCCCTCGGTGAGGGCGCGGGCGCGGGAGTGCTCGGTGAGGGGTTCGTAGGGGTGTTCGTTCAGTTCCGAGTCTTCGATCACCGGCGACCACTCGTCCAGCAGCCCGGCCAGGGTGCGCAGCAGCCGGGTCTTGCCCTGCCCGCGTTCGCCGAGCAAGACGACGTCGTGCCCGGCGAGCAAGGCGCGTTCCAACTGGGGCAGGACGGTGCGGCTGAAGCCGTACATCCCGGGCCACGGGTCGCGGCCGGCGGCGAGCGCGGCGAGCAGGTTGTCGCGGATTTCGCGGCGCAGGTCCTTGTGGACGTGGCCGGAGGCACGCAGTTCACCAACAGTGAAGATTTCGGGGCGATCACTCACTCCTCCACCGTAGACCTGTACCCGGCGGGGAATCGAGGGATTTCTTGAGATTCCTGCGCATCGGGCGCTTGTGCGGCTTACGCTGGATTCTGATGACTGCCGCAACGTCCGGACCTCCGGCGGAGCCCTCTCGGCAGGGCACGCTCCTGCTTCTGGTGCGCCACGGGGAGACCCCGACGACCGGCATGGTGCTGCCGGGCCGGGCGCCGGGACTGCACCTGTCCGACCGTGGCCGGGAGCAGGCCGAACGGGTTTCCGAACGGCTCTCCGGCCTGCCGGTGGACGCCCTCTATTCCTCGCCGCTGGAGCGGGCCTGCGAGACGGCGGAGCCGACGGCGGTGCGCACGGGTCTGGCAGTGAAGCACGACGACGGGCTGCTCGAGTGTGATTTCGGCGAGTGGACCGGCGCCGCAATCGCGGACCTGGCGGTCCTGCCGGAGTGGCAGACCGTGCAGCAAAGCCCGTCTGCCTTCCGCTTCCCGAATGGTGAGAGCTTTCCGGAGATGCAGGCGCGGATTGTCGGGGCGATGGAGGCGCTGCGGGATGCCCATGCCGGGGGCGTGGTGGTGTGCTTTTCGCACGCCGATCCGATCAAGGCCGCCGTCGCCCACGCCTTGGGCACGCCGCTGGATCTGTTCCAGCGGATTGTGATCAGCCCGGGCTCGGTCTCGGCCATCACGTTTGTGGACCGCCAGGATCCCGCGGTGCACATGGTGAACTCGACGTCGGAACCGCTCAGCGGCCTGAGGGCGTCATGAGCACCCTTCCGAGGCGGGAGGGACCGTGTCCGGCCGGGAACTGACCCTGCTGACCGAGGGCAGCATTGAGCTGCTCGGCCTCATCCCGCGCAGCAGCAACCAGACGTTCCTGGTCCGGGTCACCTGCGGCGAGGACGAGGGGTACGCGGTCTACAAGCCGGCGGCCGGGGAACGGCCGCTGTCCGATTTCGCGCCCGGGCTCTACCGGCGGGAACGCGCCGCCTACCTGCTCAGCGATTCCCTGGGGTGGGGGCTCGCGCCACTCACGGTGATCCGCGCGGAGGCGCCGTTGGGGGTCGGCTCACTGCAGTGGTTCATCGAGTGCGACTTCCAAGAGCATTACTTCACGCTGTACGAGGATGCCCCCGAGACCCACCGCGAGCTGGAGCGGATCGCGCTGTTCGATTACGTCGCCAACAACACGGACCGCAAGAGCGGCCACGTGCTCCGCGGCGACGACGGGCGCATCTGGGGCATCGACCACGGGCTCTGCTTCTCGGCGGCCTTCAAACTGCGCACCGTGATCTGGGACTTCGCCGGCCACCCCATCCCCGACGCCCTGCTCGAGGACATCGCCCCGCTCGCAGAGGCCGTCCCTCCCGAGATTGCCGACCTGCTCGACGACGACGAGGTCAGCGCCCTGCAGCGCCGCGTCCAGCGTCTCCTGGTCGCCGGGGCACTGCCGGTGGACCGCACCGGCATGCGCTACCCGTGGCCGCTGGTCTGAACACCGACACTCGATGCGGAGACTCTCAGGGTCCTCAAAACCGAGCGAAAGGCGAACCTCGTCCCAGCGGCCGCTCCTACCACTATCTGTTCCGACGGCGTAATCTTCGTGCGCCGGGCTGCACGTTGCTGCGCCCGTATCGGCCTGCGCGGCGTAGTCGCCGTCGCCTCAAACAGGTAAAGCGACTCGACTCTCAAGCGAGCTTGACATTGTCTCGAATAAGGCCGCAAATTAGCGATTGGAAGACACTGCGAAACAAAGGGCCTCAATCATACTTTTCATTTCGACGTGCCCGTCTCTAGGATCATATGTGATCATCTCCACCCCGTAGTGCTGCTGGAAGAGCCGTTGCAGGTATAGAGGACCGTTTGACGGCGCCAGCCAATAATGAGCACCAGCACGATTGACTCCTCCGAAAGAGTTTTCGAGGAGCAACATGAGATCCGGGTCCTGGAATGAGTAACCAATGAATAGGCATGTCTTTGTAAGAAACACAGCCTCCATCACACTATAGAGTTCGGTCGCTCGATGCCGAATGGTGGCGTAGTCCGACCTAGTCAAAACGATATTGCTTAGATCGTCCACGGTGCCGTGGGGCTTTACGAGTGCAGGGGTGCCAGTGCGCACATCTGACCCAAGATTCAGATCTCCTGGGCGGTGGACGCTATACCCGTGGTCACTCGCACGTTCTATGAGTGCATCATAATTCGTTGTTATTATGAGAGAAGGAGCCAACTCGTTAATTATCTGTTTGTGTAGATCAGAAGCTTTAAAGGCGGCTCCGGCCGGACCGTCAGTGGCTGTCCGGATCATCGCACGGAAGTCATTCTCTTTTCCTGCTGCGACCGCGCTCTGCTTAACGACCTCTGCTGCATCCAAATATTGCCCAAGGCGCAGGAGCTCATCCACAAGATTCCGAGACTCGCCGGCAGTAAATGCAGCACTTAGTTGCTCGATTAGCTGCTTCCACGTGACAGGACTGTCAGAACCATTCGACGCGTGCCGCGATAGGCCGGCCCCGATGACCAAAGCCCAGTCGTCGGCAAGTATGCGATTCAGGAGAGTTTCTGGCCACTTTGTGAGAAGACTGGAAGCTGACTCGATCACGGTCGTCATGCGCTCAGCCCAGCATTATCAGCTAACGCGTCACCGATTGCCGTCAGTTGATCCGAATACGCGCGCTGTTGCGATACCTGCGCTCCTCGGACACCGTCCTTCGGCGAAAGATCTAATATGGGCGCGTGGACACTCTGGGCTAGCGGAATCATGGAGAACATGTTCGGCACAACTCCAAGTGCAGGATCGATAACGTCCCGAGCCGCAAACTTCGTTAGCAATCTAGCTCTTTCGGGTATCTGATGCTTAAAGCGATCGTAGGCCGCCACAGAACGGACTTCATTTCCAGTGCGCTTACTAACATATTGCTGGACGGTGTAGCCCACGAATCCCTGTTCTATACCCGACGTGGCAGGCAAATCAGAGACACCCGGCAGGCCGGCGTTTTCCCTTGAAACTGCGGCGATTGCGGACTCGTAGTCGTGTGTCCAGCCGTTAATCCATTCCGTAATGTTGTCGAGTGCGTAGAGACTAAAAAGATCGGCGGCCATCGGGGTGACGAATCTATCGGTCCCGATGAGGACGGATCGATTTAGCGCGCCGAGGCTCGGCCCTACGTCAAAGACGACTAAGTCATAATCTGCGGCTTCGACCAGCGCTGCAACCCATCGGCTGCGCCTTGCCCCGCCGAAGCTTCCTGCCCGGAAGTCGGTCCAGGACTGACTTAGCTTGTCTTCGACTGCCGAGAGTGTGGGGTGACCAGCCAGAACATCAACGCCGAATCGCTCACTCCGGTGGATCGCAAAATCCGTATCAATACCGCTATCGCCTAGACGAATCTGAGTCAGAACTTTGAGAATCGTTTTCTGCTCTGAGGAACTTCTGTCTTCATATATGTCTAACCACTCTTCATCTTGCAGAAGCAGCTGCGTCGCGTTGCACTGCGGATCACAGTCGACTACCAAAGTCTTCAATCCGAACTTACTGGTGAGATAATGCGCCATGTTGCAAGCGAGTGTCGTCTTGCCGACTCCGCCCTTGTTATTGAAGAACGCCAACGATTTCATCTAGGCAATCTATCTGACTTAAACGCCAAACGGTCAATACGGCTCGGCGTTTTTAAATTATCGGCTACCTCACCAAGGTGAACCTTCCGTGCTGGCCGCCCCTGTGATGGGACGGCGGCGCGCACCATCCAGCCTCATCCAGGATCAGAATTGGCGGCGCCCGAACCCCTCTAGGGGCCAGATCGATGCCGATGTGGCGGTTTACCGAAACCAACGCGCTGGAAATGATCCCGCACACGGCAGGGCTCGAACTGATTCCCCGGCGCCGAGGAGAGCGTCGATAAAATCCAACTAATCCTCGCCCTGTCCCTGATTCCTCGGAAACTCCGCGGATTCACAAAGGCCGATGCCATCGGCCGAGGCCATGAGTTTCTTGTGTTTGGATCGGGCGCATGAAGAGTTGGGCTCAGCAATTCAGCACCGCGTGTTCCACATGCCCAATGGCATGTTCAGACGCTCCAGACCGAGGCGTTGCGTCGCGGCCACTCAGTAGTCGATGGGAGATCCCTCAGCTCGCTGTACATGCACTTAGTGGGGACAGCGAGCTGGCATCAAGGCAAGGCAACGGCGGTCAAAGGTGTCCAGGGCTCTTCGCCTTCGCATCGGAGGGCTTGGAAGACAGTTTCGGCCACGGACTTGATTCATCAGTCGCGATTCTCAGAATGGGCGGTCGCTATCGCCGTTGCTTTGCCGGCTCCATGGGTCATCCTTTTCGGCAGGCTTGCGAGTTTCAACAGGCCCACCAAGAGAGTCCAGGATCCCTTTGAAAACAGAGGACACGCCGCTAACCTGGCGAGATACTAAGTTATAAAGTTCCGCAAGCCTGTGCCCACCTGCGGCCCAACTACTGTCGTCTTCTGTACTAAGTACGGCAAACAGCGTGCGTTCGCTGGATTCGTCTCGCCGATGATAAACCTTCAACTCAAATGGAGCGTTCCCATCACCATCGACGCTATCAAGAACCAACGCGTCGTTTTTTCCCAGAGGCAATGAGTATGCAGCCCCGGGCGCCGGCTGCCATTTCGCCCTACCCGATTCCGTTCTGGCCATAAGGGTCTCTATTAGAGTGACCCACTCGTCAGCGTTCAGCATTAAGAGCCTCCAGTCCGTGCGATATACGTGTCGTGATGCCCTCCAGAGTTGGCCCCAGTTGGTCTAGGACGGACTGAGCAGGCTTGACGATTCGGTCGACCTTCGTCGACGGTTTTGAGTAAAGATTATTTTTGGCGTCCGCCGCAAATTGAGCTAGTACTCCTAGCTGAACAGTGAGCTTTATCCCCTCGTGGCCAGTCACAGCATCTTCAACATCCGTGTGCGAGAGAAGTTCAGCTGCCCGGCTGCACTCCTGAGCGATCCACAGCAGGATGTATCGAGCTCCCTGCCTATCATCCGAAGTCGAGGCCTGTTCCAAGTGATTACTTAGCCTCTTGAGGGCCTCCAGACAATCTCGCAAGCTGTTCTTGGCCAGCTTCTTCGTTGTTGCTCGCGCAGTTGACTCAATCGCCTTTGCTTTTTGGAACGCAGCGTATGCCGCCCAGATAGACAGACCCGTTCCCACCAGACCGACCCAATCGGTCCACGACGGGACTTGAGTCCAATCGATCCAGTTCATCGGCGCTCCCCTTCTGCCACGGATGATAATACAGGGATCCGCTAGTCAACGTCCGCGATTGTGGACTAGCTCTCGTCGGCTTAGCCGCCTCCAGCATCTCCTCCTCGGGTTAGGAAGGGCCAGTCAGAGACGATGCTGTCCCGGACCGGGCCGCCGTACAACCGCGCATCCTGCAGAAGATCGCGTATCCCCTGAAACGAGGACGGTCAGTTGACCCTGGGTCGGGCCATCAGCGCGGGTTAGGGAGCGGTTAGAGGCGGCGATCTGGACGCCGCGGCCGCAAGGACCGCAACTCAAGTCGAGCGGCCCTGCCCCTCAGACCTCCGCCACAGGCGCAGCGAACTGGGCCGCGTACAGCGCCGCGTACGCCCCGCCGGCCTCCAGCAGGGACGCATGCGTGCCCTGCTCCACGATCTGGCCGGCCTCCATCACCAGGATGAGGTCGGCGTCGCGGATGGTGGAGAGCCTGTGCGCGATGACGAACGACGTGCGGTCGGACCGCAGCGCGCTCATCGCCTTCTGCACCAGCACCTCGGTGCGGGTATCCACCGAGGATGTTGCCTCGTCGAGGATCAGCACCGAGGGCCGGGCCAGGAACGCGCGGGCAATCGTGAGAAGCTGCTTCTCCCCCGCCGAGACGTTGGCGCCCTCGTCGTCGAGTACGGTGTCGTAGCCCTGCGGCAACGATTTCACGAACCGGTCCACGTACGTCGCTTTCGCCGCCTCGAGGATCTCCGCTTCGGAAGCATCCGGCCGGCCGTAGGCGATGTTGTCCCGGATGGAGCCGCCGAACAGCCAGGTGTCCTGCAGCACCATGCCCATCCGCGAGCGCAGCTCGTGCCGGGACATCGCCGCGACGTCCACACCGTCCAGCGTGATCCGCCCGGCATCGAGCTCGTAGAACCGCATCATCAGGTTCACCAGCGTGGTCTTGCCGGCCCCGGTCGGGCCCACGATCGCCACGGTCTGCCCCGGCTCCGCCACCAGGCTCAGGTTGGAAATCAGCGGCTTGTCCGCAGAGTAGGCAAAGGACACGTCCTCGAACACCAGCCGCCCCCGGCCCCCAGAAGGAGCCTGAGACGGCACCGGATCAGCCGACTGCTCCTCGGTGTCCAGCAGCTCGAACACCCGCTCCGCCGACGCCACGCCGGACTGCAGCAGGTTCGCCATCGAGCCCAGCTGGGCCAGCGGCTGGGTGAACTGCCGCGAGTACTGGATGAACGCCTGCACATCTCCCAGCTGCATCGCCCCGGACGCCACCTGCAGCCCGCCCACCACGGCGATCCCCACATAAACGAGGTTCCCGATGAACGTCATGGCCGGCATGATCAGCCCGGAAATGAACTGCGCGCCGAAGCTGGCCTGGTACAGCTCCACGTTCTTCTGCCGGAACGTCTCCTTTACCTCGCGCTGCCGGCCGAAGACCTTCACCAGCGCGTGCCCGGTATAGGTCTCCTCGATCTGGCCGTTCAGCTCGCCGGTGTTCTTCCACTGCGCCACGAACAGCTTCTGCGAGCGCTTGGCGATCACCGCCGTCGTCACCAGGGTCAGCGGAATGGTCACCAGCGCGATGATGGCCAGCGTCGGCGAGAGGATCACCATCATCACCAGCACCCCGGCCACGGTCAGCACCGAGGTCACCGCCTGGCTGATGGACTGCTGCAGGCTCTGGGAGATGTTGTCCACGTCGTTGGTCACCCGGCTGAGCAGCTCGCCGCGCTGCACGGTGTCGAAGTAGCGCAGCGGCAGCCGGTTGATCTTCGCCTCGATCCGCTCGCGCAGCCGGTACACGGTGCGTTGGACCACGCCGTTGAGGATATATGCCTGCATCCACATAAACGCGGAGGCCAGCACGTACAGCACCAGCGCCCAGAGCAGCACCGAGGACAGCGCGGCGAAGTCGATCCCGGTCCCCGGAGTCAGCGCCATGGCGCTGAGCATGTCCGCCTTTTGGTTCTCCCCCGCGGCCCTCAGCTGCGCGATCAGCTGCGCCTTGCTCACCCCGGCAGGCAGCTGCTTGGACACGACGCCGGCGAAGATCAGGTTGGTGCCCTCGCCCAGCAGCCGCGGCCCGATCACGGACAGCGTCACGCTCACGACGGCGAGCAGGAGTACCAGCGTCAGCCAGATCCGCTCGGGGCGGAGTTCGCCCAGCAGCCGCTTCGCGGACGGGCCGAAGTTCATCGCCTTCTCCGCCGGGATGTTCATTCCGGCGAACGGGCCGCCGTGGCCGGGGCCGCCGCGCGGTCGCGGGATCCGCAGCGGGGCCTCCTGGCCAGCGCCGGGCGGCTTCCCGCCGGCACCGCCACCCGCGCCGGCACCCGAACCTCCGACGCCGCCGGAAGCAGAAGTCCGGGACTCGACCTTGCTCATACCGCCTCCTCCGCCGCCAGCTGGGAATTCACAATTTCGTTGTACGTCGGCGAGGTCTCCAGCAGCTCCTCGTGCGTGCCGTGCGCGACGATCCTGCCGTCGTCGAGCACCAGGATCTGGTCCGCGTCCACGATGCTGGAGACCCGCTGGGCGATGATCACCAGGGTCGCGCCGGCGGTGTGCTGCCGGAGCGCCTGCCGCAGCCTGGCATCCGTGGCGGTGTCCAGCGAGGAGAACGAGTCGTCAAAGATGTAGAGCTCGGGCCGTTTCACCAGCGCCCGGGCGATCGCGATCCGCTGCCGCTGCCCGCCGGAGACGTTGGTGCCGCCCTGCGAGATGGGCGCGTCCAGCCCGCCCTCCATCTCGCGGACAAAGTCCTCCGCCTGCGCGATGGCCAACGCGCGCCAGAGCTCGTCCTCGGTGGCGTCGGGCTTGCCGTAGAGCAGGTTGCTGCGGACCGTGCCGGAGAACAGGTAGGGCTTCTGCGGGACCAGGCCGATGTGCCCCCAGAGCAGGTCCGGGTGCAGCTCGCGGACGTCCACGCCGTCGATCCGCACCGAACCGGACGAGGCGTCGAATAGCCGCGGCATCAGGTTCACCAGGGTGGTCTTCCCGGACCCCGTGGACCCGATGATCGCCGTCGTCTGCCCGGCGCGAGCGGTGAAGTCCACGTCCGAGAGGACCGGTGCCTCGGCACCCGGGTAGGCGAATCCGACGTCGCGCATTTCCAGCTCGCCGCGGGCTGCACGGGCGAGGCTGACCGGGCGCTCCGGCGGCCGGACGCTGGATTCGGTGCCCAGCACCGCGCCGATCCGGTCCGCGGAGACGGCGGCGCGCGGGATCATGATCGCCATGAACGTGGCCATCATGACGGACATCAGGATCTGCATCAGGTAGCTCAGGAACGCGATCATCGTGCCCACCTGCATGGAGCCGTTCTCGATCCGGAACGCGCCGAACCAAATCACGGCCACGGAGGAGACGTTGAGCACCAGCATCACGGTGGGGAAGGCGAGGGCCATCAGCCGGCCGGCGCGCAGCGCGGTGTCCGTGACGTCCTCGTTGGCGCGGCCGAAGCGGGCGGTCTCGATGTCCTCGCGGACGAAGGCGCGGACCACGCGGATGCCGGTGAGCTGTTCGCGCAGCACCCGGTTGACCGTGTCGATCCGGGTCTGCATGAGCCGGAACAGCGGCACCATCCGGGTGACGATCAGGCCCACGGCGATGAGCAGCACCGGCACGCTGACCGCAATCAGCCAGGACAGCTGCACGTCCTGCCGGACCGCCATGATGACGCCGCCGATGCTCAGCATGGGCGCGGTGACCATAAGCGTGGCGGACATCAGCACCAGCTGCTGGACCTGCTGGACGTCGTTGGTGGAGCGGGTGATCAGGCTGGGCGCGCCGAACCGGGTCACCTCCTGCTCGGAGAACTCCGCCACCCGGGTGAAGATCGCCCCGCGCACGTCCCGGCCCAGCGCCATCGCGGCCTTCGCGCCGAAGTAGACGGCGGCGATGGTGCAGGCGATCTGCAGCAGCGTGACCATCAGCATCACGCCGCCGACGCGCACGATGTAGTCCGTGTCCCCGCGCGCCACACCCTGGTCGATGATGTCAGCGTTCAGGGTGGGCAGGTACAACGAGGCGATGGACGCCGCCAGCTGGAAGACGACGACGGCGAGCAGCAGCCGCCGCTGCGGCCTCAGGTATTCGACGAGCAGTTTCCAGAGCATCCGGTCTCCAGTTCTTGCACGGTCCCCGGTTGGTGGTCCGGAGGTCAGTTTACGTCCGGATGCTGGGCGCGGACGGGGTTATTCTCTGGGCGGACTCGGCGCGCGTCGACGCGGGCGCCGCCAGATCTTGACACGGTCTTAATTTGATCCGCTGACCTGTCATTGGCACTGCGCAACGTCGAGTAGCGTTGCTCCCAATCGGCCAGAAACGGAAGGAAGTCTTGTCATGGAGTATGTCGTGCTGCAGGTGATCCTAAAAGAGAAGCTGTGGGGAACCGGCTCGGGAAACCTGACTTCTCTGGAGAAGACCCTCAACGATCAGGCCGCAAAAGGCTATCGCCTCCACACCATAACCACCGCCAGCAGCGGGAGCAAGGGACTCGGCGGCGGTGACCGCATACAGGCAACCATGGTGTTCGAGCGCCTCGGATAGTCGCACCTCGCTGTGGCGTCGGGACGCCATGGCATCCTCCGGCGAGTCCGTTCGCAGGAAAGCGGTCGTGCTCCAGATTGAGAGGAGGTCGAGGTTCGCTCACGGAATTTGACTGCCCGGAGGCAGGAGTTCGCTCAGCAGGCGACCCTGCGCCGTGATCAACTTCTTTCGGGAACAGCCGTCAGTTAATCCCGGACCAAGGTGTACCTTGGCCGAATGCTGAGCATTGGTTCGATCGTGATCAGGGTGGAAAACCTCGAACGCCAGATGGCTTTCTGGCAGGCCGCGCTGGGCTACGAGCCGCGGCACGAGCCCCTCGACGACTTTGTCATCCTGCAGCCGCCGGCCGGTGCCGGCACCTGCATCTCCCTAGACCGCGTTCCCGCGGCCCTCCAGATCCCGCCACGCCTGCATCTGGATCTTTACACCGACCAGCAGGACGCCGAAGTGCAGCGGCTCCTGGCCCTGGGCGCCACCCCGGTCGAGTGGAGCAAGCGGCCGGCGGACGCGGACTACGTGATCCTTGCCGACCCGGAGGGCAACCGGTTCTGCGTGGTGGACACCGCCGGGACGGACAACTCGCCGTCGTCCATTGAAGAAAGCGAACGTCTGAGTGCTGGCGCACATTCCTTAAGTCGGCGCCTCAGTCCGCTGGCTTGCGAGCCAATTACGACGGAGGATACGGGCTAGGAGGCGGGATCGGCGTCGTGTTTCGCGGGCTGATGGCCTTGGACGGCGGCGCGGACGTCGCCCTTTTGGTGCCCGTCCTTGTGTCCGCTGTCCTTCTTGCCGAACGGCAGCGCTTTGAGCAGCGGCTGCAGGATCGCCATCACGACGAGGCCCCAGGCGAGTCCGAGGACGGCCGAGCACAGGGTGTTCACGAGCCAGGCCAGGAAGCCGCCCGCCACCGGGATCCCGGCTACGGGGTGCTCGAGGGCGTGGACCAGATCGTAGGGCAGGTGCCAGCCGAGGTCGTGGGCGCCCTGCAGCATGATGTGCCCGCCCACCCACAGCATGGCGCCCGTCCCGACGACGGTAATCGTGGTCAGCACGGCGGGCATCCCCTTGACGAGCAGCTCGCCGAAGCGCTGGGAGCCCGCGGACTCCTTGGTGGTCAGGTGCAGGCCGATGTCGTCCATCTTGACGATGAGTGCGACGGCGCCGTACACGGCGGCCGTGATCGCGATCGCCACTGCGACCAGGATGGAGGCCCGAACCCACAGGGATTCGGCCGCCACCTCGTTCATCGCGATGACCATGATCTCGCAGGAAAGGATGAAGTCGGTGGTGATGGCGCCCTTGGTGACCTTGGCCTCCGCCTCCGGCCCCCGGTCGACCGCCGGGGTGTCTTCCTCGGCGTCGTGCTGTCCGCGGAGTTTGTGCCAGACCTTCTCGGCACCCTCGTAGCAGAGGTAGGTGCCGCCCGCCATGAGGATGAAGGGAATGACGCCCGGGATGAAGGCGCTGATGAGCAGCAGCGCCGGCAGGATGATCAGGAGTTTGTTCCGCAGCGAGCCCCAGAAGATCTTCTTGATCATCGGCAGCTCGCGGGACGGGTCCGCCCCGGACACGTACTGAGGGGTGACGGCGGCGTCGTCAATGACCACGCCCGCAGCTTTGGCCCCCGCTTTGGCTGCTCCGGCGGCGACGTCGTCCACCGAGGCGGCCGCGATCTTGGCCAGGGCTGCGATGTCGTCCAGCAGGGCGACCAGGCCGCCGCTCACAGCCCGCGTCCGTACTGTTTGGGGGCGGACGGCTGGACGGGGGTGCCCTGGTCGGGGTGCGTGATCGGCATGCTCAATTATATGAGGGACAGCCCGTCGGCTCTGGATCTCTGCCGGGGCGGCTCGGTAGCGTGATGAGCATGAACATCAGACTTGAGAACGTCGGCATCGCCGTGCGCAGCCTCGACGAGGCGATCGCGTTCTTCACCGACCTCGGTCTGGCGGTCGTTGGGCGGGACACCGTCAGCGGCGAATGGACCGACACCGCCGTCGGGCTTGACGGCAATCACGCCAACATTGCCATGCTCGAAACGCCGGACGGCCGCGGCCGCCTCGAGCTCTTTGAATACATCCACCCCGAGGCGATCGAGACGGCGCCCACCCGTCCCAACGAGATCGGCATGCACCGGGTGGCGTTCTCAGTCCCTGACATCGGCGAAGCCCTGGAGATCGCCGCGCGGCACGGCTGCCTTCCGCTCCGCGGTGTGGCGACCTACAAGGACGTCTACAAACTCACGTACCTCCGCGGTCCCAGCGGCATCCTCGTGATGCTCGCCGAGGAGCTGAAGAAAGCCTGAGGGGCCAGTGCGCCCGTTCGCCGGACGGGCGCGCAGTCTGGTTCGATGAGCGGATGGAACATTCGCAGTTGAACGTGCCCGCTCCCAAGCTCTCCGCGGGCGATCGGGTCGCGGTTCTCTCGCCGTCCTTTGCCGCGCCTGGATTCGCCCCTGCCGTGCATGAGCAGGCCATGCAGCGCCTCATTGCGGCCACGGGCCTGATACCGGTGGAGTTCCCAACGACCCGCAAACTCGGATCCCGTCCAGAGGAACGGGCGGCGGACATCAATGCGGCGTTCGCCGATCCCAGCATCCGTGCGATCCTCGCGACCATCGGCGGCGACGACCAGATCACGGTCGTGCCGCATCTGGACGCCGCGGCGGCGGAAGCGGATCCGAAGATCTTCATCGGCTACAGCGACAACACCAATCTGCTCAACTGGCTGTGGTCCCTTGGGATACCCGCATATTACGGCGGTTCCACCCAGGTTCACCTCGGCGCCGGGCCGGGTGCGGACGACGTCCACCTCGCTTCCCTGCGTGCGGCGCTGCTCACCGGAGGCGAACTTGAGGTCACCGATCCGGGGGAATCAGAGGACTTCGGGCCGGATTGGCTCGAGCCACGGGCGCTCGTCGAATACGGCGACCGCGAACCCACCGAACCCTGGACGTGGACGGGTCCGGCACGCACCGTCTCCGGTCCCACATGGGGCGGCTGTATCGAAGTCCTCGACCAGCTGGCCATCGCCGACAGGCTGCCCGCCCTCGACGCACTCCGGGGCAGCATCCTGCTCCTCGAAACCAGCGAACTGCTGGCTCCCGCAGACTGGGTTAAGCGGTGGATTCGAGCGCTCGGCGAGCGTGGTGTCTTGGAGGCAGTCGACGGCGTGATGGTCGCCAGGCCGCCCGTCAGCAGCCACGGGCAGATCCCGCCCGCCGTCGAACGGGCTCAGTTGCGCGCGGCACAGCGGGATGTGGCCGCCGCCGAAATCGCACGATACAACCCGGACGCCGTCGTCTGCATCGGGGTCCCGTTCGGGCATACCCGGCCACAGTGGATCATCCCCTACGGCGGTCAGATCCAACTCAACGGCGAAGCAAAGACGATCACCGCGAACTATTCCTAAGCGTCGCGGAGCTCGAAAGTCAGCGACCAAGTTGGCTAAGCGGCGAAGCCCGCGATCCGGGCGTTGGATCGCGTTCATCATCGCCGGAGCGCCGATCCTGACCGTTCTGCTCTGTAGTCCTTGCGCTCCACTCCCGCCCGGAATACCGTCTCGAGAAGCAGGAGCAACCACGAGCGGAAGGCATGCCGTGTTGAAGCAAGTCGCTGAGGGCGTTTGGGTTCACCAGAGCGAGTTCCTGCAGAGCAACGCCGTCATCGTTCAGGGACGGGCCGGGGTGCTGCTCATCGACCCCGGGATAACGCGCGGCGAAATGGCGGACCTCGCGAACGACCTTCGCGCGTTGGGCCAGCCCGTCGTGGCAGGCTTTTCGACGCATCCGCATTGGGACCACGTGCTCTGGCACCCGGACTTCGGCGACGCGCCCCGGTACGCCACGGCCCGCTGCGCGGCACCGATCCAGGAGCTGCTGTCGCAGCCGGACTGGAAGGACCGCGTAGCCGGCGTGCTGCCGCCGGAGTTCGCCGGGGAGATCCCAATGGAACTTCTGGGCCTTGTCACCGGCCTGCCTGTCGGAACCGCGCAGCTTCCCTGGGACGGCCCCAAAGTCCGGATCATCGAGCATCGGGCCCACGCCGCGGGCCACGCCGCGCTGCTGATCGAGGATCGCGGTGTCCTTGTCGCCGGGGACATGCTTTCCGACATCCTGATGCCGTTCCTCGATCTGAAGGCCGCGGATCCGATCGGTGACTACCTCGCCGCCGTGCAGCTCTTCGAGGGCATCGCCGGCGACGTCGCCGCCGTCGTCCCCGGCCACGGCTCAGTCGGCGGAGCCGAGCAGCTGCGAGCACGGCTCCGGCAGGATCGCGCGTATGTGGAGGCCTTGCGGGACGGCGCTGAGCCCAATGACCCGCGGCTGGGCCCCTCGGCTCCCTTGGAATGGCTGGCCGGCGTGCATCAAGGGCAGGTACAACAGCTCGCCCAAAGAAACGGGAAGCCCGAATAGCGGCCCCGCGCTGAGCTACCCGCCGATCACCACGTTCGCCGGCGGTTCGTCCGCGAGCATGAGCTCGATCTGGCGCTGCAGGAGCTTGCCCATCCGCGGGCGCATGGCCGAGGTGGCGCCGCCGATGTGCGGGCTGATGATGACGCCGGGAGTCGCCCACAGCGGGTGGTCCTGCGGCAGCGGTTCGGGGTCGGTGACGTCCAGGGCGGCGCGGATCCGGCCGGAGGCGGTGTGCTTTACCAGGGCTTCGGTGTCCGCGACCGGCCCGCGGGCGACGTTGACCAGCAGCGCGCCGTCGGGCATGGCGGCGAGGAAGGCGTCGTCGATCAGGTGGCGGCTGGAAGCGCTGAGCGGGACCACCACCACCACGATGTCGTGCTCCGGCAGCAGGCTGTGCAGTTCGTCGATGCCGTGGATCTGGCCGCGCGCATCGGACCGCGCCTTGCTGGCCACCCGGGTCACGGTGGTTTCGAAGGCCACCAGCCGGTCCTCGATCGCCTTGCCGACGCCGCCGTAGCCGACGATCAGCACACTCCGGTCCGCGAGGCTGGCGGTGGGACGGCTCTCCCAGCGGCCCTCCTGCTGGTTTTTCAGCATTCGGGGGAATTCACGCTGGCTGGCCAGAATCAGGGCCAGGGTCAGTTCGGCGGTGGACGCCTCGTGGACGCCCGCGGCATTCGCGAAAACGCGGCCGGCGGGCAGCACCTCTTCAACGCCGTCGTAGCCGATCGACTGGCTCTGCACCAGCCCGGTCTCCACGCCCTCCAGTCCGCGCAGCGCGGACCAGCCGCCCATGTAGGGCGGAACGACGATGTCAATGCTCGGCTGCGGCGCTTCACCGGACAGGTCCCACTGGAGGACGGTGACATCCGGGTGGGGCTGGAGGTATTCACGCAGTGTTGCGTCCGGCAGGCTGACAGTAATTTTCTTCGGCATAGTTGCCAGCCTAGTAGGCCGGCGCGGACGACGGCGGCAGGTGACGGCCGCCGTCGTCGTCCGCGACCGTGGTGAGTCACGGGCGCTGAGTGTGGACAGCGCCTAGTTCGAGCCAGCTCTGTTCAGCGCCGCTTCCAGCAACTCGATGTCGATCCGGGCATGCGCTAACCCTATGGCTGCCGCCTCGGCTTGGCGCTGCGCGCAAATAGCCTCAACGAGCCGCTCATGATCGGCTAACGCGCGGAGCTCCATTTCGCGCATGCCCTCAGGGAAACCCCAGAGATGGGCTGGCGCCGCGAGCCCGATCTGCGCTTCGAGCTCTAGGAGAATGCGTTTGAGAGTCAGGTTGTGTGACGCTTCCGCGATAGCCGTGTGGAGCCTCGCGTCGGCCTTTTGGGAGGCGGTGCCCGATTCGGCCCCCCGGTAGGCTTCCAGCCGCTCCCTGAGCACAGCAGCGTCAGCGTCGGTCCGGTTCTCTGCCGCGGCCCGGGCGATCGTGCCGTGAAGGTGGACCATGGCCTCGCAGGTGTCGCGCAGCGATTCCCAGCGGGACGAGAGAGTCCTTTGCACTGACGCGTTGGACGCCGCTGTCCATTGTTCCCGGACGAACGAGCCACCTGCACGGCCCCGCTGTGTCGATAGCAAGCCTTGGTCGACTAGACGGCCAATGGCGGCTCGGACCGTCATCCGTCCCACATGCAAGGACTTTGCCAGGTCGCGTTCCGACGGCAAGCGGGCGCCCGGCAAATATTCGCCTACCGCAATCGCCGTGATTAGCCGGTCGGTGATTTCATCGGCCCGGGACATCGCGGCCAGAGGCATGTCCAGCGACCCTTCGGGCCCGTCATCTTTGCTCTTGCCCATGGCACCAACTTATACATATTCGTAAAAGGTCTTGGAATTGGACCATTAGTGCGCAAGGATGATGCTCACGCCCGACCAAAGGATTTTGCGTGACAACCCTCACAACACATAGAGTCCCCTTCCGCCAGTGGGAGACCTGGGTGGCGATCTTCACCCCGGATCTCCCCCTAGCTGGAGCTCTCCCCCTTATCGTGCTTCACGGCGGACCGGGCATGGCTCATAACTACCTGCAGAACCTGGCGGCCCTGACGGAAACCGGCCGCACTGTCATCCTTTACGACCAGTTGGGCTGTGGAAACAGCTCGCATTTACCCGATGCCCCGGCGGATTTCTGGGTTCCGCAGCTGTTTGTCGATGAGTTCCTCAGCCTCCTTGCGCACTTCCAGATCGAGGACTTCCATCTTCTCGGGCAGTCCTGGGGTGGCATGCTGGGCGCGGAAATCGCCGTGCGACAGCCGCCAGGTTTGGCGAGCCTATCCATCTGCAACTCCCCCGCTTCAATGGGGCTGTGGGCGGACGCCGCCACAGATCTCAGGGAGCGGCTGCCCCGAGATGTCCAAGATGCGCTGACGTTCCACGAGAACGCGGGCACGGTAACTTCCCCTGCGTACGCTGCTGCCACCATGGCCTTCTACGAGCGCCATGTTTGCCGCACCACGCCTTTCCCAGCAGATTTCGAGGAGAGCGTGGCTCAGATGGAAGCCGAACCGACGGTCTACCACACAATGAACGGCCCCAACGAGTTCCACGTCATCGGAACACTGCGCAACTGGAGCATCGTCGACCGGTTGGAGCGGGTGACCGCCCCGACGCTGGTGGTAGCCGGTGAACATGACGAAGCAACCCCTGCTACCTGGGCACCTTTCATCGCCAATATTCCAGATGTCACCAGCCACGTCTTCGCCGGGGCAAGCCACTGCTCACACCTCGAACAACCCGAGGCTTTCCGGGCCGTCATCGCAGCCCACCTGGCCCGCCACGACCACCACACCCTTGTCTAGGACCACCACAACCACCTCACTCCCAGAAAGAACTCGATGGCAAACTCATCAAGCCCCCCTGAACTCAGCGCCCAACAGCAGCTCGAAGCCTTCGGCTACAAACAGGAACTCAAACGATCGGTTTCCACCACGGATCTACTGGTCTACGGACTCGTCTTCATGGTGCCGATCGCTCCGTGGGCGATCTTCGGCGTCGTCTACAACGCGGCGGGAGGGATGGTCCCGCTCGTATACGTGATCGGCCTTGTCGCTATGATCTTTACCGCCCTCGCTTATCAGCAAATGGCAAAGTCCATCCCGCTCGCCGGCTCTGTGTTCTCCTACGTGGGACGCGGAATCCATCCCACGGCCGGGTTCTTCGCGGGCTGGGCAATCCTGCTGGACTATCTCCTGGTCCCGACGCTGCTGTACGTATTCGCCGCCGAGTCGATGGTGGGGATCTTCCCCGATTCGCCGCGCTGGCTGTGGGCGCTGATCTTTGTGGCGGTCAACACCGTAGTCAACCTGCTTGGCATCAGCTCCATCAAACGGATGAACCGCATCTTCCTTGCGATCGAACTCATCTTTGTCGTGATCTTCATCGTCATCGCGGTCAATGCCTTGGCCGGACACACCGTCCCCGGGGCCGAGCTGACAATGAACCCGATCTGGGACGCGAGTAAGGTCACGGGCCCGCTGATCGCCTCGGCACTGTCTATCGCAGTGTTGAGCTTCCTTGGATTCGACGGCATCTCGACCATGTCGGAGGAGGCTACCGGCGGCCGCAATGCGGCTGGCCGCGCAATGGTTCTGGCACTGTTCCTCGTGGCATTCCTGTTCATCGTGCAGACTTGGCTGGCCAGCGCCCTGGCGGCAGGCCGCCCCTCATTCAACGACGACGAGGTGGGCAACGCCTTCTTCACCATCGTTGAGGCTGCCTCCAACAGCGGCTGGATGACGGCCTTCTTTGTCGTCAACGTGCTCGCGATCGGCGTAGCAAACGCCATGGCGGCGCAGGCCGCCACCTCGCGGCTTCTCTACTCAATGAGCCGAGACCGTCAGCTGCCCAAGTTCCTGTCCCGGATCGATGCCCGCCAGGTACCCCGGAACGCCATCGTTATGGTGTCCGCCATCTCGGCGATCCTAGTCCTGTTCTTCGTAGGACAGATCGACGTCATTTCCGCTCTTGTGAACTTCGGGGCATTGTTTGGGTTCCTGCTTCTGCACCTCTCAGTCATCGTTCACTACGTCGTGCGCAAAAAGTCGAAGAACTACCTCCTGCATCTTGCGGTGCCCATCCTGGGCTTCCTGATCATTGGCTATGTCCTGCTCAACGCGGCTCCCGAGGCCAAAATCGGCGGCGCTATCTGGCTCGTGGTGGGCGCTGCTGTCTTCTCCTACTACAAATTCACCGGGCGGACGCCGGACTTGTCGGACGGCAGCAGCGATGATCCAGAGCTCGTCATGAGCGGAAAGGAATCCCAGCCGTGACCGTAACCGCTGATCATTTCCTCGACAAATCCAACGGGAAATTCTCTTTCTCCGCACACGAGGAGCCCGCGCTTCGGATCGCTCCAGGGACCGGCGAGCGGATCGCCTTCGAGACGAACGACGCCGTGTACGCGGAATTGCACGAGCACCACGACCTGGACCAACTTTCCGTGGGCATCAACCCGGTCACGGGACCGGTTTTCGTGGACGGAGCCGAGCCTGGCGATGCCCTGGTCGTCACGATTCACGAGATCCTGCTCAAAGAATTCGGCTGGTCCGTTAGCCTGCCGGGAACGGGAGCGCTGCGCCACGTGATGGGCGAGGAGATGTTCACCCGCCGGATCCCTATCGATGCAGACGGCGTGCACGTGACCGACCGCCACATCTTCGATGCCCAGCCCATGATCGGCTGTATCGGCACGGCACCGGCCGAGGGGGAGAATTCAACTGTCATGCCGAGCTTCGCGGGGGGCGGCAATATGGACCTGACTGGCTGCCGGCCGGGCTCGAAGGTCTACCTTCCCGTCATGGTGGAGGGCGCTTACCTCTCTATCGGAGATATTCATGCCCTGATGGCGGAGGGGGAGTCTTCCTTCGTGGCAATTGAGGCTGAGGGAACAGCCGTCGTGAGCGTCGAACTGGCCAAGGCGATGAATCTTCGGGCGCCCAGAATTGAAACCGGCGAGCACTGGATCTTCGTTGGCCTAGGGGACCCTGTGCAGGAAAGCATCACCCGCGGCTACGAGGATATGTTCCACTTCCTCGTCCAAGACCATGGCTGGCAACGGGAAGACGCTTACGCTGTTCTGAGCGCCGTCGGGGACTCCCGGCTAGGCGGTCCGACCGGGTCCTCGACACCGGATCCGCTCCATCCTTTCAGTCCGGTGGGAGCAGTCACCGTCCACCGCCTGCCCAAGAGTGTGCTGAAAGCCCATTCCTGAGTCCAAACCCCGAGAGGCTGAGCCCGGCGCGATACCGCGGCGGGCTCAGCCTCTTAGTCGAAGGGCCGGCGCGGACGATGGCGGCACGTGACTGCCGCCGTCGTCGTCCGGGCCGGGGAGTGCCTAGCGGCCGAAGAGCTTGGCGAAGAAGCCGGTCTTGGGCTCGTCTGCATGGCCCTTGCAGCGGTCGGCGCTCTTGACGCCGCGCATGACCTGGTCAACGTGCTGGCCGCAGCCGGCCCACGTGGTCTTGCCGCACTTCTTGCATGCAACCTGTCGGCACATCTGGTGTCTCCCTTTGTCGGTATGGGTCTACCCCTCCACTATACCCCGGGGGGTATGTTGCGCAAGTTCATGGAACACCATTCCGCCCAAGGGCGTTAGTTTCCTACAGTGGGACCCGTCGACGGGACGCACGCACTGACTTCAGACCGTACCGAGAGGATCGCTTCATGGCATACATCAAGGTTGGAACCGAGAACAGCACCGACGTCGAGCTCTACTACGAGGACCACGGCGCCGGGCAGCCGGTGGTCCTGATCCACGGCTACCCGCTGGACGGCTCGTCCTGGGAGAAACAGACCGCCGCGCTCCTGGCCGCCGGCTACCGCGTGATCACCTACGACCGGCGCGGCTTCGGCCAGTCCAGCAAGCCCACCGACGGCTACGACTACGACACCTTCGCCGCCGACCTGAACACCCTGATGACCGGCTTGGACCTCAACGACGCCATGCTGGTGGGCTTCTCGATGGGCACCGGCGAAGTGGGCCGCTACCTCGGCAGCTACGGCTCGGCGCGCGTGGCCAAGGCCGTCTTCCTCGGCTCACTGGAACCATACGTGCTGCAGACCGAGGACAACCCCGACGGCGTCCCGCAGTCCGTGTTCGACGGCCTGATGGAAGCGGTCACGGCCGACCGCTACGCCTTCTTCACCGACTTCTTCAAGAACTTCTACAACAGCGACACCTTCCTGGGCACACCGCGGCTCAGCGAGGAAGTCATGCGGGCTGGCTGGAACCTCGCCACTGCGGGCGGCCCGACGGCGTCCGCTGCCGCGCAGCCCACCTGGCTCACCGACTTCCGCGGCGACATCCCCAAGATCGACGTCCCGGCCCTGATCGTCCACGGCACCGCGGACCGGATCCTGCCGATCGACGTCACCGGCCGCCGCTTCACCAAGGCCCTGCCGGACGCGGAGTACGTGGAGATCGACGGCGCCCCGCACGGGATGCTCTGGACCCACGCCGCCGAGGTCAACAAGGTGCTGCTGGGGTTCCTGGCCAAGTAGGCCGCAGCGGCGGTTTCCGCGCCGGTTCAGGACGGGCGCACCTCGGGTCCGGGGTGCGCCCGTCCGCGTCCGTAGCGGTTTTCTGGAAGCGTCGGAGGGGCTGGCGCATGCGGGTCCACAGGCGCACGATTAACGTACCGGGAATGCCCTGGCGCAGACCCCCGGCCGACGCCCTATTTAGCACGGGCGAGCTAATCGAAACTGGACGGACGTGCCACCGCGACTGCGGTGCCACCGCGGCGTGATCGTGACGGGCACACGCCGTCCGACCCTCTTGAACCGCATCCTCCAGTAGGAGCACCAAAAGAAATGTCCATCACCACATCACCAACCACGTCCCACCCCCGGGCGGCCAAGTTCACCTTGGTCTCGGCCATCACCCTGGGGCTCATCGGCGGCCCCGTCGCCTTGGCCGCACCGGCTGACGCGTCGACCCGCCAGGGTGGCTGCACCGTCGACCCGTTGAGGCCAACCGACCGTAGCCACTGGGTCGATTTCCGCATCAAGGTGGACTGCCGGGACAACAGGACCGTGCAGATAAGGCAGTTGCGTTATGAAGACGAGCGCGGCCGCAGGCACGACGATTTCCTGGGCGGCTCAACGTTCTGGGAGTCCTTCA
Organism: Arthrobacter sp. 10T419; assembly: GCF_056394105.1. Taxonomy (NCBI): domain Bacteria; kingdom Bacillati; phylum Actinomycetota; class Actinomycetes; order Micrococcales; family Micrococcaceae; genus Arthrobacter; species Arthrobacter sp. 10T419. Next base: position 138,605 of record NZ_JBFTHF010000001.1, on the reverse strand, counting down.
ACCGGCGCCACGAGTCGACGACCGTCCACAGCTACCGCTTCGTCCCTGACCGCCGCGGCGAGGAAAAGGTTTACCAGCTCGTCTCGTTCCGCGTCCGCGTGGGCAACCACTGGTCCAACTGGACCCGTTGGGAGAAGAGCGAGGTGGCAACGCTCCGGCACTGAACGTCTTCCACGAAAGTGCCAATACACCGGAAAGCCAAGGGGTTCCCTTGGCTTTCCGGTGTGCTGCGCGCTAGACCTCGTCGTCCCACCCGCCGGCGCCGACGGCGTCTTCCGGCTTGTCGTCCGACGTCGGGTCGCCGGACCCGATGTACGCCGCGGGCACCGTTCCGGCGGCCTGGGTCTGCTGTTCCTCGCGGATGTTGCCGGCGCGGCCCGGCTCGGTGTGGCCCGGCTCGGCGTGCGGCTGGCGGGCCTCGACGTCGTCGGAGTCGCCCTGCTGCTGGCGCTCCTTCGCGGCCTCGGGGTCGCCGGGACCGCGCAGGCCGGCGGGGTCGTTGCTTGGCTCATTCGGATCACTCATTGCACTGCCTTTCATCCGCGGATGGACTTCTCCCACACTAACTTGGAGCCTTACCGGGCGGCGCCGGACGCGATCAGTTCTTCCAGCCCGCGCTTGAACCCGGACCGGCCGCCGTGGGCGGGATGCCTGATTTTCGGCACGTCCAGCCCGCTGCGCTGCAGGCTGCGGTGCGCCACGTTGCCGACGGCCACCACCGTCTCGATCGCAAATTCCTGCTTCAGCGCCTGCCAAAAGGGGGTTCCCAGCGCCGCTTCGGACGCCGTGGGGGTGCGGTTGGACAGGGGCCGCCCTGGCACGTGGGTGTGCCACGGGCAGGCGCTCCAGAGCAGCGGAAGGAACTCCAGCTCGGCCAGCACCTCCCACATCACCGTCGCGGTCGGCTCGGCGGCAATGCCCGCAGCGTCCGGCGGCAGAACGTAGCCCTTGCCCGGTCCGAACAGGCCAAAAGCGTTGGCTGGCCCCTCCAAAATGGGGCGGTTGGTGAACGGAACCCCGGTGATCCGCATGCCCCTGAAACCCGGGGCCTCCCCCACCAGCAGCACCTTGGGCGAACGGTCCCGCAGTTCCTGCAGGTAGATCGCCAGATTGCGCCGGCGCTGCTCATTCGCGGGCTCGCTGTGGTCGAAAAAGTTGGCGCACCCCGGCCCGGTTTCCACGGACGCGAGCCGGTGCACAAAGTCCTCGATGGAGGGTGCAATCATTCCGGACCTGCCCTCCTGGCGGCTCGTGGGTCACCCAGGCTATCCGCGGAACGTCCGCACGGGCGCCGGCGCCGCCCTAGCATGGGGACATGACGGACACGACCATCTTTACGGTGGGGCACTCCACTCACCCCATCGACGAATTCATCGGCATCCTCAAGGCTCACGGCATTAAGAAGCTGATCGACGTCCGCACCGTCCCGAAGTCGCGGCACAACCCGCAGTTCAACGCGGACGCACTCGCAGCGAGCGTGCGGGCCAACGGCATCACCTACCGGCGGATGGAATCCCTCGGCGGTTTGCGGCACACCACCAAGGACAGTGCCAATGGCGCCTGGCGCAACGCCTCGTTCCGGGGCTACGCGGACTACATGCAGACCGAGGAGTTTTCCGCCGCCGTCGGCCAGCTGCTGGAGCGCGGGCGGAGCAACGATGCGGCGATCATGTGCGCGGAAGCCGTCCCATGGCGCTGCCACCGTTCGCTGATCGGTGACGCGCTCCTGGTCCGCAATGCCGAAGTGCTGGACATCATGACGGCGAAGTCCGCCAAACCACATACCCTGACCTCGTTCGCCCGCGTCGACGGCCACCGGGTCTGGTACCCGGCGGAGTGACAGCCGGGGCGCCAACCGGACCGCCCCCTACCAGCGCGGGTGGACGGATTCGCGGAAGTAGCGGTCGTAGATTTCGTGGACGCCGATGTCGAAAGTTGAGTCAATGCCGCTGACCGACGCCGCCTCGGCGTTCGCGCGGGCCTGCTCGACGTTCCGGGCCCCCGGGATCACCGTGCTGACGCCCTCCTGCGCCGCGATCCAGGCGAGGGCCGCCTGGGCGGTGCTGACGCCGTCGGGCACCAGTTCCTGGAACTCGGCCACCGCCGTGAGGCCCTCCCCGAAGTCCACGCCGGAGAAGGTCTCCCCCACGTCGAACGCCGCGCCGGCGCGGTTGTAGTTCCGGTGGTCGTCCGCCGCGAAGGACGTGTCCGCCGTGTACTTGCCGGAAAGCAGCCCCGAGGCGAGCGGCACGCGGGCGATGATGCCGACGCCGGCGGCCACCGCCGCGGGCAGCACCTCGTCCAGCGGCTTGAGCCGGAAGGCGTTGAGGATGATCTGCACGGTGGCGGTGCCGTCGTGGCGCATGGCCTCGAGGGCTTCGTCAGCCCGTTCCACGCTGACGCCGTAGTTCCGGATGGCACCCTCGGCCACCAGGGTGTCCAGCGCGTCGTACACCTCGGCGTTGCTGTAGACGGCGGTGGGCGGGCAGTGCAGCTGGACCAGGTCGAGCTGCTCGACGCCGAGGTTCCGCCGGGACCGGTCCGTCCATTCGCGGAAGTTGGCGAGGTTGTAGTTTTCCGGCCGCTGCTCCATCCGGCGGCCCATTTTGGTGGCCACCGTGATATCCAGGCCGTGGTTGTCCGCCAGGAAGGCGCCGATGGCCTGCTCGCTGCGGCCGTCGCCGTAGACGTCGGCGGTGTCGAAGAACGTGACGCCGGCTTCCGCGGAGGCGGCCAGGATGGTCTGCGCCTGCGCCGGGTCCACGTTGCCCCAGTCCGCTCCGAGCTGCCAGGTGCCCAGCCCGATGATGGAGACGTTCCGACCGGTCTTGCCCAAGATTCTTTGTTCCATGATCCGACTATAGGGTGTTGCCTTGCTAGCCTGAGGCTGTGAAGTACGAGAGGCTGTGGATCGGAATGCTGGTTGGCGCTGCCCTCGGCTTTGCCATCGGCGTGGCCACGGCCGACAAGCCTTTTACCGGGCTCCTGATCGGGGTGGCCGTCGGGGCGCTGATCGGCCTGGCCGCCCGCAAGGACCCAACGAAGCGGTAGGGCCGCTCCCGCATCTGAAGGAACCCTCATGACCTTTTCGGTGAACTGCTCCATCATGCTCGCCGAGCTGCCGCTCCTGGAGCGCCCGGCCGCGGTGAAGGCTGCCGGTTTTGACGCCGTCGAGTTCTGGTGGCCGTTCGCCAGCTCCGTCCCGGGCGACGCCGAGCTCAGCCGCTTCGAGCACGCGATCACGGACGAGGGGGTCCAGCTGGTCGGCCTGAACTTCAACGCCGGCGACATGCCCGCCGGCGACCGCGGCCTGGTGTCCTGGCTGGGCCGGTCCGATGAGTTCCGGGACAACATCGATGTGGTGGCCGGCATCGGCGGACGGCTCGGCTGCACGTCCTTCAACGCTCTCTACGGCAACCGGCAGGCGGGGCTCGCCCCCGAGGCCCAGGACGAACTGGCAGTCCGGAACCTGGCCGCGGCGGCCGCGGCGGTGGCCCGGATCGGCGGCACCGTGCTGCTCGAACCCGTCAGCGGCGCCCCGGACTACCCGCTCCGCACCGCCGACGACGCCCTCCGGGTCATCGCCAGGGTCAAGGAGGAAACCGGTGCCGGGAACATCAAGCTGCTCGCCGACTTCTATCACCTCTCGGTCAACGGTGACGACGTCGACGCCGTGATCGAAGCCCACGCCAAAGACTTTGGCCACATCCAGATCGCTGACGCCCCCGGTCGAGGAGCCCCCGGGACCGGTCAGTTGCCTCTGGCGGCATGGACCGCCCGCAGCCGCGAACTCGGTTACGCGGGCCGCATCGGCCTGGAATACCAGGCGGCCGCGGCCACGGCGTTCGACTGGGCCCGCCGCCAGCCCGCGGCCCGCTGAGGGGCCGACGTCGGGCAAGCCGGCACCGCGACGGCGCGCCGCTCTTAGCGCGTTCCGGCCCGCTTGCGCCGGTCCTTGCCGCCGCGGAGGTCGCGGTTGAGGCGGCGGTCGCCGTAATAGAGGATCCCCTCCCAGTTGACCTCTTCGGGCGTCTTGGGAACGATGCTGGGAGCCGCGGGGGCGGCCTGTTTTGGCTTGATGTAGAGCCAGTTGAGGACTCCGAGCCAGATGTCCACAACCGAGTTCCGCAGCCCGATGTAGGCGCGGATGGCGTACGCGGCCATAACGGCGTTGAAGGCGGCGAAGGCGGCATTGGTCCAGTTTTGCTGCATGGCATCGCGCCAGACAGTGAATAGGGAGAACGCGACAATGGCGTACGGCGCCAAAACGTAGATCGCCGGGGCGGCCGTCCGGTCCTTGACCTTGGGGGTCCGCGCAAACGGGATCTTGTCACCCGTGACGGCCTGCTGCAGTGATTTCATGACGCCGGCCAGGTTCACCGGCATCAGCACCAGGTTGAACCCGTAGATCCGGAAGATGTCGCTGAAGCGGTGGCCGGATTCACGCAGGTCGCTGCCCATGGCCAGGAAGTATGGCAGGGCCGCCGCAAAGACCAGGGGGCTCAGTAGCCTGCTGTCGTAGGGGTAAGCCAGCAGGAACAGCAGCCCGAAGCTCGCCCAGGTGATCGACGCCATGTAGTTGACGCGGAGCATGATTTCCCGGCTACGCATGGCCTGGTCGGTGCCCCGGCGGTGCCGGATCGTGTCCCAGAGTTTCGGCAGGATCAGCAGGCCGCCGTTGGCCCACCGCCGGCGCTGGACCACGAGGGAACCAAAATCCGGGGGTGTGGCGCTGTAGCTCAACCGTTCCGGATAGTTGACGAGTTCCCAGCCCTCGCGGCCCAGGTCCACACTCGATTCGGTGTCTTCGATCACGGTCCGGTCCTGGATATAGGTCCGCACTTCGAACCCGCCTTCGGCGGAGACTTCCACGATGTCTTCCAGCGCGACCTTGCGGATGACGGCGTTGGCGCCGACCCAGAAGGTGGACCCGTACCGCGTCATGCCCTGGTGCTGGACGTGCTGGAGGTCGGTGGTGGCGCCGGCGACACGTTCGATCCGGGTGGGCGCACCCCTGAAGGACGAATATGGCGTCTGGGTCACGGCCACCCGCTCGTTTCCGGGCGATTCCAGGAAGTGGACCAGACGCAGGCAGTAGTCCCGCAGCAGCAGCGAATCGGCGTCCAGGGTCAGGACGTAGGTGCTGTCCTCGACGATGAGGTCATCGCCCGCCGGCACGGTGGACGGCCGGAGCACGGTGCCGTCGGCGGTGTGTTCGCTCCGCCAGCGGTGTCCCATCAGGCTCAAGTACGCGTTCAGGTTCATGGCCTTGTTCGCCTCGTGCGACAGGCTGGCGTACTTCTTGCGCTCGAACGTGGAGACGCGGGCGTTGAAGATCCAGGTCAGCCGGGCGTACAACTCCCGCATGCGGGGCACCTCCGGCTCCGTGCCCTGCGCCTGAGCCGCGTGGAGGGCCGTCAGGACGAGCCGCAGTTCACGGGCGAGGCCCATGAGGACGAGGTCCACGAAGAACTCATCGACGTGGTCATCCACCCGTTCCGTCTCGGCCATGGCCTCGATCCAGTCCGCGGCGTACTCGTACTCGGCGATGAGCGCCGGCAGCCCGCCGGCGGCCTTGCCCTTGCTGGCGCGGAGGTTAAACGAGTCGCTCGCGGCGTTCAGGCGGCCGGCCGGCTCGTGGAGGGCCCGGTTGATACCGGCGGCGAGCTCCCGTGTCGCCTGCAGCCGCTCCTGGTCCTGAGGGTCCGCGGGGAACGGCGGGTCGTCGAGCAAGAGGACGACGGACAGGTCCGGGAATTCCTGCAGCGCGGCGGACCACAGCGTAGCCCGGACAACCTGCGGCTCCTCGGCATACGAGGGCACAAGCACGGTGACGGCCTTGTCGTAATCGACGAAATGGCGGTCCAGCTCGCCGCGGGGAACCCTGCGGTGCTCACGGAACCGGTTCAGCGCACCCTGCCGGGCCAGGAGGTACATCAGGGCAGAAAACGTCAGGAATGTTACGACGACGACATACGACACCGCTTCTGCCCGGAATCTGAATCCCGCCGTCGGGTCATTGACCAGCGCCCTGAGCACTGTGGTCACCACATAGCCGACCCAGGCCAGCACCGTAACAAGAATGCCGACCCTGCCAAGAATAATTTTCCGGCGCGAGGGTTCGGGGTGCACGATTGCCAACGGCTCCGAGCGCCGTTCCGCACCCCATTGGCGCTTACGGCTCTTTGCACTCTCGTCATCGGCCGTAATTTCATCCGGCCGCGAATTGGCCAAAAGGTTAGACATGCATCCCCATCCACGTCATGCGTGTCCCCAGCGGACACACAGGAGGTCATCCTCCCGTCAAATCGGGTCCTGACCTGCCCTTATACTAAGCGCACGACCCCTAACTATTTACCAGTGATCATCAGATGGCTGGAAAGTACTTCGATGGGCCGCGATCCACGCGGCCGGGGCAGTAAAAACGTTGACAAGTAGTGGGGTATACCTGTGTCGAACCGCTTTCCCGGGCGCCGCCTTTCCAAATTGCGGCTCGGAATTCTGCTGCTTGTTGTCGCTGCCCTTACGGGTGGCTCTATTTTGGGACTTCGCTCATTCCAGGACGCAAACGCGGCCTCCTCAATTCCTTCGGTCTTCTCCGGCTATGTGGATGTGACGGCCACGCCGCGGTACTCGTTTGAGTCCGCGGCCACTCCCGAGGCCAAGAGCGTGGTCCTGTCGTTCATTGTTTCGGACAAGGGTGACCCCTGCGCGCCGTCGTGGGGCGCCGCCTACAGCCTTACTGCGGCCGAAGCAGAGCTGGACCTGGATCGGCGGATCGCCCGGCTTCGGCAGTCCGGCGGAGCCGTGTCCATTTCCTTCGGCGGCGCCATCAACACCGAGCTGGCCGTTGGGTGCACCGATCCGGCCCGTCTCACCGGCGCCTACCGCGATGTTGTGGAGCGCTACGACGTGAGCTCCATCGACCTCGACATCGAGGGCACCGCCCTTGCCGACACAGCCTCAGTCGACCGCCGGGCCCAGGCCGTGGCGGCGCTCCAGGCGGACCGGAAGAAGATGGGAAAGAATTTCGATGTGTGGCTGACCCTCCCTGCCGACCCGGCCGGGCTGACCCAGACGGGGCGCGACGTCGTCGCACGGACGCTTCGCGCCGGCGTCGACGTCACCGGCGTCAACATCATGACCATGGACTTCGGCGGCAGCAAGCCGGCCGGCCAGTCCATGTATGACGCGTCCGCGTCCGCAGCGGAGGCGGCACACGCCCAGCTGCAGACCCTGTACCGCGCGAACGGCCAGGACATCGGATCGGACACGGCCTGGCGCCGGCTCGGGATCACCCCGATGATCGGACAAAACGATGTTGCGGGAGAAGTCTTTACGCTCGACGACGCTTCCGCGCTCAACGCCTATGCCAAGTCCAAGGGCGTGGGCCGGGTGTCCATGTGGTCGCTCAACCGGGACCGTACCTGCGGGAGCAACTACCCGAACGTGGCTAAAGTCTCCGACAGCTGCAGCGGCATCAACCAGGGCGACGCGCTGTTCTCCACCGTCCTGGGTGCGGACGTGATCCCCACGGGTTTCGCCGCCGCCCAGACCGCGCCGCCGTCCGCCAGCCCCAGCCCCACCGTCACGGATGACCCCTCCACCAGCCCGTATCCGGTCTGGAACGAGTCGGCCCGCTACGTTGGCGGCGACCGAATCGTGTGGCACGGCAATGTCTACGAGGCCAAGTGGTGGACCCAGGGCGACAGCCCGGACAACCCCGTGGACCAGGGCGCCACGGTTCCCTGGAAACTCATCGGCCCCGTGCTTCCCGGTGACCGCCCCAGCCCTCGGACCACTGTCGCCGCCGGCACGTTCCCGGAATGGTCCTCGACGACGGTCTACAAACGCGGCTCGCGGATCCTGTTCGACGGCTACGCCTTCGAAGCCAAGTGGTGGACACAGTCGGACAGCCCGCAGGCCATGCTCGAAGGCGCGCCAGACTCGCCCTGGATGAAGCTGACACCGGCCCAAATCCAGTCCCCCGCGGCAAAGTAGCCGGGGCGGTCGGCCGGCGCGCAATGTCCGCGGCGGCCCAGCGGAATACCGGATCCGCCCGGAATGTTGTGCATCACAGACCAACTTCCAGCCGCCATCCAAGCGAAGGACTCACCCATGAGCCAGAACCTCACCGTCAAGCTTCAGCCCGGAACCCAGGCCCCCGATTTCACGCTGCCCGACGCCGAGGGCAAGCCGGTTTCCCTGGCCGACTACCGCGGCAAGAACGTCATCGTGTACTTCTACCCGCAGGCCGCCACCCCGGGCTGCACCACCGAGGCCTGCGAATTCCGCGACAGCTTGGCCTCCCTGCAGGGCTCCGGCTATGAAGTCCTGGGCATCTCCCCGGACGCCCCCGAGGCGCTGGCGCACTTCACCGGCGACTTCGCCCTGACCTTCCCGCTGCTGGCCGACGAGGACCACGCCGTGGCCCTCGCCTACGGCGCCTGGGGCGAGAAACTGGTCCGCGGCGAGATCACGGAGGGCATCGTCCGCTCCACCGTCGTCCTCGATCCCGAGGGCAAGGTGAAGCTGGCGCAGTACCAGGTCAAGGCCGAAGGCCACGTCGCCGCGCTCAAGGACGAACTCGGCGTCTAGGAATTCCGCCGCGGATTAGGAAATCCGCGCCGGTTTCGGACAGGCGCGCACCCGATCCGGCCTGCCTGCGTCCGAAAGCGCAGCGAAAATCCGCAGCCACAGCCGGACTTGTCCACATCCGCCGTCGTGCCCGTTGCCGACGACCGGGCGGCCGGAGAGCATCGGGGCATGGAACTTCCCCGACTCATTCTCAGCAGCGACTCGGCACGGCTCGGCCGGGACGCGCGCGAGCTGTGCCGCCGGGCCGCGGCGGGCGAGCTGCGCCGCATCAGGCGGGGCGTCTACGTTCAGTCGGTGGCATGGGACGCGCTCCCGAGTTGGAACCGGTACACGCTCCTCATCCAGGCGGCCGCGTCGACGCTGCAAAGCCGTACCGTGTTCTGCCGGAAGTCCTCGGCCGCGCTGTGGGACCTTCCGTTGCTGGGGCGCCCCACGCTGGTGCATGCCTGCACGTCCGACGACGGCGGCGGCCGCTCGCGGGCGGGTGTCCGGCGGCATTACACCGATCCACTGACCCTGCAGGTCGAAGAGCGCCGGGGGCTGCTGGTCACGGGGCGGCTCCGGACCGTCCTGGATCTGGCGGCGTTCGAGTCATTTGAACAGGCCGTCGCGGCGCTGGACCACGTGCTGCGTCCGCAGCCGGGGCTGCCCGCTCTGAGCAAGGAGGAGCTCGACGGCGGCATCCGAGCCGATTACAGCGCGGCAGCGGTGCGCAGAATCCGGGCCGCGATCGACTTCGCAGACCCGGCATCGGGATCACCCGGCGAATCGGTGAGCCGTGCCCTGATGTATCGGCTGGGCTTCGAGCCCCCTCGGTTGCAAACCCCCATCCGCGATGCCCGCGGACTGGCCGCCTACACGGACTTCGAATGGCCGGAGCAGGGGCTGTGCGGGGAATTCGACGGCCTGGTCAAGTACCAGAAAGCCGAATACCTGCAGGGACGGACCACCTCCGAAGTCGTCATCGACGAGAAGGCCCGCGAGGACCGGATACGCGCCACCGGCCGGCGGGTTATCCGTTGGACCTGGACCGAGATCTCCGGGCCGGCGAAATTCGCGGCGTTTCTCACTTCCCGCGGGGTCCCGAGGCTGACCAAGCCGGCCTGCCGTCGGTGATGGCGCGCCGGCATCGGAAATCCGCGCCGGTTACGGTCAGCCGCTCCCCGGATCCGGGGCGCACCGGTCCGAAACCGGCGCGGAAATGCCGCGGATCAGGGCCTAAGCCTTGGCGCCTCCCACGATCGTCGCCGCTGACCGGAGCCTGAGCGCGCCCTGGTGCTCGTAGCGTCCCAGCAGCTGGAAGACATCGGAGCGGATCAGCGCCCGCGCTTCCTTGTCCGCCTTCGCCAGTCCCGTGGCCACCGTGGCCGCGATATCAGTGATGAATTCCCAGTAGCTGTCCGGGGAGTCGTGCACCAGGTCCGTGCTGACCTTGTGCTCGGCCACGTCCACTAAGCCGGCATCCCGAAACAGCCGGGTCATGAAGCCGGGCGCGGAGCAACGGAACAGCCCCGGCATGACATCGGGCCGCCGCGGCAGCTCCGCATGCTGAGCGAGTGAGCCAAGGACGAGGGCGGCCCAGGGGTTTTCCGCGGTCCGGCCCCAGACGGCCGCGCTGATCCTGGCCCCGGGCTTGGCCGCCCGCACCATTTCCCGCACGGCGCCCCGCATGTCGGGAAAGTAGTTGAAGCCGAAACGGCACAGGACGGCGTCGAACGTCGCGTCCTCGAAGGGCAGCTCCGCGGCATCACACACGTTGAAGCTCACATTGGCCAGCCCTTGGGCGGAGGCCTTCTCCTCGGCCACGTGCAGCATGCCGGCCGAGATGTCGGTGAGCACCACCTCGCCGTCGGGCACCAGGGCGGCCGCCGTGAGCCCGGGCTCGCCGGTGCCCGACGCGACATCGAGCACAATCGAGTCCGGTCGGAGCCGTGCGTCCTTGATCACGGCGTCGCCGAAAGGGCGTTGCCAGCCGAGCAGTTCCGCGTCCCACTTTTTCCAGCCTGCCGCGAACTGGTCCCAGATGATGCGCTGCCGGTCCCGGATACTGTCCGCTGCAACTGCCATGGTGCGTCCTTAAAAGTCCGGACCGCACCCTCCCCCACCCCCTAGTGTGCTCCGCCGCCCGAGTTCCCGCTAGGGTCCCGGATTTCCGCCACGGAATCGGTCCTCCGCGCCGCGGATCCCCACAGCGGCGGTCCGCAAACGGCGCGAAAATGCCCGGCGAAAAAGCAGCGCCCGCGCGGGCAGTAGGCTTAACGGCATGGCTCCTGAAGACACCCCCGTTGCGCCCGAACGCCGCTCCGTCACCGTCCGCCGCGCTCCGAGATACGCCCCGTTCCTGATCCTGGGCGGCCTGCTGGGCGTCGTAGTGGCCGCCGTTATCGCCTACGGCCTGCCGGCCGACGAGGGCTACGACGCCAACTCCGTCTTCGGCTTCTTCCTGACCTTCTGCATCGCGGGCGGGGCCATCCTTGGCGCCGCCGTCGCACTGGTGCTGGACCGGCTGAGCGTTCGCCGCGCCGAGCGCGCCGTCGTCGAGTCCGTCCCGGACTCTGTTCCGGACACCGACGGCGAGGACCGCTCCTAAGCAGGCGACGGCCGGCCGGCAGGTCATAAACCGGCCTCCGGAAAAGTCCTAGCGCACAACGTGAGATAATCGACCAGTGGCACGCGGCGATGGAAAACTTTCTCATGACCTTCTCTCTGGCGAAAAAGGCCCGCAGGACGCATGTGGCGTCTTCGGGGTCTGGGCTCCCGGCGAAGAGGTAGCAAAACTCACCTATTACGGGCTGTACGCGCTGCAGCACCGCGGTCAGGAGTCGGCTGGTATTGCCACCAGCGACGGCAAGCGGATCAACGTCTACAAGGACATGGGCCTCGTGTCCCAGGTCTTCGACGAGACCACGCTGAACACCCTGACCGGGCACCTGGCCGTCGGCCACTGCCGCTACTCCACCACCGGCGCCAGCCACTGGGCCAACGCCCAGCCCACCCTCGGCGCCACCGCCACCGGCACGGTCGCCCTGGCGCACAACGGCAACCTCACCAACACCGCCGAGCTCAAGGCCATGATCGTGGACCGCAACGGCGGCCAGCTCACCGGCGAAATGAAGCAGGGCAACACCTCGGACACCGCCTTGGTCACGGCCCTGTTGGCGGGAGAGGAGGGCAAGTCCCTCGAACAGACCTCGCTGGAACTGCTGCCCAAGATCAAGGGCGGCTTCTGCTTCGTCTACATGGACGAAGGCACCCTCTACGCTGCCCGCGACACCTACGGCATCCGCCCGCTGGTCCTGGGCCGGCTGGAGCGCGGCTGGGTGGTGGCGTCCGAGCAGTCCGCCCTCGCCACGGTCGGCGCGAGCTTCATCCGCGAGATCGAACCGGGCGAATTCATCGCCATCGACGAACAGGGCGTCCGCTCCCAGCGCTTCGCCGAGCCGACGCCGGCCGGCTGCGTCTTCGAGTACGTCTACCTCGCCCGCCCGGACGCCGCGATTGCCGGCCGCTCGGTGTACGAATCCCGCGTGGAAATGGGCCGCCAACTGGCCCGCGAGAACACCCAGGAAGCGGACATCGTCATCCCCGTGCCGGAATCCGGCACCCCGGCCGCCGTCGGCTACGCCGAGGAATCCGGCATCCCGTTCGCGCACGGCTTCGTCAAGAACGCCTACGTGGGCCGCACCTTCATCCAGCCCTCGCAGACGCTCCGCCAGCTCGGCATCCGGCTCAAGCTCAACGCCCTGGAGTCTGTAATCCGCGGCAAGCGCGTGGTGGTGGTGGACGACTCGATCGTCCGCGGCAACACCCAGCGCGCCATCGTGCGGATGCTCCGGGAAGCCGGCGCCGCGGCCGTGCACATCAAAATTTCCTCCCCGCCGGTGAAGTGGCCCTGCTTCTACGGCATCGACTTCGCCTCCCGCGCTGAGCTGATCGCCAACGGCGCCACGATCGACGAGATCTCCCAGGCCATCGGCGCGGATTCGCTCGCGTACATCTCCGAGGACGGCATGATCGGCGCCACCCGGCAGCCGCGCGAACGCCTGTGCACGGCCTGCTTCACCGGGCAGTACCCGATCGAGCTGCCCGGCGCCGACAAGCTCGGCAAGAACCTGCTGGAGCGCCCCGACTCTGTCGGACAGCCTGTCGGCCTGCCCGCCACGGTGGCCCCCGCAGCGTCCGGGAGCGCGGCCGCCGGGATTCCCGCGGCCGACGCCGCCGCCAACGCCGTGTCCGACGCCGCCATCCCGGCCGACGAGGATCCGGCCGAGAAGGCCGGCGCCACGGGTTGCGATCCGGGACCCGACGCCGAGTTCGAAGAACTGCTCACCGACGCCGACCGCGTACCCGCCGACAAACTTGATGCCGACAAGAAAGAGCCAGTATGACTTCCGCCTCCACGGCCGCTGACATGAACGATGCCCGGAACACCGGCATCACCTACGCCTCTGCCGGCGTCGACGTCGAAGCGGGCGACCGCGCCGTCGAACTCATGAAGGACGCCGTCAAGGCGACCCACAACTCCTCGGTGATCGGCGGCGTCGGCGGCTTTGCCGGCCTGTACGACGTGTCGAAGCTGCTGACCTACAAGCGGCCGCTGCTGGCCACCTCCACCGACGGCGTCGGAACCAAGGTCGCCATCGCCCAGGCCATGGACATCCACGACACCATCGGTTTCGACCTGGTGGGCATGGTGGTGGACGACATCGTGGTGGTGGGCGCCGAGCCGCTCTACATGACCGACTACATCGCCTGCGGCAAGGTCGTCCCGGAGCGCATCGCCGACATCGTCCGCGGCATCGCCGCCGCCTGCTCGGTCGCCGGTACCGCCCTGGTGGGCGGCGAAACCGCCGAGCACCCGGGCCTGCTGGGTGAGCACGAGTACGACGTCGCCGGCGCCGCCACCGGCGTGGTCGAAGCCGACTCTCTGCTGGGCCCGGAGCGCGTCCGCGCGGGCGACGTGGTGATCGGCATGGCCTCCTCCGGCCTGCACTCCAACGGCTACTCGCTGGTCCGCCGCGTCGTCAATCACGCCGGCTGGGCCCTGGACCGCCACGTCTCCGAATTCGAGCGCACCCTGGGCGAGGAACTCCTTGAGCCCACCCGGGTGTACGCCGCGGACTGCCTGGACCTGGCCCGCACGTTCCCGGTGGACGGCTCCGCAGCCGGCCGGGCCGTGCACGGCTTCAGCCACGTCACCGGCGGCGGACTGGCCGCCAACCTGGCCCGTGTCCTGCCGCAGGGCCTGCTGGCCACCGTGGACCGCGCCACTTGGGAGCTGCCGCCCATCTTCAAGCTGGTCTCCGAACTGGGCAACGTCCCACTGGCCGACCTCGAGCGCACCCTCAACGTGGGCGTCGGCATGGTCGCGATCGTCTCCCCCGAGGCCGCCGACGCCGCCGTGAACCACCTGAATGCCCGTGGCTTGCCGTCGTGGATCATGGGCACCGTCGGGGAAAACTCCGACTCGGTTCTCAAGTCCGGCCCGGACTACGTCCAGGGCGCCAAGGGCGTCGACGGCGGCGCCGTCCGGATGGTCAACGCCTACGCCTAGCCTTACTGCTGCGTCGGCAGCGTAAGGATTTCGGCGCCGTCGTCGGTAATCGCGATGGTGTGTTCGCTGTGCGCGGTCCGGCAGCCGGTCGCGCTTCGGAGGGTCCACCCGTCGGCGTCGGTGACGAGCTTGGCGGTGTCCGCCATGACCCACGGTTCCAGCGCGAGCAGCAGCCCGGGGCGCAGGGTGTAACCCCGGCCTGGCCGGCCGGTGTTGGGAACATGCGGGTCCTGGTGCATCGTCGATCCGATGCCGTGCCCGCCGAACTCCGTGTTGATCGGATACCCGGCCTCGCTGAGGACCGCGCCGATGGCATGGGAGATGTCCCCGATGCGGGCTCCCGGTCCGGCCGCGGCTATCCCGGCGCTCAGTGCGCGTTCGGTGGCGTCGATCATGGCGACACTCCCGGCCGGCCGCGTCCCACCCACGATGAAGCTGATGGCGGAGTCCGAGGCCACCCCGTCCTTGGCGACGGCGAGGTCCAGAGTCAGCAGGTCCCCGTCGGCCAACGCGTAGTCGTGGGGGCGTCCGTGGAGGACGGCGTCGTTGACGCCCGTGCAGATGTAGTGGCCGAACGGCCCGCGCCCGAACGACGGCGCGTAATCGACGTAGCAGGACTCCGCCGCGGCGTCGGCGATCAATTCCGACGTCCACCGGTCGATGTCCAGCAGGTTGGTGCCGATGGAACTCCGCGATTTCAGCGTCTGCAGGATGTCTGCGACCAGGCGGCCCGTCACTTTCGCACGCGCCAACTCGGTGTGGTTCAGGAACTCGATCATGTGGCGCCCTTTCGTCTAAAACCAATAACTATACCGGTCATATTATCCCGGTATTAGAATTGGATCCATGGTCAGATTGCCGCTCACAACCGCTGAAGTCGAGCGCGGACAGCGCCTCGGTGTCCTGCTGCGCCGCGCGAGGGGTGACCGCTCCATGCTTGAAGTTGCCCTCGATGCGCGCGTCTCGCCCGAAACCCTTCGAAAGATCGAGTCTGGCCGCGTGGCCACGCCGGCCTTTCCGACCATCGCCGCGATCGCCGGCGTCCTGGGCCTCTCCCTCGATGCCGTGTGGGCCGAGGTGAGCCCGCCCGGGTCCGGCGATGAAGCTGCGGGCCCTGGCAGCACCGCACGCGCGCGGCTTGCCTCGTAGGCGTTCCGGCTCTCTTTCGGGGGCCCGGCTAAACCTCCAGCACGCTGAACACGCCGCCCTGCGGGTCCCGGAGCGTCGCAATGGCACCGGCTTCATCGTCCGCCGGTTCAATGAGGACGACGCCGCCCGCAGCGCGCGCCGTCGCCACGGCTTCGGCGACGCTGGGAACCCCGAAATACACCTGCCAGCCCGGCTCAAGGTTGCGCTCGGCCGCCGGCACGGTGGCGATCCCGGCGACCTCTGTGCCGTCCACCATCAGGGTGGTGTACGTTCCGCCGTCGTCCTGAGGGTACTCGGTCACCTCGTGGCGGAAAAGCTGCTGGAAGAACCCGACGGCGGCCTGCGGCTCGGGCGTGAGCAACTCGACCCAGGCCAGGGCGCCCGCTTCCTCGCTCCGCGCCGTGCCGAAGTGCGTGCCGGCCTGCCAGGCGCCCGTGGTCCCTCCGCCGGGCGGGGCGAAGAAGACCATCACGCCGGTTCCGCCCACAGCTTCCGGCCCAAGCTCGAGCACCCCGCCGGTGTGCGGCAGTTCGGCGGCGAGCCCGGCGGCGTCGTCGACGGCGAAGTAGACGTTCCACTGTCCCGGGGCCGCCGCCCGCTGCTGCTGCGGGTTCTGCGGCGCGATGACGGTAACCAGTTCCTGGCCCAGAAACGCCTGGGCGAAGCTGCGTCCGTCGGGGGTGGGCTGGTCCTCGTACCGCCAGCCGAAGATGGCGGCGTAAAACTCCTTGGCCGCAGCCACATCGGACGTCTGGAGATCGGCCCAGCAGACCTCGCCTTCGGCATACCCCGAACGAATCGCCATGGAAAGTCCTTCCCAGAGAAATGCCGGACAGCCCGGCAAGTCCAAACTAGCCCGGGGCGCTTGGCCCAGCAACCGATCCTCGCCCGCCGTTTCGATGGTTCGCTGCCCACAAGTCGTTTAGAAGCATCGGCTGGGCGCGGAACCGTCTAAACGGCGGTTCAGCGGCGGGGCAGCGGGGCCGGCACCGGAGGGAGGGCGGCAGGGGCGGGTGGTTGCCGGACGCAAAAAACCCGCCGGGCACGCCCCGAAGAGGGTGTGGCCGGCGGGCCTGTAAAACTTGGTCGGCACCCTCGCTTGGCAAGGGGTGACCGGAAGAAGTGTCGACTAACCTATCCGACGGGAATCTACCTCGTCGTCGTCCTCTTCCACATCGTCCGCGTACTTATCCACATAAGCCGAATAATCCGGCTCAACGGGCTCACTCGAGAAGCGGCTCGGCGCACGACCCTCCGAGCTCTTGAGCTCACGCTGAAGCGCAGAGTAGTCCGTGTTCGGGGAATAGTACTTAATATCCCGAGCCTGCTTGGTAGCTTTTGCCTTTTGACGGCCGCGCCCCATGGCGTGACCCCCTTTTGTACTCGGACCGGAGGTGGTCACCATTGGCGTTCGGTGAGGCCCCGGAATGTTTGGTCAATTTGTCGTACACCTAGATTACATGCTTTCGGCGGTCACTGCTCGCCGCCCGAGCGCCTCCGCATGCGGCCCGGCAGCCTTCTTCGATAGAGTCTCTTGATGGGCTCCCGGAAACGCGGCCCGGAGCCGGGCATCCAGCCCCGGCAAAGACGCACGGAAGAGGTGAATTCCCGAGTGACCGAAAAGCCTGCGAGCGACGAGAACGCCAGGCGCGGCGATGCCGGAATGCCTGACGTTCCCCCTGCGGACAGCCCCGGAGAGCGGCCGGTCCCGGCCCCGCCGGCACGCATGCCCTCTTCCGTCCGCATCCCGCCCCGGCCTTCCGCGCCGCCGACGTCCGCCGTCCCGATTGTCCCGCGCAGCATCGCCTCAAGCACCCCTCCCTCAAGCACCACTCCCCTAAGCAGCACCGCGCCGGGCGCCACTGCCCCTGCACCCACCGCACCCGCCGCGCCGTCCTCCCGGCGGGCCGGTGCCCGGTCCGAAGCCCGGGCGGGAGCCGAAACCTTGGCGGCAGCCGAAACCCGGTCCACGACGCCGGCCGCAGACGGCGGACGCGCCGGCGTCGAGGCCCCGAAACGGAAGGCCGGGAACCGGAAGACCACCTCCGGCGCGTCCCAATTCGGCAAGCTGCTCTCCGCCCAGGTGGCGCAACTCAGGACCTCAGACCTGGGGCCCCGCGCCCGGCAGCTCGGCGGCAGGCTGGGCGCGAGCGCCCGACGCGCGGGCCGGACCCTCTGGGCCGCCGCCCAACGGCTGGGCCTGGCGAAGGTCGGCACCGCCCTGGCCGCCGTCGTTGTGCTGGGGCTGGTGATCTGGTGGCTGACCTCGCTGGGTGCCGCCACCCAGCAACCCACGGCCGACGCCTCGCCCGCTCCGGCCGGGTCCTCGTCCGCGGCCCCCGCGGCCCGGGGCCCGCTGCCGCTGGAAGGCGTCAACCCGATGGACTTCCGGCTCGGCGACTGCTTCAAGGACTTCGACGCAAACGCCCCCACCTCCACTGTCGTGGCCTGTGACACCGGACATTCGGCCCAGTTGGTGGCAGTGGACAGTTACGCCGCCGCCGACGCCTACCCGGGCCGTGACCCGCTGAAGCAGAAGGCGCTGGACACCTGCAAGGCGGCCCAGCTCACCGACAAGTCCGGGAACTACCAGTTCAGCTACAAACTGGCCTATCCGAGCTCCTCCAGCTGGGGCACCGGCGACCGGCGGGTGGACTGCTACTTCGTGGCCGACGGCGGAAACGTCATCAAGGAATCCCTGATCCCGCGGCTCTAGGGCTCCGTCAGCGTATTCTTCACGCCCGGCGGCGGGTTTTTCATGGACACCAGCGGAACCAACGGTACCTTTGAGGTGTTGCTGAATCTCTCGGCTGCCCATTCAGGAGGAGACATGGTCGTGGCACCGGATTCTGTCGACGGTGGAAAGGGGAGCGTCAAACTCCTCGCTGACGGCTACATCCACCTGCAGTGGCTACCCGGGATCAGCATTGAGGTCGCGGATGCCCGGGCGGCGATGGCGAAAGTGAACGAGGCCTGCCAGGGCGTCCCCCATCCGATGCTTGTCGACATGGCGGCGGTGGCTTCCGTCAGCCGTGAAGCCCGAAGCATCTGGTCCATCCCGTGCAGCGCCTCCCGCATCGCCCTGCTGGGACGGTCTCCCGTGGACCGGGTCCTGGCGAACTTCTTCCTGGGGGTTCATATACCGCCTTGCCCAACACGGTTTTTCACCTCGCGCAACGACGCCATGGAATGGCTCAGTGCCGACCGGTGAAAGGGGTCGGCAACGACAAGACAGCATCGCAACTGTCGACGTTCCTGAGACTCTTCCCTACACGGCTCCGGCCGACGGGGCTGTAGACGGCCGCCTGCAACTGCTGGTCGACGGCATCGTCCGGCTTGCTGCCGGCGAGCTGAGTGCGCGGATCGAACCCTCGGACCAACGCGATGAGATTGATGCCGTCATTACCGGCGTCAATCTCCTCGCCGAAGAACTCGGCTATATCCATTCGGACCTGGAAGAACGGGTGGCTGCCCGCACCGCCATGTTGCGGCGCACCCAGGTGGAGCTGGAGCAGATGGCCAAAACCGATGCTTTGACGGGCCTGGCCAATCGGACCCTGCTCAGCGAGCGAATCCAGGACGCGATCAGCGCCAGCGCACAGGGCGGCAGCGCCGCGGCCGTTCTCGTGTTGGATCTGGATTCCTTCAAAGCCATCAACGACACCATGGGGCACAGCGCCGGAGATGCCGTGCTTGTGGAGGTCTCCAGCCGTCTGCGCTCCGTGGTCCGGACCTCGGACACCGTGGCGCGCCTCGGCGGGGATGAATTCGCCGTCCTCATCGCAGGGGCGACCGAAGAGGAAGTCGTCCACATTGCGCAGCGGGCGCGGGAAGCCCTGCAGGAGTGCATACACGTGGGATCCGAAACGGTCTGGACCACGGCGAGCATCGGGATCTGCCTTCGCAATCCCGGACATAGCTCGGAGGAACTCATGCGCGATGCCGACATCGCCATGTATCAAGCCAAGGCCCAGGGCCGGAACAGAATCGAGCGCTTCCACCCGGATATGCTCGACGCCGTCAGGGAGCGATCGCGGATAACAGCCGAGTTGCGCACGGCGGCTTCCGAGGGACAGCTGGCACTTCTCTACCAGCCGGTCATTGAACTCGCCTCCGGGCGAGTCGCCGGCGTGGAGGCCCTCGTCCGGTGGCACCACCCGGTCCACGGAACCATCATGCCGGACAACTTCATCGGCATCGCGGAAGAAACCGGCCTCATCGTCGAGCTGGGGCGATGGATCCTGCACGAAGGAATCTCTCAGCTGAGCCGGTGGAAAAGGGAGGCACCGGATCTCACCGATTTCCGGCTGCACATCAATCTCTCGGCCGCCGAGCTCCTCAGAGGCGACCTGCTGCAGGACATCCGGGACACGTTGGAAAACAACGACGTGCAACCGGGCCGACTGGTGCTTGAGATCACCGAAACCGTCCTGATGTCCCCGGGAGCGGGAGAGGAACAGGTGCTGAGAGCCCTCCGCGCCATGGGTGTGGGACTGCAGATTGACGACTTCGGCACCGGGTACTCGTCCATCAGCTACCTCCGGACGCTTCCCGCAGACACAGTCAAGGTGGACCACTCCCTCATCAAGGACCTTGAGTCCGACCCCCGGCAGCAGAAATTCGTTTCTGCCATCCTCCAGCTGATCTCAGCGGCCGAGCTCGAGGCGATTGTGGAGGGCATCGAAACGGCCGGGCAGGCCGCAGAACTCCGGGCTATGGGTTGCCTCTACGGGCAGGGCTACTACTTCGGACGTCCGGAGCCCGCTGTAGACGCACTTAATCGGCTCCGCGCTGCCGGACAGCAAAGGTAAAGTGACGGCATGGCAAAGCTCTGGGACCGCATGCGGCTTATCCCGACAGTGGTTCGTCTCGCATCCCGGGCACCGAGGGATCCGCATGCCGCCTGGGACAAGTACTGGAAGGGCATCGACACGACGGGCAGGGCCGGAGACGTTCTCTGGGACGCCGATTCCGCTACGGAGCGCGGGCAGTACGCCGATCTGATCCGCGCCCACTTTGATCCGGCTCTTCCGGTCGTTGACGTGGGTTGCGGCAATGGGACGTACACCCGGTGGCTGGCCGGGCTTTTTCCACGGGTGATCGGAATCGATGTGTCCGCCGGCGCAATCGACAGAGCGGCTGCGGAAGCAGAAGATGTCCCCAATGCTGAGTTTATGGTCCTGGATGCTGCGGATACAGGCACGGGAGGACTTAGCTTGGAGCGGCTGGGCCCCGTCAACGTCTTCGTCCGCGGAGTCTTTCACGTCCTGAAACCCGACAAGCAAGCCGCCATGGTGGAAAACCTGCGGACGGCAGTCGGGGACAAGGGCCGGATCTTTTTGGCGGAAACCAATTTCCCCGGCAACAGCCTGGACTATTTGGCGGAGCTCGGGGCCACCCGAGAGAACGTACCGCGCCAGCTGCGCCGGGCGCTGGAAAACCTGCCACGGCCGGGCCGCTTCGGTGCCCGCGAACGCCACGCCTTGTTCCCGGACGCGGACTGGCAGCTCATCGAGGACGGCCCGATCAGCATCGAGGTGGTCCCCATGAGGTCCGAGAATGTCCGCCAAAGCGTTCCGGGATATTTCGCCCTTATGGCGGGAACCGGCAAAGCCCCGGGCCAGCAGAGCTGACATTCAACGAAAAGGCCGCCCGCCGGTGGAATCCGGCGGGCGGCCCTTGCCGTTCGCGGCGTGACTCCTTGCGTCACTCCTTGCGGCGGACCGAGAGCCCGCTGCCGGTGGACGCTCCGCCGTCGGGCCGCGCGGACACGTCCGCGCCGCCCATGGTGAGCTCCATCAGATCCGGGGCGGTGTCCACCAGGACCGTGTCGCCGTCGGCGATCTCGCCGGCCAGGATGGACTTGGCCAGCCGGTCTCCGATCTCCCGCTGCACCAGGCGGCGCAGCGGCCGGGCGCCGTAGGCAGGGTCGAAACCGGTGACGGCCAGCCAGGCCCGCGCGCCTTCCGATACTTCGAGAGTCAGGCGGCGGCCCTTGAGCCGTTCGCCCAGCTCCTTGACCTGCAGCTCGACGATCTCGGCGAGTTCCTCGACGCTCAGCGGGTCGAAAAGCACCACCTCGTCGAGCCGGTTCAGGAATTCGGGCTTGAAGGAGGCGTGCACCGTGGCCATGACCGCATCCCGCTTGGCGGCGGCGTCGAGGTTCGGGTCCACGAGGAACTGGCTGCCCAGGTTGGAGGTCAGGACCAGGATCACGTTCCGGAAGTCCACGGTACGGCCCTGGCCGTCGGTGAGGCGGCCGTCGTCGAGCACCTGCAGGAGGATGTCGAAGACCTCCGGGTGGGCCTTCTCCACCTCGTCGAGCAACAGCACAGAGTACGGACGACGGCGGACAGCCTCGGTCAGCTGGCCGCCCTCCTCATAGCCCACGTAGCCCGGAGGCGCCCCGACCAGCCGCGCCACGGAATGCTTCTCCGAGTACTCGGACATGTCGATCCGCACCATGGCCCGCTCGTCGTCGAAGAGGAAGTCCGCGAGCGACTTGGCCAGCTCGGTCTTGCCGACGCCGGTCGGGCCCAGGAAGAGGAAGGACCCGGTGGGCCGGTTGGGGTCGCTGATACCGGCGCGGGCCCGGCGCACGGCGTCGGAGACGGCGGTGACCGCCTTGGTCTGGCCGATCAGCCGTTCGCCCAGGACGCGCTCCATCTCCAGCAGCTTCTGGCTCTCGCCCTGCAGCATGCGCCCGGCCGGGATGCCGGTCCACGCGGAGATCACCTCGGCGATGTCATCCGCGGTCACCTCGTCGGCCACCATCTGCCCGGACTTGTCGGTCACGGCCGCTTCGGCCTCGGCCGCGGCCTTGAGTTCACGTTCCAGGGCCGGGATCTCGCCGTAGAGGATCCGGGACGCCGTCTCGAAGTCGCCCTCGCGCTCAGCTTTTTCCTCCGCGGACCGCAGCTCATCCAGCTTGGCGCGCAGGTCGCCGGCACGGTTCAGGCCCGCCTTCTCGGTCTCCCAGCGGGCGTTCAGGGCCGCGAGCTCCTCCTTCTTGTCCGCCATATCGGCGCGCAGAGCGGCAAGGCGTTCCACCGAGGCCGGGTCGGTCTCGCCGGCCAGGGCCAGTTCCTCCATGGTCAGCCGGTCCACCTGGCGGCGCAGCTGGTCGATCTCCTCCGGGGCGGAGTCGATCTCCATCCGCAGCCGGGACGCGGCCTCATCGACGAGGTCGATCGCCTTGTCCGGCAGCTGCCGGCCGGAGATGTAGCGGTTGGACAAGGTCGCCGCGGCCACGAGGGCGGAGTCGGAGATGGAAACCTTGTGGTGCGCCTCGTAGCGTTCCTTCAGTCCGCGCAGGATGCCGATCGTGTCATCCACGCTCGGTTCGCCGACGAAGACCTGCTGGAAGCGGCGTTCCAGCGCCGGGTCCTTTTCGATGTTCTCGCGGTATTCGTCGAGCGTGGTGGCGCCGATCAGCCGGAGTTCACCGCGGGCGAGCATGGGCTTGAGCATGTTGCCGGCGTCCATCGAGCTGTCCCCGGAGGCGCCCGCGCCGACCACGGTGTGGAGCTCGTCGATGAAGGTGACGATCTGGCCCTCGGAGCTCTTGATCTCCTCCAGCACCGCCTTGAGCCGCTCCTCGAATTCGCCGCGGTACTTGGCGCCCGCCACCATCGAGGCCAGGTCCAGGGCAACCAGGGTCTTACCGCGCAGGCTCTCGGGCACGTCGCCGGCCACGATCCGCTGGGCCAGGCCCTCGACGACGGCGGTCTTGCCGACGCCGGGTTCGCCGATGATCACCGGGTTGTTCTTGGTGCGGCGGCTGAGGACCTGGATGATGCGGCGGATCTCGGCGTCGCGCCCGATCACCGGGTCCAGCTTGCCCGAGCGCGCGATCGCGGTCAGGTCGGTGCCGAACTTCTCCAGCGCTTGGAAGGTGTTTTCGGGGTCGGCGTTGTCCACCTTGCGGTCGCCGCGGACCCCCGGCAGCGCTGCGAGCAGCGCCTCGTGGGAGGCGCCGGCATCGCGGAGCAGCCGCCCGACGTCGTCGCTGCCGGAGGCGAGGCCCAGCAGCAGGTGCTCGGTGGAGACGAAGGTGTCGCCGAGCCGTTCCGCCTCGTTCTGCGCGTTCTTGATGGCCTGCATCGCGGCGCGGGAAAGCTGGGCCTGCTGCACGGAGCCGCCCGAGGTGGAGGGGAGGGCCTTGATGGCGGAGCTGGCCTGGACGCTGACGGCATCCGGATCGGTTCCGGTGGCGCGGAGGAGCGCGACGGCGACCCCTTCGCGTTGGTCCATGAGCGCCTTAAGCAGGTGGGCCGGTTCCAGCTGCGGGTTTCCGGCCGTCGAGGCGTTCATGGCTGCTGCCGAAAGAGCCTCCTGGCTCTTGGTAGTGAATTTCGCGTCCAAAGAGAGCTCCTTCCGGGATAAAACTGTCGTCAAAGTTGAGTCTAGCCCGCTCAACTTTGGAATTGGCTCCTTTGGCTCCATGTTTGCCCACGGCGAAACTGCTGTCTAGGGCCGGAGTCCTCCGGTGCGGCCAGACGTCCTTACGGACATGCCCATCCTTCGCACGGGGCGCTGGGCATGCCCGGCCTCAGCCCCTCGAGCTTCCGGACATGCCCATCCTTCGCGCGGGGCGCTGGGCATGCTCAGCCGCCACCCTTCGAGCTTCCGGACATGCCCGTCCTTGGCTCGGGGCGCTGGGCATGCCCGGCCTCAGCCCTTCGAGCGTCCGGACATGCCCATTCCTCGCGCCTACGAATGGACATAGTCCGGATATGTCTACTGGCCGAGTCCAAGGATGGGCATGTCCGTTGGGCTGGCTGCGGAAACCGAGCGAACCCAGGCCAGAGCATGTCCGTCGGACCGGATGCCCCACCCGGACATCCCACCCCACATCACTTAACGTTGCTTAACGATGCGCGGGCTAATTATTGTAACTGAGGTCACAGGGACCGAAACCGACGCGAAGGAGGGTCAGAATGCAGGAACAATCCACCACCGTTGCCGCCGATGGCCCCGTTGCGCCGGTATCAGCAGCCGCAGTGGCCCGCGCGGCCGGCGTCTCCTCCGCCGCGGTGTCCTACGTCCTCAACGGCAAGGGCGGTGTCTCGCCGGAGACCCGGCGCCACATCATCCACGTGGCGAACGAGCTGGGCTTCAGGCCCCGTAAGTCCTCCCAGTCCACCGATCTGCAGCGCACCCGCGTGATCGGCCTGATCCTGCCCAACATCATCAACCCGATGTTCCCGCGCTGGGCGCAGGGCGTCATTTCCGCGGCAGCCGATTCCGGCTACGAGGTCTTTGTCGCCACCACCCAGGACGATCCGGAGGTCCTCGCCCAGGTCACGTCCACGCTCGCGAACCGCAACGTGGACGGCGTCATCCTCGCCGCCTCGCTCCGGGACGATGCGCGCGCCCTCCGCACCCTGAGGTCCGCCCGGATCCCCTACGTCTGCCTGTCCCGCCGGGCGGACTTCCTCGATTCAGACTTTGTCGGGATCGACGACGACGCCGCCGCGACGCTGCTGATGCAGCACATGCTCGCCCACGGCTACACCGAGATCGCCACCGTGATCGGCCCCCGCTTTTCCACCGCTTCACTGGCCCGGGAACAGGCCTTCGTGCGGACGGCGGCCGCCGCCGGCGTCGTCATCAGCGGGGACCGCAAGATCAGCACCCGGGTGAACAACGAAGGCGGCCGGCTGGCCGCGGAACGTCTCTTCGCCTCCGGAACCCCGCCGCAGGCAGTGGTCTGCGGCAGCGACGAGCTCGCCATCGGCGTGATGGAGTACGCCCTGGCGCGGGGCCTGCGGATCCCGGAGGACGTGGCCGTGGCCGGCTGCGACGGGCTGCCGCACAGCCGCTCCGGACTGATCAACCTGACCAGCATTGTCCAGCCGCAGCAGGAGATGGCCCATGAGGCCTTCGCCATGCTGCTCAAACGCATCGAAGCCCCGTCCCGGAACTACACCTCGCTGGTGTGCCGGCACCGCCTCCACATCGGCCGCACCTGCGGCTGTACCCCCGCCCTCACCTAGCCACCGCACCAACCGCAACTCCCCAAACGCACCACCTCGCAGCGTCGGCTGCCGATTGAACGCTGCCCGCTGTCCGCCCTGACCATCAATCCTGACCCCAATTCAAGGACGAAGACCCATGTCAGTTGTATCCGCACCAACGAAGATGCGCACACCGCAGGAAATTAACGGCGTGATCCTGCGCCGAGTCATGCCGCTGCTGATCGGCGCCTACATCATGGCGTTCCTGGACCGCACCAACATCGGTATGGCCAAGGACCGCCTGGAGATTGACCTCGGCATCTCCGCCACCGCCTACGGCATCGGCGCCGGCCTGTTCTTCCTGACCTACGCCCTCTCCGAAATCCCCTCCAACCTGATCATGCACAAGGTGGGCGCCCGCTTCTGGATCATGCGGATCATGATCACCTGGGGCATCATCTCGGCCGGCATGGCCTTCGTGCAGGGAGAGTGGTCCTTCTACATCATGCGGATGCTGCTCGGCGTCGCCGAGGCCGGGCTCTTCCCAGGCGTCATGTACTTCCTGACCCAGTGGTTCGTGGTCAAGGACCGCGCCAAGGCCAACGGCATGTTCTTACTGGGCGTCTCGATCGCCAACATCGTCGGCGCCCCGCTCGGCGGGCTGCTGCTGACCTTGGACGGCCTCGGCGGCCTGCACGGCTGGCAGTGGATGTTCCTCGTTGAAGGCCTGCCGGCCTGCGTCCTGGCCTACGTCGTCTGGAAGAAGCTCCCGGACCGGCCCAGCAAGGCCACGTTCCTCAGCCCCGAGGAGGCCGCCGACCTTGAGGCCCGGATCGCCGCCGAAGAGAAGGCCGGCGCGGAAGCCTCCGGCAACCACCGCCTCCGCGACGTCCTGAAAGACAAGCAGATCCTCCTGGTCGTGGGCGTCTATTTCACCCACCAGATTGCCGTCTACGCCCTGTCCTACTTCCTGCCCTCCATAATCGGCACCTACGGCAAGCTCAACCCGCTGCAGATCGGCCTGCTGACCGCCATCCCGTGGATCTTCTCCGCGGCCGGCGCGCTGCTGGTTCCCCGCTTCGCCACCGACGGCAAACGCTCCCGCCTCCTGGTCACCGGCACCATGATCGGCATCATCGCCGGCTTCGCGCTCGGCGCCGTCGGCGGCCCGCTGCTCGGCATGATCGGCTTCTGCCTGGCAGCCTTCAACTTCTTCGCCCTGCAGCCGATCCTCTTCACCTACCCGGCCACCCGCCTCAGCGGCGCCGCCCTCGCCGGCGGCATCGCGTTCGTCAACACCATCGGCCTGCTCGGCGGCTTCCTCGGCCCCTACGTCATGGGCTTCATGCAGGATGCCACCGGCTCCAAGCTCTCCGGCCTGTGGTTCATCGTGGGCATGTGCATCATCGGTGCACTGCTGTCCCTGATGCTCAAGCGCGGCACCGAGAAGCCCGACGTCGTCCCCGCTGCCCACTAAGCGCCCGACGCCGGCCGCCACCGAACGCTCCACCGCCAACGCTCTGCCGGCGCCCCTGCGCGCCGGCGGAGCGGCTCACCGAACCACCACCGCAAGGAATACCCATGGATTTCACCGCAAAACGCGTTCTGGTCACCGCCGGCGCCAACGGCATCGGCCTGGCCATCGCGAGCAAGTTCCAGCAACTCGGCGCCGCCGTCTTCGTCACCGACATTGACCCCGACGCCGTCGAGAAGGCCCGCGTCAACGGCCTCGCCGCTGCGGTCAGCGACGTCTCCGACGAAGCCCAGGTGCGCGCCCTCATGACCACCGTGGCCGAGGAACTGGGAGGGCTGGACGTGCTGGTCAACAACGCCGGCATCGCCGGCCCCACCGGCCCGCTCGAAACCCTCGACGCCGCCGCCTGGAAGGCCACCTTCGACGTCAACATCCACGGCCAGTTCTACTGCATCAAGCACGCGCTGCCCCTGCTCCGGCAGGGCACCGGCGCCTCGATCGTGAACCTCTCCTCCGCGGCGGGACGGCTCGGCATGGCCGGGCGCAGCGCCTACTCCGCGTCCAAGTGGGCCGTCGTCGGGCTGACCAAGACGCTCGCAATCGAACTGGGCCCGGACCGGATCCGGGTCAACGCGATCTGCCCCGGCGCCGTCAACGGGCCCCGGATCGACGCCGTCATCGCGGCCAAGGCGCAGATGCTGGACCTCCCGGCAGACCAGGTTTCCGAGCTCTATCACAACCAGTCCTCCCTCGGCCGGCTGATCGAGGCGGAGGACATCGCGAACATGGCCGCCTTCGCCGCGAGCGACCTGGCCCGCAACGTCAACGGCCAGGCCCTCGCCGTCGACGGCAACACCGAAAAGCTTTACTGAGCCCCGAAGGAGCGACCCCCATGGCTGCTGCACGCAAAGTCATCATCACCAGCGCCGTCACCGGCGCCATCCACACCCCGTCCATGTCCCCACACCTGCCGGTGTCGCCGGATGAAATCGCCGACGCCGCGATCGGTGCCGCCGAGGCCGGCGCCGCGATCGTGCACATGCACGCCCGCGACCCGAAGGACGGCCGGCCCTCGCAGGACCCGGAGCACTTCGCCCCGATCCTGGACAAGCTCAAGCGCAACACCGACGCCGTCATCAACATCACGACCGGCGGCTCCCCCCACATGACCGTGGAGGAGCGCATGCAGCCTGCCGCGCTGTTCAAGCCCGAACTGGCCTCGCTGAATATGGGGTCGATGAACTTCGGCCTCTACCCGATGCTGGACCGTTTCACGGACTTCGGGCACGAGTGGGAGCGCGAAGGACTCGAAAAGAGCCGCGACCTGGTCTTCAAGAACACCTTCCAGGACATTGAAACCATCTTAGGGCTGGGCAACGAGAACGGCACCCGGTTCGAATTCGAGTGCTACGACATCTCCCACCTGAACAACCTGGCCCACTTCCACGCCCGCGGCCTGGCCCGCGGCCCCCTGTTCGTCCAGTCCGTTTTCGGCCTGCTCGGCGGGATCGGCGCCCACCCGGAAGACCTCATGCACATGCGCCGCACCGCGGACCGGCTGCTGGGCGAGGACTACCAGTGGTCCATCCTGGGCGCCGGCAAGAACCAGATGCCGCTCGCAACGATCGGTGCGGCCATGGGTTCGCATGTCCGCGTCGGACTGGAGGACTCGCTCTGGATCGGCCCCGGCCAGCTCGCCACGTCCAACGCCCAGCAGGTCACCCGGATCCGCACCATCCTGGAGGCGCTCAACTTCGAGATCGCCACCCCGGACGAGGCCCGCGAAATGCTGCAGCTCAAGGGCCGCGACAAAGTGGGATTCTAGGCCGGTGAGCATCCTCGTTGCCCCGGACAGTTTCAAGGGGACCTTCCCGGCAGCGGACGTCTGCGCCCACATCGCTGCCGGGATCCGCGCGGCCGGGGCGGCCGCCGTCGAACTGCCGGTGGCCGACGGCGGCGAGGGGACCTTCGACGTGCTGGTCCGGGGCCTCGACGCCCGGCCGGTCCGGGTCCGCACGGTGGGACCCTGGGGCGATGACGTCGAGGCGGTCATCGCGCTGGCCCCGGACGGGACCGCCGTCGTCGAGCTTGCGTTTGCCAGCGGCCTGAACCTGCCCAGCACCGGCGACCGGGACCCCGTCCGCGCCAGCACGTACGGCACCGGGGTGATGATGGCGGAGGCCGTCCGGCTCGGTGCCCGGCGGGTGCTGGTGGCGGCCGGCGGCTCCGCGACCACCGACGGCGGGGCCGGGGCCATCGCCGCCATCGAGGAGCGCGGCGGCCTGGACGGCGCCGAGGTGGTGGTGCTCAGCGACGTGACCACCCGCTTCGCCGACGCCGCCCGGGTCTTCGGCCCGCAGAAGGGCGCGGACCAGGCCACGGTGGAGGTACTCACGTTGCGGCT
Organism: Arthrobacter sp. 10T419; assembly: GCF_056394105.1. Lineage (NCBI taxonomy): Bacteria > Bacillati > Actinomycetota > Actinomycetes > Micrococcales > Micrococcaceae > Arthrobacter > Arthrobacter sp. 10T419. Next base: position 109,467 of record NZ_JBFTHF010000001.1, on the reverse strand, counting down.
CAACGAGCTGGCGGACGGGTTTGCCCGCGAACTGGGCCGGGACCCCCGGCCGTTGGAGCGGACCGGGGCCGCCGGCGGCTTCTCCGGCGGCATGTGGGCGAAGTACGGGGCCAGCCTGGTCTCCGGCGCCGACCATGTGCTGGACGTGCTCGGCTTCGAGGCCCACGCCGCCGCCAGCACCGCGGTGGTGGTCGGGGAGGGCCGGCTGGACTCCCAGACCGGCCAAGGCAAGATCATCGCCGCCATCCTGGCCCGCAGCGGCACGACGCCCGTGTACGCCGTCGTCGGTTCCGTCCACGAGGACCTGGGCGACTATGCCGACAACTTTGCCGGCGTAATCGTGGCCAGCGATGCGGAAGCCCTGGTGGCCGCGGGGTCGCAAGTGGCACGCATCGCCGGACACGCCCTGCCCTGACCCGGGGCTGCTCTCCCCGGAGGACGGACATGCCCATTCCCCGCCTCGAACGGTGGGCATAATCCCACTATGTCCATTCTTCGTGCCAAGGGTTGGGCATGTCCCCGGGGCGGCCGCGGGGAGAGGGGGCATGCGCGGCGGCAGGCGTCGAGGGTTGGACATGTCCCGCAAAAAAGAAGCGATCCGGCGGTCGGCTCCCCCAAGGAACCGACCACCGGATCGAATTATGGCTACACGCAAAGCTTGTCACACGTTTGACAACTTTGTCACATGACGCGCGGGCGGTACTGGCCGGACCTCTGTAATCTGGGAGTCATGGATGAGACTCCGGCACCCGGGCACAGCACCCGCAGCGTTTTCCTGGACAAGGCGCACCCCGCCGCGTGGCGCGCGCTCAACGGCCTGGGCCTGAAGGCCAAGGAAGCCGCGGAGGAGGCAGGGCTGGACCAGACGCTGATCGAGTTGCTGAACGTCCGCATCTCGCAGATCAACGGCTGTGCCTTCTGCCTGGACCTTCACGTGGGGGACGCGGTCAAGAACGGTGAATCAGCCCAGCGCCTGTCGGTGCTCCCGGCCTGGCGCGACACCACCCTTTTCAGCGAAAAGGAACGTGCGGCCCTGACTCTGGCCGAGGCGATCACCAACATCTCCGACGCCGAGGCCCGCGAGCGCGAAGGAGGCCGGGCGCGCAGGCACCTCACCGACGTCGAGTTCTCCGCCATCAGCTGGCTGGCGATCACGATGAACGCCTTCAACCGCGTCTCGATCGTCAGCCAGCACCCGGTGCGGAACAAGGCCCAGGGCAGCAAGGACCAGGAAACCAAACCCAAGTAACAACCGGCCCCGCAGCCGGCGGCTACGGGATCAGCCGGTCCGCCCGGAGCCGGTCAAAGAGCACTGTGAACGAGTCCAGGGTCCGGCGGTATCCGGTGAAGCCCGCGAGGCGGCTCGTGCTCATGTCGGCCAGCACCTCGATGTTGCGTCCCAGGTCGCCGTCGGTGTGCCACCACGAGGAGACCCGCGCGAGGTCCGGTTCGGCGAGTCCATGCCGGGCGGCCAAATCTGCCCACACCGTTTCCATGCCCCGCATCTGCTCTTCCAGCGGCCTGGGTTCGTTCTCGAAGCCAACGGCTTCGACGCCGAAATATGCGGCAAGGCGCGGCCACATCCAGCGCCAGCGGAAGACGTCGCCGTCGACGATGTTGTACGCCTGATTGCCTGCCGACTCCGCGGTCGCTGCCCAGAGCATGTGCTCTGCCAGCAGTCCACTGTCGGTCATATCGGTGAGGCTGTTCCACTGCGTCTCCGAGCCGGGGAAGATGAACGGCCGGTTCAGCTCCTTGCAGAGTGACGCCTGTACCGCGAGGGTGGTCCCCATGTTCATGGCGTTGCCCACCGCGTGGCCGATGACCGTGTGCGCACGGTGAACCGACCAGCTGAACCCCTGTCGTTCGGCCGCGGCCCACAGTTCGTCCTCCTGGGCGTAGTAGAAGTTGGGCACCGGCAGCCGCGGTTCCTCCTCATGGAAGGGCGTGTCCGGCATTTCCCCCGCGGCGTAGGCCTCAAAGGGGCCCAGATAGTGCTTCAGCCCGGTCATCAGGGCGACGTGTTCCACCGGGCTGTCGCGCAGGGCGTTAAGCAGGTTCCGCAGCAGCGCGGCGTTGACTTCGATGTTTTCCCGTTCGGTGTCCTGCCGCGACCAGGCGGTGAAGAACACGTGGGTCGGGCTTTCGCCGACCAGCGCGGCCGTAAGGCTCTCCGGTGAGCTGAGGTCCGCACTAACGGGCCGCACCCCGGGACGGGCAACGACGCCGCGGGACAGGGCCAAGACGTCCCAGCCTGTTTCCGTAAGGAGGGTGACGAGGGCGGACCCGGCGATGCCGCTGGCTCCGACCACCAGTGCGGTGCGTCCATGGGCTGGGGCTGGGTTGTTCTGCACGAGATTCCTCCTGGTTGCGGGGCGGGCCTCTCTCCACCCTAGGCCGTGGGGCCGGCCCGGCTGATACCGGGGCGTGGCCCAGAGCCGCCGGGACCGGGGCGTGGCCCAGAGCCGGCCGGCACTCCAGTGGCCCTACGCCGGGTATATCGACACCGCCGCCGCCTTGACCACGAAGTAGACGCCCACTCCGGGCGCCAGGCCGAGGTCCGCCGACGCGGCGGGCGTCACGTCCGCGGACAGTTCCCCGGCCCGGACCCGGATCTGGTCGCCATGCGGTTCCAGGTCGGTGACCGTGACCGGGAACGAGTTGCGCGGGCTGCCGTGTGCTTCGCTGAGGAAGACTGAGACGGCCGACGGCGGGAAGGCCGCCACGCCGCTTTGGCCGGGAACCGGCGGATCCTCATGCCGGCCAGCGAATTCCTGGCCCGCGGCCGTCCGGAGCCCGGCCGCGGTGACGGTGCCGGCCACGAGGTTCAGCCCGGCCAGCCCGGCGGCGAAGCGGCTGCGGGGCCGCTGGAGCACGTCCCGGGTGGGGCCGTCCTCGGTGATCCGGCCCTGTTCCAGCACGATCACGCGGTCGGCGAGCATGTAGGCGTCCAGGACATCGTGCGTGACGATGATGGCCCGGCGCCCGGCCAGGACCCGCTTCAGCAGCCGCCGCAGCAGCGGGGCTGCGTGGACGTCCAGGGCGGCCATCGGCTCGTCCAGCAGGAGCAGCCCGGGATCGGCGGCCAGCGCCCGGGCCACCGCGACCCGCTGGGCCTGGCCGCCGGAGAGTTCCCCGGGCCTCCGTCCGGCGAGGTCCGCCGCGTCGACCTCCGCGAGCCAGCGCCGGGCCGTCTCCCTCGCCTGGGCCCTGGCGGCCCCAGCGCTCCGGGGGCCGAAGGCAACGTTTTCGAGGACCGTCAGATGCGGAAATAGCAGCGGCTCCTGGGCCAGCAGGGCGGTGCCGCGGCGGTGCGGCGCGGTCCAGGTGTTCTGCCCGGGCCCCAGCTCGAAGAGGATCCGGCCGTCCACCTGCGCCCGTCCGGCATCGGGGCGGAGCAGGCCCGCGACCACGGAGAGCAGGGTGGACTTCCCGGCCCCGTTCGGCCCGAGCACGGCCACCGTCTCCGCGTCCGCCAGGCTCAGCGAGACGTCGAACCCGCGGGCGGCGACGGCGGCGTCGAGCGTGAACGTCATCCCCGCACCTGCCCGGCGGCCGCGGGGCTGCCCGCCCGGCGGCCGGCCGCGGCCGGTCCCCGGTAGCTGAGCCCGACGACGATGACCGCCACCGCGACGAGCAGCAGCGAGAGGGCGACGGCGGCGTCGGCGTCGGTCTCGCGCTGCAGGTAGATTTCCAGCGGCAGGGTGCGGGTGACGCCCTGGAGGCTGCCGGCGAAGGTGAGGGTGGCGCCGAATTCGCCGAGGCTGCGGGCGAAGGAGAGCACGGCCCCTGAGGCGAGGCCCGGCAGGACCAGCGGTACGGTGACACGGCGCAGCACCGTGGTGGGACGGGCGCCGAGGGTTGCCGCCACCGCCTCGTAACGGCTGCCCGCGGAGCGCAGCGCACCTTCGAGGCTCACCACGAGGAAGGGCAGCGCGACGAAGGCCTGGGCGAGCACCACCGCCGTCGTCGAGAACGCGATCTGGATGCCGGCCACCTCGAGGCTCCGGCCCAGCAGGCCCTGCCGGCCGAAGGTGTAGAGCAGCGCGATGCCGCCCACCACCGGCGGCAGCACCAGCGGCAGCAGCACGAACGAGCGCAGCAGTCGCTGGCCCGGGAAGGCGCCCCGGGCCAGCACCAGGGCCAGCGGGACGCCGAGCAGCACGCATAGCACGGTACTCGCCGCTGCCGTGCGCAGGCTGAGCCCCAGGGCCGTGAACGAGGCTTCCGAGGTGAGCAGCGGGACGAACTGCGGCCAGTTGACCCTGGCGACCATGGCGGCGAGGGGCAGCAGGACGAACAGCGCCCCGGCCGCGGCGATGGCCTGCACCCAGCGCGGAATGCCGCTGTAGCCGTGGCGGGTCACGGGCTGCCGAAGCCCGCGTCGGCGAGGACCTTCCGGCCCCCGGCTCCGGTGACCAGCGAAACGAAGGCGTCCGAGAGTTCCTGGTTTCTGCTGGTCTTCAGCGCGGCGATCGGATAGTGGTTGACGGCGGCGGCCGCCTCGGGGAACGGGATCCCCCTGACCTTGCTCCCGGCCGCCCGGACGTCGGTGACATAGACGAGTCCGGCGTCGGCTTCTCCCGAGGTGACCTTGCCCAGCACGTCGGTGACGGAGGATTCCTCACTGACGGGCTTCAGGGCCACGCCGCTCCTCCCCTCGACCGACTTCGCCGCCGCTCCGCACGGGACCTGGGCCGCGCACACCACCACTTTGACCCCGGGTTTCGCCAGATCGGCGAAGGAGCCGATGCCCGCGGGGTTGGCTGGAGGCACGGCGATGGCGAGGACGTTGCTGGCGAAGTTCCGGGGCGCGCCTGCCACCAAGCCTGCGTCGGCGACCTTGGCCATGTTCTTCAGGTCCGCGGAGGCGAACACGTCCGCGGGTGCGCCTTGGCTGAGCTGCGTGGCGAGGTCGGCGGACCCGGCGAAGCTGAGTACCACCTTGGTTCCGGGGTGGCCGGCCTCAAACTCCCGGGCCAGGGCAGTGAAGGGCGCCTTGAGCGAGGCCGCCGCGAACACTGTCAGGTTCTTCTCCGCCCCTCCCCCGACGGCCGGTGCGGCGCAGGCGGCGGTCCCTGCTGCGAGGGCTCCCGCCAGCAGGAGGGCGGCGACCTTCCGGAGCCGGCTCATACGAGGGCCCTTCCATGCGGGCTTTCGATGATCACCGTGGTGGCTTTCACGACGGCGGTGGCCACGGAGCCCAGTTCCAGGCCGAGTTCGCGGACCGCCTCGCTGCTCATCAGCGACACCACCCGGAAGGGCCCGCACTGCAGCTCCACCTGGGCCATGACGGTGTCGGCCGTGATGGCCGTGACCAGTCCGACGAAGCGGTTCCGGGCCGAACTCCCGGCACGGGCAGGGTCCTCGGGCAGTTTCGCCTGCTCCCGGGCCAGGGTGGCGAGCTCGAGCCCGTCCACGGCGAGCCGGCCCGATTCATCCCTGAGCGGCGTGAGGCTCCCGTTTTCGGTCCAGCGGCGGACGGTGTCGTCGCTGACGCCGAGGAACCGGGCGGCTTCCGAGACGCGAAAAGTAGGCATAGAGACACTGTAACCCGCATTTGCGGAGAATCCGGCCGTTTTCCTTTTCATCTCCGGGTCACCGCCCAATTCGGCCGCCTCGTAGACTTCCTGCATGGCCGTATACCTCGATCCCCCGCTCTGGCCCGCCCACGGAACGCACTTTTCGCACCTCATCTCGGACAGCTCGCTGGATGAGCTCCACACCTTCGCGCGGGCCGCGGGCATCCCGGAGCGGGCGTTCGACGGCGACCACTACGACGTGGCCGAGGCCCGCTACGACGCCCTGGTGGCGGCCGGCGCCCTCCCCGTCGAGGGCCGGATCCTGGTCCGCAAACTGATCGAAAGCGGCCTGCGGATTCCTGCGCGGCGACGCAACGGATCGCTGAAACTGCCGCTGCTGACCCGCTGGAACGAGGCCCTCCCCGGTCACGACGCGCTCTTCCTCGACCTGCTGGACCGCTGGGGCGAGGAGCACCGGAAGTACCACGGCCGCACCCACCTGCTCGCCGTGCTGGAGGCCCTGGACCGGCTGACCGCGCCGGCACGGCCACCGCGGACCGTGCTGCTCGCGGCCTGGTTCCACGACGCCGTCTACCTCGGCATCGCCGGCGAAGACGAGGAGGAGTCTGCCCGGCTCGCCGAGGAGCGGCTGGAGCGCGCGGGGCTTCCCGCCGACGAGGTCGACGAGGTCGCGCGGCTGGTCAGGATGACGGCGGACCATCGGCCGGATCCCGACGACGAACCCGCCGCCCTGCTCAGCGATGCCGACCTCTCCGTCCTGGCCGGCGATCCCGGCGCCTACGCCCGCTATCTTGCGGCCGTCCGCGAAGACTTCGCCCACATTGGCGACGCAGATTTCGCCGCCGGACGCGCCGCCGTCGTCCGCCAGCTCCTTGAACTGGACCCCCTCTTCCACACCGCGCGCGGCCGCGAACTGTGGCAGGACACGGCCCGCCGGAACCTGCAGGGCGAACTTGCCTGACTCGGTCCCGCCACCACATCGCGGGGTCACTTAGCGCCTATAAATCCCTTCGGGATGGCGCTAAGTGACCCCGCGATGCTTGGTTGTTTCAGGCCGCCTTGCGGAGGTGGTCGGCGAGACGGTCGAAGGACTCCCGCCAGCCGGTGCCGTTGCTGTCCCGGTTCTCCGCCGTGTCAAAGGGTCCCTGCGTGAACGTCATCCGGGTACCGCCGTCGATCTCCTCCAGCCGGAAAGTCACCTCGGTCTCAAAGCCGCGGGTGCCGTCGGCCTTGTCCCAGGCATGGGTGAACACGAACAGGTTCGGCGGTTCGATGTCCGTGTGTACGCCGCTCCACCAGTACTGCTGGCCAGTGGCGTCCTGGACCATGCAGGCGCGGTAGAGGCCGCCAATTTCCAGGTCGGCATCGATGCTCTCCCGCGGGGTATGGAAACCGCGCGGCCCCCACCACGCGGGCGCCTGTTCCGGGTCGGTCAGGGCGGACCATACCGCCGAAATCGGGACCTGGAACTCGCGGGTGATGACCAGCATCAGTTCATCGTTACTGTTCTCTGCCTCCGGGATTGTTGGCTCTGGCATTGCTCTTCCCTCGGCTTCCTGTGGTTGTCCGGACCGGGCGCGCCCTAGCGGTAGCTGACGGCAAACGGCCGGTCTGTGGGCACGATCTGCTTGCCCAGCGGCATCAGGGATACCGGAATGAGCTTGAGGTTGGCGATGGCCAGCGGGATGCCGACAATCGTGATGGCCATGGCGAAGGCCGTGACAACGTGCCCGATCGCGATCCAGATGCCCGCCACGAGCAGCCAGATGACGTTGCCCAGCAGGGTGAACACGCCGTTTCCGCCGGGCTTGTCCACCACCATGCGGCCGAACGGCCACAGGGTGTAGGACGCAATACGGAACGAGGCCAGCCCCCACGGAATGGTGATGACCAGCAGGCAGCAGACGATGCCGGCAAGGAAATACCCGAGCGCAAGCCAGAGGCCGCCGAAAAGCAGCCAGATGATGTTGAGCAGTGTCTTCATGGCTTCATTGTCTCCCGCGAGCCGCAGATTCGGATCAGGGGTTGGCCCTGATCAATCCCTGATCTTCGGACCGTTCTTAGGTGTCAGCCTGCTTGACCATGGCCGCTTCGACGTTGATCTTGACCTTGTCGCTGACGAGCAGTCCGCCCGCCTCGAGGGCGGCATTCCAGGTCAGGCCGAATTCCTTGCGGCTGATGTCCGCCTCGGCGCTGAAGCCGGCCCGGGTCGCTCCGAAGGGATCCACCGCGACGCCGGTGAACTCGACTTCGAGGTCCACCGGCTTGGTGACGCCGCGGATGGTGAGGTCGCCGGTGAGCACGTAGTCCTCGCCGTCGCCCCGGACGGACGTTGCGCGGAAGGTCATCTCGGGGAAGTTCTCGACATCGAAAAAGTCCGGTCCGCGGACATGGCCGTCGCGGTTGGCGTCGCCGGAATCGAAGCTCGCGGTCTTGATCGTGGCGTGCAGGCTGGCATCGGCCAGGGAATCCCGGACCCGGGCCTCCGCAGTGGCCTCGTTGAAGCGCCCCCGGACCTTGCTGATCCCGGCATGACGAACGCTGAAGCCGATCTCACTGTGGGACATGTCCAGCGTCCAGACGCCGGGGGTCAATCCATTGGGCAGGGTCATCGCCGTTTCTCCTTCACGTGGGTGACGAGGGGGCTCGCCTGGATTCGGAGGGCCTAAGAAGCATGCTAACGAGGAAGCCCGCACGGCGATAGGTCCGTCCGCCGGATGGTGCCGCCTCACGCCGTCGGGCCGCCGTCGGGACGTCAACTGGCCGTCAGAACCCTTTGGCCGCCGCCACGAAATCCCGGATTTTCGCGAGGTCCTTGACCCCCCGGGATTGCTCGACGCCGGAGGAGACGTCCACGCCGCAGGCGCCGGCCGCCGCGGCCGCCCCGGCCACGTTTTCCGGGTCCAGCCCGCCGGCCAGCAGCCATTCCCGGCCCTCCAGCCCCAAGGCGCGGACCGACGCGTAGTCCCAGGCCTCACCGGAACCGGGAACCGCCGCGTCGATGAGCAGCAGCTCCTCGCCCCAGTCCGCAAACGCGTCCGGAGCCGCGGACATGGTGACGGCGCGGATAATTTTGAGGCCGGCGTCGTGCACCGTGCGGACATCATCGGCGGTGCGGTCGCCGTGCAGCTGCACCCATTCCAGCCCGGCTTCGCGGGCCACGGCGACGGCGTCGGCCGCCGCCTCGTGCCGGAAGACACCTACCGCGGGAAGCCCGCGCGGCACCGCGGCGAGCAGTTCACGGACGAGGTCCGGGGACACCTCGCGCGGGCTGCGGGTCAGCACGAAGCCGAGCGCATCGGCCCCGGCGTCGACCGCGGCCAGCACCGATTCTGGGGTGCTGAGGCCGCACACTTTGACGAACATTCCGGCTCCCTACGCAGTTTTTCGCTGCTTTGACGTTAGCAAGCCCGCACCGGCCGTGCTGACGTTACGTTCATTGGGCCCCGCGCCGGGAGGTCCCCGGGGGCCTGCGGCCGGCGGCTAGGCTGGGTTGATGGAGATCATCCGGTATGCCGAGCTCAAGCCCCGCCCCTGGAGCAACGGCGGCGGGGTGACCCGCGAACTGGCCAGGTTCCCGGAATCAGCCGCCGGGCGGGCTGCCGCTGCGGATGACGCCTGGGACTGGCGGGTGAGCATCGCCGAGGTGGCGCGGGCCGGCGCTTTCTCCCGCTTTGCCGGGATGGAGCGGGTCCTCACGGTGGTCGAGGGCGAGTTGCTGCTCCTGACCGTGGACGGCGCCGAGCATCCGCTGGAGAAATACCGGCCGTTCCGGTTCTCCGGCGACGCGGACGCCGCCGGCGCCCTGCCTACCGGCGACATCCGGGATCTGAACGTGATCACCCGCACGGGCGCCTTCAAGGGCTACACCTCCATCATCGAACTCTCCAAGAAGCGCGCCCACCCGGTCTTTGCCGGCCAGTTCGGCATCCTGATGCAGGGACAGGCCACCGTCAGCGTCGGTGACACAGCCGACCCGGCGCCGCAACCGCTCGGCCGGTACGACGCCGTCGTAGGCTCCGACAGCGACACCCCGGAAATCCTGGGCCGCGGCTTCCTCGCCGTCGTTTCAATCGACCCGGCTGAGCCGGCCGGCGAGGGCACCGCAGGCTAGTTCCCGCCGGCCTGCACCCCCGGGGCATCCTCCGAAATCCCATCGACGGCCGGGAACGCACGTCGGGTTCGCCCGGGACGGTCGGCGGCCAACGTTGCTACGCTGGAATCAAGGCCCCTCCTTCGGCGGCCTCCGGACGACGGTTCAGTACCCGGCACGCGACAAGACTGGCCACAGGAGCAGTCATGTCGTGGTTGATTCTCATCCTTTCCGGGGCGCTGGAAGCTGTGTGGGCCGCAGCCCTGCACCGGACCTCGCAGGCCACCGGCCGCGGCCGGATCGCGCCGGCCGCCCTCTTCCTCGTGTCCGTGCTGGCCAGCACCGGCGGGCTCGCCATCGCCATGCAGTCCATCCCGACCGGCACCGCCTACGCCGTCTGGGTGGGCGTCGGCGTCGTGCTGACCGCCGTCTACGCGATGGTCACGAAAGTGGAGTCGGCAACCCGCGGCCGGATCCTGTTGCTGGCCGGGATCGCGGCGTGCGTGGTCGGTCTCAAGGTCGTGGCGTGATGGCCGCCCGAGCAGTCCGGGCAACTGCGCCCGCTGCGACGCTGGCCTGGGTCATCCTGCTGGCCTCCGCCGTGCTGGAGGCGGTCTGGGCCACAGCACTGGGCGAATCAGACGGCTTCACCCGCCTTTTGCCGACGGTGATCTTCGCCCTAGCCGCCACCCTGAGCCTGGCCGGGCTGGGTCTGGCCGTGAAGCGCATCCCGCTGGGCACCGCCTACGCCGTCTGGGTGGGGATCGGCGCGGCCCTGACGGTCGGCTGGGCGATGGCGACCGGCGTCGAGCCCGCCAGCCCGCTAAAGCTGGTGTTTATTGCCGGAATTGTGGGCTGCGCGGCCGGGCTGAAGCTGCTGCCGGCCGGGAAATCCTAGGCATCCTAGGCGCTCCCGCCCAGTTAATGCGTGCCCCGAGCGGTAATCCCGGGCGACACGCCGTGGCTCCGGACCGCCCGCCGGCATGAACTGGGCGGGATCGCCGGAATAGCCGCGCGCCTGCCGCGGTTCTTGGCTGGGACGGCAAATTCCGGCAGCGATAGGAGATCAAAGATGACTTCAGCAACAGTCCAGCTCGGCGACGGACTCAGCGTCAGCCCGCTGGGGTTCGGCGGTATGGCCCTGACCCCGGTGTACGGGGAAGTGGACCCGGCGGAGGCCCTGGCCACCCTGCACCACGCGGTGGACGCGGGTGTGAGCTTCATCGACACGGCGGACATCTACGGCGGCGGGAGCAACGAGGAACTGATCGCCCAGCTGCTCAAGGATCGCCGCGGCGAGGTGCAACTGGCCACCAAGTTCGGTCTGGTGGGAACCCCGTCGACCGGCTACTCGGACATCCGCGGTGACGCCGCCTACGTGAAGCAGGCGGTCGACCGCAGCCTGCAGCGCCTGGGCACCGACACCATCGACCTGTACTACATGCACCGCCGCGACCTCCGCGTTCCGATTGTGGAAACCGTGGAGGCCATGGCGGAGCTGGTGCAGGCCGGGAAGGTGCGGCACCTTGGACTGTCCGAAGTGACGGCCGAGGAACTGCGGGACGCCAGCAGCGTCCACCCGATCGCCGCAGTCCAGAGCGAGTGGTCCATCTGGAGCCGCGACGTGGAACGCAACGTTGTTCCTGCCGCCGCCGAACTTGGCGTGGGTTTTGTGCCCTACTCGCCGCTGGGCCGGGGATTCCTCACCGGCACAGTCGACGCCTCGAAGCTGGGCAGCAACGACTTCCGCCGGAACATCCCGCGCTTCGCCGAGACCGCGTTGGACGCCAACCAGGCCGTAGTCGCCGCGGTCCAGTCGGTCGCAGCGGAGCTCAGCAGCCCCGGTCACGCCGCGACGCCGGCCCAGGTGGCGCTGGCCTGGCTGCTCGCGCAGGGCCGGAAACTGGGGCTGCCGGTGGTCCCGATCCCCGGGACGCGCAAGGCGGCCCGGATTGATGAAAACCTCGGCGCCCTGTCGCTCGACCTGACCCCGGCGCAACTGGAGAGGCTCGACGCCGCCGCGGACGCCGTCGTCGGCTCCCGCTCGGCAGACCCCAACTGGGTCTCCCAGGGCCGCGAATAGGCCGTCCTAGACTGATGCCCATGGACTCGCTCATTCATTCACTTCGTGACATCACCATCCGCCGGATTTCGGTCAGCGAGATGGACAACAACGTGTACCTGCTCACCGCCAAGGCGTCCGGCGCGCAGCTCCTGATCGATGCGGCCGATGATCTGGCCGCCATCCAGGGGCTGCTGGCCGACGCCGCCGCGGATACCACCGCGACGCCGAAACTTGCTCTGATCGCCACCACCCACCAGCACTGGGACCACGTCCGTGCGCTGCCGGGCCTGGTGGAAGCGACCGGGGTGAAGACGGCTGCCGGGACGGATGACGCCCCGGAACTGCCGGTGAAGGTCGATGTGCTGCTCGATCACGGCGACGTCGGCAATTTCGACGGGTTCGACGTGACGGCGGTGCACCTGCGCGGCCACACCCCGGGTTCGGTGGCATTCGTGTACCAGGACCCGGAGGGACCGGCGCACATCTTCTCCGGCGACTCGCTGTTCCCCGGTGGAGTGGGCAATACACAGCAGGATCCGGAGCGGTTTGCCCAGCTGCTCACGGATGTCAGCGAGCGGCTGTTCGACGTGTATCCGGACGACACCGTGGTGCACCCGGGCCACGGGAAGCCGACCACTCTGGGCGCGGAACGCCCGCACCTGGAAGAGTGGCGCGCCCGCGGCTGGTAACTGGCGCTAGAGGTTGTGACTTGCGCTGCGCATAATGCCGGTCGCTGCGGGAATTCCCGTAGCGACCGGCATTTTGCGCGTCATCAGCTACTTTATCTGGCGCACAAGCGACCTTAGCGGCTGCGGCGTTCGTTCGACGCCGGGGCCGACGCGCGGCGGGGTCCGCCGCTGCGGGCCGGACGGCCTTCGCCGGAGCGGCCGTTGCCGCCGCCTGCGTAGGATCCGCCGGAGGTGCCGCCGGTGTTGGAGGACCAAACCGCTGCGGAGCCGCCGGACTTGGTGCCTGCCGCGGCACGCTGGCCGGTTGCGGGACGTCCGCCGCGCTGGCCGCCGGCCGAGGCGCCGGTACGGCCTGCACCGGCGCGGGGTGCCCCGCCGGTGCGCGGTGCCGAACCGGTGCGGGGTGCGGAACCGCCGCGGGAGTCGCTACGACCCTCCGCAGCGCGACCGTCCGAGCCACGGCCAGCCGAGGCGCGGCCGCCGGCTGCGGGAACATCGTTGTGGTGCGCGTAGGCCGTGGTGCGGCCACGGCCCCGGGCGTTGCGACGCTCGGCGCGCTCGGCGTCGGCCCGGTCCTGGTTCTTTTCCGCGACGCGCTCTGCGGCGTTTCGGGCAGCGGCCTGGCCTTCGTAGGCCACGGCGCGGCGCTCGGCACGGGGAAGATCGGTACGGGGAGCCTCGGCTCCGACGCGTCCTCGTCCGCCACGGCCGCCACGGCCACCCGCGGTGGGTGCAGCCTGGGTGGTGCGGCGGGCGCGCTTGCGCTCGGCGTTGGCACCGGTGGAGGTGCCGCCGCCCTGCTGCTTGGCCTTGGTGGCCAGCAGCGCGGCGCGGGTGCGCGGATCGATCTTATCGGCCATCTCGCCGACCAGCTCGGCAACCAGCGGGGAGTTGGCGGTGACGCGCTCGAAGTTGACCTCGACGCCGGCAGCCTTCATCAGCTTCTTGACGTCGGACTGCTGCTCCGGCAGGGTCAGCGTGACCACGGTGCCGTCGGAACCGGCGCGGGCGGTACGGCCCGAGCGGTGCAGGTACGCCTTGTGCTCCGTGGGCGGATCCACGTGGATGACCAGCTCGACGTCGTCGACATGGACGCCGCGGGCGGCGACGTCGGTGGCCACCAGCACGCGGACGTCGCCGGAGGAGAACTCGGCGAGGTTGCGGTCACGGGCGTTCTGCGAGAGGTTGCCGTGCAGATCGACCGCGGGGATGCCGGCGTCGGTCAGGGTCTTCGCCAGCTTGCGGGCATGGTGCTTGGTGCGCATGAAGAGCACCCGGCGGCCGGCGCCCGAGGCGAGCTCGACGATCAGCTGCTTCTTGACGGTCTGGTCGTTGACGACCAGGACGTGGTGCTCCATGGTGGTGACCGCAGCCTGTGATTCGTCCACGGCGTGGGTCAGCGGATTGGAGAGGTAGCGCTGCACGATCTTGTCCACGCCGTTGTCCAAGGTGGCGGAGAAGAGCAACCGCTGGCCCTGGCTGGGGGTCATGTCCATGAGCTTCTTGACCACCGGGAGGAAGCCGAGGTCGGCCATGTGGTCTGCCTCGTCCAGGACGGTGATCTCGACGGCTTCGAGGGTCAGGATGCGCTGGCGGATCAGGTCCTCCAGGCGGCCCGGGCAGGCGATGACAATGTCGACGCCGGAGCGCAGCGCCTTTTCCTGGCGGGCCTGGGAGATGCCGCCGAAAATGACGGTAGTGGTCAGGCCCATGGCCTTGGCCATCGGCTCGATGGTCGCGTTGATCTGGGTGGCCAGCTCGCGGGTGGGCGCCAGGACCAGGCCCATCGGGCGGCCGGGCTTGCGGAAGTGCGCGGCTTCCCGCTCGGCGAGCCGTGCCACCAGCGGAATGGCGAAGGCGATGGTCTTGCCGGAGCCGGTACGGCCGCGGCCCAGGACGTCGCGTCCGGCCAGGGTGTCCGGGAGCGTCTTGACCTGGATGGGGAACGGTTCAACGATCCCCTGGGCGGTGAGGGTGTCGGCGAGGGCCTTGGGCGTGCCGAGGGCAGCAAAAGTAGTCATGTGTTTCAAAGGTCTTTCAGGCGGTATCCAAGCGGATATCGGCCCCCGGTGCCGGTTGGCCCAGGGGTTCGCCGAAGAAAAGTCAGGTGATCAACCGGGCCGCTTGCAAAGTTTTGCAGGCCGCCGGGACCAAATAGAACGCGTTCATCGACGCAGGATGTGCCTCTCACATGAATAAAGCCCACGGCCTGCATTTGGAGTCCGGAGGAATCCTGCAGGGGATCCGGCCGGTGAACCGAGGCTGACCAAACCGAATCCAAAGTGGGCATCACTGCACATCAAGTTCCTCCAGTCTAGCATCTGCGCGTGCCCTCCCGTTTTCAGGGCCTCCCAACCAGCTCGCAATAGTTGTCGTTTTGCGCGCTCATAACGACAACTATTGCGAGTCAGTTGGGCGGGCCTGCGGCGCCTAGGCTCGCCCGGATCCGGACACCCGGGGAGCGACCGCCACGCCCGCCACGCCGATCGCCGCAGTAAGCGCGAAGACCCCCGCGAAGGGCGCGACGCCGGTGCCGGCCGCCGTCGTGAACGCCGCGAAGACGATCCCCGTCGCGGCCAGCGCCAGGGCGCCGCCGAGGGAGTCGGAGATGGACATTGCCGAGCTGTTGAAGCCCTCGGTGTCCTTCGTGGACAGCGCCAGGGTCATCACACTCAGCCGCGGATACATCAGCCCCATCCCGCCGCCGGCGAAGATCCAGCCGGTGATCGCGACGGCGGCCGGCCACGCCAGGAGCGTGGTCGCCAGCGCCAGCAGCACGGCGCCGAGGACCAGCGCCGAGCCGATCCTGATCGCGCGGCGGTGGTCCAGCCTGGCCCCGAGCCGGCCCTGGATCGCGGAGGCCGCGGCCCAGGCGAGCGCTCCGCCGGTGAGGGTCAGGCCGGCGAAGGTGGGCGAGAAGACATAGCGCTCCACCAGCAGGTAGGGCAGGTACACCTCGGCGCCGAAGAACGCCGCGGACGCGAGCCCGCGGGCGAGGATGACGGCGGGCAGGCCGCGGCGGGCCGTCAGCGTCCCGCTGGGCACCAGGGGGCGGACGGCCACCAGCGCGACGACGACGGCGGCCGCCGCCAGCACCCAGCCGGCCGCCGGCAGCTCCACGGACAGGTTCAGCCCCAGCACGGCGAGCGCCGCGAGGCCGGCCCAGGCCAGCCGGCCGTAGTCCCACGGTCTGGGCGACGCCGCGCCGTCCTCGGCGCCGCCGGAGAGTCCGCGCAGGGCCGGGACGATCATCAGCAGGGCCGGCACCACCAGCCCCACCACACCGAGGAAGACCCAGTGCCAGCTGGCCAACTGGGCGACCAGCCCGGCGGCGAAGGGGCCCACCAGCGAAGGAATGACCCAGGCCGCGGCGAAGGCGGCGAAGATCTTGGGGTGCAGCACGGGCGGATAGACGCGGGCCACCACCACGTAGAGGGCCACCGTCACCGCGCCGCCGCCGAGCCCCTGGACCAGCCTTCCGGCCAGGAGCATGGCCATGGTCCCGGCCGATCCGGCGATCAGCAGGCCCAGGACGAACAGCGCCACGGAAGCATAGAGCGGGCCCACCGGGCCGCGCCGGTCCGACCAGTTCCCGGCGGCCACCATCCCGATGACGCCGGTCGCCAGCGGCCCGGCGAATGCGAGGGCGTAAAGGCTGGCGCCATCCAGTTCGCGGCTGACCAGCGGCATGATGGTGGTTACCGCCAGCGATTCAAAGGCCGCCAGGAAGACGAGGGCCAGGGCGCCCAGGGTCACCAGCAGGTAGCTGCGGTGGAAGATGCCGCCGGTATCCGGGGCGGTATCAGTGCCCGGTACGGGAGGGTCTATTTGAGGCACGTGCCACAGCCTACTAGAGGGGTGCCGGGCGGGTGCCCCAGCCGGGACGGAGCGCCCAGCCCGCCGGACGGTCCCCGGCCATCACCGAAATGCTCACCCGGGCGCGTCGAGCCCCTGGGCCGAAACCACCACGGCGCCGCTCGCCCTGGAATCCGGATTCAGCATCCAGCCCACCCGTTTGACCGTGCTGAGCATGACGACGCTTTCGACCAGCTCGATCCCGGGCACCTTCTCCTGAAGCTCCAACTCGATGCCCATGACATCCGCCAGGGACTGCAGCCACATGATGATCACGAAGTTTGTGGGACCTGTGGTGGAAGCGCTGAGCCGCACATTCCGCATCGCCTTCAGCTCGGCGGCCGCCGCCTCGTGCCGGCCGGCCGGGACGTTGACGAACCACTGGCAAGTGACGGGGAAAGCCGAAAACCTCTGGGCGACCTCGCAGCGGAAAGACAGGATCCCGCTCGCGAGCACCCGATTCAGCTGCCGCTGCACGGTGGCCGGGTGCCTGCCCAGTCCGCGCGCGATCTCCGCCGCCGTCGCCCGGCCGTCCTTGGCCAGGAACGGCAGGAGCGCCAGGTGGCTGGCCGGCAGGCTCTCCCTGGCGGCAGTCGGGGCGACGCCGGTGGCCTCGGGGCCGGCCATTGCCTTCACGGCGGCCTGCTGTGCGCGGCTGAGCACGTTGAGCCGCCAGGACCCGCCGCTTGCGTGCAGCCTGGTGCACAGCGCGGTCTGATATTTGAGCAAGCCGTCAATCTCCTTCAGCCGTTGGATCACTCTCGTGCTGAACTCGTCCAGGGAGGGCGTGATAACGGTCAGCATCAGGTCCCGGTTGCTGGCCGCCTCCTCGACCGTGATGATTTCCGGCATCCTGGCGAGCCTGGCCGTGACTTCAGCGCGCCGGTGCATTTCGCAGTCCACGGCAACGAACGCCAGGCACATCTGATGGGGGTCGCCGATCAGGTGGGCGGTAATCCAGGAGACGCCCGAAGCCCGCAGCCGTTCCCAGCGGGCGGCCAGGGTGGTGGCGTGGACGCCCAGCACCTCCGCGGCATCCGCCCAGCTCAAGCGCGGCGCGATCTGCAGGACGTTGATCAGGGCGAGGTCGTCCTCGCTGAGTTCCACCATTCACTCCTTCACTCATGCACAAAAACTGTGATGCAGATCAGTTCCTGCATATTTCCAGCCCTTTGACCGCCTGTGAACCACGTCACTTCAGAATAGACGAGAAAGCCGAACCCACCACAAAGGAGACCACGTGCCGATCACCGCAGACGCCCGGGAAATGCAGGCTGACCTTGCCCGGTTCCGCCACGAGCTGCACCAGGAGCCCGAGATCGGACTGACCCTGCCCCGCACCCAGGAGAAGGTGCTCCAGGCACTCGACGGGCTCGGCTACGAGGTCACCCTCGGCACGGACACGACGTCCATCACCGCGGTTCTGCGCGGCCAGGCGGCCGGGAACGGCGTGGATACCCGACCGGCGGTACTCCTGCGCGCGGACATGGACGGCCTGCCGGTGCAGGAGAAAACCGGCGTGGACTTCACGTCCAGGGTCGACGGCGCCATGCACGCCTGCGGCCACGACCTTCACACCGCCATGCTCACCGGCGCCGCAACGCTCCTGGCCGAGCGGCGGCACCGGCTGGCTGGCGACGTCGTGCTGATGTTCCAGCCCGGCGAGGAGGGCTTCGACGGCGCCGGCCACATGATCCGCGAGGGCGTGCTCGATGCCGCCGGCCGGCGCGTGGACGCTGCCTACGGCATGCACGTGTTCTCCGCGCTGGAACCGCACGGCACCTTCTGCACCAAGCCGGGCGTCATGCTCAGCTCCTCCGACGGACTGATGGTCACCGTGCTCGGCGCCGGCGGCCACGGTTCGGCCCCGCATTCAGCCAAGGATCCGGTCACGGCCGCCGCCGAAATGGTCACCGCCCTCCAGGTCATGGTCACCCGCCAGTTCAACATGTTCGACCCCGTTGTCTTGTCCGTGGGGGTGCTCCAGGCCGGCACCAAGCGCAACATCATCCCGGAAACCGCGCGCATCGAGGCCACCATCAGGACCTTCTCCGAGCAGTCCCGGCAGAAAATGATGGACACCGTGCCGCGCCTGCTGAAGGGCATCGCCGCGGCGCACGGCCTCGACGTCGACGTCGACTACCAGCAGGAATACCCCCTCACCATCACCGACGAGGACGAGACGCGCACCGCGGAAACCGTCATCGAGGGCCTGTTCGGCGACTCCCGGCTCGCCCGCTGGGCCACCCCGCTGAGCGGCTCCGAGGACTTCTCGAGGGTCCTCGCCGAGGTCCCCGGCACCTTCATCGGGCTGAGCGCCGTCCCCCGCGACGCCGACCACGCCACCGCCGCGTTCAACCACTCCCCGTACGCGACGTTCGACGACGGTGTGCTGGCCGACGGTGCCGCGCTCTACGCGGAGCTCGCCATTTCCCGGCTTGCCGCACTTGCGGCAGCCAACGCCCCCGCCGCGGCCACGGCCGCCGGCTCAACCCTTTCCTAGCCCCATCCCCTGAGGGAGAAGACCATGACAGCAACCGCGTCCATGCCGACGGCAACCCGGACCTCCACCCGCAAGACAATCATCGGCACCGGCATCGGCAACGCCGTCGAATGGTACGACTGGGCCATCTACGCCACGTTCACGCCATTCATCGCCAGCCAGCTCTTCAGCAAGGCCGATCCCGCCTCGGCGGTGCTGTCGACGCTGGCGATTTTCGCCGTCGGCTTCGTGGCGCGGCCCTTCGGCGGCTTCCTGTTCGGCTGGATCGGTGACCGGATCGGCCGCAAGGCTTCGATGACCCTGGCCGTGGGGCTCGCCTCGGTGGGCAGCCTGATGATCGGCATCGCGCCGACCTTCGCTGCGGTCGGCGCGTGGGCCTCGCTCATGCTCCTGGTGGCGCGCCTGGTCCAGGGGCTGGCCCACGGCGGCGAGCTGCCGTCGTCGCAGACGTACCTGTCCGAGATGGCGCCGAGGGAACACCGCGGCTTCTGGGCCACCCTGATCTACACCTCCGGCACGGTGGGAATCCTGTTCGGAACCCTGCTGGGCGCCGTGCTGAACATGGTCCTCAGCACCGAAGTGATGAACGCGTGGGGCTGGCGCATCCCGTTCCTGGTCGGCGCAGCCATGGGCCTCTACGCGCTGATCATGCGGTCCCGGCTGCACGAAACGGACGTCTTTGCCGGCGAAGCCTCGGCGGAGAAGCACGCTCCGATCTGGCCGCAGATCGTCCGCCACCGCAAGCAGGCCCTGCAGGTGATCGGATTAACGGTCGGCTTGACGGTGATCTACTACATCTGGGGTGTTGTCGCCCCCAGCTACGCCACCACGGCCCTGAAGATTGACCGCGGCGAAGCCCTGTGGGCCGGCGTGATCGGCAACATCGTCTTCATCGCGGCACTGCCCTTCTGGGGCAAGCTCTCAGACCGGATCGGCCGCAAGAAGGTCCTGTGGGCCGGGGCGATCGGCGCAGGCATCATGCACTTCCCGATGACCGCGCTGCTCAAGGACTCCGCCTGGCAGCTGGCCGTCAGCATGTCCGTGATGCTGGTCTTCATCGCCGCCAGCGCTGCGATCGTTCCGGCCGTCTACGCCGAACTGTTCCCCACGAGCATCCGCACTGTCGGCGTCGGCGTTCCCTACTCGATCTGTGTGGCGCTGTTCGGCGGCACCGCGCCCTACCTGCAGCAGTGGCTCGGAACCAGCCTGCAGATGCCGCAGCTGTTCAACGTCTACGCCGTGCTGCTGCTCGCCATCTCCGCCGTCTTCGTCTTCACCATCCCGGAAACGAAGGGCAAGGACCTCACCCTCTGAGGTGGCGCACCAGGGCCGGCCTGCGTCAGTCGCCGACGAAACGATCCTTGCCGGCCCGGTACCCGAACACGGCGGCCAGCGAGCCGACCACCAGGAAGAGCACGCCCGCCGCGGCGAAGGATCCGGTGGCCTGGTGCAACTGTCCGACCAGCAGGGTTCCGGCCGAGCCGACGCCGTAGCCCACCCCCTGCATCATGCCGGACAGGTGGGCGGCGGTGTGGCCGTCGCGGGTGCGGAGCATGATCATGGTCAGGGCCACCGCGGTGAGGCTGCCCTGTCCCAACCCCAGCAGCCCGGTCCACACCCAGACCAGGTCCAGGGGGCCGAAGATGCTCAGGGCGAAGCCGCCGCCGGTCATCAGCGCCACCACCGTGTTGATGGCGCGCTGGTCCCGGAGCCGGGCGGCGAGGGCGGGGGCAAACAGGGATCCGAGCATCTGCAGCACGATCGAGGCGGACACGATCAGGCCGGCCGTACCGCCGTCGACCCCGCGCTCGCGCAGGATCGGCGCCAGCCAGGCGAAAACGCTGAAGGACATCATGGCCTGGAGCACCATGAACCCGGTCACCTGCCAGGCGACCGCCGAGCGCCACACGTTGATCCCGCTGGCCGCGATCTGGTGCCGCCCGTGGCGCTGGGCCGCCGCCAGCGGCAGGAACAGCAGGAGTACGACGCCGGCCGGCAGCGCCCAGAACCACAGCGCCGCCGTCCACTGGCCGCTCGCGCTGAACAGCGGGTAGGTGAAGCCGGCGCCGAGGGCCGCGGACGCGCAGATCGCGGTGGTGTAGAGCCCGCCCATCAGGCCGAGCCGGTGCGGGAAGTCGCGCTTCACGAGGCCCGGAAGCAGGACATTGCAGAGCGAGATGGCAGCGCCGCAGGCCGCCGTGCCGGCCAGGAGCGCAGGCAGGTGGCCCAGGCCGGGTACGTCCAGGGGGCGCAGCAGCAGGCCTGCGGTCAGCACGGCCATGGCTCCAAGCAGCACCCGTTCGGCCCCGAACCGGCGGGCCAGCCGCGGCGCGAGCGGGGCGAACACACCAAGCAGGGTCACCGGCGCCGTGGTCAGCGCGACGACGGCCCAGCCGGGCAGGCCGACGTCGGCCGTCACTTCCGGAAGGACCGCGGCGAAACTGGAGAAGACGGTGCGCAGGTTCAGTCCGATCAGCACCAGGCACACGCCCAAATAGGCCAATGCGCGGCGGCTGCCGAGTAGGGTGGGCTCCGCGGCGGGAACGTCGTCTATCTCCGCGTCCACCAGGGGATCCAGCCGCTGGTGCGGGTGGCCGCCGGCAGCGGTGCGGGCGGGCACGGGTGCGTTTCCAGGTGTCGTCACCGACCCATTCTGGCAGGCGCGGGGCGCCGCTTCGAAAGAATGGCGGAGCGACGCATGGACGCCCGGACCGTCCTCCGCGTGGCCGTATGGTGGTTCCCCGGTCCGTCGGGCCTGCGCGAACTCCACTATTCTGGGAGTGATGAGCGAATCCCCAGAATCCCCCCAGACGCCGCAGCCTCCCCGCCCGGTTACTCCCGGCAGCCAGGCATCGTTCGGCACCTACGGCGGCCGGCCGGTCAGCTTCGTACGCCGCGGCACCCGCCTACAGGGACGCCGCCAGGCCGCGTGGGAAGAGCACTCGGACCGGTGGGCGGTGGAGGTCCCCCGGCACATCGCCAACACGTCCGTGCACCCCGCTTACGTGTTCGACGCCGAGGCCGAGTTCGGCCGGACGGCTCCCTTGATTGTCGAGATCGGCTCGGGGCTGGGCGACGCCGTCTGCCACGCGGCCGAGGAGAACCCGGACAAGGACTTCCTGGCCGTGGAGGTCTACACCCCGGGCCTGGCCAACACCCTCATCAAGATCAACAGCCGCGGGCTGAGCAACGTCCGGGTGGTGGAGGCCAACGCCCCCGAGGTGCTTGCCACCATGCTCCCGGCGGGCTCGGTCACCGAGCTCTGGGTCTTCTTTCCCGACCCCTGGCACAAGTCGCGGCACCACAAGCGGCGCCTTATCCAGCCGGCCTTCGCCGAGCTCGCGGCCCGGGCGCTCAAGCCCGGCGGTATCTGGCGGATCGCGACCGACTGGTCCAACTACGCCGTGCACGTACGCGAGGTCCTGGCCGGCTCCGCCGACTTCGAGAACCTGCACGAGGGCGAGCGCAGCGGCGCTGACAGCCCGCTCACGCAGGTCTGGGAGTCCGGGGTGGAGTCCGTTGTGGGCGGGGCCCCGGTCAAGGAGGGCCGCGCGCCGGTCAGCACCGAACACACCGGGCCCAACGAAGGCGTCGACGAGACCGGCGGCTGGGCGCCTCGGTTCGAGGGCCGGATCCTGACGAGCTTCGAGAACAAAGCCCACGAAGCGGGCCGGCTGATCTTCGACCTCTGCTACCGGCGCCGCTGACACACGCACCCGCCCGGTCCCGGTGCCGGGACAGCGGCCGGCGTGGCACCAGTGCTGTTGCGCAGCAGGTTCCCGTGGCACGATTACCGAAGATGCATGGCTAGCGGCGGCACGAAGGCGCCAGCCGAGCCAGAAGACGCGAAGGACCGATCATCAAAAAAGAACTTAAGGACGCCGCGGAAGTCGCCGAGGACGTCACCAACTCCAAGCCGCTCGAGTACGCGGCACGGGCAGGGTTCGCCGTTTCCGGCGTC
Source organism: Arthrobacter sp. 10T419 (assembly GCF_056394105.1). Lineage (NCBI taxonomy): Bacteria > Bacillati > Actinomycetota > Actinomycetes > Micrococcales > Micrococcaceae > Arthrobacter > Arthrobacter sp. 10T419. The sequence continues at coordinate 86,758 of NZ_JBFTHF010000001.1, read as the reverse complement.
CTGCACTTCCTGATCGGGCTTGTCGCGATCCGGCTCGCGATGGGCGGGCAGGGGCAGGCTGATGTCAGCGGCGCCGTTGAGGAACTCGCCAAGCAGCCGGCTGGACCGGCGCTGCTGTGGAGCGCCTTCGCGGCCTGCGTCGCCCTGGCCATCTGGCAGACCAGCGACGCGGTGTTCGACTTCAACCGCCTGCCCACCAAGGACAAGGTCGGCAAGAAGCTCAAGGCCGCCCTCCAGGCCGTGGTCTATGCCGGGTTCGGGCTCACGCTGGCGTCCGTGGCCCTCGGGGCCCACGCAGACCACCGCCGCTCCACCAGCGACCTCACGGTCCAGCTCATGAAAGCCCCGGCCGGCGTGCTGCTGCTGATCGTCATCGGCGCCGCCATCGCGGTCACCGGCGTCGTCTACGCCATCCGTGGCTTCCGGAAATCGTTCCTCAAGTACCTGCGCCTGCCCGCCAACGAGCACACCCGCACCGCGGTGACCGTCGCCGGTGTCGCCGGCTATGCCGCCAAGGGTGTGGCCCTGCTGTTGACCGGGCTGCTGATAGTCATCGCCACCGTGAAGGCGAACCCGGCGGAATCAACCGGGCTCGACGGCGGCCTGAAGGCCCTGCGCGAGCAGCCGCTCGGGATGTACATGCTCGCCGCCGTCGGCGCGGGCCTGATCTGCTACGGCATCTTCCTGGCCGTCCGGGCCCGGCTCGCCCGGATGTAGGGGCTTCCCTACCGCGGCGCCACGGTGATGACCGCGACGGTCTGCTGCTGGCCGTTACGCATCTCGATGCTGGCGATGCTGGCCAGCTGCAGCGGCGTGGCCCCGGTGATGCGCACCTTGCCGCTGGGGGTGGCCGTCCAGGCGCACGCCCGGTCCTCGCCGCCGTCGCGGCCCTTCACCCAGAGCGAGAGGGTGCCGTCCACTGGCATGCTCCTGCCATCGACTGCCAACTCGGTGCCCCACGTTTTCTTCACGAGGCCGACGGTGAACTGCGGCCCGTTGCCGGCCGCCACGGAATAACTGGCGTCCGGCTGGGGCTGCTGTGCCAGCAGCGGCCCGGCCAGGAAACCTACCGCCAGACAGGCCGCGGCAACCGCCGCCAGCGCCGCCGACCACAGCCGTCGCGCCTTCCGCCGGCGGGCCGCGAGCGCGGCCAGCAGCCCCCGAGGGACGGACGCCGGTGCAGCCTCGGCGGCCGGGGCGGGCCGCGTGAGTGTGGTGAGCGCGACGGCGTCGGGCACGGGGACGGCGTCGAGCAGCGCCGGGAGGCTGGCGAGTTCGTCGAGGGCCGTGCGGCAGTCCCGGCAATCGGCCAGATGCCGTTCGAAAGCCTCAGCCTCACCGGGTTCCAGGCCGCCGAGCAGATACGCGCCAAGCACCTGGTGGAGTTCGGTTCCGTTCACTGCTGCACCCCCATTTCGTCGAGGATCGTCCGCAGGGCCCGCACCGCGTAAAAGGCCCGGGACTTCACCGTGCCGGCTGGAATGTTCAGGTGCGCGGCGGCTTCCTGGACGGTGAAGCGGCGGTAGTGGAGGGCGACCAGGACGTCGCGGTGCTCCGCATTGAGGCGCAGCAACGCCTCCTCCATCAGGACCCGGTTGAGCAGCTCATCGACGCGTTCCGCGGCGCCCGCAGGGTCGGCGACCTCACGCTCGGCGGCCTCCCGCGGCCGGCGCTGGGCCTTGCGGTAGTTGTCGATCATGATGTTGCGGGCGGTCCGGAATAGATAGCTGCGCAGGCTGCCGGTGATCTGCGGCGCCTGCTGCCAGACGCGCAGCACCGTTTCCTGCACGACGTCGTCCGCCAGCTGCGGGTCGTGGCACGCGCCCAGGACGAACCGCCGCAGCGCCGTTCCGTGCTCGCGATAGATCGCGGCCACCACGTCTTCATCCAGCGGCATGCGGCACCTCCCGGGCTTGGTCCCTCTGCCCCACTAGGACGTACACGCCGGCCCGAAAGTTCAACGGAACACCCTTGAACCATTCTTCACCCGCCGCCGTCGTAACAGCTAGCCGGACAGCGAGATGGCCGGCACCTAGCCTAGGAGCCAACAATGACAAAGCACTTCGGCGCCACCCTGTCTGCCCTCGCTCTTGCCGTCGTCGTTTCCGGCTGCGCTGGGGGCAGCGGGACCACGACGCCGGCGCCGGCTGCCGGCACAACGGCGGCCTCCGCCACCACAGCGGCTGCCTCCCCGGCGCCGGCAACTTCGGCGACCGGCACCTCCGGGTCCAGCGCCCCGGCGTCGGCCGCTGAGCTTAAGACTGCCGCGACCAGCGCCGGGCAGGTGGTCGTGGACGCCAAGGGCATGAGCGTCTACCTCTTCACCAAGGACACCAAGGACTCCGGCACGAGTGCCTGCACCGGTTCCTGCATCGCCGCCTGGCCGCCGGTGCTTGCCGGCTCCGACGCACCGGCGGCGGAAGGCGTCACCGGCAAGGTGGGCACCATCCCCACGCCGGACGGCAAGAAGCAACTGACCATTAACGGGATGCCCTTGTACTACTATGCCAAGGACCGGGCGCCCGGTGACACCACCGGCCAGGGCGTCGGGAACGTTTGGTACCTCGTCAACCCAGCCGGTGAAATGATCACTTCCGCCGCTGGCGGCGGCTACTAGGCCCCGGACGCGAGGCCGTCGTCGGACTCGTCCTCGAACTCGACGGCGGCCACGATCTCCCGGGTCTCCGGGTGGATCATGTACGCCTCCTCGTCGTCCTCCAGCATGAGGAACTCGCCCTGGTCCGTGGTGAAGTGCCAGGCCAGGACGCGTTCGCCGTTGTGGTCATGGTTCGGGTCGCCCATGGTGATCTTGAGCAAGGTGTGTCCGGCCACCTCGCAGAGCTCCCGGATGATCAGCTCAAACTCCGGCGCGCTGCTGAGTTCCTCCTCGGCCGCTGCTGCCTGACGCTCCGACAGGTTCGGGATCCGGGACACCCGCTCGTGGATGTGCCGGTCGAGTTCGTCCTCGTCCAGGACCAGCAGGTCCGGCTGGCCGCGGAGCCAGGCGGCATTGAGCGCGACAATGTCCTCGGTTTCCAGCAGCGGCTCGAATTCGTCGTCGAGCTGCTCCAGGAGCTGGACCGCCTCGGGTACCGCCGCCGCACCGCCGTCTTCACCACCCAGCTCGGCGTCGCCGTCGAGATAGGCCTCCGCTTCCTCCTCCGAGAGCGAGTCATAGGCAGCCACGCTGCGGTTGAACAGGTCCAGGTGCGCGGCGGCGCCCATGCCGGCCAGCCCTTCGCGGACGTACTCGTCGATCTCCTCGCGCTCCGGCACGGTGAAGACGTACTGGGCGAAGCCGCCGCCGAGCGACTGCGTCAGATAGAAGTCCACGTAATAGCTGCGCAAGGCGTTGGCCGCGATTTCCTCGGCATCCAGCAGTTCCGCGTACATGGCGTTGACGACGTCGACGTTGTTGTCCACGATGTCCACGTTGCCGCCGTTGAGGCTCTCCCTGGTCAGCACCGGGGCATGGCTGGTGGCGGTCGGGCTCTGGGTCAGGCTGGTGCTCATGGGGATCCTCACGGTGGTGGCGGGCGCTGCTCCGGTCCCTTCCACGGTAGGCCCGCCCGGTTCCGGGGCGTCCGAGCGCGAGGTGAACGTCAGGCGAAGTTTCCGGGCACCGCCAGGCTGGCTAAGATGGATCAGATGACCAACTGCTGGAAGTAGTGCGCACATGCCATCCCATCCGGACGAGAGTGCGGCACTGGCAATACAGACCCCCGCAATCAACGACCGCTCCCTCGCGGCCGGACTTGCTTACGCCATGGGGAGCCGGGTTTCCGGGATTTCCTTCGACGCCGCCACCGGGCTGATGCTGGGCAAGGTCCGCGGCGGCGCGGACGTGCCGTATTCGACGACGGCGAAGCTGGTCCGCAAGGGCGGCGGCTGGAGCTGCACCGTCGGTGTCTGCAGCTGCCCGGTGCGCAAGGACTGCAAGCACGTGGCGGCCCTGCTGTTTGCCGCCGAGGACAACCCGGCGACCCGCGTCCAGCTGCTCGCGCCCGCGGAATCCTCCCGGCTGTCGCGCCAGCCCTCGGCGCTGGACCTGCCGGACTGGGAGCAGGCCCTGAGCCCGCTAATCGCCCGGCCTGGGATCACCCAGTCGACCAACGGCGTGCCGCTGGCACTGCAGTTCGAGATCGAGGAACCGGCCCCACACTTCTCCTACACGGGCCGCCGGGACCCGCTGCGCAGCGTCCGCCAGCTCAAGGCCCGGCCCGTCATCATGGGGGCCAAGGGCAAGTGGATCCGGGGCGACGTCTCCTGGAACACCCTGAGCTACCTGAACTACCGGCGCGAATGCAACGAAGCCCACGTTGAGTGGATGCAGGAATTCCTCGCCTCGCACACGGCCCTGGCCAACCGACAGCACGCCGGCACCGCGCCCTGGCTGGGACTGAACACTTACGCCGGCAAGAACCTCTGGAGCCTGCTGGCCGAGGCCCGGAAGATCGGCCTCGCCCTGGTCCACGGCCGGGGCGACGAACCCGTACGGCTGGCCGACGAGCCAGCCGCCGTCGGACTCAACCTGACCCGGCTCGGCGCCGAGGAGGCCGACGGCGGCGGGCTGGCGCTCGCACCGACGATCACCGTCGAGGGCGCGGTGGTGGATCCGGCATCGGTCGGGACCATCGGCCGCCCGGCCCACGGCATCTTCCTGACCTCCGGCGCCGACGCGCTGCCCGGCGTCGCCCCGGGCGACTCCGCGATCACCCTCGCACCCCTGGAGGCCGGACTCAGCGAGGAACTCCTGACCTTCGTCACCGCCGGCACCACGCTGCATATTCCGTCCCGGGACGAGGGGCGCTTCCTCACCGGGTTCTATCCCAAGCTCAAGCAGACCGCCCGGGTGACCGCCTCCGACGAATCCGTCGAGCTGCCCGCCCTGGCCGTCCCCACCCTGTCCCTGCTGGCCAACTACGGCGCAGACCACCGGGTCCGGCTGCACTGGGAGTGGCACTACAAGGCCGGAACCCTGGTCACGGCCCAGCCGCTGTGGCGGCACCCCGGCGACCACGGCTACCGCGACGACACCGCCGAGGCCCGCATCCTGGAAACCGTGGGCCAGCCGTGGGACATGGTGCCGAAGCTCGGCGAATCGGCTACCGGAGGCTGGGGCACTCCGCGGCTGGCGGCGTCCGCGGAGCTCAGCGGCCTGGACACCCTCGCCTTCACGGAGGAGGTCCTCCCTAAGCTGCGCGAGCTTTCGGAAGTTTCCGTGGACACGGCCGGCGAGATTGCCGACTACCGCGAGGCCGAGGAAGCCCCGGTGGTGTCGATCTCCACCAAGGCCACCGACCAGCGGGACTGGTTCGACCTGGGCATCCAGATTTCGCTCGAGGGCCAGCCGGTGTCCTTCGCCGCCGTTTTCTCCGCCCTGGCGTCGGGCCAAACCAAGATGCTGCTGCCCAGCGGCGCGTACTTCTCCCTGGACCTGCCCGAGCTGCACCAGCTGCGCGCCCTGATCGAAGAGGCGCGGGAACTGCAGGACAACAAGGACGCGCCGCTGCAGATCAGCCGGTTCCAGGCCGGGCTCTGGGACGAGCTGGCACAGCTGGGCATCGTCGACGAACAGGCCGCCGCGTGGCGCGAGGCCGTCGGCGGGCTGCTCGAGGGCGGCGTCAAGGGCCTGCCGCTGCCCGACACCCTGGACGCCGAGCTGCGCCCGTACCAGCTCGAGGGCTTCAACTGGCTCAGCTTCCTCTACCGCCACGGGCTCGGCGGCGTCCTGGCCGATGACATGGGCCTGGGCAAGACCGTCCAGGCGCTGGCGCTGATCTGCGCCGCCAAGGTCGCCGCCGCCGAGACCGCCGCGTCCGCCGTCGCCGCCACTGTCGCCCCCGGGGCCGCGGCCGACGTCGTCGTCAGCCCGCCCGGCGGCGCACCCGGCGGGGCGCCCTTCCTGGTGGTCGCGCCCACCAGTGTGGTCGGCAACTGGCAGGCTGAAACCGCGCGGTTCGCGCCGGGCCTGACGGTGCGGGCCATCAGCGAGACCTTCGCGAAAAGCGGCTCGGTGCCGGCCGAGGCAATGGCCGGGGCCGACATTGTGATCACCTCCTACGCGCTGTTCCGGATCGACTACGAGGCCTACGCCTCCCGGCAGTGGGCGGGGCTGGTGCTCGACGAGGCGCAGTTCGTAAAGAACCACCAATCCAAGGCCTACCAGTGCGCCCGGAAGCTCCCGGCCGCCTTCAAGCTGGCGATCACCGGCACACCGCTGGAGAACAACCTGATGGAGTTCTGGGCGCTGACCTCGATCGTGGCGCCGGGACTCTTCTCCAGCCCCAAGCGCTTCGCCGAGTACTACCAGAAGCCCGTGGAGAAGAACGGGGACCGGGCACAGCTGGAGAAGCTCAGGCGCCGGGTCCGGCCGCTGATGATGCGCCGCACCAAGGAACAGGTCATCCACGACCTGCCGCCCAAGCAGGAGCAGGTCCTCGAGGTCGTGCTGAACCCGCGGCACCAGAAGGTCTACCAGACGCATCTGCAGCGCGAGCGGCAGAAGATCCTGGGCCTGATCGAGGACGTCAACAAGAACCGTTTCACGATCTTCCAGTCGCTGACCCTGCTGCGGCAGCTCAGCCTGGACCCGTCCCTGATCGACCCCTCGCTCTCGGGGGTGCGCTCCAGCAAGCTGGACGTGTTGTTCGAGCAGTTGGAGGACCTCGTGGCCGAGGGCCACCGCGCGCTGATCTTCAGCCAGTTCACCGGCTTCCTCGGCAAGGTCCGCGAACGGCTCATCGAGGAAAATATCGAGTTCTGCTACCTCGACGGCAGCACCCGCAACCGCACCGACGTCGTCAACGAGTTCAAGAACGGCGCCGCACCGGTGTTCCTGATCAGCCTCAAGGCAGGCGGCTTCGGCCTGAACCTGACCGAGGCGGATTATGTGTTCCTGCTGGATCCGTGGTGGAACCCGGCCTCCGAAGCGCAGGCCGTGGACCGGACGCACCGGATCGGCCAGGCCCGCAACGTGATGGTCTACCGGCTGGTGGCGAAGGACACCATCGAGGAAAAAGTCATGGCGCTCAAGGCCAAGAAGTCCCAGCTGTTCGCCGACGTGATGGAAGGCGACGCCCTCTCCGGCGGCGCACTGACGGCGGAGGATCTGGCCGGGCTGTTCACCGACTGACGGCTGGTCCGGCCCGTCCGCGCAGGGGCGTCCAGCCCTAGCGGAGGGCGTCGATCCGGGTGTCCAATGGTGCGTATCGGGAAGAGCTTGGGCGAAGGAGCGGGTGGCCATGGCCGCGCGTATGAGGTTCATTGACACCGCGGCGCACCCGCGGCGGCCCGCATCGGCGCTGGCGTCGGTGGTGGCAGCCTTGGCCCTGGTGTTGGGCCTGCTGCCGGCCACCGCTCCGCCGGCGCAGGCGGCCACCCTGTACGGACATGACATCTCCTGGCCGCAATGCCCGACGGCGGTCGGCGGCCTGGGCCTGCCGTTTCCTCCGGCGACTACCCAGTTCGTGGTGCTGGGCCTGACCCGGGGACTGCCCTTCACCGAGAACCCGTGCCTGGCCAGCCAGGTGGCCTGGGTCGGCACCAATAACAAGCGCGCCCACGCCTACACCATGGCGGCTTTCCCCACCGCCGCCCAGCTTGCCACCTACCGCGCGCAGGGGCCGTGGTCCGCCAGTACCCGGGCCGGAGAGCTCTCCAACGTCGGTTACGCCGAAGCCCGCTACGCCCTCGCCAGCCTCCAGCGGGTGAGCTTCCGGCCACCCGTCGTCTGGATCGATGTGGAGCCGCGGCCGGCCCAGCCCTGGCCCGCCGCCACCGCGGTGCAACGGCGCGAGAACCGGTACGTGGTGGAAGGCCTGATGCGGGGCCTCCGGGACGCGGGATACTCCTACGGCCTCTACTCCTTCGCCTCCGGCTGGCAGGACATCACCGGCTCGTGGAGGTTGCCGGGGGTGCCGGTCTGGGCCACCGCCGGGCGCCTCGACTACCCGTCCGAAGCCCTGGACCGGTGCCGGCAGGCCAGCTTCTCCGGCGGCCGGGTCTTCCTGTCACAGTGGTACGACGACGTCCGCGACTACGACCTCACCTGCGCCCCCTACGCGTTTACCGCGCTGCCCGTGCCGGCCTCCGCGCTCTCGGGGGCGACCGCGGATTTCAACGGCAACTGGAACAACGATGTCCTGGCCCGGGTCGCCGCCACCGGCGAGCTGCGGCTGTACCCGGGGACGGGGCGCGGCGGGCTGTTTCCGGGCATCCGGATTGGGGCCGGCTGGGCCGCGTACAACGCCCTCGAGACTCCCGGGGACTTCAACGGCGACGGCCCCCTGGACGTCCTGGCACGGGAGGCCGCGACCGGCAAGTTGTGGCTGTACCGCGGCAACGGCACCGGCGGATGGCTCAGCCGTATCCTGGCCGGCAATGGCTGGCAGATCATGAATGGCATCCTCGGCCCGGGCGATTTCAACGGCGACCAGCGCGTCGACGTGCTGGCCCGCGAGGCAGCGACCGGCTTCCTCTGGCTCTACCCGGGCAACGGCGCCGGCGGCTGGCTCCCGCGGGTGCGGGTCGGGGGCGGCTGGAACATCTTTAATGCGCTGGTGGCCCCGGGCGATTTCGACGGCGACGGCGCCGCGGATGTCGTGGCGCGGGAGACTGCCACCGGCCGGCTGTGGCTGTACCGCGGCAGCGGCACGGGCGGCTGGCTCCCCCGGGTGCTGCTCGGCGGCGGCTGGAACGGCATGACCGCCCTGATGAGTCCCGGGGATCTCAACGGTGACCGCACACCGGACATCCTGGCCCGCGATAGCGCCGGAAGCCTCTGGCTTTACCCGCGAAGCAGTGGCGGCACGTGGCTGGTGCGGGTGCGGGTCGGAGGCGGCTGGAACACCCTCAACGCGATTTTTTGAGCCGGCGCCCCGGGGATCACACGGCGGCGGATGCCACAGCCCGCGGCGCCGGCAGGCTCTTGCGGAGCCAGCGTCCCAGGGCCTTGCCCTTGCCCGTCCACCAGCTGTCCTCGTCCGTGTCGTGGTGCCAGCGGAAGATCACCGCAACCAGGACGAAGACCCCGGCGGCCACCTGTTCCCAGGCGCCGGACGCGGCATGGACCAGCACAACGAGGGACATGCAGAGGATGGACGGAAGCGCCAGCGTCCGGAACACGGTGTTGGCTACGTAGCGCCGCCTGGAGCGCGGCACCGAGACTGCCCGGACCATATCGAAACAGACGCAGACCACCACAACGGATTGGCCAAGGGTGAGCAGGAGCAGGCCCGGCAGGGAATGTCCGAAGAGTGCGACGGCGTACAGTCCGCTGTTCATGGCCGGCCCGCGATCGTTGCGGACGCCGGCGCTGCTGCGTCCGGAATAGTTGACTGAAGCATGTGCTGTGCCCCCCGACATTTTGCACTGGAGCCGAGTCATATCGGCTGTCCACTCGGCGGCCACCCGGCTGCCAAGACCATTCAACCGGCCGCGCAGGCGGGAAGTCACTGCCTGGCGGTACCCGACTATGCGGATTAGGCCACCCGAATTTGCGACCGAGTACTCAGTTCGCCCGGGCCGACTACTTGGAGGCGGTCAGGGCGTCTCGTGCGGCCGCCACACACCACCAGGGCCTGCGAACGGCCGCGGACCGCGACGTCCAAGCCGCCGCCCGGGAGCGGAAAAGCAGACTACTGGCCCTCATCGGCCGTGCGCCGCACGCGAAGGCGGCATGCCGCATGCGAGGGGGGTAGCCCCGCCGGCAGCCCCCGTTAGCCGCGCATTTTCCCAGCCGACGACGGGAAGCCCGGGGCCGGACCGCGGATGCTCGTCTCGGAGGCAGGTAGTGCCGGAGGGAAAAGTCGAGTACAACTACGCGTTGCCCGGGCCGTTCTCCATCGCAAACGATTGGGCCATCGATTCAGCGCGGCAACCGCAGGATTGGGGGAATGCGGCTCAGGCCTGATGACTCCTGCCCGGGTGCCACCCACACAAGGAGTCTCACAAATGCGCAAGCTCACCAAGAAGAGCAAGGTCATCGCCGTTGCGGCCTCGGTCGCCCTCGTGGCCGTCGGCGGCGGCACCGCCTACGCCTACTGGACCACCACCGGCACCGGCACGGGCAACGCCGCCAACTCCACAGGCGGCGGAACGGTGACCCTGCACGCCACCTTTGCCGGAGGCCTGGCCCCGGGCAACTCGGTGCCCGTCGCGTACACGGCGGACAACAGCACCAACACCGGCACCGTCGTCGGCGCCCTCACCGCGAGCGTGACCACCAGTGCGCCCGGGTGCCTGCCGGCATGGTTCACGGTCAGCGCCAATACGTCTAACTCGCCGGTGGCGGCTAACAGCACGGGGACCTCTGTGGGGTCGGGAACGTTGACCTTCCTCAATGACGACGCCAACCAGGATGCCTGCAAGTCGGCCGTCGTCACGGTCACCGTCGGCAGCGAGTAGCTGATGTCCCGGCGGGCCGGAGACCCGGCCCGCCGGGCGGCCTTCGGGCCACCGCACAACAACGCATCAGCACGGACACCCACGACCAGGCCCTGCGCCTGGTCCAAGGAGGATAGGGAATGCAGCATCCACTGCGGTTCTTCCGGCTCGCAAGGGATCACGCGGGCCTCGCCGGCCGCGTCCTCGTCATTGGCATGCTCGCCATCTTCCTGCCAGCTGGCACCCTCTACGCCGCGGCACAGCAGTCGGCTCCCGCGAAGCCCGGAATCACCGTGCAAATCACGCCGTCCAGCCGGAACGTGGATCAGGGGCAGGCCACGAGCTATTCCGCAACGGTCAGCTCCACCGGCGGGTTCGCCGGCACAGTGCTTATGGCCCTCACCGGCCTCCCCGCCGGAGGGGCCTCCAGCATCTCGCCGTCGTCCGTCAAGCTGACCGCGGGGAGTACCGCCCCGCTCAACATCAACGTAACTACGGCATCAAACACCAGGGCCGGAGACTACGAGCTGACGCTGACGGGCCAGGGCGGAAGCGTTCAGGCTGTGCCCATCAGGGTACAACTGCGGGTCAAGGCACCGCTGCGCGTCTTTGGGGTTGCCGGCGATGCTCCAGGCCTTCTCGCGCCGGGCACCAGCCAGTCCCTTGACCTCGGATTCAACAACCCGGACAAGAGCATCGACGTCGGCAATTTGGCCGTATCGATCACGGGTGTGCTCCGCACGTCAAAGGCGATCGCGGCCAACCTGCCCTGCACGTCTCAGGACTACGCCGTGACTCAGTTCAGTGGGCGCTATCCCCTGACTGTCCCGTCCGGCAGCAGCTCACTCTCACAGCTTGGCGTTCCGTCGGCCCAGTGGCCACGGATCGCCATGCTCGACACGCCGCGCCTCCAGGACGGCTGCAAGGGTGCAGTCCTCCAACTGGCTTACACCGGATCAGGGCAGGGAAACTGACATGCAAGTCTCACGATCCATTGTGCGCGCCACCGGGCTGGCCGGAAGCGCCTCGGCCGCTGCCGTCGCGCTGTCCCTGCTGGCCGGCATCGGCACGGCCTACGCGTACTGGGCCAGCACGGGCGCCGGCGCCGGCGCCGCGGCCGCAGGCACCATGCAGATCAGCGTGGACGCGGTGGCGGCAGGCGACGCGAACCGCGCCAGCCTTTTCCCGGGCGGGACGGCCGACGTCATCCTCCGGACCAGCAACCCCAACGCCTTCGCGGTGACGCTGTACTCTGTGGCCGCCAGCGGGCCGGTCACTGCGGATGCCGCGCATGCCGGATGCGTGACCACCGGGGTTTCCTTCACTGCCCCGGCCGCACCGCTCGCCCCCGCCGTCACCATCCCGGCGAAGTCCTCGGTGCTTGTCACCCTTCCTGGCGCGGCGAGCATGTCCGCCCAGTCACAGTCCGCCTGCCAGGGCGCGACTTTCAAGATTCCCGTCACCGTGGAGGCACGACGATGAGCCGTCACCAGGGGCGCGGGGCACGCTCCCGCACCCGAAGCCGGATCGCCGTCGTCCTTACCGGGGCCGCTCTCCTCTCGTGGGCCGGCCCCGGGGCCAATGCCTTCTGGACGGCCACGTCAAATAGCGGTGCCGCATCTGCCAGCGCGGACGGCATGGGCGCCGGCGCCACGCCGACAGCCACAGTGTCCGGCGGCAACGTCACGCTGGCCTGGAACGCCACCACCACCCTCGCCGGGCGGCCTGTCACCGGCTACACGGTGGCGCGCTATGCATCCGCCTCGGCCGGTACCAAGTCCCCCGCGGGCGGAACCTGCTCAGCCACGGTGACGGTCGGACTGGGCTGCACCGACCAGGGCGTCCCGACCGGCACGTGGTACTACACCGTGACCCCGGTACTCGGGCAGTGGCAGGGAGTCGAGAGCGTCCGCAGCAGCGGCGCCGCCGTGGACACCACGCCGCCAGGCGCTCCTACCGTGGTTGCCCCCGCTTATGTCTATGGCGGCAACGTCGCTGCGGTGCCGGTCAGCGGCACCACCGAACCCGGCGCCTCCATTGCCCTGGCTGTCACCGACGCCGGCGACCCGTTGCACACGGTCAACGCCACGGTGACGGCGAACAGTGCCGGGACCTGGGATGCCACCGTCAACCTGACGGGGCTCAACGCCGGAACGCTCACCTACCGCGCGGTTGCCACCGACACCGCGGGCAACCAAGGCAATCCCGCGACCCCGGGCACCGCGAGTTCCATCAAGGACGTCACGGCGCCCATCGTCACCGGGGTGCTCCTTGAAGACGGCGGCGGCAGGAACGGCAAACTCGATCCCAAGGACAAGGCCACCATCACCTTTGGGGAGTCGTTGGACGCGTCTACGATTTGCAGTAATTGGGCGGCCAGCCCCGCCGGAATGCTGACACTGAGCGAGAGTCAAGCCACCGTAAACATCGTCGCCGGCAACACCCTCAGCGTCGCCGTGGATAGCTCAGTCTGTCCCACGTCGAGAATCGGCACCGTCGCCTTGGGCGGCAACTACTACGGCTCAGGCACGCTCAGGTACAAGGGAACCGTGAGCTGGGATCCCTCAAGCAAAGCACTCACCGTCACGCTGGGCGCGTACGTCTCGGGCAATCAAGGGAACGGGACGGAACAGCCCGCTGTCCCGTTCTACACACCTGCAAGCGGAATGGGGGACCTCGCGGGCAACCTCGTCGCTACCGCACCCGCGGTCGCGGGCACCAAGTCACGCTTCTAACGCACTGAGTGCGCGGGACCCATGGGGTCCCGGGCACTCAGTAGGTTTATCCAGGCTTCAGTCTTGGATCCCGTGCGGCCGCCACACCACCAGGGCCTGCGAACGGGCGCGGGGCCGCTGTCCGCGGGCCAATGTGACGACGTCGCCGGCTGCCCCTGCGGCGAAAATGCGGGAGTCCAGCGGCTGCCGGCGCCGGCCCAGTTCCTCTGTCAGCTCCGTGACCCGGCGCTGCAGCGCGGCAACCTGGTTTTCCAGTTGCAGGATCCGCTTGATGCCCTCGAGTGAGACGCCCTCCTGGGAGAGCCGCTGCACCTCGCGGAGCATGTTCACGTCGCGCTGCGAGTACCGCCGGGACTTGCCGGGGGCGCGGCTGGGCGAGACGATGCCGAGCCGGTCGTACTGGCGCAGCGTCTGCGGGTGCATGTCCGCCAGCTCCGCGGCGACGGAGATGACGAAGATCGGCTGGTCGAACTCGATGTCCATGGCAGGACTCCTACAGCCGGGCCTTGGCTGCCAGGCCGGCGCGGACGTCCTCGCCGGAGGTGGCCGCGGCGAAAGCCTTCACGGCTTCCTCGGCGTCCTTGCTCAGCTTCTTCGGCACGGCGACGTCGATGGTCACCAGCAGGTCACCGGTGGCCTTGGTGTGCTTGACGCCGCGTCCCTTGACGCGGAGCGTGCGCCCTGACGGGGTGCCGGCGGGAACGCGGACCCTGACCTTGTCCCCGTCGATGGTCGGAACCTCGATGTCGGCGCCCAGGGCGGCCTCGGCGAAGGTGACCGGGACATGGATGCGCAGGTTGTCGCCGTCGCGGGTGTAGAAGTCGTGCGGTTTCACCGTGACGGTGACCATGAGGTCGCCGTTGCCGGCCGGACCGTACTGGCCCTTGCCGCGGACGCGGACCTTCTGGCCGTCCTTGATGCCGGCCGGGATGCGCACGTCGATGACTTCGCCGTCCGGTTCGCGCAGCCCGATGGTGGTGCCGCGGATGGACCCGGCGAAGGAGATGCTGGTGGACGCGGTCCGGTCGGCACCCTTCTGGGGTGCGCGCTGGAAGGACTGGCCACCGCCGCCGAAGCCGCCGCCGCCAAACAGGTCGGCGAACTCGGGCGGGATGCCGCCGGCGGTGCTGTAGCCGCCGGAGTGGCGTCCGCCGCCGCCGGTGAACAGTCCGCCGAAAAGGTCCTCGAAGCCGGCACCGCCGGCCGCCCCGCCGGCGCCGCCGGGGGCGAAGCGGGCGCCGCCGCCCATGGCCCGGATGGCGTCGTACTGCTGGCGCTCGTCGGCGTCGGAAAGCACCGAGTAGGCCTCGGAGATGTCTTTGAACTTCTTCTCCGATGCAGTGTCCCCGGCGTTGGTGTCCGGGTGATGCTGCCGCGCGAGCTTCCGGTAGGCCTTCTTGATGTCGGCGTCGGAAGCGTCCTTGGCGACACCAAGGATCTTGTAGAAGTCCTTGTCCACCCAGTCTTGGCTAGCCAATGGCGTTTCCTTTCAAAAGTGTGTGCCGAGATGACAGTTCACGCCAATGTTTGCGGGAAACACCGGCGCGAACTGTCATCTCGATGACGTGCTGCTAGGCAGGGACGGCCACGATGACCTGGGCCGCGCGGAGCACCCGGTCGCCGGACTTGTAGCCCGAGCGCAGGACCTGGCTGACGGTGTCGGTCTCGACATCCGGGCCGGGCTGCTGGATGAGGGCCTCGTGGATCGTGGGATCGAACTCCACGCCGGTCTCATCGATGCGCACCAGGCCGTACGTCTTCAGCGCGTTCTCCAGCTTCGCGGCGATCGCGGCGAACGGTCCGTCCGCCAGGTCGCCGTGCTGCCGGGCGGCGTCGACGTCGTCCAGCACCGGAAGCAGGGCGTTGAGGACGCCGATGACGGCCATCTCCCCTGCCACGGCGCGGTCACGTTCAACGCGCTTGCGGTAGTTGACGTACTCGGCCTGCAGGCGGCGGAGGTCGTTCTTCAGTTCCTCCGCCTCCCCGGCACCTGCGCCCTGCGCCACGGACTCCGCTGCCGGAACCTGGACGCTATTGAGGATGTCCTCGGCCTGGGACAGTGCGTCCCCGGAATCGGGCTCCCCTGCGGCGGCGCGCTCCTGGTCGGGATGGCGTGCCTGGCCGGTCTTCGGATCAACCTTGCGGTTGTCGTGGATCACCGGCTTCTGGCTGTCATCACGGCTCTCGTCGCCGTGCTCTTCTTCGTTACCGTGGTGCGGCATGATTACTTCTTCTCGTCTTCGTCTACGATCTCGGCATCAACGATGTCCTCGTCGGAAGCCGCCTGCTCGCCGGCCGGAGCACCCTGGGCGCCAGCGGCACCGTCGGGGGAACCGGGCTGGGCGTAGATGGCCTCGCCGAGCTTGGTCTGGGAAGCCTGCAGCTTCTCAAACGCGGTCTTGACGGCGGCGTCGTCGGTGCCTTCGAGCGCTGCCTTGAGGGCGTCGACGTCGGCCTGGACCTCGGTCTTGACCTCTTCCGGCAGCTTGTCGGCGTTGTCGGCGATCAGCTTGTCCACGGAGTACGCGAGCTGCTCGGCAGTGTTGCGGGTGTCGGTCGCCTCGCGGCGGGCCTTGTCCTCTGCTGCGTGCTCCTCGGCGTCGCGGACCATGCGGTCGATGTCTTCCTTGGAGAGGCTGGAGCCGCCCGTGATGGTCATCGACTGTTCCTTGCCGGTGCCCTTGTCCTTCGCGGAGACGTGCACAATGCCGTTCGCATCGATGTCGAAGGTGACCTCGACCTGCGGCACGCCGCGCGGGGCGGGTGCGATGCCGGTCAGTTCGAAGGTGCCCAGCGGCTTGTTGTCGCGGGTGAACTCACGCTCGCCCTGGAAGACCTGGATCGCCACGGACGGCTGGTTGTCGTCCGCCGTGGTGAAGGTTTCGCTGCGCTTAGTGGGGATGGCCGTGTTGCGCTCGATCAGGTGCGTCATGACACCGCCCTTGGTCTCGATGCCCAGGGACAGCGGGGTGACGTCGATCAGCAGCACGTCCTTGCGCTCACCCTTCAGCACACCGGCCTGCAGTGCGGCGCCGACGGCGACGACCTCGTCCGGGTTGACGCCCTTGTTCGGCTCCTTGCCGCCGGCGAGTTCCTTGACCAGCTCGGAGACGGCGGGCATACGGGTGGAGCCGCCGACCAGCACGATGTGGTCGATGTCGGAGAGCTTGATGCCGGCTTCCTTGATGACGTCGTGGAAGGGCTTCTTCGTGCGCTCCAGCAGGTCCTTGGTGAGGTCCTGGAACTTCGCGCGGGTCAGCTGCTCGTCCAGGTGGACCGGGCCGTCGGGGGTGACGGAGAGGTACTGGAGCGAGACGTTGGTGCTCGAGGAGGAGGAGAGTTCCTTCTTGGCCTGCTCGGCAGCTTCACGCAGGCGCTGCAGGGCGATCTTGTCCTTGGAGAGGTCGATGCCCTTGACCTTGAGCTGGTTCAGCAGGTAATCCACGACGCGCTGGTCCCAGTCGTCGCCGCCGAGGCGGTTGTCACCGGCGGTGGCGCGCACCTGGATGGTGGAGAAGTCGTCTTCGTCCTTGCCGACTTCGAGGAGGGACACGTCGAAGGTTCCGCCGCCGAGGTCGAAGACGAGGATGAGCTCGTCTTCCTTGCCCTTATCCAGGCCGTAGGCCAAGGCAGCCGCGGTGGGCTCGTTGACGATGCGCAGGACCTTGAGGCCAGCGATCTCGCCGGCTTCCTTGGTGGCCTGGCGCTCGGCGTCGTTGAAGTATGCAGGAACGGTGATCACGGCGTCCGTGACCTTTTCACCGAGGTAGGACTCGGCGTCGTTCTTGAGCTTCATCAGGATGCGCGCGGAAATTTCCTGGGCGGTGTACTTCTTGTCATCGATCGCGACGTTCCAGTCGGTGCCCATGTGGCGCTTGACCGAGGCGATGGTGCGGTCGATGTTGTTGACGGCCTGGCGCTTGGCGATCTCGCCGACCAGGACTTCGCCGGACTTGGAGAATGCAACAACCGACGGCGTGGTGCGGCCACCCTCGGCGTTGGCAATGACGGTGGGCTCGCCACCTTCGAGAACGGAGACGACGGAGTTAGTGGTTCCGAGGTCAATACCTACTGCACGTGACATGTGTTGCTTCCTTCTTTCCTTGGAAACTTGCTGGCCCCCGGCAATCGGGCGGGTGCCCGGCGGCCGGGCCATACCCGGCGATCGAGCCCGTCGAAAACGAGGCGCGCCCACTTATTGAGCGCTCTGCACTCAACTTTACCCAGCCCGGGATGGATGTCAATCCGAAGTTGAGTCCATTCGACTCAACTTGGAGTTACGAGTGGTGCTTCCGGGCCGGGAAGCGCCGCAAAGCCGCGGATTTGAGCGGATTTAGGGCAGCGCAAACGCTCCGCAGCCGTGATTTCGCTGTGCGAGAACGGGCCCGCGCCAGGTGCGGCAGCGGAACTAGAGCTCCTCGCGGCCCGCATCGTCCCGGACGGTGCCATCCCGCCCTGCCGGTTCGTCGTGGGCGGCATCCTGGGCGCGGCGGCCTGTGCGCTGGGCGCCCGCGGCCCCGGCGGCCCCATAGTCGCCCTCCGGATATTCGCCCTCCTCGACGCCGGCGGCGTCTGGACCGGTTGCGCCCGCCGCCCCGTAGTTGCCTTCGGGGTAGTCCCCCTCTTCGGCGCCGACGGTGGAGCCGCTGGCTACTCCGGCCCGGCCGTAATCCCCTTCTGCATATTCACCCTCAGGGGCCGCTGCCGGATTCTCCCCCGCAACGCCCGCCCGGCCGTAGTCGCCCTCGACGTACTGGCCGGCGTCGCCCTCGGTCGCCGGTTCTTCGGCGGCAGCCGGAACCGGGGCGGTGCCGTGCTGCTTCTCTGCTGCCGTTCGATCAAACTCACTGTTTTCAGACATGTTTGGATCCCTCCTGCAAGCGTGGGCGCCCGCGCGGGCGCAGTCGCAGTCTATCGAGCGCCGCGGGGAGGCAACAGGGGTCCGCCCGAGCGTGCGGCACCCCGCCTGCCCCCCCGGCGCCGCTTAACGAAGCAGCCGCCGCCACCGCACCTGGTGGGGGCCAGGGACGGTGACGGCGGCTGCGGCAGGGGGTTCGCCGGGTTCCGGCTAGCGGAGCCCCGCCTCGGCGGATTCCGGCTCCGGGGCGGCCGGCAGCTCGCGTGCCGCGGCATCGGATGAGGGCCGTCCCAGCTTGCTCGGCCACCAGATCCGCGGGCCAATGTCGTAGGCCAGGGCAGGGACCAGCAGGGACCGGACCAGGACGGTGTCCAGCAGCACGCCGAACGCGACGATGAAGGCCAGCTGCACCAGGAACATGATCGGAATGACGCTCAGCGCCGCGAAGGTGGCCGCCAGGACCACGCCGGCCGAGGTGATCACGCCGCCGGTGACGCCGAGGCCCCGCAGGATGCCCGGACGGGTGCCGTGTTTGAGGGACTCCTCGCGGACCCGGCTCATCAGGAAGATGTTGTAGTCCACGCCCAGCGCCACGAGGAAGACAAAGCCGAAGAGCGGGACCGTGGCATCGGCCCCCGGGAATCCGAGGATGTGGTTGAAGACGACGGCGGAGACGCCCATCGCGGCCCCGTAGGAGAGCACCACCGAGGCGACCAGCAGGACCGGCGCCAGCACGGAGCGCAGCAGCAGCATCAGGATTACCAGGATGACCGCGAGGACCACCGGGATGATGGTGACGAGGTCACGCTGGGCCGTGGTGTTGGTGTCCAGGGCCGTGGCGGTCACACCGCCGACGAGGGCGCCGCCGTCGATCTTCTTCAGTTCCTGCCGCAGGTTTAGCACGACATTTTCGGCCTCATTTGAGTCCGCGGCGTAGTTCAGCGTGGCGTTGATCAGCACCTTGCCATCCCTGACCGCCGGGGCGGTGGGGGCTGCGGGGGCGCCGGGGGCGCCCTGCGCGCCGGGGATGATCGGCACGTTGCCTTCGGCCAGCAGGTAGGCATCCCCGACGCCGTCGCTCGTCTTGGTCCTGTCCAGCACCTCCTGCGCCTTGGCCTGGTCGGCGACGATCACGGCGGGGCTGCCGGAGCCGGCGTCGAAGTGCCGGGCCAGGGCGTCCTGGCCGTCCACCGCGTTGGAGGCTGCGAGGATGACGTCGGTCTGCGGTACCCCGTTGGCCTTGAGCTGGAGGACGCCGGCGGATGCCACCAGGAGCAGCAGTACGGAGGCGATCCAGACGGTGCGGGGCCGGCGGGACACCAGGGACCCGGTGGCGCGCCAGATGCCCTTCTGGCCCTCCAGGCCGGTGACGAGTTCGGGTTCGCGCTCTGTCTCCGGGAGCAGCTTGGGGCGGAACGGCCAGAAGGCGACGCGGCCCAGCAGCGCCATCATCGCCGGCAGCAGGGTCAGTGCCGCGAAGAGCGAGCACAGGATGCCCGCGGCCGCCACCGGGCCGAGGGCCTTGTTCGAGTTGAGGTCGGAGAAGAGCAGGCAGAGGAGCGCGATGATGACCGTGGCGCCCGAGGCCAGGATCGGCTCCCAGGCGGCCTTCCACGCCGTGAGCGCCGCGGCCGTGCGGTTGGCGGTGTGTGTCAGGGCTTCCCGGAAGCGTGCCACGTAGAGCAGTGCGTAGTCTGTGGCGGCGCCGATCACCAGAATGGAGAGGATGCCCTGGCTCTGCCCGTTGAGCTGGATCCAGCCCAGCTTCGCCATGCCGAAGACCAGCAGGATGGCGGCGCAGAGCGCGAACACGGAGGTGAACAGCACGGCGATCGGCAGCAAGAGCGAGCGGTAGACGACCAGCAGGATCAGGAAGACCGCCGCCAGTGCCACGAGCAGCAGGATGCCGTCGATGCCGGCGAAAGCACTGACCAGGTCCGCCGTCAGCCCGGCCGGACCGGTCACAAAGGTCTGCATTCCCTCCGGAGCGGAGGACTTCACCTCGTCCCGAAGTTCCTTGATGACGGTCTTCACTTCATCGGAGGACGCGATGGGCACCACGAACTGCACCGCCTTCGCGTCCTCCGACGGGATGGGTCCGATCACGGTGCTGCCAAGCTGCAGGGCTTCGAGTTTGCCCTTCAGCGCAGCGGCCTCGCCGAGCTGGGCCCGGGTGAACTCGGTATCGCTTTCGATCACAATAACGGCCGGGATCTCCTTGGAGTCCCGGAATTTAGCCTGCCAGTCCTGCGCCTCGGTGGCCTCGGCGCCCGCGGGAAGGAACGACGCCTGGTCGTTGGAGGAGACCTCGCTTAGCCGCCCGAACGTGGGGCCGCCGATCCCGGCGATAGCGAGCCAGGCGACGACGAGCACCACGGGCACCAGCCAGCGCAGCCAGAACGGGACACGGGTGGAGTTTTGCCGGTTGCGTTTCATGGTGTCCTTCTCGGGGTGGCGGTGCGGAGTAGACTTTAGTAAATCATAGATTATCTCCATGATCGATATAAGTGACAGGCTAGAAAGATTTTGACCGTGAAGGCTTACGGGCTGGAGTAAACTCCGGAAGGCGCGAACCGCGCAGGCCTCCCGAGGCGCCGAGCAGGAAGGGTGAAATGTCAACAGAGATGCCGGCAATCCCCGACGCCGCCGGCCCGCCCCCGCTGGTCAGTCTGCTTCAGGAGTTCAGCCTCGAAGCCAACCGCTACGCGGACTCGGCGGGCGCCCGCAACGACATGCACCGCACCGACCTCAACGCGTTGTCCGTGATCATGCAGCACACCGCGAAGAACCAGGTGGTCACGCCGGGCGTGCTGCGTAGGGAGCTCCATCTCAGCTCGCCCGCCACCACCGCGCTGATCGACCGGCTGGACAAGTCCGGGCACGTGGTCCGGGAACGGCAGGGCACGGACCGCCGGCAGGTCCAGCTCAGGATGACCCCCAAGGCGTACCGCGACGGCGGCGCCATGTTCCTGCCGCTCGCCCGGCACATGGGGGCCGCCCTGGAGGAGTTCACCCCGGCCGAGCTGGAAATCGCCACCCGGTTCCTGCACGCGATGATCGATGCCACGGTCCGCGCCGGCGAGGAAGCCGCCGCGGCCCCGACTGACTCGCAGTAGTCGCCGGCAACTGGCGCCGGTCAGTTGGGCCCGCCCCGGCCGCGGGAGGCGTAGCGTTTCCTTATGAGTGCCGAGCAGCCCGACGATGTCTACACCCACGGCCACCACGAGTCGGTGGTCCGCGCGCACGCCTCGCGAACGGCGGAGAACTCCGCAGCGTTCGTCCTCCCGCATTTGACCCCCGGAGTTTCGGTGCTCGACGTCGGTTGCGGGCCCGGCAGCATCACCTGCGATTTCGCCGCGCTCGTCGCCCCCGGCGAGGTCACCGGAGTGGACCGCTCCCCCGAGATCATCGCCCACGCGGGCGCCCTGGCCGCGGAGCGCGGCGTGGCCAACGTCCGCTTTGTCGCCGGCAACCTCTACGAGCTGGACTTCCCGAACGAGACGTTCGACGTCGTGCACGCGCACCAGGTGCTGCAGCACCTCACCGATCCGGTGGCCGCCCTGCGGGAAATGCGCCGGGTGGCCAAGGCCGGCGGGATCGTGGCGGTCCGCGACGCCGACTTCCACGGCATGAGCTGGTACCCGGCCGTGCCGGAGTTGGACGAGTGGATGGAGCTCTACCAGCGGATCGCCCGACGGAACGGCGCCGAGCCCGACGCCGGACGGCGGCTCGTGTCCTGGGCGCAGGCCGCCGGGTTCACCGACGTCGCGCCGTCGAGCAGCAACTGGCTCTACGCAACCGGCCAGCAGCGGCGCTGGCAGGCCCGGGTCTGGGGCGAGCGCGTGCTGCACTCGGCCTTCGCAGACCAAGCGCTCGAGTACGGTTTCGCCACCGAAGCGGACCTGGCCCGGATTTCCGCGGGCTGGCACCGTTGGGGCTCCACGGACGACGGCTGGTTCCTGATCCCCAACGGCGAAGTGATCGCCCGGGCCTGAGCCACAAAGCAGGTTCCCGCCAGCCATTCCCTGCTTTCCAAACTCCCGCTAGGGTGCACTCAAAGACCCAGCAGCGAGGAGAAACCATGCGCAAAGTGACGGCCGGCCTGTTCAGTTCCGTGGACGGAGTGGTTGAAGACCCGTTCTTGTGGCAGTTCGACAGCTTCGACGAGGAACTGGGGGCCGGGATGGGCGAGATGATGGGCCGGATCGACATCGGGCTTCTGGGCCGGGTCGGGTACCAGCAATGGGCGCAGTACTGGCCCAACGCCGAAGCGGACGCGGATTTCGCAGGGTTCATCAACCCGCTGCCCAAATTTGTGGCGTCCCGGACCCTGACCGGTGACCTGGAATGGCAAAACTCCCGGCTGATCGAAGGCCCCTTGGAGGACTTCGTCGCGGACCTGAAACAGGGCGAGGGCGGCGACATCGGCATCTTCAGCAGCATCTCGCTGGTCCACCAATTACTGTTCGCCGGCCTGCTGGACAGCCTGATGCTGATCGTCCATCCGGTGATCGCGGGCAGCGGCCGGCGGCTCTTCAACGACGGCGATCCCCTGACGCGGCTTGAACTGCAGTCGTCCCAGCAGACCAGCAAGGGCAACATGATTCTCAGCTACGGCCTCCGCGAGGGCTGACGACGGGCAGGGCCGCGTCATCAGGCAGGGCAGCCGGGGCCGGAACCGTAGACTTGGTACGTGCAACTTTCCCTCTGGCTGGCCCTGGCCGGCGCCGGCGTCCTGATCAGCTTCACGCCGGGTGCGGGCGCCATCAACACCATGAGCAACTCCCTGAACTCCGGCTTCCGGCGTTCCATCTGGGGCATCCTTGGCCAGCAGGCCGCCTTGGTGGTGCACATCCTGATCGTGGCCCTTGGCGTCGGGGTGCTGGTGGCGAGCTCGCCGCTGGCCTTCAACATCATCCGCTACGCCGGAGCCGCCTACCTCGTCTACCTGGGCATCCAGCAGTTCCGGCACAAACCCGATCTGGACCAGGAGAAGGCCGCCGCGCTCCGCAACGAGCCGGCGCTCTCAATGTTCCGCCGCGGCCTGTGGGTCAACCTGCTCAACCCTAAGGCGATTGTCTTCTTCCTCGCCTTCATGCCGCAGTTCATCCGCCCGGACCAGCCACTCCTGCCGCAGTACCTCGTGCTGTCCGCCACCGTGATCGTGATCGACATCCTGGTCATGTGGTTCTTCTTCGCGGCAGCCGCCACGAGCTTCCAGCGCTTCACCCACGACGCCCGCGGGCAGCGGATCCTCAACCGGACCTTCGGCGTGCTGTTCATGGCCGTCGGCGTGCTGCTGGCGCTGATCCACTAGCCGCCGCGGACCCGGGCCGCTACTGTCCGTTCGCCGTCGTCAGTTTCCGCAGATCTGCCTTCCGGATCTTGCCGCTGGCGGTCCGGGGCATTTCGGCCACGAAAACCACGGACTTGGGGATCTTGTACCGGGCCAGCCGGCCTTCCAGGTGGCTGCGCAACTGCTCTTCGGTAAGCCGGGCGCCGTCGCGCAGCAACACCACGGCCCGCGGCACCTCACCCCACCTCTCGTCCGGCACGCCGATCACCGCGACGCTTCCGACGGCGTCGAGCTCGGCGATCGCCTGCTCCACCTCGGCCGGGTAGATGTTCTCCCCGCCGGAAATGATCATGTCCTTGAGCCGGTCGGAGATGAACACGAAGCCGTCCGGGTCCTTGTAGCCCATGTCACCGGACTTGAACCAGCCATCCGGGGTGTAGGAATCGGCCGAGGCCTCAGGACGGTTCCAGTACTCCCGGATGACGTTCGGGCCCTTGATCTGGATCTCCCCGACCGTTCCGGGCGCGGCCGGGCCGGCCTCCGGATCAATGGGGTCGGCCACCCGGACATCCGTGAAGAAATGCGGCAGCCCCGATGACCCGGCCTTGTCCCGGGACCGCGCGGCAGGCAGGGTGGTGGCACCCGGGGCCGTTTCGGTCATGCCGTAGCCGTTGGAGAACCGCAGGCCCCGCCGCTCGTAGGCCTCCAGGACGCGCATCGGCACCGCGGAGCCGCCGCAGGTCAGCTTGTTCAGCGAGCCGAGGTCCGTGGCGTCCCAGTCCGGGTGCTCACACAGCATCTGGTAGGTGGTGGGAACCCCGCTGATGGTCGTGGCGCGGTGCTGCTGGATCAGTTCCAGCGTCCGGCGCGGATCGAACTTGGCTTCCAGCACCACGGTGCCGCCCTTCAGGAGCGTCGGCAGCACGCCCATATCCAGCGAGGCCACGTGGAACATCGGAGAGATCATCAGGGCCACGTCGGTGGAGGAGAAATCGAAATCCACCAGCACGTTGAGGCAGTTCCAGGTGATGTTGCCGTGCGTCAGCAGCGCCCCCTTGGGGTTGCCGGTTGTTCCCGAGGTGTAGAGAATCATGGCCCCGTCGTCGAGGCCCACGGGCTCATCCGGCGCCAGCTCGGAACCGGACGCCACCACGTCTTCAAAAGCCTCGACGCTGCTGGAATCGGACCCTGTGCCCTCGGTACCGCCGTCGGGCGTTGCCCCGTCGGGCAACGGCGAGTCGACGACGACGATGCGGGCACGCACCTCGGTCGCCGCCGAGCCGCGCTCCGCGAGCCCGGCGAGCGCCGCCGCGTGGACCAGAAGCGCGGCGCCGCTGTCCCGGAGCTGGAACTGGATCTCGGGCGGAGCCAGCCGGGTGTTGAGCGGCACGAAGACCGCACCGAGCAGCCCGGCGGCAAACAGTGTTTCCAGGAAGGACGGATCGTTCTCCCCGAGGTAGGCCACCCTGTCACCTTTGACCACCCCGCGATCGCGGAAGGCGTTGGCGAGGCGGGCGGCCCGCCGGGCAAGCTCCTCGTAGCTGAGCTCCCGTGTTCCGGCGATGACGGCAGTCTTAGTGCCCGACTTTGGTCTGCGTCGTTGCAGCCACGAGCCGATGCCAAGATTCTCCACGGCAAATCCTTTCTAGTTAGACGGTAATGCCTGCGGGGCCGGTTAGGACCGGACGGCTTCCAGATCGTTGTTCTTCGGCTCCCGCGTCAGCAGGATGAAGACGATCGATACGACAGACATGATGGCGAGGTACCAGACGACGGACGAGGTGTTCTGGCCGGAATCCTTGAAGATCTGCGCCACAATCCCAGGCGTGAACCCTGCCCCCAGGAGGGTGGCGAGCTGGTAGCCCAGCGACGCGCCGGTGTAACGGGAGGTGGTGCCGAACTGTTCGGAGACAAAGGCCGCGAGCGGGCCGAACAGCGTCGAGTGGATCATCAGGCCCACCGCGAACGCCACGAAGATCAGGCCGATGTTGTTTGAGGACAGCAGCTGGAACATCGGGACGAGGTACGCGATGAAGAGGAGGAGCCCGCCGATCATCACGGGCCGGCGGCCCAGCTTGTCGGAGAGCCGGCCGCCCATGACCACGAAGATGATGGAAACGAACGACGCCGCCGCGAAGGCGTAGAGCACGCCCTGCCGGTCGGCGCCCTTGGACACCGCGTAGGTCACGGAGAAGGTCGCCAGCACCACCTGCAGCGCAAATCCCGCCGCACCGGCCAGCATGGTGAAGATGAGGGTCTTGGGCCGCCGCAGGACCTGGAGCAGCGGGATTTCGCGGCGCCCGGCGCCCTCTTCGGCCTGTTCGGCTATTTCCTGCTCGAGGGCAGCCTTGAAGATCGGGCTTTCGGAGACCTTGAGCCGGACAAACATGCCCACCCCCAGCAGGACGAAGGACAGCAGGAACGGCACGCGCCAGCCCCAGGCGAGGAACTGTGCGTTTGGCAGGGCGGAGAAGGCGCCCATCACGAGGGTGCCAAGCACGGCGCCGGTGGGGGCGCCCGCGTTGACGAAGGACGCGGCGAAGCCGCGCTTTCCGGACTCCGAGTGTTCCAGCGCCATCAGGGCGGCCCCGCCCCATTCGCCGCCGACGGCGATGCCCTGGAACACCCGCAGGATCACCAGCAGAACCGCACCCCAGGGGCCGGCCACCGAGGCGTCCGGTACGAGCCCGATCAGGGTGGAGGCAATCCCCATCACCAGCATCGAGACGATGAGCATGCCCTTGCGGCCCAGCTTGTCGCCGAAGTGGCCAAAGATGATGCCGCCCAGGGGACGCGCGACGTAGCCCGCGGCAAAGGTGCCATAGGCGGCTACGACGCCCACCCAATCGTCCATGCCGGAAAAGAAGACCTTGGGGAAGACCACGGCGGCAGCCGTGGCATAGAGCAGGAAGTCGTAATACTCGATGGTGCTGCCGAGGTAGCTGGAGGCGATGACGGTCCGCGCCTCCCTGCGACGCGTGCCAGCGTCCATGGACTGCAACTGGGAAATCTGGGACATCGTTGTTCCTTGGGGCGGTGGGGATACTGGGGGTGAACGGTTTACTTGTAGAAGCGGGCGAGGAATTCGGCGACGACGGCGGGCCGTTCCTGGCCTTCGATCTCGATGGTGTTGGAGACCTTGATCTGGGCGCCGCCCTTGACCTCGGTCACTTCGGCGATCGTGGCGCGCATCCGGATCCGCGACCCCACTTTGACCGGGGAGGTGAAGCGGACCTTGTCGAGGCCGTAGTTCACCTTGGTGGTGACGCCTTCGACGTCGAACAATTCGCCCCAAAACGGGATGATGAGCGAGAGCGTCAGGAAGCCGTGCGCGATCGGGGCGCCGAAGGGCCCCTCCTTGGCGCGCTCCGGATCCACGTGGATCCACTGGTCATCGCCGGTGGCGTCGGCGAATTTGTTGATCTGTTCCTGGGTGATTTCGCGGTATTCGGTGACGCCGAGGTCGGTGCCGGCGAGGGTGAGCAGTTTGTCGAAGTCGACGACGAGGTTGGGCATCTTTGGCTCCTGGTGTAGGTGGGTGGGGCGACGGCGGACCCGGCTGGAGGGCACCGCCTGGTGGCAAGAGGGTGGACGCTTAGTGGGTGAAGGCGCTGTGCCCGGTGAGTGCGCGTCCGATGATCAGGGCATTGATTTCGTGGGTGCCTTCATAGGAATAGACGGCCTCGGCGTCGGCATGGAACCGGGCGACGTCGGCCTCGAGCGTGATGCCGTTGCCGCCCACCACTTCACGGGCGAGCGCCACCGTTTCGCGCATCAGCAGGGAAGTCTGCATCTTTGCCAGGGCCGAGTCCTGGTCCCGGTAGATGCCTTTGGCTTGTTGTTCGGTCAGCCTGACCACGAGGGACAGGGCCGAGGTGACGTTGCCGAGCATCCGGGCGAGCTTCTCCTGGACGAGCTGGAAAGACCCCAGGGACCGGCCGAACTGCTCCCGCTGCGTGACGTAGCGGGTAGCTGCCTCGAACGCGCCGGCGGCCACGCCGGTTGCGATCCAGGCGACGTCCGAGCGCATGGCCCGGAGCATGGCGGCCACATCCCGGAAGGAGTTGACGTTGTGCAGGCGCATGGACTCGGGGACGCGGACCTCTTCGAGCGTGATGTGCGCATTCTGCATCATCCGCAGGGATGTCTTGCCGTGGATTTTCTCCAGGGTCACCCCGGCGGCCTCACGGTCCACGAGGAACGCTTTGACCTGTGCGTCCGCCTCGTCGCGGGCGAACACCGCCAGGACATCGGCGGTGGCTGCTCCCCCGATCCAGCGCTTGGCGCCGTTGATGACCCAGGTGTCGCCCTCCCGCCGGGCGCTCGTGGAGAGCCCGCCGGCGATGTCCGAGCCGGACTCCGGTTCGGTCAGCGAAAAGACGCCTTTGAGGGAGAAATCGAGGACCTTGGGCATCCACTCGGCCTGCTGTTCCGCGGAGGCGCCGACCCGGATGGTGGTCCGGAACAGCCCGGCCTGGGCCGTGTAGAACGTGGCCAGGGACGCATCGGTTCTGGCGAGTTCGAAGATCCGGAAGCCGTGGTAGATGCCGCGGGCGGGTGTTTGCCCTGCACCCGGGGCGCCTGTCAGTTCCGCGGGCTCCATCAGGTCCAGGTCGATCAGCGGCCGGGCCAGCTGGTCCGGGAACTCGCCGCGCTCCCAGTACTCGGCGAGCAGCGGCCGGGCCTGTTCGTCCAGGAAGGCGCGCAGCCGGCCCAGGACCCGCCGTTCGGCGGGGGTTAGCAGGGATTCCGCGTCGTAGAAATCGCAGACGCCGTAGAGCCGCTCCTGCGCGGCGAGTTCCGAGTCCACGCTCACCTCAGGCCTCCAGACCGAGCAGGCGGACGGCGTTGTCCTTGAGGATCTTGGGCCGGACCTCGTCCTTGATCGGCAGGTCCGCGAAGGCGCCCAGCCATTTCTGCGGGGTGATCAGCGGGAAGTCGGTGCCGAACAGCACTTTGTCCTGAAGCACCGAGTTGGCCATCCGGACCAGCGACTCGGGGAAGTACTTCGGGGACCAGCCGGACAGGTCGATGAACACGTTGGACTTGTGCGTGGCGATCGAGTTGGCCTCGTCCTGCCACGGCACCGAGGGGTGCGCCATGATGATCTGAAGCTCCGGGAAGTCTGCGGCGACGGCGTCGAGCAGGAGCGGGTTGGAGTAGGCGAGCTTGATGCCGAATCCGCCGGGCAGTCCTGCGCCCATGCCGTTCTGGCCGGTGTGGAAGATCGCCGGCAGGCCCAGTTCCTGGAGGGCTTCCCAGAGCGGATAAAACTGCTCGTTCGAGGGGTCGAAGCCCTGCAGGCTGGGATGGAACTTGAAGCCGCGTGCGCCGAGATCCACGGCCTGGTGCTTGGCGCCCTGGATGGCCTCGGCGCCGGTGCGCGGGTCAACGCTGCCGAACGGAATCAGCACATCGTTGTTCCGGGCCGCCCCGGCGATCAGCTCGGGAATGCTGTTGGGTTCGTGCTTGAGCTGGGTGCGGGCGTCGACGGTGAAGATGACGGCTGCCATGTTCAACTCACGGTAAATCTCCGCGATCCGGTCCAGTGACGGCGTCCGGTCCTCGGCTTTGAAGTACTTGGCCGAGGCTTCGGTGAGTTGGTCCGGCAGGGAGCCGTGGCCGTGGCCGTCGACCTCGAGGTGGACGTGCATGTCGATCGCAGCGAGCTTTGCGGCGTCGACGCCGAGTTCGTAGCGTGCGACGGTCATGGCTGGCCGACCTTCGCAGGTGCCGCTGCCGGTTCCGGCTGCAGGTCCTCCGGCAGCGGCAGGAACTCCTCCCCCACGCTCTGCAGTTTGTCGCCGAAGAGCGCGCCGAAGTTCTCGACAAGGTCCTGGTAGCCCCAGCCGCCCTCGCGGTACTCGGTGGCCGCCGCCTCGGGATGCGTCCAGAGCTGCAACCTGTCGCCGCCTGCGCCGATTGCCTGGCCGCTGATTCCGGAGGCAGCGTCGGAGGCCAGGAAGGCTACCAGCCCGGCGACGTCGTCGGCGGTGCCGAAGCCGAGGTCGTGGCGGAAGAAGGCCGGCATGGCCTCGCCGCGTTCGTCCGCCTCGACGGCCTTCTGGAAGTACGGCACGGTCTTGGTCATCGCCGTGGCGGCCACCGGGATGACGGCGTTGGCGGTGACGCCCGCCTTCTTCATCTCCAGCGCCCAGGTGCGGACCATGCCCACGATTCCGGCCTTGGCGGCGGCATAGTTGGTCTGGCCGAAGTTGCCGCGCTGGCCGGTGGGAGAGCCGATGGTGATGATCCGGCCGGGGATCCCGTTCTCCTTGAAGTAGCCGAACGCTTCCCGGGCACAGGTGAAGGTGCCGCGCAGGTGGACGTTGATGACGGCGTCAAAATCGTCATCGGTCATCTTCAGCAGTGACTTGTCCCGCAGGATTCCCGCGTTCGTGACCAGGATGTCCAGCCGGCCAAACTCAGTAACGGCGGCCTGCACCAGCTGCCTGGCGACCTCGGAGCTGCCCACCGGCGCGACGACGGCGGCCGCCCGTCCGCCGTCGGACTCAATGGTCCGGACCGCGTCGGCCGCGACACCTTCATCCACATCGTTGATCACGACGGCGGCGCCCTGCCGGGCCAGCTCCCGGGCGTAGGCCAGGCCCAGGCCGCGGCCGCTTCCCGTGACGATTGCTACTTTTCCTGCCAGGCTCATCGCTGCTCCTTTGCTAGCTGCCGTGTGCATCCTGCCGCTCGGCATGGGATGCTGTTCTGCATCCATGAAAGTATGGATAATTGAGAATGTCAATGATTTATTTTCTGGACTATTGGAGTGGCCATGACGACCGAAGTAGACGAAGCGCCGGGCACCCGGGCCGCGGACAAGCTCGTGGCGGCGTCGATCAGCCTGGATGCCGGTTTCCTGCTGGCCAAGCTGCACGCCGCCGGCTCGATCCTCAACAACCGGGCACTGGCCGAATTCGGACTCAAGGAACGCTCCTACTCGGTACTGGCCCTGGCCAACAGCGGACTGGAGCCCACGCAGCGCGAAATGGCGGAATTCCTGAGCCTCGATCCCAGCCAGATCGTGGCCCTCATAGATGAACTCGAGAAGCGCGGCCTGGTGCTCCGCGCACCCGGAAGACAGGACCGCCGGGCCAAAATTGTTTCCGCCACGGCGGAGGGATCCGCCGTCTTCCGGCAGGCCGAGGCAGCCGCACGGGCGGCCGAATTCGAGGCCCTCGCCGGTCTCAGCCACGCCGAGGTCGTCGAGCTGAAGGGCCTGCTCCGGAAGGCGCTCTGGAACGAATAACTCTGAGTCCGCGCCCCACCCGCCCGCAGGGGCGAGCCGCCCCGGTACCCGCGGGCGGGATCAGCCGCCCGCGCGAAGGCCCGGCAGCAGCGCCCTGACCGTGTCCGCCGCGATCGCGAAGCTGATCCCGTTCGCAGCGGTCCGCGAGGTCGACGTGGCCACCATGGTGTTGATGCCGACCACGCGGCCCCCGGCGTCAAGCAAGGGGCCGCCGGAGTCGCCCGAGCTGATCGACGCATCCGTCTGCAGCAGATTCACCAGCCGGGACTTCCTGCCGAAGCCGGCCTCGGCCGCGGTGGTCCGCCCGGTGGCCGAGATGATGCCGGTGGTGACGCTGGGTCCCCCGTCCAACCCCAAGGCGTAGCCGATGGCAACGACGGCGTCCCCGGGCGCCGCAGACCCCGAGTCACCCAGCTCCAGCACCGGCAGGTTCTTCACGCCCTCAACCCTCAACAGCGCCAGGTCGTGATCGCTGTCCGCGGCAACGATGCGGGCGGCGCGCGTGCTCGAGTCGTGGAAGGTCACGGTCACGCCTGAGGCTCCGCCGGCCACGCCCCTGACCACATGGGCGTTGGTCAGGATTTCCCCCGAGCTGCCGATTACTATCCCCGTCCCCTCGGCCGTCGCCCGGCCGCCTTGATCCAGGAACGGGTTGGACTGCGTGGTGGTGGCCTTCACGGCGACCACCGCGGGCAGGGCGGCCGCGAGCAGTGCCTTGATATCGGCGGGATGGTCGGACACCCCGCCGCCGGTGACGTACTGCTTGACCACGGTTTCGGCTCCCCAGCCACTGGCGCGGGCAACAAGCAGGGCCGAACCGGCTCCGGCGAGCGCGGCGACCAGGAGGATGCCCAGCAACTGCAACAGGCCCAGCGAGAACCGGTTGGCCCGGCCGCCGGATGCTTTTGTCCCTGTCCGCGCGGCGGCCGCCTCTGCAGATGGCGCAGGCCTGGCTGGCCCGGCCGTACCGCCCGTCCCGTCCGACCCGTCCCTCCCGTCCGAGGCGGCCTCCGGCGCAGCCCCGTACGGCGCGTCCCCGTCCGCGGCTCCGAACCCAGGCGTTTGGACCGGGGAATCCTGATCCGTCATGGGACACAGTCTGGGAGCGGCACCGACGGCGGTCCAGAGCATTAAGGCCCGCCGGGACCGCCAAGGGCGGCGGCCCCGCCAACAGCGGCGGCCCGGCACACTTGACGCGAACGGAAAGCCGTATGACAGGACTTGTAATATTGCTCGGGTTCCGGCTAGCCAAGAGGCCTCGGCATCCGCCATGCTTAGTCATGACCTCAATGTTGAGCCAGTACCGGATCATCACGGTCTGCACCGGAAACATCTGCCGGTCCCCGATGGCCGAACTGATGCTGGCGGAGGCCGCGGCCGCTGCCGGGCTTACCGGCGTCGACGTCGATTCTGCCGGCATCACCTCCTACGAGGCGGGCCGCCCGATCGATCCCCGGGCCGCCCGCAAACTGGCAGCCCACAACATCCCTTCCGAGCTGCATGTCGCGCGCGAGTGGCGCAGCGAGTGGTTCCACTCGCGCGAGCTGATCCTGGCCCTTGATGTGGACCATTACGGCTGGCTGCGCCAGGCCGCGCCGGATCAGGCCTCGCTGGCGAAGATCCGAATGTTGCGCAGCTTCGACCCCGCGGTCGCCGACAGGGATCCGCTGGATCAAGGCATCGAAGACCCCTGGTTTGGCGGGCACACCGACTTCGACAACACCTGGGAGCTGATCCACGCCGCCGTCCCCGGCATCCTCAAGCACGTCCGCGCCGCCCAGCTGCAGGCCCGGGCAGGGCAGCCGAAGCAGCAAGAAGACCAGCCGCACCGGGACGACGCGGGGCACCGGGTACGCTCTAGTTCATGAGCCGCGCACCCGTCATCATCGCCATCGACGGGCGCTCCGGCGCAGGAAAGACCACCCTCGCGATCGAACTCGCGGCCCGGCTCCGGGAGCACCATAAGGTCTCGCTCTTCCACTTGGAGGACATCTACCCGGGCTGGAACGGCCTGGCCGCCGGCATCGAACGCTATGCCGCCACCGTGCTTGCCCCGCTGCGCCGCGGCGAACCGGCCCGTTGGGTCAGCTGGGACTGGGAACAGCACTACGACGGCGCGACCCGCCTCACCCAGCCGGCCGAAATCGTCCTGGTCGAGGGTGTGGGCGCTGCCGCCGCGGCCGCCATGCCGTTCCTCGACGCCGTCGTCTGGGCCGATTCCCCCGAGCAGGAGCGCCGCACCCGGGCCCTTGGCCGCGACGGCGCGAGCTATGAACCCTACTGGGAGCAATGGGCCGGGCAGGAAGACGAATGGCTGGCCGCCGACGATGTGCCCTCCCGCGCCGACGTGCGGGTGCTCAACCGCGCCGACGGTGCTGCGCCGAGCGAGGTGCTGCAGGCCCTCCAGTACCTCCCAGCCCTGGCCCCGGTGCTGCTTCCCGAGCTGTCGGCCCGCCGCGGACTCCAGCTGACCGCCGAGCGGATCGATGCCGCGCCGGACCCCGCCCGGCTCTTCGAAACGCTCTACGGCCGTTCGCCGAATGCGGTCTGGCTCGACTCCTCCCTGCCCCCGGACGGCCGGGACGGCGAGGACGGCCCGGACGGCCGGGCCTGGGCCCGGGAGGCCGCCGAACGCAGCCGCTTCAGCATCCTGGCGGACGACGGGGGCAGCTACGGCCAGTCGGTCCGGCACCGCTCCGGCCGGACCCGGGTGCGTGTCGGCAACGCCACCGTGCAGACCGAGGGAGGGTTCTTCCGCTGGCTCGACGGGGTCTGGGGGCGCCGGGCCCTGCGCGCTCCGGAGGGCTACCCGTGCGAGTTCACCCTCGGCTGGCTCGGCTACCTCGGTTATGAACTCAAGCGTGAGACGGGCGGCAGCGACGTCGAAGCCGACACCCCGGATGCCAGCCTGATCTTCGCCGGCCGCGCCGTGGTGCTGGACCACCGGGAACGCACGGTGTGGCTGCTCGCCCTCGACGCCCCGGACGCCGGCGATTGGTTGGCCGCGGCACGCGCGGCCATCGCGGCGGCGGCCACGGACCTGGAGCCTCCCGGCGGCACGCCCGGCGGCGCCGCCGGGAACACCCCGGCCGCGGAGTTCAGCGCCCGGGACACCGAAGCCGCGTACAAGGCCAAGATCGCCGCGGCACAGCACGAAATTACCGAGGGCAACAGCTACGAGGTCTGCCTGACGACGGCGCTGACGGCCACCGCGGCCGCCGGGGAGCTCGATCCGTGGCAGGCATACCTGGCGCTGCGCCGTCGCAACCCGGCACCGTTCGCGAGCTACCTGCGCCTGGCCGGCCTCACCGTCGCCAGCACCTCCCCGGAGCGCTTCCTGCGGATCGCCGCCGACGGCGCGATGCGCGCCGAGCCGATCAAGGGCACCCGGCGCCGGGCTTCCGACGCCGCCCGCGACGAGTTGCTGCGCCGCGAGCTGGAAACTTCACCCAAGGACCGGGCCGAGAACATCATGATCGTGGACCTGCTCCGCAACGACCTGAGCCACTTCGCGGTGCCCGGTTCCGTATCGGTCAGCAGGCTGTGCGCGATCGAAAGCTACGCCACCGTCCACCAGATGGTCAGCACCATCGATGCGCGTCTCCGGCCGGGCATGCCGCGGGCCGAGGCCGTGGCGGCCTGCTTCCCGGCCGGCTCCATGACCGGTGCCCCCAAGGTCAGCACCATGGCCATCCTGGACCGGCTTGAGGCGGCACCGCGGGGCGTCTATTCCGGGGCGATCGGCTACTTCTCGCTCAGCGGGGCCACCGACCTCGCGGTGGCGATCCGGACCCTGGTGGTGGCTGCGGGCGCGGACCGGGGAACCACACTCAGCCTCGGCGTCGGCGGCGCTATCACCGCGGATTCCTCACCCCAGGAGGAGTACGAGGAGATCCGGACCAAGGCCTTCGGCGTGCTCTCGGCGCTCGGCGCGGAGTTCCCGGCGGGCTAGTCCACGCGTGAGCCGGCCTGGCTACTGCAGGGTCGACGTGAGCCGGGCGACGTTGTCCACGTATTTGACCCCCATGGGCCGCTTCATCCAGTCCTCGAGCGTCAACTCCCGCGATATGCCGCGGTACGTGTCCTCGACGGCGCTGATCCGCTGCACGATGTCCTCGCCCAGGAGCATCACCGAGACCTCGAGGTTCAGCGAGAAGGAGCGCATGTCCATGTTGCTCGAACCCAGCACGGCAACCTCGTTGTCGATCGTGAAGTGCTTGGCGTGCAGCACGAACGGGGCCTTGTAGAGGTAAATCCGCACCCCGGCCTCCAGCAGCGCCTCGTAGTAGGACTGCTGGGCGTGGTGGACCAGGAACTGGTCGCCCTTTTCCGAGACGAAGAGTTCGACGTCGACGCCGCGCTGCGCCGCCGTCGTCACCGCGTAGAGCAGCGAGTCGTCCGGGACGAAGTACGGGCTGCAAATGGAGATCGTGCGCTGCGCCGAGTAGATCAGCGTGTTGAACAGGCGCAGGTTGTTTTCGGTGATGAAGCCGGGACCGCTGGGCACCACCTGGGCGGTGATGTTGCCGGCGTGCAGTTCGGGCCGGTGGGCGAGCTGGTGCTCCAGGGATTCGTCGGTCTCACTGAGCCAGTCGGTGGCGAAGACCACGTTGAGGGTGGTGACGATCGGCCCGCGCAGGCAGGCCATCAGCTCGACCCATTCCCGGCCGATCTTGCGGTGCCGCGGGTTGTTGTAGGACGGTTCGATCAGGTTCTGCGACCCGGTGAAGGCGACCTCGCCGTCGATCACCATGATCTTGCGGTGGTTGCGCAGGTCCGGGCGGCGCCACTGGCCGTGCACGGGCCGCAGCGGCAGCATGGGCCGCCAGCGGATCTTGCTGGCCTTGAGCCGGGCGATGAGCTTGCTGTACCCCTTGATCCGCAGGGTGCCCAAGTGGTCGAACAGGAGGCGGACTTCGACGCCGCGCTCGGCGGCCTCTTCCATCGCCGTCAGCAGGTCATCCGTGATGTGGTCCGAGCTGAGGATGTAGAACTCGGCGTTGATAAAGGACTCGGCTTCGCGCACGGCCGCCGCCATCGCCTTGATCGAATCCGGGTAGCCGGGCAGGAGCTCCACGTGGTTGCCGTCCACCATGGGCAGGGAACCGAGCGTCTTGTTCAGCTCCGCTGCGGAGGACACCCATTCCGGGCCCTCGTACTTGCTTTCCACCATGGCCAGTTCCGACGTGCCGGCCCGCACCCGGGTGTTCACCGCGTCCTGCTGCGCCCGGCGCTTGCGGGAGAGCCGGAAGTTGCCGAAGAGCAGGAAGAGGACCACGCCCACGGCCGGAACGAAAAAGATGATCAGGAGCCAAGCCATGGCCGTGGTGGGGCGGCGGTTGCCCGGGATGATGCCGAGGGCAACGACCCGGATACCGAGGTCGATGACGGTCAGGATCAGGATCACCCAGGACGGAAGTGACCCCGCCAGCGAAAATGGCCACAGCACAGGCAAACCCCTCAAGCTCCAGACCCGCGGAACAGTTCCGGAACGGGCAACCCGCACAGCTTATCCCGACCCGGGCCGCACTAAGCTGAAGGCATGACTACCCCCGCCTCTGTTCCGGCCCGCGCGACAGTGCTGGTGTTCCTCGATCCCGCGTTTGAGAAGGGCCGCGTCGCCGACTCGTCCAAGCCGCAGCTGATGGCCACCGACCAGGGTGCCACCCGCGGCGACGGCGTTTTCGAGTCGCTGCTGGTGGTGGGGGGACGCCCGCGCAAGCTGCAGGCCCACCTGACCCGGCTGGCCGGCTCGGCGCGCGCGCTGGAGTTGGACATCCCGGCGGAGGACGCCTGGCGGCGCGCGATCGAGACCGCGGTCAGCGAATACCGCGGCCGGGCCGCCACGGCGGTCGGAGCCGCCGGCGACGGGGCCGGCGGAGCGGACGAGGTCGTGGTGAAGCTGCTCGCCAGCCGCGGCGTGGAGGGCGCGGCCACGCCGACGTGCTGGGTGCAGGCCTCGCCGCCGCCGGAAGCCGGCCGCCGGCAGCGCGAGACCGGCATCGACGTCATCCTGCTGGACCGCGGCTACGACAGCGAGGTGGGCGAACGCGCCCCGTGGCTGCTGCTGGGCGCCAAGACCCTGTCCTACGCGGTCAACATGGCGGCGCTCCGGTACGCCCACCACCAGGGCGCGGACGACGTCATCTTCACCTCCGCCGACGGCCGGGTCCTGGAGGGCCCGACGTCGACCGTGCTGCTGGCGCACCTGGAGACCAGCGACGACGGCGCGGGCGGCGTCCGCACCGTGCGCCGGCTGATCACCCCGCAGCTGGACAGCGGAATCCTCCCGGGCACCTCGCAGGGCGCCCTGTTCACCGCGGCCAAGGCCGCCGGGTGGGAGCTCGGCTACGGCCCGCTGGTACCTGCCGATCTGTACGACGCCGACGCCGTCTGGC
This sequence comes from Arthrobacter sp. 10T419, assembly GCF_056394105.1. Taxonomy (NCBI): domain Bacteria; kingdom Bacillati; phylum Actinomycetota; class Actinomycetes; order Micrococcales; family Micrococcaceae; genus Arthrobacter; species Arthrobacter sp. 10T419. The sequence goes on along the minus strand of NZ_JBFTHF010000001.1, from coordinate 49,827 downwards.
TCATCTCAAGCATCCGGCTCCTCGCCCCGGTGAACCACATCGACGGCAAGGAGATCGGCACCCCCGAACTGCGGCGGCAGCTCACGGCCGAGCTCAACGAACTGTTCGCCACGATCGAGTAGGATCCGGCCGGTCCCGGGTGATGCTGCTCCGCCCCCGGAAAGGTGCCATGCCAGCGTCCGCGTGACTTAACATGACGACGCCGCCGGTGCCGCCGGCGTCGTAAGTGCTACGTTTTTGGGGAGTAATGAGACCCGGCGCCAAGCCCTGACTGGCCGGTCGGCAACCCTCCCTTTCGCGGCGGGGTGCCTCAGGTGAATACTCGGCATATCGACCATTCGAGCTGCAAGCGTGAAAGTAAGGAGATCCGTCGTGCCCGACGCATCCGCACCCGCTGTGCCCGCCACAGCCCCAGCCCAATCCCCCGCCGCACCCGGACCCGCCGAGGAAAGACTGGCGTACCGGCTGTTCACCGGGCCCGATGACCGCAGCTTCTGCGAGCGCGTTTCGGCCGCCCTGGCCGAGTGCTACGTCCTGCACGGCAGCCCCTCCGCCACCTTCAACGGCAGCACCGTGATCGTGGCCCAGGCCGTCGTGCTGCCGGCCGCGATCGCGAGCGCCGACGCCGCCGTCGCCAACGCGGTGGATGAGCTCGACGGCGCCGAGTTCACCGGCGAGGGCCACGCATGAGTTACGCCGGAGACCTGAGCCCGCAGGAAGCCTGGGCCAAGGTCGGGGCGGGCGCCATCCTGGTGGACGTCCGCACCGAGGCGGAATGGTCGCAGATCGGCGTCCCGGTCACCGGGGCCGGCACCGAAGACCGGCAGGATCCGCTGTTCGTCCAGTGGACCCTGGCCGGCGGAGCCCCCAACCCGCACTTCCTGGAGCAACTGCAGCGGCAACTCCAGCGGCAACTGCGGCAGCACGCGCCTGGCGCCACGGCGGCCGAGCTCATCTTCCTGTGCCGTTCCGGCGCCCGCTCGGTCGCCGCCGCGAACGCCGCCACGGCGGCCGGCTTCACCGCCTACAACGTCCTCGAGGGCTTCGAAGGCGAACCGGGCCCGACCGGCGCCCGGACCGTGAACGGCTGGAAGAACCACGGCCTGCCGACCAACCTGGAAAGCACTAAGTGAGCTTCAATCCCGATGCCCAGGGCTGGAGCCCGGACACCCAGGCCGTCCGCGGCGGACTCGACCGCACCGGGTTCCAGGAAACCACCGAACCGATCTTCCTGAACTCGGGCTTCGTCTACGAATCCGCCGCCGCGGCTGAGCGCGCCTTCACCGGCGAGGACGAACGGTTTGTCTATTCCCGCTACGGCAACCCCTCGGTGGCCACCTTCCAGGAACGCCTCCGGCTGTTGGAGGGAACCGAGGCGTGCTTTGCGACGGCGTCGGGCATGTCTGCGGTGTTCACCGCTCTCGGGGCATTGCTAGGGGCCGGCGACCGCGTGGTCGCCGCCCGCTCGCTCTTCGGATCCTGCTTCGTCATCCTCAATGAGATCCTGCCGCGCTGGGGCGTGGAGACAGTCTTCGTGGACGGCCCGGACCTCGAGCAGTGGCGGTCGGCGCTGGCCGTGCCGACGACGGCCGTGTTCTTCGAATCTCCCTCGAACCCCATGCAGGAAATTGTGGACATCGCCGCCGTGAGCGAACTGGCGCACGCCGCCGGTGCGACCGTGGTGGTGGACAACGTCTTCGCCACTCCCCTGCTGCAGCGGTGCGGGGAGCTGGGCGCGGACGTGGTCGTGTACTCCGGCACCAAGCACATCGATGGCCAGGGCCGGGTGCTCGGCGGCGCGATCCTGGGCACCCGGGAATTCATCGAGGGCCCGGTCAAGCAGCTCATGCGCCACACCGGCCCGGCATTGTCCGCCTTCAACGCCTGGGTGCTGAGCAAGGGACTGGAGACGATGGCCCTGCGGGTGAACCACTCGTCCGCCTCGGCGCTTCGGCTGGCCGAATGGCTGGAGGCCCAGCCCGCGGTCAGCTGGGTTAAGTACCCGCTGCTGCCGTCCCACCCGCAGTACGAGCTGGCCGCCAGGCAGATGAAAGCCGGCGGCACGGTGTTGACGCTGGAGCTTTCGCCCTCGCCCGGCCGCTCCGCCAAGGAAGCCGCGTTCGCGCTGCTGGACGCGTTGCGGATCATCGATATTTCCAACAACCTCGGTGATTCAAAGTCCCTGATCACGCATCCGGCCACCACCACGCACCGCGCCATGGGCCCGGAGGGGCGCGCGGCTATCGGGCTGAGCGACGGCGTCGTGCGGCTCTCGGTGGGGCTGGAAGACGTCGAGGACCTGATCCGCGACCTCGGGCAGGCGCTCAAGCAGGTCTAGCCCCGGCGCACCCGCGAAAGCACGGGGGCCGGTTCTGACATTCCCTCGGCGTCCGCACCGTGCATCGTGACCCGCACGGCATGGGCGACGACGGCGGCCAGGCCGGCGTCGTCGGAGGGGGTGTCCAGCCCCGGAGCGCAGAGCGCCTGGCGCTGCAACTGCGAGCCCGTGCCGTGCGCCAGGACGCGGTCCACGCCGCGGCGCACCAGGTCCAGCTCCCCTTGCTCCGCCAGGACGGGGGCCACGAAGTCGACCAGGGCGTGCGCCACCTCGCCGGCGGGAGCGGGACGGAAGCTGCCGAAGTCCAGCAGCTCGCCGCGCAGCCCGCAGTTGCTGGCCTGCCACGCGGCCATTTTTAGCAGGACCGTCGGCACCGGGGCCGGATCCACGCCGTCGCGCCACTCCCGGCTGGCGGACTCCACGAGGGCGCGCACCAGCACCGCGATCAGCGCCGCGTCCTCCGCCCGCAGGCAGACATCCGCGACCCGGACCTCCACAGTGGGGTGGTGGCGGGCCAGCCGGGCATCGAAGTAGATCATCCCTTCGTCGAACAGCACCCCGCTTTCCAGCAGCCTCGTGACCACCCGCCGGTAGACCGGAAGGCTCCCGAAGATCATGGAGGGCCCCGCCGCCGGCCAGCGGTTCCAGGCCTGGGTGCGGTAGCTTTCGAAGCCGGTCTCCGTCCCGTTCCAAAAGGGTGAGTTGGCGCTGAGCGCGATCAGCACCGCCAGTTTGTCCCGGATCCGGTCGAGGACGGCGACGCCCTCCTCGGGGGACTCGATGAAGGTATGGACGTGGAAGCCGCACGTCAGCTGCTCCTGCACCGTAAGGCCGAAGCGCTTCTGCATGGTGGCGTACCGCGGGTTGGGCGTCGTGTGGGTGGCAGCTGCCAGCGGCGATGTGGCCAGCGCTGCCACCCGGGCTCCGTGCATCCGGGCTACGCGGCCCGCGAAAGCCCGGGACTGCCTGATTTGCTGGAGCAGCGCGCCGTGGTCAAGGCAGGGCACGGTCTGGGTCTCGATCTGCTCCAGCTTGAGCTCGAAACTGAAGCCCGAGTCATCGTGGTTCGGATCCGCGGCAGACGCCGCGGCCGCTGCCGCGGTGGCGGGTTTCAGTCCGCGCAACAGTGCGTCGGCCAGTGCCAGCGGGACCCCGGTAACGGGATCCACGATCAGCAGTTCCTCCTCTACGCCAAAGGTGCGCATGCAACCATTGTGCGTCAGCACCCGCCCCGGCGCGCTACCCCAAAATCGCCGCTCAGACGATTCAGTCCTGGAAATACTCGATCTTGGCGCCGATGGTGTTAAGCCGCTCGGCCAGGTCCTCGTAGCCGCGTTCGATCACGTAAATGTTGCGCAGCTCTGACACGCCCCGCGCGGCGAGCATGGCCAGCAGCAGGCAGGCAGCCGGGCGCAGGGCCGGCGGGCAGCCGACTTCCGCGGCCCGCCACTTGGTGGGCCCGTTGACGTAGATCCGGTGCGGATCCAGCAGCTGGACCTGGGCGCCCAGCTTGTTCAGCTCGGTCAGGTAGATGGCCCGGTTCTCGTAGACCCAGTCATGGATCATCGTCTGGCCGTGGGCGTTGGCGGCGATGACGGCGAAGAACGGCAGGTTGTCGATGTTCAGGCCGGGGAACGGCATCGGGTGGATCTTGTCCGTTGGCGCCCGCAGCTCGGAGGGTTTGGTGGTGACGTCCACCAGCCGGGTGCGGCCGTTGCGGGCAAGATACTCCGCGGATACCTCCAGCCGCTGGCCCATCTGCTCGAGGGTCGCCAGTTCGATCTCCATGAACTCGATCGGGACGCGGCGGATCGTGACTTCGGAGTTGGTCACGATGCCGGCGGTGATCAGGCTCATCGCCTCGATCGGGTCCTCGGACGGGAAATACTCGATGTCGGCGTCGATCGACGGGCGGCCGACGATCTTCAGCGTCGTGGTTCCCACGCCGTCGATCTCCACGCCCAGCATCTGCAGGTAGAAGCAGAGGTCCTGGACCATGTAGTTTGGGCTGGCGTTGCGAATGATGGTGGTGCCGCGGCGGTGGGCGGCGGCCATGATGGCGTTTTCGGTCACGGTGTCGCCGCGCTCGCTCAGGACGAAGGAACGGTCGTGGCCGTCTGCGGGCGGTGCCTGCACGCTGTAGAAGCCGGACTTCGCCTCGACGCTGAGGCCGAACTGGCGCAGGGCCTGCATGTGCGGCTCCACGGTGCGGGTGCCAAGGTCGCAGCCACCGGCGTAGGGCAGCCGGTATTCGCTGGACTCATCGAGCAACGGGCCGAGGAGCATGATGACGCTGCGGGTGCGGCGGGCGGCCTCGACGTCCATCGAGTCGAGGTCCAGCACGGCCGGTCGGCGGATCTGCAGGTCGTTCGCGTCGAGCCAGGTGCACTCGACGCCGATGCTGGTCAGGACCTCCACGATCCGGTTGACCTCTTCGATCCGGGCCAGCCGCCGCAGGACGGTGGTGCCGCGGTTGATGAGACTCGCGCACAGCAGCGCGACGCCGGCGTTCTTGCTGCTGTTGACGTCCACGGCGCCGGAGAGCGTGCGGCCGCCCTCCACCCGCAGGTGGGTCATCTGCGGCCGGCCGACCTTGACGATGGCGCGGCCGAAAATGGATTCGAGCCGCTCAATCATTTTCAGGCTCAGGTTCTGCTTGCCCTGCTCCATCCGGGCGATGGCGCTCTGGCTGGTTCCCAGCTCGGCCGCGAGCTGTCCCTGGGTCCAGCCCTTCTCGCCGCGGGCGTCCCGGAGTACGGCGCCGACATATTCAGCAGTCTGTTGAGTCATATGCAATAAATATCACGGATGAGCTATTTTGACGGGCCAAATCCCCAGAACTGCAATAAAGCTCACAGAATATCCATCTCGTGCGATATGTAGCGGTTACTGCTGGCCGAGGAACACCATGTTCCACGTCCCGGCAGCGACGGCTGCGGCCACGGCGGCACCTGAGATCAGCAGGCCCCCGAGAACCACCCACGCGTCCAGCCGGCTGAACGTCGCCTTCCGCGCCCAGGTCCGCTGCGCGCCGCCAAAGCCCCGCGCTTCCATGGTCACCGCGAGCCGGGAGGCACGGCGGACGGCCTGGACCATCAGCCCGAAGCTCTGCCCCAGCGTGGCCTTGAGCCGCTGCGCCGGGTTTCCGTGTGAGCCGACACCGCGGGCTCGCCGGGCCATGCCGATGGTCTGCCATTCCTCGGCCATGAGCCCCACCAGCCGCATCGCGGCCAGGGTGCCCAGCACGAAGCGGTGCGGCAGCTTCGCCTGCTGCGCCAGGGCGTCGGCCAGGTCCGTCGGGTCCGTGCAGCTCATCAGCAGCACCGCCGGCAGCGCGATCGCGAGGCCGCGCAGCAGGAAGCCCAGCCCGAGCTGCAGCGAGCCCTCGCTGATGGACCACATGCCGACGTCGAGCAGTATCCTGCCGTGGTCCGGGGCCAGGATCGCGGTGCTCCAGCCGCCCACGGCGGCCGCGAGGATCAGCGGCCAGCCGCGCTGCCAGAGCAGGGCCAGAGTCAGGCCCGCCAGCGGGAACAGCAGCAGTTCGAAGCCGAGCGCCACGGACGCGGACACCCAGTCGATGGACAGCGCCAGCACGACCGTGATGAGCACGACGCCGGAGAACTTTGCCAGCGGGTTGGCGCGGGTCAGCAGTGCGTGGTTTCCGCGCAGGGTCAGGGTGTCCCTCATGGCGCCGCCACCCCCGGATTCGTCCTGCCGGGCAGTCCCGGCGCGCCCGGCTGCGGTGCGCCGAGCTTCAGCTCGGTGCCGCCGAGGACCTCGCTGAACTCCGCGTCGTGGGTCACCGAGACCACCGCGGTCCCGGCGTCGAGAAGCTCGGAGAGGAAGGAGGCCAGTTCCGCCCAGGTGTTGGCGTCCTGGCCGAAGGTGGGTTCGTCCAGCACCAGCACCTGCGGGTGGGCAGCCAGCACGGTGGCCACGGAGAGCCGCCGTTTCTCGCCGCCGGAGAGCGTGTAGGGGTTGGCGTCCACGAGCTCGCGGAGCCGGAGCCGTTCCAGCAGCTCCTCGACCCGTTCTTCGCCGCGGCCCAGCTGGCGGGGACCGAACATCAGTTCGTCCAGCACCCTGCCGGTGACGAACTGGTGCTCGGGTTCCTGGAACACCGTGCCGATCCTGGCGATCAACTGCTGGGCCCTCCATTTGTACGGATCGATGCCTGCGCCGGCGCTCAGCTCGGTGGTGGCGGACACCGCGCCGGAGACCGGGGAGAGCAGGCCTGCCAGGGTCAGGGCGAAGGTCGACTTCCCGGAACCGTTGGGGCCGGTGACGGTCAACGCCTGGCCGGACCGGACCCGGGCCGTGATGCCGGACTGCACCGGGACGGGTGTTACCGTGCTGAAGCCCCGCAGCAAACCGGTGCGGCGGGGCCGTTCGCGGGACACGGCCAGTTCCTCTGCGGCCAGCAGCAGCTGGCCGGCCCCGGCGTCCCCTTCCGGTCCTGTTCGGCCGCGGCGGGCCCGGGTGGCGGGCACATGGCCCGGCACCCAGACGCCGGCGGAGATGAGCATGTCCCGCGCCTGCTCCAGGACCAGGTCCGGGGGCCCGTCCAGCAGCACGGCGGAGTCCGTGGCGGATCCGGGCTGCAGCACGACGATCCGGTCCACAAGGTCTTTCCAGACAGCAACCCGGTGCTCCACCACCACCAGGGTGGCCCCGGTCTTGTCCAGGCACCGTCCCACGGCGTCGCGGACCTCCAGGACACCGGCCGGGTCAAGGTTGGCGGTGGGCTCATCGAGGAGCAGCAGCCCGGGCCGCATCGCGAGGATCCCGGCGAGCGCCAGCCGCTGCTTCTGGCCGCCGGAGAGCGACGACGTCGGGTGTTGCAGCGGCAGGCCGCCCAGCCCGACGTCGTCGAGCGCCTCCCCCACCCGCCGCCAAATGTCCACCGGGGGGACCGAGAGGTTTTCGGCCCCGAAGGCCACGTCGTCGCCGAGCCGCGACAGCACCACCTGGGTCTCCGGGTCCTGCTGCATCAGCCCGGCCCGCCCGCGCCGGGCCCTGGGCGGGGCTCCGTCGATCAGCAGGCTGCCGGTCTCATCGGAGTCCTCGGCATCAGCGGAAGCATCAGCGGAAGCAGCAGCGGACGCGGCTGCCGCAGTGCTGTCCCCCAGCACACCGGCCAGGGCGTGCAACAGCGTGGACTTGCCGGCGCCGGACGGGCCCAGCAACAGCACGCGCTCGCCCGGACGGATGTCCAGGTCCAGGCCGCTCACGGCGGGCCGGGCCCGGCCGGCGTGCCGCCAGCCCCAGCCGCGGGCGCTGACCGCGGCCGGGCGTACGTCGTCGACAGACCTCATGCGTGTGCGGGCATCAGGAGAAGACGGGTTCCGATGCCGCCTTGCGGGACCCGAACGAGGCCAGCACCCCGGTCTTGGCCAGGCCGCGGGTGGCGAGCCAGGACAGTCCCCCGGCAATCACCGCTCCGGAGATGGCGCAGAAGACGATGTAGGCGAGCTTGTCACCGGTTTCGTACGCGATGTTCCAGCCCCAGGGCAGGAAGGAGTCGTTCAGGCCGCAGAACAGGCCCGCGCCGGCACCGGCCAGCAGGGACACCGGAAGGTTGAACTTCTTGTACAGGAACGCGGCAAAGATGAGTTCGGCGCCCAGGCCCTGCAGGATGCCGGAGATCAGCACGGTGGTGCCGTACTGCGAGCCCATGATCAGCTCGCCGGTGGCGGCCACCGCTTCGCAGAACAGCGCCGCCCCGGGCTTGCGGATAACGAGCATGCCCAGCACCGCCGGGATCATCCAGCCGCCGGCGTAGAGCCCGGTCAGCGGCGGGTAGACCGCGTTGAGCGGGACGGAAACAAGGTTGGAACCCTGGGACCAGGCCCAGAAAATCACACCGCCGGCAACAGCGATCAACGCGGCCACCACAATGTCGACCACGCGCCAGCTGTATTTGCCGGTGGTCAGTGTCTGCTTCGCAGAAATGTCAGTCATATCGTCCTCCTGAGGAACAGGAGGGGAGGGTGCTCCGGCGGCACCGCGGCCTTCGCCACGGGTGCCGGGCACCCTGAGAACTCGACTCCCTTGCGCCGGTACTAACCGGATCAGGTTCGAGGGTCTGCGGCTGTCCGCACTCTCAGCGCCCACCTACGGTTACCTTGGATTTCTCCAGTGATGCCCGACGGCGGCGCTCCCCTGTCGTATCTAAATCGCCCTTGTGGGCTGGCTCAGTTTACACCCGGCGGCACTCCCAAGTGACTCGCAGTCGTTGTCTTTTTGAGGGCTCATAGCGGCAACAACTGCGAGTCAGTTGGGCTTGCGCAGCGGCGGCCACCTAACGGAAGCTGAGTCCCATGAGCGACGCACCAGTGCCTTCCCCCGAGTACGACCCGGACTCCGCGGAACCACAGCCGCCGGGATCCCTGGCCGCGCTCATCGGCCGCATCCTGGCCGAAATCGACGAACTGCAGTTCCGGTCCTTCAGCAAGGACGACGCGCTGGACCTGGGCCTCCTCCTGGTCCAACTCGGCCGCCAGCGCTCCTACCCGATCGCCATCGACATCAGCAAGGGCGATCAGGTCCTCTTCCACGCCGCACTGGAGGGCGCCACCCCGGACAATGAGCGCTGGATCAAGGCCAAACAGCGCACCGCGGTGCGGTATGAAGTCCCGTCGCTGCTGGTGGGCCTGCGGGCGCGTGCTGCCGGTCAGAGGATCGAGGACAACGCCTGGTTCGACCAGCGGGAGTTTGCAGCCCACGGCGGCTCGTTCCCCATCTACCTGCGCGGAACCGGGGTGGTAGGCACCGTCACGGTGTCGGGGCTGCCGCAGAAGGACGACCACGAGCTGGTGGTCGAGGCACTGACCGAAATCCTCGGCCGCCCGGGGACGCTAGGCTAGGGGAAGCCCTGTTTCCTCCCGCAAGGAGTACGAAGTATGAACATCTTCATCAAACTGCTTGGCACCGGCGTCAGCCTCCTCGCCGGCTTCGTCGGCACCAAGGTAGTCGACACCGTCTGGGAAAAGACCACCGGCAACAAACCGCCCAAGGGCCACGACGACGACGTCCCCACCACCCTGCGCCAGGCCCTGACCTTCGCCCTCATTTCGGCCTCGGTCAGCGCCATCATCCAGGTCCTCGCCAACCGCGGCACGCAGCGGGCGATCACCCGCTTCGCCAAGACCCAGGACCTGGTCTAAGCCATATCGCCGCCGGCGGCGTTACTCGTCGTCGTCGTCCGTGAATCCGCGCTTGCCGGCCGCCTGCTGCACCACGGCTTCCAGCTCGTCGGCGCTCAGCAGCTCGGGGTGCAGGTGCTTGGTGCGGTAGCCGGCGCGGCCAACCATGTGGGCGGAGACCGGCACTGTGAGCAGCTGGAAGATCCACGCGACCACCAGCACCGGCCACACCCACCAGGTGCGCAGCTGCAGCCCCACGGCGCAGAGCAGCAGGAAAAGCCCCAGCACCTGCGGCTTGGTCGCGGCGTGCATCCGGCTCATGAGGTCGGGGAACCGCAGCAGGCCGATGGCCGCGCCGAGGGACATCAGCGCCCCGACCACCATGAACACAGCCGAGACGGTGTCGATTACGGCGTCGGCGGAAATCGTGTCAGGACTCATTGGGCTGCTTCCTCCGGTCGGCCACGAATCGGGCCACCGTCACCGAACCGACAAAGCCGATGATCGAGATGGACACCAGCAGCATCAGGTTGTTCAGGTGCCGGTTCACGGCCATGTCGATGCACAGCGCCGCGCCTAGGATGGCCAGCAGCACGTCGGCGGCCAGCACCCGGTCCAGCAGCGAGGGCCCCCGCGCGATGCGGATGATCGCGCCGGCCGCGGCGAGCGACAGCACGACCGCGGTAATGGTCAAAACCAGCGGCATCATGCCCCGGCCTCCTGCTTCAGTGCGGACAGTTCGGCCCTGGTGCCCATGATCCGGATCAGCCCGGCCTCGGTGTCGCGGACCTCCTTGCGGAGCTTGGCCGCGTCCTCGGCGTCTCGGACATTGATGCCGTGGATGTAGAGCGTGGACGTGGACCTGTCCACCTCCACCACCACGGACCCCGGGATCAGGGAGATGACGTGTCCCGTGGCGGTCACCAGCAGGTCTGAATGGCTGCGGAGCGGGACGGCTATGACGGCGCTGATCACCCGCGGACCACGGACCACGGCCAGGTACAGGACCTGGAAGCTGGCCGCCACGACCTTGGCCAGGAAGACCAGCGCGAACGGCACGGCGCGCAGCACGTTGAAGCGGCCCCCCAGTTCCACCGGCGGCAGGTAGAACAGCCGGGCCACCACCACCGCGATCAGGGCGCCGAAGAGCAGGTTTCCGGCGCTGAAGTCCTGCCACAGGGCGCCCCAGACAATAACGAGCCAGACCAGCAGCGGCAGCTCCTGGCGCAGCGAGACCCTCTTCCGTGTCATTTGCCGCCCTCCTGCCGCATCGGCTGGGCGATTACCGGAACCGGCGCCTCGTCCCCAAGCACGGCCTGGATATAGGCGGACCGGTTCAGCATCTCCCCGGCGGACTGGTCCGCCACCCGGAAGAGCGGCCCGGCAAACACCGTCAGCGCCACCCCGAACAGCACCAGGCCCAGAGTGGAGCCCACCATGGTCCGCGGCAGCAGGGTCACGTTCTGCTGGCCCGCGCGGTGGCCGGTGGCCGCGTCGGCGGGGGCGGCGAGCAGCACGGGGTCGGGGTGTTCGGCGTCCTCGGGCTTGCGCCAGAAGGCGCGGTTCCAGACCCGGGCGATGGCCAGCAGGGTCAGCAGGCTGGTCAGCACGCCGCCGGCCACGAGTGCGTAGGCCAGCGGGGTGCCGAGGGCGACGCCGGCCTGCAGGAGGCCCAGTTTGCCGAGGAACCCGGAGAACGGCGGGATCCCGGCCAGGTTCATGGCCGGCACGAAGAACAGCACCGCCAGCAGCGGCGAGAGCTTGGCCAGCCCGGCGATCCGGTCCACCGAGGAACTCCCGGCGCGGCGCTCGATCAGGCCGGTCACGAGGAACAGGCTGGTCTGGATGGTGATGTGGTGCGCCACGTAGAACACCGCGGCCCCCAGCCCCGCCACGGACGACATCGCCAGGCCGAACACCATGTAACCGATGTGGCTGACCAGGGTGAAGGAGAGCAGTCGCTTGATGTCGCTCTGCGCCAGGGCGCCCAGGATCCCCACCACCATGGTCAGCAGGGCAGCGACCATCAGCGGGGTGTTGAACGTGTCCCCCGGGAAGAGCAGGGTCTCGGTCCGGACCATGGCGTACACCCCCACCTTGGTGAGCAGGCCGGCAAACACGGCGGTGACCGGGGCGGGGGCCGTCGGATACGAGTCCGGGAGCCAGAAACTCAGCGGGAACACGGCGGCCTTGATGCCGAACGCCACGAGCAGCAGCACGTGCAGCAGGTTCCGGGTGCCCTGGTCCAGATCCATCAGCTTGATGGCAAGGTCCGCCATGTTGATGGTTCCGGTGGCGCCGTAGATCATGGCGATCGCGATCAGGAACAGCACCGAGGAGACCACCGAGACCACCACGTACGTCACACCCGCGCGGATCCGCGGACCCGTCCCGCCCAGGGTCATCAGCACGTAGCTGGCGGTCAGCAGGATCTCGAAGCCCACGTAGAGGTTGAAGAGATCACCGGAGAGGAACGCGTTGGACACGCCCGCCACCAGGATCAGGTAGGTGGGGTGGAAGATCGAGACGGGCGCGTCGCGGTCGCCGTCGGCCATGCCCTGCCCGGTGGCGTAGACCAGCACGGCAAGGCTGACGGTCGAGGACACCACCAGCATGAGCGAGGAGAACTGGTCCACCACCATCACGATGCCCCAGGGCGGCAGCCAGCCGCCGATGTTGACCGCCGCCGTGCCGCCCTGCCAGACGGAGGCCAGCAGCAGGCATTCGAGCAGTAGCGTCAGCGAGAGGAGGGCAATGCTGACGGTCCGTTGCGCCCGTGGTTGCCGGATCAGCAGGAAGGTCAGGGCGGCCCCAAGGATGGGGAGGACGACGGCGAGCGGGGCAAAGCTTGCGATGTTCACTTGGTCCCTCCTTCCGGGCCGGGCGTGATGTTGCGGGATCCGGGTTGTTCCTCGGCGGCGGCGTCCATGGCCGGCATCCGGCGGGCGCCCGCCTGCACGGTCTCCGTCGGGTCGGGTCCCCCCGCAGCGTCCGTCGGATCGGCCGCCACGAGAGGGAACTCGGAGGTCTCCGCCGGGATGACGGCGTCGTCCTCGGCGTCGAAGCTGGGGGTCTCGGCCACCCGGCGGTCCTCGGCGTCGTCCTGGATTTCGTCCTGCCGGGCCAGCACCCAGGTGCGGTAGATGATGCCCAGCATGAAGGCCGTGACGGCGAAGGAGATCACGATCGAGGTCAGGATCAGCGCCTGCGGGAGCGGGTCGCTGTAGTCGCCGGCGGCCGTGTCTTTGTTGAACAGCGGTGCGAGGCCCGCATAGCCGCCAGTGGCCAGGATCAGCAGGTTGGTGGCGTTGGCCAGCAGCATCAGGCCCAGCAGGACCCGGGTGAGGCTGCGTTCCAGGATCAAATAGATGCCGCAGGCGTAGAGGGCTCCCATGACCGTCAGCAGGGTCAGATTGACGCTCATGCGCTCCCCTTGGCGGTGGTTTCGGCCGGGACGCCGTCGGCTTCCCGGTCGTCGGACGGCTCCGCGGGTTCTTCCGCGGGCTGTTCCTCGAAATGTTCGTCGATTTCCGCGCCGAGGCTGCGGAGCACGTCCAGCGCCAGGCCGACAACGACGATGTAGACGCCGATGTCGAAGATGGTGGAGGTGACGAACTTGATGTCGCCGAAGACGGGCAGCCAGAGTTCGATCACGGCACTTTGGAAGACCTGGCCGCCAAGCAGCAGCGGCGCGACGCCGGACGCCGCGGCCGTCGCGAGCCCGATCCCCAGCAGGGCGCCGGCGCTGACCGGGGTGGCCTCGCGCAGCTCGAAGCGGCCCCCGGCGAGGTAGCGGATGGTGAGGGCGAGCCCGGCCGTGAGCCCGCCGGCGAAACCGCCGCCGGGAAGGTTGTGTCCGGCGAGCAGCAGGTAGATGGAGAAGACGATCATCGAATGGAAGATCAGCCGGGTGACGACTTCAAAAATGATCGACCGCCGCTCCGGGGCCATGGTCCGTCCCGCCACTAGCCACGCGTCGCGAGTCGACGCGGCAAACCGCCGGCTCAAGGCCAGCGCCGCGTTGTCCCTGGTGTGGGCGGGCTGATGCGTCCGGCGGCCGACGGTTCCTTCCGCCACGGACGACGAGGGCCCGATGCGGTCGCCGCGGCCGCGGACGAAGATCAGGCTGGCGACGCCGGTGGCGGCGAGCGCCAGCACGGAGATCTCGCCAAAGGTGTCCCAGGCCCGGATGTCCACGAGGGTGACGTTGACGACGTTCAGTCCCCCGCCGCCCTCGTAGGCCAGGCGCGGGAACTCAAGCGAGACCGGAGTGGCGACCCGGGAGCTCAGGGCATAGATCGCTACGAAGACCATGGTGAGGCCGAACGCCGCGCCGATGATCACCCGGGTCACCCGGTACTTACCGCCGGTGCGGTCCCGCAGCTCCGCCGGCAGGCTCCGCATGGCGAGGACGAAGGCCACCAGGATGATGGTTTCCACCAGCATCTGGGTTAGGGCCAGGTCCGGGGCGCCCTGGAGCGCGAACATCAAGGCGATGCCGTAGCCGGTGACCGACACCATCAGCACGGCCAGGAAGCGCTTGTTGGCCCGCACCGCGGCGAGTGCGCCGATCACGATGCCGGCGCCCGCGACGAGCTGCAGCGGCGAACCGGGGTCGATGAAGTACAGGCCGCCGGGTAGCGGCTTGTTGGCCAGCAGCATCGCCGTGAGCGGCAGGACGAAGGCCACCGTCAGGATGACGGCCAGGTAGAAGAAGAGCGAGCCTCGCTGGGTGCGGCCGGTGACCCAGACGGCGACGTCGTCGAGGGCGCCGATGGTGCGCTGGTAGCTGCGGTCGCCGTCGATCCAGCCGGGCACCAGCGCCTGCGCGCGGGAAACGGCGTTGCGTCCGTAGAACATCGCCAGTCCAAGGGCGAACGTGATCGCGGTCAGGCCCAGCGCCGGGGTGAACCCGTGCCACAGCGCGAGGTGCCCGGCGGCGTCGGGATCCACACCACCGGCTTCGGCGTGGCCGGCGAAGAGCGCCGCGTACGGCTGGATCCAGGCGTCCACCGGCGCAGGCCACACGCCGTAGAGGAGGGTCAGCAGGCTCAGCACGGCGGGGGCGGCAAGGAATGCCGGCTTGACGGCCTTGAAACGGGTGGCCGGCACGCCGGATTTGACCGCGAAGGCGCCCCACATGAAACGTGCGCTGTAGGCGAAGGTCAGGATGGAGCCCAGCACCAGGCCGACCAGGATAACCAAACCCCACGGCCCGGTCCCGGCGTGATGCACGAAGGCCTCGAAGACGGATTCTTTCGCCACGAAACCTGCCAGCGGCGGCACTCCGGCCATCGACGCGGCACCGATCGCAGCCACCACGGCCAGGGCGCGGGAGGACCGGTAAACCCCGGAGAGCTTGCGGATGTCGCGGGTCCCCGCCTGGTGGTCGATGATGCCGACCACGAGGAACAGCGTGGCCTTGAAGAGGCCGTGGGCCAGCAGCAGGGCGAGGCCGGCGAGCGCCGCATCGGGCTTGCCGAGCCCCACCACCATGGTCAGGAAGCCGAGCTGGCTGACCGTGCCGTAGGCGAGGATGAGCTTGATGTCCGTCTGGCGCAGGGCCCGGTAGCCGCCCACCAGCATGGTGGCCAGGCCGAGGCCCAGCACCAGCGGGAGCCAGTACGCCGTCTCGGCGAACCCGGGGGCAAGCCGCGCCACGAGGTAGATGCCCGCCTTCACCATGGCGGCGGCGTGCAGGTACGCGCTCACCGGCGTCGGCGCGGCCATCGCCCCGGGGAGCCAGAAGTGGAACGGGACCAGCGCGGACTTGGTGATCGCGCCCACCAGGACCAGCACGACGGCGGCCGCCACGGCGGCCGCGGCCGGTCCCGTCGCCAGCTCGGGCGCCATCTGCAGGATGGTCGAGATCCGGTAGGTACCCGCGGTTGAGCCCAGCATGATCAGGCCCACCAGCATGGCCAGGCCGCCTGCAGTGGTCACCACCAACGCCTGCAGCGCCGAGCGACGGGCCGACAACCTCGTGCGGGCGTAGCCGATCAGCAGGTAGGACAGGACCGTGGTGAGTTCCCAGAAAATAAACATCAGGAGCAGGTCGTCGGCGGTGACCAGGCCGAACATAGCCCCGGCAAACGCCAGCAGTTGGGCTCCGAAGCCGCCGAGATGGCTGTCCTTGTCCTTGAAGTACCGGGCACAGTAGACCAGGACCAGCGCACCGACACCCAGGACCAGCAGGGACATGACCCAGGCCAGGGCATCCATCCGGAACGCCAGCTCCAGCCGGAGGTCCGGAATCCACGGGAGGGTCACCGCGGTGGACCCGGCGTATGAATACACCGCGCCGTGCTGGAGGAGCAGCCAGACGAACGAGCCTGCGGGCACCGCGGCCAGCGCGAAGAACGCGTTCCTGCCCAGCCTGCGGAAGAGGAACGGCGCCACAGCAGCCACCGCGAAGTGCACGGCAAGGACTGTGATCACTGGTATCTCCGCAACGTCAGGAATTCGATTGTCAAAAAGTTGGAGCAGGCGGGGCAATTGGTTAGGTTCGGTGCGGCTAGTTTACCAAGCGTGCACAAATTGTTTTTACGGTGACGTGCGCGGAGACGCCAGCCATTGGAGCCGCGGTTCCACCGGCCCGGCAACGAAGACCCGGCGTTGCCTAGCCGTTTCTCCGCCGGCGGTCCGCCGCGGACGGCTAACATTCAGGCTATGAACTCCGCCACTGCCCCCGAGGCCATGCGTCCGGCCTCGGAACTCGAGTCCGGCAGCCATGCCACCGGCAAGGGCCGGGTCGTGGCCTGGGCCGCCTGGGACTGGGGCTCCGCGGCCTTCAATGCGGTCATGACCACCTTCGTCTTCACCGTCTACCTCACCTCCAAGGCCTTCGGCGGCGAAGACGAAGCTTCGGCGGTCCTCGGCTCCGCCCTGGCCATCGCCGGGGCGGCCATCGCCCTGCTGGCCCCGGTCACCGGCCAGCGTTCGGACAGCGGAGGCCGCCGCAAGCTGTGGCTGGGGGTCAACACGGCCGCCGTCGCGCTGCTGACGGGGCTCTGCTTCTTTGTCTTCCCGCGTCCCGAATTCCTGCTCCTCGGGGTGACCCTGATCGCGCTTGGCAACGTGTTCTTCGAATTCGCCGGCGTCAATTACAACGCCATGCTCGCCCAGATCTCCACGCCCGCGAACATCGGCAAGATCAGCGGCTTCGGCTGGGCCTCTGGCTACCTCGGCGGCATTGTCGCGTTGCTGATCGTGCTCCAGCTCTTCGTCCAGCCCAGCTTCGAGTGGTTCGGGGCATCCACCGAGGAGAGCCTGAACATCCGTCTTGTGGCGGTGTTCTCCGCGCTCTGGTTCCTGGTCTTCGCGATTCCGGTGATGCTCGCAGTCCCGGAAGTGCCCAAGGCCCGGCAGTCCGGTCTGGGGTTCTTCGCCTCCTACAGCCTGCTCGTGCGCCGCATCCGCGCCATCTACCGGACAAGCCCGCACACCATTTACTTCCTGCTGGCCAGCGCCATCTTCCGCGACGGGCTGGCCGCGGTGTTCACCTTTGGCGGGATCATCGCCGCCGGCACCTTCGGCTTCGAACTCAAGCAGGTCATCTTCTTCGCCATCTTCGGCAACGTTGTGGCCGCGGTTGGCGCGCTGCTGGGCGGTTTGCTGGACGACCGGGTAGGGCCCAAGGCGGTCATCATCGGTTCGCTGATCGGCCTGCTGATCGCGGGCAGCGTGCTCCTGGCGCTGGGGAACGGGAACTATTCCTTCTTCGGCATGGACTGGGCCGGAAGCACGACGTTCTGGGTGTTCGGCCTGTTCCTGTGCCTCTTCGTGGGTCCGGCCCAGTCCTCGTCCCGCGCCTACCTGGCCCGGCTCGCGCCGCACGGTGAATCGGGCGAGCTCTTCGGCCTCTACGCCACCACCGGCCGCGCCGTCAGCTTCCTGGCGCCGGCACTCTTCACCCTGTGCATCGCGGTCGCGACGCCCCTGGTTGCGCCCGGCGAAGCGCAGCGCTGGGGCATCCTCGGCATCATGGTCGTCCTGCTGGCCGGGCTGCTGGTGATGCTGCCCGTCAAGCCGCCGGGCAGGACGGAAATCGCCGTCGTGCCGGGGGCCTGAACCCGCCCCAAAACTCCGCCGGGACACTAGGCTGGAGGCATGAACGTGGATGAGACAGACCTTCCCGGCCTGGGCCGGCGCAAGGACTTCATGACCGCCTCGGGACGCCGGATCGGCGTCGTCGAGTACCGCGAAGGCCAGACCGAGCTGATCGTCTCGACCTGGGACGACCCGGACACCTGCCAGGCCTCCATCCCGCTGACCGCCGACGAGGCCGCCGCCCTAGGCAACCTTCTGGGCGGACAGCGCATTGCCATGCAGCTGTCCGAAGCGCACCGGGAGATCCCCGGGATCGTCACCCGGCAGTTCTCCATCGCCGCGGATTCCCCCTTCCAGAACCAGCCCATGGGCAAAGCCTGCATCCGGACCCGCAGCGGCGCCTCGATCGTGGCCATCATGCGCGAGGGCGAAGTCCTCCCCTCGCCGGGCCCCGACGTCGTCCTGCACCCCGGCGACCTCCTCGTCGCCGTCGGCACGCAAGAAGGCCTGGACACGGCAGCCAGCATCCTGCGCAACGGATAAGCGGCATGGATCCGCTCGCCCTGACCCTCATCGAACTGGGGGCCGTCGTGTTCTGTCTTGGCCTGCTGGCCAGACTGGCCGGGCGGATCGGCATGTCCCCCATTCCGCTTTACCTCGTCGGCGGCCTGTTCTTCGGGGCCGGCGGTCTGGTCAAGCTGGAAGGGATGCACGAGTTCGCCCATCTCTCCAGTGAGATCGGCGTCATCCTCCTTCTGCTTATGCTCGGGTTGGAATATACGGCGGCCGAGCTGGTGACAGGCCTGCGGCGGTCCTGGCAGGCCGGCGTCCTGGACCTGGTGCTGAACTTCCTGCCGGGGGCGGGCCTGGCACTGCTCCTCGGCTGGGGGCTGGTGGGGGCGATGGTGATGGGCGGTGTCACTTACATTTCCTCGTCCGGGATCGCCGCGAAAGTCATCACGGACCTCGGCCGGATCGGTAACCGCGAGACACCCGTTATCCTGTCCATCCTGGTCTTCGAGGACCTGGCCATGGCCGTCTACCTGCCAATCCTGACGGCCACTCTCGCCGGAGTCAGTTTCCTGGTGGGGCTGCAGACGGTGGGGATCTCACTCGCCGTCGTCACCCTGGTGCTGGTGGTCGCCTTGCGGCACGGCCACCACGTGTCCAAGGCCGTCCACAGCGAAAACTCCGAGGTGTTCCTGCTCAACCTGCTAGGGGCCGCGCTGTTGGTCGCGGGACTGGCCGCCGCCATGCAGGTCTCCGCCGCCGTCGGCGCCTTCATGCTCGGGATCGCGATCTCCGGAGCCACCGCGCACAGCGCCACACGGATCCTTGAACCCCTGCGTGACCTTTTCGCCGCGATCTTCTTCGTGGTCTTTGGCCTCAACACGGACCCGACGTCCATCCCGCCCGTGCTTGGCTGGGCCCTGGTCCTGGCCGTCCTGACGGCGGCCACCAAGATGATCACCGGAATCTGGGCAGCCAAGCGGGCCGGCATCGCCCTGCCGGGCCGCTTCCGTGCCGGGGCGGCCCTGATCGCCCGCGGAGAATTCTCCATTGTGATCGCCGGGCTCGCGGTGGCTTCCGGCGTGGTGCCCAGGGAGCTCGCTGCCCTGGCCACCGCCTATGTGTTGATCATGGCCGTGATGGGTCCGCTGGCTGCCCGCTTCGTGGAGCCGATCGTGCGGACGCTGCGCCGCCCGGCCAGGCGCACTGCCCTCCCGGTCCGGCCCGCAGGCTAGGACCCTTCCGGCCCGCCTAGATCTCGGTGCGGTGGAAGTTCAGGTGGCTGCGGCTTGCCGTCGGGCCGCGCTGGCCCTGATAGCGGTTTCCATACTCGCCGGAACCATACGGGTGTTCGGCGGCCGAGGACAGCCGGAAGAAGCAGAGCTGCCCGATTTTCATGCCCGGCCAGAGCTTGATCGGCAGGGTGGCCATGTTGGAGAGCTCCAGTGTGACGTGTCCGGAAAATCCGGGGTCGATGAACCCCGCCGTCGAATGCGTCAGCAGGCCAAGGCGGCCCAGCGAGGACTTACCCTCGAGCCGCGCCGCAATATCGTCCGGCAGCGTGACGGTCTCGTAGGTGGAGCCCAGCACGAACTCGCCCGGGTGCAGGATGAACGGCTCGCCCGCGTCAACCTCCACCAGGCGGGTCAGCTCGGGCTGGTCCTCGGCAGGGTCAATATGCGCGTACTTGTGGTTATCGAAAAGCCGGAAAAAGCGGTCAATCCGCACGTCCACCGACGACGGTTGAACCATGTCAGGGTCGAACGGCTCCAGCACAATCCGCTGGGAGTCGATTTCGGTACGAATGTCGCGGTCAGAGATCAGCACAGGATCAAAAATACCCCAGTAATTGCCGGCTGGTCCGCGTGGGGCAAGTGTTACTCCCGTGAGGCCCTATGCGGCGGCCCGCTGGTGCTCCAGCACGGCCTTGAGCCGCTCGAGCTGCGCGACCTGCGCCTTCATGGCCCGGCGCACCCTTGGATACATCAGTACCCCGGCGCCGGGCGGCCGGTACCGGAGGGCGAAGCGGACGCGGGTGCTGCCGCCCTCTGTGCTCAGGTAGTAGCCGCCGTGCGGACGCGCCGGTCCGGCAATGACCTGGAACTGGATCTCGGCTCCGGGCCGGGTCGCGGTGAGTTCGAAGTCGGCAACCGCCGGCCGCCCCGTGCCGGCAAAGACCGGGCGGTAGACCGCCCCCATCGATCCCGCTGCGCCGGAAATGAGTTCAACACCGCTGATCCCGTCCCGCCAGGACGCCAGGTTCCGGGGATCCAGCAGGAAGTTGTAAACGCTCATCGCGTCGCGTTGGATCACGACTTCGT
Source organism: Arthrobacter sp. 10T419 (assembly GCF_056394105.1). Classification (NCBI taxonomy): domain Bacteria; kingdom Bacillati; phylum Actinomycetota; class Actinomycetes; order Micrococcales; family Micrococcaceae; genus Arthrobacter; species Arthrobacter sp. 10T419. Next base: position 29,461 of record NZ_JBFTHF010000001.1, on the reverse strand, counting down.
ACTCGGCAAAGGCCACGGAAATCCTCGTTCGGCGGACGGCTAATGGACGTAGCCCGTTCCCCGGAGACTGCAGCTAACCCCTTCAGGGTACCCAGCAGGGCCCGGCACACCACCCCTGCGCGGCAGGCCTTTACCGAAGAGTTACCGACGGAGTTGGTGTCCGGGCATCACGGTGGGGCCGGTCCCGGCTGCGTAGCCGATGCGAGAAGTCATCGCCCCTCAGTACGCGCCGACGGGGCTGCGCATGGCCCTGAAAGTCCTCCACATGATGATGAGGTCTCCGGTGAGGGACCAGTTCTCCACGTAGTAGAGATCCAACCGGACGCTCTCCTCCCACGGAAGAGTGGAACGGCCATTAACCTGCCACAGTCCGGTGATTCCAGGCTTGATGAGCAGCCGGCGGTTGGTGAACTTCTCATACCGTTCAACTTCCGATGGCAGCGGCGGCCGAGGGCCGACCAAGCTCATCTCACCGGTCAGTACGTTCCAGAACTGCGGGAGCTCATCCAAGGAGTACTTGCGCATCCAGCGTCCGCATCTGGTGACCCGCGGATCGTTCCGGATTTTGAACAGCAGTCCGGATCCTTCGTTGAGTTCCCGCACGGACTCTAGGTCCTTTTCGGCGGTTTGGACCATCGATCGGAACTTCAGCATGTAGAAAGGCTCGCCGTTTCTGCCTGCCCTCAACTGGCGGAAGAAGATGGGGCCGGCGCTGTCCCGCTTGACGATGATGGCGAGAACCAGCATGAGCGGCGACAGCACCAGCAATGCCAGCGACGCGACGGCGATGTCGATGACGCGCTTGAGAACGTGCTTGCCGCCCGCATATTGGGGAAGCTCGACGTGCACGAGCGGCAATCCATCAACCGGACGCCAGTGGATTCGCGGACCGGCAACGTTGGTGAGGGTGGAAGCCAGGACGAGTTCCGTCGCCGTCGCCTCCAGCTTCCATCCCAGCTCCCGGATGTACTTGCTGCCACCGGGTACCCGTCCCGCGACGATGACCGCGTCCGCGCCCGCGACTTCTACCATCCTCGACACGTCCGCCAGGGTGGACACCACCGGGATCCGGTACCAAGGCGACCGGAGCTCGGTGGACTTCTCCAGGGTCGGCAACCCCACGCCGGAAATTTCGTAGCCGGCGGTAGGGTTCTTTTCGATCTGGTTGATGACGTACTCGACGTCGCTCCGGTCTCCGATCACTATCACCCGCGACAGGTACTTGCCTTCCGCCCTCTTGCGGTTCAACCACCGGCGCCAGAGCCAGCGGTTGCCGGTAAGCAGCAGGAGCCCCAGGGGCAACGCCACAGCGAAGTAGCCGCGAACCACTTCAAAGCGGAAGAAAACCATCGCAATGGCCAGGGCGCCGAACAGCTTGAGGGTGGCCTGTGCAACTCTCTTGTATTCGGCTCCGCCGACGCCAAACGTCCGGCAATCGCGGGTGTGGTAAATCTCGAGGGAAGCGATCCAGGCAACAAGGAGCAGTGTGGAGACCACCAGATATTTCGCTTCAAATTCCGCCCCGGCCGAGGTTGTTGCCTCGGAGCCAAACCTGAACACGTAGGCCGACGCCACCGCGACGGCAATGGCTGCCCCGTCGGTGATTCGAAGGCGGTTGGCGAAGTTCCTCCACCGAAGTGAGACCGCCCTCCTGGAGGCCGCCATGTCAATCCGGGATTCGTCGTCCCACACCGAGTGCTGCGGCCTCGCCGAAGCCAACTTGCGCTGCGGGATGCTCGCTGGGGCGGCCAACCGGGCCGCTGCGTGCAAAGGCCGGCGGTGTTTGAGTTCGCTCATGACCGCCGCCGCGCGGAGCCGGAAGCCTCTTCAGCCCTTTGAGCGGGGGGCTGGACATTGTCAAAGCCAGAGCCCCGCCATTTGCCTATATCCAATAGTCGGACAACAGGAACAGGGATAAGCGCTCCACGAACCATGATGAGACCTTCTAGCGACTAGGGGTTGGCTGCGATCTCCCCTAGTCAAGTGGATGGTCTTTGGGGGCACACGAGTGTGGGCTACCTCTTTTTGCCTTCTGACCACGCGACAGTGGAGGCAGGTATACGCGCATCTGAGATGGGTCTACCCGTTGAAATTCGAGTCCGTCCTGAATTGGCAAAGCGAGGTGTCCGCCGGACGCGAAGGGGAGGCCGGAGATCCGGTCTTCCAGGGGTAGAGGCCCTGGGCTCCTCGCAGAATGGCCCCGGTGTGGCTGTTCCAAGTGGGCTTCAGACTGCGGTAGTGTAAATCTCGTTGTTTTCGCCGGGATTATTGGTCAGATTATTGGCCAGTCCCACTGCGGCTGTAGCTCAATGGTAGAGCGCTAGCTTCCCAAGCTTGATACGCGGGTTCGATTCCCGTCAGCCGCTCCAGTTCGTCCACCGCTCCGCGCCCGCACCACTGCACCGGAGTCGGTTAGGTAGCGACCTGTATCGTCAGGAGTCAGGAACCTCTTCGGTTCCGCTACAGGAGCAATCATGGCTGACAAGTCCCCCCGTCAAGCAGCATCCAAGAAGTCCGGCAAGTCCATCAAGGAAAAGCGCGCTGACAAGAGGGCCGCCGCGGCGCCGCCCAGCTCCCTCGACAAAGTGACCGCCGCCAAGACGGCGAGCCCCAAAAAGAAGTGACCGGTTCCCCGAACCACCTCACCCTCGGTGTCCTGGCCACCACACGCAAGCCGGACGAACGCCGCCTTCCCATCCATCCCCGGCACTTTGAACGCATTGCCCCGGAGCTCAGGCAGCAACTGATCCTAGAAGAAGGCTACGGCGAGCGCTTTGGCGTTTCGGACGCCCACTTGGCCGGTCTCGTGGGCGGCATCGTGCCGCGGGCGCAGCTGTTGGCCGAGGCCGACGTCGTACTGCTGCCCAAGCCGCAGCCGGAGGACCTCGCTGAATTGCGCGACGGGCAGGTCCTCTGGGGCTGGCCGCACTGCGTCCAGGATGCGGCGATCACCCAGCTGGCGATCGACAAGAAGCTCACGCTCATCGCGTTTGAGGCGATGAACCACTGGGCCAGCGACGGCGGCTTCGGCCTGCACGTCTTCCATAAGAACAACGAGTTGGCTGGCTACTGTTCGGTGCTGCATGCCCTGGCCCTGAGCGGCACCACGGGGGACTACGGCCGCCGGCTGAGCGCCGTCGTAATCGGTTTCGGCGCCACCGCCCGCGGCGCCGTGACGGCCCTCAACGCCCACGGCGTCCACGACGTGCAGGTGCTGACCAACCGCGGAGTCGCCGCGGTGGGTTCACCCATCCACTCGGTGCGGATCGCGCAGTTCGACCACGACAATGAGGCGCCGTTCCTGAGCGAAGTCATCACCGAACGGGGCCGGGTGCCGCTGGCGCCCTTCCTCGCGGAGAGCGACATCGTGGTCAACTGCACCCTGCAGGACCCGAACGCTCCGCTGACCTACCTGCGCACCGAAGACCTGGACGCTTTCCGGCCGGGCAGCCTGATCGTGGACGTGTCCTGCGACGAAGGCATGGGCTTCAGTTGGGCGAAAACCACCACCTTCACCGAGCCCATGTTTACGGTAGGCGACCACATCGACTACTACGCGGTGGACCACAGCCCGTCCTACCTCTGGAACTCGGCCAGTTCCGAGATCAGCGAGGCGCTGCTGCCGTTCCTGGAGACTGTGCTCGCCGGGCCCGCAGCCTGGGACAGCAACGAAACCATCCGCCGCGCGATTGAAATCCGCGACGGCGTGGTGCTCAACCCGGATGTGCTGGAGTTCCAGCAGCGGCAGTCGGGGTACCCGCACCTGCCCGTGGCCGGCTAGCAGCTTCGCGCCGCACCCGGTTTTCTGCTCCGTTTCCGGACAGCCGCTACGCCGATCCGCGTAGCGGCTGTCCGTTTTCGGCGCGAAAAGTCGTAGCCGGCGCGGAAAGCTTAGGCCGGGACGATCCGGAGCAGGCGCCGCCGGTCCTTCAGGTCCACCTTGAGCGTCAGCTCGCCACGCCGGGCCAGCACGACGGCGACCACCGCGGCCGCCAGCGCGGGCACGCCGCCGGAAACCAGGATCGCCGTGCGGGGATCCAGGTGCTCTGCCAGCCATCCCATCAGCGGGCCGCCGATCGCCTGCCCGCCGATCAGCACCATGATGTACAGGCTCATGACCCGGCCGCGGATTCCCATGTTGGCGCTGACCTGGACGAGCTGGTTGGCCGCGGTGAGGAACATCAGGCACCAGAAGCCGGCCAGCACCATGGCCGCACCGAACCACTCCCTCGAAGGTGCCGCGGCGGCCAGGCAGAGCATCAGCCCGTACATTCCTGCCCCCAGCATGACCGAGCGCAGCCGGAGCTGCCGGCGCCGGGCGGATGTGATGGCCCCGGCCAGTGCCCCGAGTGCCACCAAAGAGTTGAGCAGCCCGTAGCCGCCCGCACCGGCGTGGTACACGTGGTCGGCGAAGGCCGCCAGCAGCACCGGCAGGCTCATCGCGAACACCGCGACGAAGCCCGCCATCAGCCAGGGCCAGTAGATCGTGGGCTTGGCCAGGGCGTAGCGCAGCCCCTCTTTGAGCATGCCCTTCCGTTTGGCGGCCGGCAGCGTGAGGTGCAGCTCGTCCCTGCGCAGGACCAGGAGCATCGTCAGCGTGGAACAGCATGCCACCGCATTGGCGGCGAACGCCCAGCCCGCCCCCACCGCGCTGAGCAGGACCCCCGCAACGGCCGGGCCGATCAAGCCGCCGAGCTGGAAGATGGTGGAGTTCACGCTGATGGCGTTCCGCAGATACGCCGGGCCCACGAGTTCGTTGACGAAGACCTGCCGCGCCGGCTGGTCCAGCACCGTGACCAGACCCAGGACCAGCGCGATCGTGTAGACGTGCCAGACCTCGATCCGCTGCGTCAGGGCCAGGCTTGCGAGGGTTGCCGCCAGGACCGCGGCCGCGCACTGGCACAGCACCAGGATTTTCCGCTTGGCGAAGCGGTCGGCCATCATGCCGCCCCAGGGGCCCAGAAGAAGCGAGGGCAGGAACTGCAGGGCCACGGTGACGCCGACGGCGGTGACGGAACCGGAGAGCTGGAGCACCAGCCAGTCCTGGGCGATCCGTTGCATCCACAGGGCGACCACCGCGATGAAGTGCCCGACCGCGAAAATCCGGAAGTTGCGGACCTTGAGTGAAATGAAGGTGTGCCGCCACGGCAGCCGCTCACTGACGACGCCGACCGGCTGGGTGACAGGTGGCAGCGAGAGCTGCGCGGGGTGGTCATGCTGGGAATCGGCGGCCTGGAGAGGCGGAGGGGGTGGCACGGAAGATCCTCAGGGGAACGGGGCCTACGGGAGTTGGCTTAACGCTAAGCTAGCCGCAATCGATAATGGAAGGCTATTCCGCGCATAACTAGCATCACGAAACGCAATGGACTGGGGGCGATGGTGGACCGAGCAAGAGACGCACTGACCGGGAGGCCGCATGTTTGAACCCGCCCAGCTCCGCTCCTTCCTGGCGGTGGCCGAGACGCTGAGCTTCACGAGGGCGGCAGAACGCCTCGGGCTGGCGCAGCCGACCGTCAGCCAGCACGTCAGGAAACTGGAGGCCGCGGCCAGGCGCACCCTGATAGCCCGCGATACCCGCGATGTGCGCCTGACGGACAACGGCGACGCCATGGCCGGCTTCGCGCGCAGCATCCTTGCCGCCCACGATTCCGCCGCCCGCTACTTCTCCGGATCGGCCATGCGCGGCCGGCTGCGCTTCGGCACAGCGGACGACCTGGCGATCACCGGGCTCCCCCGGATCCTGCGCGAGTTCCGCCAGATCTACCCACAGATCAACCTCGAACTCACGGTGGGCCAAAGCGACCAGCTCTACAAACGGCTCAATGCCGGCCAGCTGGACCTCGTCTTCGTCAAGTGGGTGGCCGGGGCCAAGGACGGCACCGTGGTGCAGCAGGACTCCTTCTCCTGGGTGGGGCTGGAGCAAACTGTCCTGGACCCGGGCAATCCGGTGCCGCTGATCGCCTACCCCGCGCCCAGCCTGAGCAGGAAGCTGGCCATCGACGCCCTCGAAGCCACCGGCCGGACCTGGCGCATCACCTGCACCACCCGGCAGATCAGCGGCGTGCTCGCCGCCGTCCGGGCAGGCATCGGCGTCGCCGTGATGCCGTCCTCTCTGGTTCCGGAGGACCTGAAAATCATCACCCGGCGTTTCGACCTGCCGCCCGTCGGCGACGTCGACTTCACCCTGATTCGCAACCCGCTGGCCAACACGGAGGTCATTGAAGCGCTCACCCAGACCATTGTTGGCCGGGCCCTCAACCGCTCCACCTAGCTCGCCTACCCGGGTACCTACTCAGCCGGGACCCGGTACCTACTCCCAAATTACTCGGCCCGACGGGTCGGTACGCACCCATTGAACACAGGTGGTACTTGCCCTATCCTGACCTTGTTGAAGGTCAAGCAGAGGCCCGCCACCACTATTCGAAAAACGAACGCTCTCCCCTGTCGCTCCGAGCGGCAACGGCGGAAAGCGCTCGGGATAGGCCAGCAATGACGCCAGCCATAAACCACCCCCACCCCACAGTGCGGTCCAGCCGCCCGCTGAATGCCGCCCGGCCCCTGGCGGCAACGGCACGCCTCGAGAGCGTGCCGCACCCCGGCCTCGGCCGGCTCGACCCGCACGCCCCCCTCGCCCGGAGCGACGACGACTTCGTCGGGATCCCCTATTGCGAGCGGTGCGGGACCGATGAGTTTGTGTACCTCGAGACGTTCGTCCCCGCCAAGCACCGCCGGGATGGCTCCGTCAGCAGACTGGGCGAGGTCACCTACTTCTGCTCGGGATGCGAGGACTTCTCAGCGCACGCCGTCCCGGCGTCCTGGGTGCCGCCAGGCTGGTACCTAGGCTGAGAACTGCACCCGGGCTGCTGGAACCGCACGCCCCTTAAACGGCCATCGCCGCCGCTCCCGCACCTTGGTGCGGTTGCGGCGGCGATGCTGTCTGCCGGGAAACTCTACCTGCCCCGGCGGCGCCACGGCCCGGGAGAACTAGGCCGGGCCCGGAGAGTCAGACCAGCCCGTCCGAGAGGTGGTTGGCGGTGCCGAAGCGGTGCGCCGTGATGCTGACGGCCTGCTCGTGCAGGAACGGCAGCAGCTCCACCCGCCCGGCCTCCGTCACCGGGTGGGAGTAGACGGCCAGGTCGGGACGGCCGCCGGTGGCCTCTGCCAGCGCCTTCGCGTCCCCGCCGATCAGGCGGATCCGCGTCACGGACGGCTTAGCGGCCCCGGCGAGCCGGGCCACGGAGGTCAGCCAGTCGGCGTCGTTCTCCACCGTGATCGCGATGCCCAGGCCGGAGAATACGGCGCGCAACTGGGACGGCAGCTCGACGGCGCTGGTCACCGCGAGCTTTGATCCCGCCTGGACGCCGGCGGCAACGGTCCGGACGAGTTCGCCAAGCGGTTTCCCTTCGGAGAGGCGCACCGTGACCGGCAGCGGGCGGTAGCGGAACACGTTGCGTTCGGCGCTCAACCCGGAGACGTCCTTGGCGGTGCCGAACTCCCCGGCCCAGGCCACGGCATCGGAGGCCAGCGAGCGCTGCAGCGGGGCCAGTTCCTCGGCGGTCAGGAAACCCTTGGCCGCGTCCTCGATCCGGCGGACGCCGGAGTGCAGCGGAGCGGGGGCCACCGCCCCGGTCTCGGCTGCGGTGCTGGGCTTGCTGACCCATTCGCCGAGTCCGGCGAGGTAGTTGGGGCCGCCGGCCTTGGTGCCGGCACCCACTGCGGACTTCTTCCAGCCGCCGAACGGCTGGCGCTGCACGATCGCGCCGGTGATGCCGCGGTTGACGTAGAGGTTTCCGGCCTCGACGGTGTCCAGCCAGAGTGCCAGTTCGTCCGAGTTGAGCGAGTGCAGGCCGGAGGTCAGGCCGTACTCGATCTGGTTCTGGATCGCGATGGCCTCCTCCAGGGTCTCGGCGGTCATGACGCCGAGCACCGGGCCGAAGAACTCGGTGAGGTGGAAGTAGGACCCGCGCCGGACACCGTGGCGCACACCCGGGCTCCAGAGCTTGCCGGAGTCGTCCAGCTGCTTCGGCTCCACGGCCCAGGCTTCACCCTCGCCGAGGGTGGTCAGCGCATTGAGGAGCTTGCCGCTGGCGGGTTCGATAATCGGGCCCATCTGGCTGGCCGGGTCTTCCGGGTAGCCGACCTTGAGCGAGGTCACGGCGTCGATCAGCTGGTTGTGGAAGCGCTTGGACTTCGCGACGGACCCCACGAGGATCACCAGGGACGCCGCGGAGCACTTCTGGCCGGCGTGGCCGAAGGCGGAGTAGGCAACGTCCTTCGCCGCCAGGTCCAGGTCGGCGCTCGGGGTGACGATGATGGCGTTCTTGCCGCTGGTTTCGGCCAGCAGCGGCAGGTCCTTGCGGAAGGAGCGGAACAGTTCGGCTGTCTCGTAACCGCCGGTCAGGATGACGCGGTCCACGACGGGGTGGGAGATCAGCTGCCGCCCGAGCTCACGCTCGCCCAGTTGCACCATGGTGAGCACGTCGCGCGGTACGCCGGCCTCCCACAGGGCCTCGATCATCACGGCGCCGCTGCGGCGGGCCTGCTTTGCCGGCTTGATGACGACGGCGGACCCGGCGGCGAGTGCCGCGAGGGTGGAACCGGCCGGGATGGCCACCGGGAAGTTCCACGGCGGCGTCACCACCGTCAGCTTCGCCGGCACGAAGGTAGCGCCGTCGACGTCGTCGAGCTTGCGGGCCGACTCGGCGTAGTAGTGCGCGAAGTCCACGGCTTCGCTGACCTCGGGGTCGCCCTGGTCGATCGTCTTGCCGGTTTCGCTGGCCATCACCTCGAGGAGATCGGCGCGGCGGGCTTCGAGCACGTCACCGGCGCGGTGCAGGATCTCGGCCCGCTCGGCGCCGGAGAGGGCGCCCCAGGCCTTGCCCTTCTCAAGGGCGGTATCGATGACGGCGTTGAGCGTTGCCTCGTCGTTGATCGTGGCTGCTTCGACGGCGGCATTGCCCAGGGTCGACGTCGCCACGCGGCCCAGGATGGCACGGCCCCAGTCGCGGTTCGCGGGCAGCGACGGATCGGTATCCGGGGTGTTCTCGAACGAGTCGTGCGGCATCGGCGCGGCCGGAAGGGCACGGTTCTGCCGGCGGTTGGGGGCCGGGACCTCGTCGTCGAGCTTGGCGAGGGAGGCGAGGAAGCGCTGCTTCTCACGCTCGAAGAGGGATTCGTTTTCGCTGAGTTCGAAGACCGCGGACATGAAGTTGTCCTGGCTGGCGCCCTCTTCGAGGCGGCGGATCAGGTAGGCGATCGCGACGTCGAACTCGGCCGGGTGGACCACCGGCGTGTAGAGCAGGAGCGAGCCGACGTCCTGCTTGACCGCTTCGGCCTGGCCCTGGGCCATGCCGAGCAGCATCTCGAACTCGATACCCTGCTGTGCGGTATCCGCGATGCCGCGCTGCTTGGCCAGCAGCCAGGCGAAGGCGATATCGAAGAGGTTGTGGCCGGCGACGCCGATCCGGATGTTGCGGATCCGGTCCGGGCGCAGCGCGTAGTTGATGACGCGCTTGTAGTTGGTGTCCGAGTCCTGCTTGGTGCTCCAGGTGGCGAGCGGCCAGTCGTGCAGCGAGGCTTCGACCTGTTCCATCGGCAGGTTGGCGCCCTTGACCACGCGGACCTTGATGGCGGCACCGCCGTCGGCGCGCCGGGCGGCAGCCCAGTCCTGGAGGCGGATCATGGCGGCGAGGGCGTCCGGCAGGTACGCCTGGAGCACGATGCCGGCCTCGAGGTTCTTGAACTCGGGCTTGTCCAGGATCCGGGTGAAGACCGCGATGGTCATGTCCAGGTCCTTGTATTCCTCCATGTCCAGGTTGATGAACTTGGCTTTCTGCCCGTCGGTGGCAAAGGATGCGGCGCGGGTGAAGAGCGGGGCGAGCTTTTCGACCACGTGCTCCACGGCCTCGTCGAAGGCCCAGGCGGAGTGCGGGGCCACGGTGGAGGAAACCTTGATCGAGACGTAGTCCACATCGGGCCGGGCGAGCAGGGTGTGCGTGCCTTCGAGCCGGCGGGAGGCCTCGTGTTCGCCAAGCACGGCCTCGCCGAGGAGGTTGACGTTCAGCTTGATGCCGTCCTTGCGGATCTTCGCGATGGCCGGGCCCAGCTTGGCGTCGGTGGCGTCGACAATGAGGTGGCCGACCATTTCGCGGAGCACCCGGCGTGCGATCGGGATGACCACCCGGGGCAGTGCCGGGGCCATCGTTCCGCCGAGGCGGACGGCGCTGCGCATGTACCACGGCAGGAACGCCGGGACTTTGGGGGCGAGGGCGGCGAGGTTGCGGGCGGCGACCTGCAGATCCTCGGGGCGCACGACGCCGTCGACGAATCCGACGGTGAAGTCCAGGCCGTTCGGGTCCTTCAACACACCGGCGAGCTGCGCGGCGGAGGCGTCGACGGGGACCTTGGCTGCCGCCGTGAGCCAGCGGCGGACCAGCGAGATGGCCTCCTCGGCGAGGGCTGCAGCCTCAAGCACGGGCGAGCCTTCCGAAACGGCGGCGTGCGTGGCTCCCTTGCCCGCGTGCGCGCCGGCGTTCAGGCCGGATTCCGTTGAGGTGTTGGTCATGGTGGCACTCGTTCTTTCTCAATATGTGGACCGTTCTTGAATCAGTATGCGACCGGATTTTCATAAGATAAAGCGATGTTTTCCGAGCAATACTGGTTAGGAAAATCGCACGTTCCAGCGCCCCTCCCCCACCTCGGGCACACCAACGGCGAACCCTCCCCCACGAGGTGAGGGAGGGTTCGCCGGAATTGGGCCGGATCTGACGGAGCACCCGGATAAGGGCCGCAGAACGTGAGGGAGCGTAGGCGGTTTAGCCGACGTGGCGGTGCATCTCCACGGCTTCTTCATGCCGCGGGCTGTCCGGGTTCATCAGCGAGTGCTTCCGGCCGTAGCCGAAGTAGATGGCCAGCCCGACGACCAGCCAGACGCCGAACCGGACCCAGGTCTCCCAGTGCAGCTGAAGCATCAGGAACGCGGACGCGAGCATGCCGAAGAGCGGAACCACCGGCATGAAGGGCAGCCGGAAGGTGCGCGGGGCGTCCGGACGTTTGTAGCGGAAGATGATCACGGAGAGGCAGACGACGACGAACGCGGCCAGGATGCCGATGTTCGTCAGGTCGGCCACGGCCTTGATCGGGAAGACGCCGGCCAGCACGGCCGAGGCCACGCCCGCGATCCAGGTGACGCGTTGCGGGGTGCCGTGCCGGTCGGTCTTGGCGAACCAGCCCGGCAGCAGCCCGTCGCGGCTCATCGAGAACCAGACGCGGGTGACGCCGAGCAGGAAGGTCAGCATGACGGTCAGGATGGACAGCACGGCGAAGACGGAGATGATCGTGGCGATCACCGGCAGGCCGACGCCGTTGAAGGCGGACGCGAAGCCGGCCTTGGGATCGATGTCCTTGTAGTTCTGCATGCCGGTGAGGACCAGGGTCGCCGCGACGTAGAGGAGCATGGCCACGATCAGGGACAGGATGATCGCCTTCGGCATGTGCTTCTTGCCGTCCGTGGCCTCCTCCGCAGCCGTACTCATCGCGTCGTAGCCGAACACGGCAAAGAACACGGTGGCGGAGCCGGCCAGCACCGGGCCGAAGCCGCTGGGCATGAACGGGTTGTAGTTGTTGGTGTTGATGTAGAAGATGCCCAGGCCGATGATGAACAGGATCAGGACGACCTTGATGGCGACGGCCACGAGCTCGAAGCGCCCGAAGGTCTTGGTGCCGCGGGAGAGGATCCAGGTCACGAGCAGGCAGACGGCAATCGCGGGGAGGTTGACGATGCCGCCCTTGCCCTCGTCGAACGTGGAGGTCATCCAGGTCGGCATGTGGATGCCGATGCCGGAGAGAAACGCGTCGAAGTAGCCGGAGATACCAATGGCCACCACCGCCACGATGGCAATGTATTCCAGCAGCAGGTCCCAGCCGATGAACCAGCCGATCACCTCGCCCAGGGCCACGTACCCGTAGGTGTAGGCCGAACCGGCGCGGGGGATCATGCCCGCGAATTCAGCGTAGGACAGGGCGGCGGCCGCGGAGGCCAGGCCGGCGATCAGGAAGGAGAACAGCACGGCGGGGCCGACGCCGGGTTCACTCTCGCTGCCGTGGGCGACCAGGCCCGCGAGCGAGAAGATGCCGACGCCGATAATGCCGCCGACGCCGATGGCCGTCAGCTGCCAGAGGCCAAGGCTTTTGAACAGGCCGCTGTGCTTGTTCTCTTCTTCGATGTCGTCGATGGGCTTGCGCCGCATGATTGATTTGGTTAAATCTCTGGTGCTCATCAGGGTCTCCTGCTCGGAAGTGGCGCCCATCAATCCACCCTGTGATGGGGGTAACTCAGTGACAACAGTATGCAAGCCCGATTGCATTAGATAAAGTGAATTCTCCTAATCAATAACCATTAGAATTCACAAAGGAATAGCGATGCTCGACGTCCGGCGGCTGCGCCTCTTGCGCGAACTCAAGATCCGGGGCACCCTCGCCGAAGTCGCCGAAGCGTTGCAGTACAGCCCGTCCTCGGTCTCGCAGCAGCTGGCGTTGCTGGAAAAGGAAGCCGGCGTCGAGCTCCTGCGGAAGACGGGCCGCCGAGTGCAGCTCACCCCGCAGGCCGAAGTGCTGGTCGCCCATACCGCCCAGCTGCTGGAAACCCTGGAGCAGGCGGAGGCCGATCTCGCAGCCTCGCTGACCACCGTGACCGGAACGGTGCGGATCGCCGTCTTCCAATCCGCGGCCCTGGCCCTGATGCCCGATGCCCTGACCCGGATGTCCGCAAGCTATCCGGAGGTCCGGATCGAGATGATCCAGCGCGAACCCGAAACGGCCCTGCATGAAACCTGGGCGCGGGACTTCGACCTGGTCATCGCCGAGCAGTATCCGGGCCACGCGGCACCCCGCTACGCCGAACTGGACCGGATCCGCCTGACCGGCGATGCGATCCGGCTGGCGGTGCCGCCCGCTTCCCCGGAGCGTCCAGCCGTCACGTGCCTGGCCGACACCGCGGGGATGTCCTGGGTGATGGAACCCCGCGGTGCGGCGTCCCGGCACTGGGCCGAGCAGGCCTGCCGGAGCGCGGGGTTCGAGCCGGACGTGCGCTTTGAAACCGCCGACCTGCAGGCCCAGATCCGACTCATCGAGTCGGGCAATGCTGTGGCGCTGATGCCGGATCTGGTCTGGACCGGGCGAGGCACGACGGCGCAACTGATCGACCTCCCGGGGGACCCGCACCGCACCGTCTTCACCTCCGTCCGCCGCTCCAGCGCTACGCGCCCGGCCATCCTGGCGGCGCGGGAGGTCCTCGCCGAGACGGCCGCTTCCATCGCCCCCGCGGCCTGACACGGGCCTCCTCGGCGGTGTTTCCTGGCTCACAGCGCGCCGCGTGCGCCGGCGTTAGACTGGTGACGTTATGAATCGCACAATGTTCAAGTCCAAAATCCACCGCGCCACGGTCACCCACGCGGACCTTCACTATGTCGGCTCGGTCACCGTGGACCTGGACCTGCTGGAGGCCGCCGACATCCTGCCAGGCGAACTCGTGGCGATCGTTGATGTCACCAACGGTGCCCGGCTTGAGACGTACACGATCGCCGGCGAGCGCGGCTCCGGTGTCATTGGCATCAATGGCGCGGCCGCTCACCTGATGCACGAAAATGACATCGTCATCCTGATCACCTATGCCCAGATGACCACGGAAGAGGCCAAGGCCTACACCCCCAGGGTGGTCCATGTGGACAAGGACAACAAGGTGGTCCAGATCGGCAGCGACCCCGCGGAGGGCCACACCGCCGGCCTGATGCGCCCGCCGCACGCACTGAACAACGCCGCGCTGAACTAACGCGCCAGCCGCAGACCCCGCCGAAAGTTCCCGGGACGCTCCCGCGCGGACAGGTTCATGTCGCCCCGTTGCCAGCCCAGAAGGATTGGCGGGAAAAATCTGATTATTGTGGGACGGTGCCTGACACCCTTGACCCGACCACGCCGTCACGGACTGCCGCATGCTAGGCGTCCTGGCCGGCTTCTTCGTCGTCTGGTTCATCATCCTGGTCGGCATGTTCGTCGGCCGGCGCAACATTCTGGGCGATAACGCCCGCTCCGTCCTGAGCGCGCTGACGTTCTTCGTGGCGAGCCCGGCCCTGCTGTTCGAGACGCTCAGCAAAGCCAGGCTGAACGACGTCTTCGCCGCTCCGCTACTGGTGACGGCGGTGGGGGCGGTCACGACGGCGGCCATCTACTTCGGCGTCGTGCGCCTTCTGCTGAAGCGCTCCCTGCCCGAAGCCCTGGTCTCCTCCATGAGCGCGTCCCTGGCCAACTCCGCCAACCTTGGCATTCCGATCGCCGTATATGTCCTGGGTGACGCCAGCTATGTGGCGCCCTTGTTGATCTTCCAGCTGGCCTTCTTTACGCCTCTGTTCCTCATGCTCCTGGATGCCACCACTAGCGCCCACCGGACAACGCCGCTGAGTTTTGCCCTGATGATCCTGCGGAATCCCATGATCGTTGGCTCCGGGCTCGGGCTGCTGGTGGCCGGGACGGGCTGGGAGGTTCCGCAACTCATCTTGCAGCCCATCCACCTGATCGGAGGCGCCGCGATCCCGGCCATGTTGTTGTCCTTCGGCATGAGCCTGAACGGCTCCCGGCCGCTGCAGGCCTCGGCGGAACGCCGGACCGACACCCTGCTGGCCAGCGGTTTCAAACTCATCGTCCACCCGCTGCTGGCTTTCCTCTTCGCCCGGTTCGCCCTTGGCCTGCAGGACCAGGCACTCTTCGCCGTGGTGGTGACCTCCGCGTTGCCCACGGCGCAGAACGTCTTTGTGGTGGCCAACCGGTACAGAACCGGGCTCACCGTCGCCAAAGACACCGTGCTGATCACCACCGTGGTGGCCGTCCCCGCGATGATCGGGGTGGCCCTGCTCCTCGCCTGAGAAGCACCCGGCGCGGGCGGACGACGGCGCCCAGCACCTGCATGCTCCTTAGCCCGGGGCAGTAGCCACTGAGATGCTGTAGGGCGGCAGCGTTATGGTGGCGTGCCTGTCCGTGCCTACGCTGGTGCTCACCGGCGGGTCATTCGGGTCCGGATACCCTCCGTTGCCCCTGCCGTGTGACGGGTTCCACTTGTACTGCTCGGCCGAGTACTGGTCGAGCTCCAGGCCGCCCTTAACAACCTGGGAGTTGCCGTCTTTTTCCTGCATCAGCCGGACGGTGATGGCCCGTTTGGGATCCTTGTTGAACAGGAGCACGCTGAGCTTGCCGTCGGGGCGTCGCACCGTATAGGCAGTGACCAGCTCCTGGCCCTTCGCGTTGCGCACGTCACTGGTGGTCTGGAACATGGTGTGGCTGCCGGTGCCGGCCTCCAGCCAACTGTGGTTCACCAGCCTGGCAGCTTGGTAGGCGGCCACGGGCCGGATTTCCCACTCATCGTAGAACTGGAACAGCATCAGGTTGCCCCGCGTATCGCATTTCTCGCCGACTTCGTCCTGGAACACCCAGTTCGGCTCAATGCCGTAGAAGTAGCTGCTCTCCCCGCCCATCGCCAGGAACATGGCGGACGTTTCCGCGTTGACTATGGCGCCGGGCAGCTCCAGTTCGACCTGTCCGACAAACGAGGAATAGCCGTACTCCGTGATGACCTTGGGAACTTCGGCGGGCAGGCCGGCATCCTCCTCGCGTTTGAGCAGCCGCCTCAGCAACTCCGGGTTCTGCGGCAGAGTCCCGGCGGGGTCGGCACACACATTATCGAAGGGGTACCACTCGAAGGAAAAGAAGTCGAAGTCCGACATTGCGTCGCGGTGCCGCAGGTAGGAAACAAAGCGACCGGTCCAGGACCGGACCCCCTTGTCGTCCGGCCAGTGCACCCAGTCGGGCAGTGTGGTCTGGTAGCCCGGGCCGCCGAACTCCAGGGACGGGTTCACAGCCCGCATGGCCGCGGCCATCTGGACGTACAGCGCCCCGTAGTGCTCCGGCTGGGCGAGCTGACCGTCCGGTTCCTCACCGATCTCAATCCGTTTGATCGGATAGCCGCGCTTACCGAGGTAGCGGGCCAGGGCCGCCGCGTCGTCGGGCGTTCCGTACAGGGCCGGAACCGGGACCATCATGGGCTCGTCCTTGGTAATCCCGCTGGCAAAAAGCCGCTCGAAGCTGGCGTGCTCATAATCCTTGTCGATGTCGTCCTTGCTGTGCCACGGGTCCGTCGAGGAGGTCCACATGACCGTTTGCCGTTGGGACGTCCGGTGCCGAACGTGGTCGAGGAACGCACCGCCTTGCTGCTGCCCGATATAGATTTCTCGCACGGCCACCCCCAGCCGGTCGCGGATGTCGCGGGACCCAGCAGGGGCGGTGTTCGAGTCCGCAGTGAACAGGATGCGCACGTATTGGGCGTTTATCGGCGTGGAAGCGATCCGTACCGTCTGGGTCCCCCCGGTTCCCTGCTGCACGGCCTGCGGGAAGTCACGCCAGGTGCCCTTGTCAACGGGGAAGCGCGCGTCGCGGCCGGTCCAGTACTGCACCTTGAACCGGGTGGCGTACGGGGTACCCCAATCGAAGCGGACGGTGTCCATCGGCAGGGCCTGCGGGAACTCAACCATGATCCACTGCGGATTGAGGCTGTCAGGTTCTCCGGTGAAGTGGGCGTCCAGGTAGGGGTTGCTCTTCCAGAAGGTGTCAACGTCGCCGTCGTTCAAGCGGGAGTGGCCGCTGTTCTTTCCTTGATCGATGGTGTTGCCGCGCCGGGGAAGGCGGTAGCCGTACGAGACCCCATAATCTTCCGCGGGCTCGGACGAGGACGTCCAGTACCCCTGCTCCTTGTCCGGCTGGCTCCACGTCCCGTGCGGGTTCCAGTGCCACGCCTTGACGCCCAGTTCGGTGCGCAGCCGGTAACTCACCGGGCCGAATCCGGCTGACTTCATGGCTTGGACATTCGGTGGCGACCACACCCGGTCGATCTCGTTTTCTTCGAGGCCGTCGACGCCGACCCCCATGGCGCGGTGGCCATCGAACTTGTTCACCGGATTGTCCATCTCGATGCTAATGATGCCGTCGGCGTGCGGAAGCGGCTCTGGCCCCGCGCCCCGCATTGCGACGGTCGAACCAAGCCAGAGACCCACCGCAGCGAGGGCCGCCACGGAGATCATGGTTGCACGCCGAGATGGTCGAAGAGTCCGCTTCTTACGCTCGGGGTCAGGCGCCATGGCATCCTCGGGTCCGGTGTTGTCCGTTCAAGGCTCGGGGGAACTTGTTGGGGCAGCCCCGGCCTCATGCCGCGCGCCACCCGCCCCCAAAGGGCATCGCTGTACTGGTTGTTGACGATCAAATCCCAGTGTGCACGGCCGTGCGGGAAATAGCTACGGACTTCTTGCCCTTCCCCGCTGCATGATCGAGCGGTCCCTCGCCCGCCGGGACCCCGGCGTGGCACCGGCCCGACGTCGGGGACTCCGCCGGTAGGCTGTGAAAGGCCGGACACCGGCCCGCCGACGGGCAAGCAGCGGGGCAAGTAGTAGGGGAAGAATTGCGCAGGATTAATGCACGCGGAGCTGGTAACGGGCGGGTTCCATCCGACACCGGCCGCCGCAGGGGCGCCGTCGACTGGATCGCCTGCGGCGTCGCCGGGCTGCTGCTGGTCTCGTCCACCGCCTGCGCCGGAACCGCAGCTGTCCCCGGTAATTCCGTCGTCGAGAGTGCATCACCTGGTGTGGCGACCCCCGGGTCCGCCACGTCCCGTTCCGCTCCGACGCCGGTGGCCGCGCCCACGGCCGCTTTGACCGGGGCGTCGGCCCCGCATAAGCAGCCGGCCTACGCCAGCAAGGCGCTTGAGGTGCTGGCCACGCTGCCGGTCAAGGGGAGGGCGCCCAAGACCGGGTACTCCCGTGACCAGTTCGGACAGGCCTGGGCCGACGTTGACCGGAACGGCTGCGACACCCGCAACGACACGCTGCGCCGCGACCTCACAGCGGAGGCGCTCAAGCCCGGAACCCGGGGCTGCGTGGTGCTTTCCGGGATTCTGAAGGACCCCTACACCGCGATGCTCATCAACTTCCGCCGCGGAGCCGACACCAGCAGCGCGGTCCAGATCGACCACGTCGTAGCCCTCAGTGACGCCTGGCAAAAAGGCGCACAGCGGCTGAGCCCCGCCCAGCGGCTCGCCTTCGCCAACGATCCGCTCAACCTCCTGGCCGTGGACGGCCCGGCGAACATGCAGAAGAGCGACGGCGACGCCGCCACCTGGCTGCCGCCGAACAAGTCCTACCGCTGCGCTTACGTGGCGCGCCAGATCTCGGTCAAGGCCAGCTACGCATTGTGGGTCACCCGGGCCGAGCACGACGCGATGGCGCGGATCCTGGCGGACTGCCCGGGCGCCCTGGCCCCCACCAGCCGGCAGCCGACGACTCCCGCGCCGGCCGCTCCGCCGGCGCGGAAAGCCCCGGCCACAGTGCCCGCCCCGGTGGCACCCGCCCCGCCTGCGCCCGTTCCGGCAGCGCCCGTTCCGGCAGCGGTGTACTACGCAAACTGCACTGCCGTCAGGGCCGCGGGCGCCGCACCCATCCGGCTGGGGCAGCCCGGTTACAGCAGCAAATTGGACCGCGACGGCGACGGCGTCGGCTGCGAGTAGCCCACGCCTGAAAGGCTGATCGAGGCGCCCTTCAGGGCACCGGCGGGCGCGTCTGGCGGGCGCTATCCCGGCTCAGACCCGGGCGAGCCCGGCGACCTCCGCGAGGAGCTCCACGGAACGCAGCCTGTCCTCCACTCCGGCGCTCTGGTGCGCGACGATCAGTTCGTCGGCGTCGGCGTGCGCCGTGAACTCGTCCAGGTATTCCAGCACTGCGCCCGGGGTCCCCACGGCGGAGTACTTCATCATCTGCGCCATGTGCTGGCCCTGCGGGGAGTCCAGGATCATATCCGCCTCGTCGTCGCTGAAAACGCGGCCGTTGCCGAAGAAGAGCGAGACCCGGGCCCGTTTGGTGGCCTGGAACATTGCCTGCGCGTCGGCGGCGGAATCCGCGGCGATCACGTTGACGCCGGCGATCACGTGCGGGGCCTCCAGCTGCGCGGACGGCCGGAATTCACGGCGGTAGAGCGCTACGGCGTCCTGCAGGGCGTTGGGGGCGAAGTGCGAGGCGAAGGCGTAGGGCAGGCCCAGCTGCGCCGCCAGCTTCGCCCCGAACAGCGAGGAGCCGAGAATGTAGAGCGGCACGTTGGTGCCCTTGCCGGGGGTGGCCTCCACACCGGGGATGCGGGTAGGACCGGTCAGGTAGCCCTGCAGTTCCAGGACATCCTGCGGGAAGCTGTCAGCGCTCATCGGGTCGCGGCGCAGGGCGCGCATGGTGTTCTGGTCACTGCCGGGGGCCCGGCCCAGGCCGAGGTCGATCCGGCCCGGGTGCAGGGTCTCGAGCGTGCCGAACTGCTCGGCGATGGTCAGCGGCGCGTGGTTGGGCAGCATTACACCGCCGGATCCGAGCCGGATGGTCTTGGTATGCGCGGCGATGTGGGCGATCAGCACGCTCGTCGCGGAGGAGGCGATGGACGACATGTTGTGGTGCTCGGCGTACCAGATCCGGCGGTAGCCCAGTTCCTCGGCGCGCTGCGCCATGGCCACGCTGCCGGCGAAGCTTTCCGCCGCCGTCTGGCCCTTGCCGATAATTGCCAGGTCAAGGATGGAAAGCGGAACAGTCACGGAAAAGCCGGCCTTTCGTAGCGGAGCAGGGTGTCTGGAAAATCTGGCGCAAGCCGGATTCCGGCAGGCGCATACTGGTGCCAACGACGGCGGGGCCGGGCTTATTTCTGCGCGGCCGGAATCACCGGCAGGAGTGCGCGGAAGGAATACTCAGCACCCTTAGTGGGTTGCCGCCCTTATGAGCCACGACAACCCACAGCATCCGGAATCATCCGCAACGATCGAGTTGAAGGACCTGGGCACGGTGCACCGCCTGGGCTTCGGCGCGATGCGCATCGTCGGCGACGGTGTCTGGGGCGAACCCGCTGACCGGGGCACGGCCATCGCCGTCGTCCGCCGGGCCGTCGAGCTCGGCGTCGACTTCATCGACACGGCCGACTCCTACGGGCCCAATATCAGCGAGGAGATCCTTGCGGAGGCCCTGCATCCCTACAAGCACGGCCTCAAAATCGCGACCAAGGTCGGATTCACGCGCACCGGTCCGAATGAATGGGTGCCGCTGGGCCGGGCCGAGTACCTGCGCCAGCAGACCGAGCTGAGCCTGCGCAAGCTCAAGGTGGACGCGCTGGATCTGCTGCAGCTGCACCGGATTGATCCCAAAGTCGATCCGGAAGAGCAGTTCAGTGTCCTCCGCGACCTGCAGAAAGAAGGCAAGGTCAAGGCCTTGGGCCTGTCCCAGGTCAGCGTGGCCGAGCTGGAGCAGGCCAGCCAGTACTTCACCGTCTCCACCGTCCAGAACCGCTACAACCTGACGGATCGCAGCTCGGAGGATGTCCTCGACTACGCGGAAGAGCACGGCATCGGCTTCATCCCGTGGGCCCCGATCTCGGCCGGCGAACTCTCCCGTCCGGGCGGCCCCCTGGATGAGGCCGCCACGCGGCTGGGCGCCACCACCTCCCAGGTGGCCCTCGCCTGGCTGCTTCGCCGCTCACCCGTCATGATGCCGATCCCGGGCACCGGCTCGGTCAAGCACCTCGAAGAGAACCTGGCCGCCGCCGGCGTCGTCCTCGATGACGCGACGTTCGCCGAACTCGAAGCCGCACGCTAAGAACCCACCCCCATCCCCACCTTTGACCGGCTCCTTGGCCGGCAGAACAGGAGCAAGAACATGGCTAACATCCTGATGGTCGTATCCGCAGCAGATTCCCTCACCATGCGCGACGGCAGCAAGCACCCCACCGGTTACTGGGCCGAGGAACTCGTGGTCTCCCACCAGACCCTGCTGGGCGCCGGACACACCGTCCGCATCGCCACTCCGGCCGGCGCCAAGCCCACCGTGGACGAGGTCAGCCTGGCCGCAGAATCCGCCGGCGGCCAGGACCGCGCCGACGGCTTCCGCAAGTACCTGGCCGAGATCGACGCCGAGCTCTCCGCCCCGCTGGTGCTGGCCGACGTCGACCTTTCCGGGTACGACGCGATCGTGATGCCCGGCGGCCACGGCCCCATGGCCGACCTGTTTGAGGATGCGGACCTCGGCCGGCTGCTGATCGAGGCGAACAAGGCCGGCAAGGTCATCGCGCCTTTCTGCCACGGTCCCGCCGGCCTGCTGAGCGCCGTCGACGACGCCGGGAACTTCGCCTTCGCGGGGCGCCGTCTCACCGTGTTCACCAATGAAGAGGAACTGGGTGGCGGCACCGGGGAGAACACGCCGTGGTTCGTCGAGGACGAGCTGAAGGAAAAGGGCTCAGTCGTGGAAAACGGGGCCGCCTGGAGTTCACACGTGGTCCGCGACGGCAACCTCATCTCCGGACAGAACCCGCAGTCCAGCGAGGACGTGGCGAAGGAAGTCCTCAAGGCCCTCGCCGAATA
Source organism: Arthrobacter sp. 10T419 (assembly GCF_056394105.1). Taxonomy (NCBI): domain Bacteria; kingdom Bacillati; phylum Actinomycetota; class Actinomycetes; order Micrococcales; family Micrococcaceae; genus Arthrobacter; species Arthrobacter sp. 10T419. The sequence continues at coordinate 7,995 of NZ_JBFTHF010000001.1, read as the reverse complement.
ACGACGGCGGCGAAGCAGAAAAATAAACATCGGCCGTGGCCGGGTCCGGTCTTCCGGACCCGGCTAAGCTAACGGCATGGCCATCAAATCCACTGCAGATAAAGTCGCCACCATCCAGAAGGGGTACACCCTGGAGGGGCCCACGATTGAGCTGGGGGCCGCGATCGTCGACGGCGAGCTCCACAAGGAAGCCCCTGTCCGGTTGCCGCTGGCCATGATGAACCGCCATGGCCTGGTGGCGGGTGCGACCGGGACCGGCAAAACCGTCACCCTGCACATGATGGCTGAGCAGCTCTCCACCGCCGGTGTCCCGGTGTTCCTCGCGGACATCAAGGGCGACCTCTCCGGCCTCGCCACGGCCGCCGCCGGTTCAGAGAAACTCAAGGCGCGCACCGACAGCATCGGGCAGGCCTGGTCCGGCAAGACTTTCCCGGTGGAATTCCTGGCCCTCGGCGGCGACGGCGCCGGCATACCGGTCCGGTCCACCATCACTTCCTTCGGCCCCATCCTGCTGTCCCGCGTGATGGAGCTCAACGAAACCCAGGAGTCCAGCCTGCAGCTGGTCTTCCACTTCGCGGACAAGAACAACCTCGAACTGATCGACCTGAAAGACCTGCGCGCGGTCATCCAGTTCCTGACCTCGGACGAGGGCAAGGACGAACTGGAGAACCTCGGCGGCCTCTCGAAGTCCACCGCCGGCGTCATCCTGCGCGAACTCATCACGCTTGAGGCGCAGGGGATGGAGAAGTTCTTCGGCGAGCCCGAGTTCGACACCGCTGAACTGCTGCGGACCGCCCCCGACGGCCGCGGCGTCGTGACCTGCCTGGAGCTGCCGACCCTGCAGACGAAGCCCATGCTGTTCTCCACCTTCCTGATGTGGCTGCTGGCGGACCTGTTCGAGGACCTGCCCGAGGCGGGCGACCTGGACAAACCGAAACTCGTGTTCTTCCTGGACGAGGCGCACCTGCTGTTCAACGGCGCCTCCAAGGCTTTCCTTGACGCGATCACCACGACGGTCCGGCTGATCCGGTCCAAGGGCGTGGGCATCTTCTTCGTGACCCAGACACCGAAGGATGTCCCCGCGGACGTCCTGGGCCAGCTGGCGAACCGGGTGCAACATGCCCTGCGCGCCTTCACCCCCGAGGACGCCAAGGCACTCAAGGCAACGGTTTCCACGTTCCCGATCAGTGACTACGACCTTGAGGAGACGCTGACCTCGGCCGGAATCGGCGAGGCCGTGATCACGGTCATGAATGAGAAGGGCGCGCCCACCCCGGTGGCCCTGACCCGGCTGCGGGCGCCGGAGTCCGTGATGGGACCGAGCGATGATGCGCTAATAGCCAGCACTGTGGCCGGGTCCGCCCTGCTCGCCAAATACGGCACCGCCGTGGACAACGTCTCCGCCTATGAGAAGCTCGCGAGCCAGTCGGCAGCGTCCACCGGCCCCGCCGCCGGGTCCGACGCCGGTTCGGGTTCCGGCACCGGCCTGGACCCCAACGCCGTCGATGCCGACGCCCGGCGGATCGAGGAAGAAATCCTCGGCCGACCCAGCAGCCGCTCCACACAGTCGCCGACGCCCGATCGGGAACGCACCCCGCAGCGTCGCGCCCCGCAGCCGCAGGAATCCGGCGGCGGAATGGCCGGCGACCTCGCCGGCGCGCTGGGCGGCGCCCTCGGCGGTGGGCTCAAGAGCATGGCACGTTCGCTGGGCACGCAAATCGGCCGGGAGTTGCTCCGGGGCGTCTTCGGCACCTCATCCAGGCGGCGCAGGCGCTAGGCGGTCTTCCGCGACCGGGCCGCCGCGGCCGGGACCGCCCGGCGGGCATGGTGCACGTCACAACGGGTGCCCGTGACACCTGCGTTCAGCGGGCGTGCAGGTAACGTAAGGTACGTGCAGATGAGTCAGGCGTTGGTCAGGATTGCAGCCGTGTGGCTGTTGGGCCTGATGCTCGCCATAGCCGGCGCGGTCGTCGCGATCAATCTGGTGAACAATTCCATTGCCAGCCCCCAGCAGCCGGTCCGCGAGTATCTGGACGCGCTGCAGAAGGGCGAAGGCGAGAAGGCGCTCGGCCTTCTTCACGCCTCCGTGCCGCAAAGCAACCCGGCGATGCTGGACGGAGAGGCGCTGAAGACCGCCGCCGCGAGGATATCCGACGTGAAGATCGGCAACGCGCAGGACCAGGGCGGCAACCAGGTCATGGTTCCGATCGATTACACCATCGACGGCAGCCAGCTGCGCACCGAGTTCCTGCTGCAACGGTCCGGCACCCAGTGGCTCTTCTTCCATGACTGGTCCTTCGTCCCGGCCGCGCTGCCGGTGATCGACGTCACCGTCGTGAATTCGAACCAGGCCCTGCTCAACGGGGTCCCGGTCAACATGCCCAACGGTCGCAACTCCTTTGCCGTGTTCTACCCCGGCGAGTACGAGGCGGCCCTGAACGGCCAGTTCTTCGCCGCCCCCGCGACCCGGACAACCGTGACCAGTCGGGATATGCCCTCGGCGCCGTTGAACCTGCTCACCCAGGCCACGGACGGGCTCAAGGACGCCGTCACCGCGAAGGTCAAGGAGTTCCTGGACAGCTGCGCGGAGCAGGCGGACAAGCAGCAGCGGCTTCAGCCGGACTGCCCGTTCTACCACGCCACCAACAACCGGGTCGTGGACGGCACGATCGACTGGAGCATCGCCGACTATCCGGCCGTCAGCATCGAGCCCTTCGGCGGCCGCTGGGTCGTCGCGCCGCTGGACGGCAAGGCACGGATCAAGGCACGTCAGGTGGACCTGTTCACCGGCGCGGTTACGGAGCTCAACGCAGTCCACGATTTCAGCTTCACCACGCGCCTGGACATCGACGGCGACACGGTCAAGCTCACCCCGCAGCTAAGCAACTAAGCCTGCTGTGCGGCGGCCGCGGCCGCCGGCTCCCCCGGACACGCAAAAGGCTGCCGTCCGTGACACCCAAGCCACGGACGGCAGCCTCACAGCGCCAAGTACCTCAGGACTCCAGCCGGGCGCTTAGTCCATGCCGCGCAGGTCCAGGACCAGCTCGGTGTCCCCGTCGGCCTGCAGCAGCACCGGGATGCCCCAGTCCTGCTGGTACAGGTGGCACGCCGCGTGATCCGGGATCTCCCCGTCCTCGGTCTCCGGACCGTCGCAAGCCGCGGCCCGTGCGGTTATGTGCAGCACGCCCTCGGGGACGTCGGAGGCGAGCTCCAGGGTGCGGAGCAGGCCCACGGAGGTCCCGCCGCCGGCCACCAGCAGCTCCGGCGGGGTGGAGGAAATCTTCAGCTGCGTCGGGTCACCCCAACGGTCATCCAGCTTCTGCCCGGTCGGGGCCGTGAACCGCACGGTCAAGGACAGCAGACCTGGGGCCACCGGGCTCTTGGGCCGGTGGGTCTGCGCCGCCCCTTCGTCCACCTGCTGCGCTTCCTTGGGGATGGGCACATAGACCAGCTGGTGCTTGTTCGCCTCGACCACCACCAGCAGCGGCTCGGTGCCGGCCACCTGGGTGTGGTCCACGATGACGTCGGAGGGCTCGGACAGCCCCCGCGCGAGCGTTGACACCGTGCCGGTAGCGGGGTCGTAGCGCCGGACGGCACCGTTGTAGGTGTCCGCGATCGCCACCGAACCGTCGGGCAGGACTGTCACACCCAGCGGGTGCTGGAGCCGGGCCTCGGCCGCCGGTCCGTCGCGGAAGCCGAAATCGAACAATCCCTTGCCGACGGCGGACTCGACCGTGATGGCGCCGTCGTCGGCGATCACGAGTTTGCGCAGTGCCGAGGTCTCCGAGTCGGCGACCCAGATGTTGCCGTCGGCGTCTTCGGCGAGGCCGGAGGACTGGGCGAACCAGGCCTCCGCGGCCGGGCCGTCGAGCAAACCTTCGAGGCCGTTGCCGGCGATGATGGACACAGCACCGGTAACCGGGTCGAAGCTGAAGATCTGGTGCACGCCGGCCATCGCCACCACGACGGCGTTGAGCTTGCTGGACCAGACGACGTCCCAGGGCGAGCTCAGCGAGACCTGCAGCGGATCCGCTTCAAGCCGGCCACCGTAGGCGGCGCCCTCTTCGTCCACGCGCGCCGGACCGGTCTCGAGCAGCCGCTGTACCCCGTTGCCGGCAAGGGTGGTGGCGCTGCCGTCCGCGAGGAAAAGCCCGCGGAGCCGGTGGTTGACCGTGTCGGCAATCACGACGTCGTAGCCGGCCTTCGCGGCCACGTCCTCCGGAAGCAGGACCAGGCCCTGCGGTTCGTTGAAGCGGGCCTCGGCGGCACCGCCGTCGGCGTGGCCTTTCTCGCCCGAACCATAGGTGCCCAGCACCGTCTCAAAGTCGGTGGACAGCTCGACCAGGCGGTGGTGGCCGGTGTCGGTCACCAGCCAGGAACCGGCGTCGGCCGCTGCGGCCGAGTCGCCGCGGCCGGCCGGAAGGTAAAGGGCCTTGCCCGGGAACCGCAGCGTGCCCGACGTCGGCTCCGGGGCCACGTACGGGCCGTCGCCGCGGTGCAGGGTGCCCTTCGCTTCGTGCTCGGCGATCAGTTCGGGGATGAGCACGGCCAGGCCGTCCGCATGGCCCTCACCGGAAAGGTGCGCCACGATGTAGCCCTCGGGGTCGATGACCACCAGGGTGGGCCATGCACGGGCGGTGTACGCCTTCCACGTGTCCAGCTCCGGGTCGTCCAGGACCGGGTGGCGGATCTCGTAGCGCTCCACGGCGGCCGCCAGGGCCACCGGATCTGCTTCGTGCTCGAACTTGGGCGAGTGCACGCCGACGGTCACGAGGACGTCCGAGTACTGCTGCTCGAGCGGCCGGAGCTCGTCCAGGACATGGAGGCAGTTGATGCAGCAGAAGGTCCAGAAGTCGAGCAGCACGATCTTGCCGCGCAGGGATTCGAGGTCCAGGGATTTGCCACCGGTGTTCAACCAGCCTCGGCCTACGAGTTCGGAGGCCCGGACCCGGAGGTGGGTGCGTACGGTTTCGCTCATCAGCGTCCTTCCAGCTTTGAATTGCGTTCTGCCAGCTTCGCGTCGCGTTCGACGAGCTGGGCAAACATATCGTTGTAAGCGGTGAGATCGGCGTCGTTATTCCTGTCCGCGGCACGGTCGGTCCGTTTGGACTCCCGTGCGTCGGAGCGGGACCACATGACGGCGACGCCGATCGCCACCAGCAGGGTGGGCACTTCGCCGATCCCCCAGGCCACCGCGCCGCCCATCTGCTGGTCCAGCAGGGCCGAGGGGCCCCAGCTGCGGCCCAGGTTGCCGAAGTAGTCGGCGGCCAGCAGCCCGGTGCCGCCCATGATGGCGACGCCGAAGAAGGCGTGGAAGCCCATGGTGGCCAGCAGGAGGAGCAGCCGCATCGGGTACGCCGCCCGGCGGGGCAACGGGTCTGTGCCGATCATGGTCAGCACGAAGATGTAACCGGTCAGGGCGAAGTGCAGGTTCATCAGTTCGTGGCCCACGTGGTCGCGCATGGCGTAGCCGAAGGCATCCGAGTAGTAGAACAGCACAATCGACCCGGCAAAGTTCGCCGCGGCGAAGAGCGGGTGAGTGACGAGCTGCGAGAACCTCGAGTGCACGAAGATCAACAGCCATTCCCTCGGCCCGCGGGAGCTGTCCCGCCGCGCGGCCAGTGCCCGCAGCGCCAGCGTGACGGGGGCACCGAGGACCAGGAAGATGGGGGCCACCATGGTCAGCGCCATGTGGTCGACCATGTGCGCCGAGAACAGGACCCGGCCGTAGACCGAGGGCGGGCCGGAGGTCACGTAGGTGAGGACCACCAGGCCGATGACCCAGTTGACGGTCCGGAACCAGGACCAGGCGTCGCCGCGCTGGCGGACTTTGCGGATGCCCAGGAAGTAGGACACCAGGCCAAAGACGGCGACGGCGACCCAAAGCCAGTCGAGCCGCCACTCCGTGAGCCAGCGTTGCGGGGTCAGCTCGGGAGGCAGTTCGTAGCCGGAGAGGATGAAGGCCGGCGACGCGTCCGCGGCGAAGGTGCTGGGCTGCGGCGGGGCCGAGCGGCCGAGCGCGACGGCGATTCCCGACGTCGCACCCATGATCAGCAGCTCCACGAGCACCAGCTGCCAGAGCACACGGCGGGCGGTCAGGCCGGCCCCCTTGACGCCCAACTGAGGGATGACCCATTGGCGGTGCATGAATCCCACGCCGCCCAGGACGAGCGCGGCCACCGTCTTGGCCAGGATCAGCTGTCCGTACGCCGACCCGAACAGGTCTGCCCAGCTGGAGATCCTGATGCTGGCGTTGACCACGCCGGAGGCGAAGACCAGTGCGAAGGCGAAGCCGGCCAGGGCCGAGAAGCGGCGGAGGGTCGGCTCCGTGATGTCGGCCCGGCCCGGGGCTCCGGCGGCCGTAGCGGCACCAAGAACGCCGGAGAGGAGGGCCAGCACAATGATGCCGCCCACCCAGGCCGAGACTCCCAAGAGGTGAAGGCCCAGGGAGTTGATCGCTCCTTCGTGGTCGCTTGAGCTGGACGAGTGGCCGATCAGCGCCGCCGGCACCAGCCCTATGACGGCAAGGATCAGCGTGAACGCCAGTGCACCCCTCGAACGGACGCCGAACAGCGCAGTGGTGGTCACAGCAGCGATGATGACGACGGCCAGCCAGGCCCTGCCGGTTTCGATGTCGGTCATGAAGTAGACGAGGGACTTGGTGAATTCCGGGTCCCCTGAGATCGCCTGGCCCGCGATGTCCGAGTAGCTCAGGACAAGCACTGCAACCGCTGAGAGGGTCCAGGCGATGCCTGCGACGGCGGCGACGGCCAGGGCGCGTGTGAAGGCGGGATGCTCGGGGGCGGCTTTGTCCTTGGACTGGCGGCCGGAGAGATCCTTGGGCAGGATGCCGACGGCGAAGATGAGGCCGCCGATTACCGTGGCGAGGGAGACGTTGTGGATGGCCTTGCTGATGGGCAGCCCCCAGCGGACCAGCGCGCCGGGATCCGAAACTTCGCGGGCTCCGGCCGCCCCGGAGAAGAGCAGTGCCGCCACCAGGCCCAGGAACAGCGCGGCCAGGCCGGCGAGCTGCCAGGGCCCGGAGATTCCCGGCGCTCCGGCACCTCGGCCACGCGCTCCGCCCGTCGGGGTGGGCGCTGGTGAAGTCTGGGGTTTCGCTGCGGAAGGCACAACTCCATTGTCCGCTACCCCTGCCCGCGCGCCGAATCCTCTCGGCGGCGGTTAACGCAAAGGAGCGGCAACCCGAGGGGTTGCCGCTCCTTTCAAGCGTTTGAAGAAGACTACTTCTTCTTGGCGACTGCAGCCTTCAGCTTGGAACCGGCGGTCAGCTTGACGCTGTGGCCGGCGGCGATCTGGATGGTCTCGCCGGTCTGCGGGTTGCGGCCGGTGCGGGCTGCACGGTCGGTGCGCTCGACGGCGAGCCAGCCCGGGATGGTGATCTTTTCGCCCGCGGCGACAGAGGTCTCGAAAACCTCGAACAGTGCATCGAGCACGGAGTTGACGGCTGCCTGGCTGGTGCCGGCCTTGCCAGCTACCTCTGCAACAAGTTCACTACGGTTCTTAGCCATTTATGTCCTCCTGGACGGTTCTAATTTCTGAAGCCTGCACGCGGCATGCGTGCAAGCCACTCTTCGAAAACTTACCAGCTTGCCGCCGCCGAGGTGGCAAATTCCGCGTGTTTTCGCCCTTTTTTGGGAAAAATTCCGGATTTCGAGGGCCCTGGAGTACCTTTTCAGCCGTCAGCGGACGCTACCCGGGCCGGTGCCGGCCGACGACGCAGCGGCGGCGGTGCACGACGGCGGTGGGCGGGTGCCGTCGTGGGTGGTTTTGGGGTTAAAGGGGGAGAGCCTCCAACCTGGTGGTTGGAGGCTCTCGACCTAATGTATGTCCGGCGGTGACCTACTCTCCCACACCCTCCCGGGTGCAGTACCATCGGCGCTGTGGGTCTTAGCTTCCGGGTTCGGGATGGGACCGGGCGTTTCCCCCACGCTATGACCGCCGTAACCCTGTGTCCGCGCCCCCGGGGCCCTGGTG